>NZ_JBHVQB010000012.1:0-189663 GCF_042887015.1 Paenibacillus sp. NPDC057967
CTTGCATGTATTAGGCACGCCGCCAGCGTTCGTCCTGAGCCAGGATCAAACTCTCCATAAAAGTTAGTTTGACTTGCTCAATAACGTTGTTGCTTTTCTGTCATTAATGACAGGGCATTTTCGCTCGTTGTTCAGTTTTCAAAGAACAATCTTATGTCTTTCGTTTTCTTGCGTGTCAGCCGTTTCTCTCAGCGGCGACTTTTATAATATATCACAGCTGCCTAGGTTAATGCAAGCATTTTTTTAAATCTTTTTTTCTTGCCCGCTTGCCTTTTTCCCTGGCGCGAACATTAATGTAGCATAATTAACGATAGCTCGTCAACCTCTTCTATTATATTCGCAACATTCAGAGTTGGATGAGCATTCACACCTTTTATTAGACGATAAACAGCTGAACGCCTGCCATCATGAGAACCCCCGGAACGCCAAGCACGACAGCCGTACTAATCGTAATTGGATTCAGCGGAATATGGAGTCCCTCCACTATCGCCAGTTCATTCACGATATAGAGCAATCCCGCCGCAATGACTACATGCAGTGCGAAGCCTTTCAGCCATCCCCAGGATAACTTGTTGCGCAGCAGAATCCCCACTAATAGTAAAGATGAAACAATCAGCATGGACAGCCAGACGATTTTCATTGATCTATTCCCTCCCATTTGGGCCATGGCCCTTTCATTTTTTTGGCCTTATGTATTAACATGGCGTATCTCTTCTCAGCCGTAATAATAGCATGTATCGCATAATCCACTTGCTCGTGGCCCAATGCATGCTCAAAAAAGCGTTTGGCATTTTCCCATTCCCTCAGCGTTTCCCGAATCTCTTCCTTGATGCGACGCTTCTGTAGCTGCTCTTCTTCCTGTTCGATTGTGGAATTCATGTTCCAGCCTCCTTGTGCATCCTAATCCGCTTCCTTCTTATGTGTATAAGCCTTGGGACAAGATTAGAACGGTAACATGATCACAACGGATTCCAGACAACAAAAAAACCGAACTCCCCATGCAGGGGAATTCGGTTCGAGCAAAATAATCGTATGGGATCAATTGAGTTCTCGTCTGCCCTCCAGCGCTTTGGATAACGTAACCTCATCCGCATACTCCAGATCGCCGCCAACCGGCAATCCATGCGCAATTCGAGTGACCTTAAGACCAAAGGGCTTAACAAGCCGGGACAGATACATGGCGGTTGCCTCGCCTTCGATATTCGGATTGGTGGCCAGAATAAGCTCCTGCACCTTCTCGTCGCTGAGCCTTCTCAAAAGCTCCGCTATCCGAATCTCATCCGGTCCGATTCCCTCCATTGGAGAGATAGCTCCTTGCAGCACATGATAGTAGCCGTCAAATTCCTTCATACGTTCCAGGGCAACCAGATCCTTGGATTCCTGCACCACGCAAATAACAGAACCGTCTCGAGACTTGTCTTGGCAAATTCTGCAAGGGTCCGTATCTGTAATATTGCAGCATACGGAGCAATAAAATAAATTCCGCTTTACGCTTACCAGCGCTTTGGCGAAGTCGATGACATCATCTTCTTTCATCCGCAGCACATGGAAAGCAAGCCTTGCCGCCGTCTTGGGGCCTATGCCAGGCAAGCGCGTGAATGAATCGATCAATTTCGCTATCGGTTCCGGGTAATGCAAGAGGGTACAGCTCCTTTCAGGCCTTCAGCAAAGCATTAGCCTGTCAATTAGAACAGACCCGGGATTTTCATGCCGCCCGTAAATTTACCCATATCCTGGTTTGCAAGCTCATCCGCTTTTGTAAGGGCGTCGTTGACAGCCGTCATCACAAGGTCTTGCAGCATTTCTACATCATCCGGATCTACTGCTTCCGGCTTAATCACAATGTTAAGAAGTTTCTTATGTCCATTAACGCTTACCGTAACAACGCCGCCGCCAGCTGTTCCTTCAACCGATTTGGTTTCCAGTTCCTCCTGTGCCTTCAACATTTGCTCCTGCATCTTCTTCACTTGCTTCATCATTTGATTCATATTGTTCATTACATTCACCCCATCAATTTAGTAGTTATTGATTATCCTTCACGACAACAAGCTCCTCGCCGAACAGCTTAACGGCTTCTTCGACCCATTCAGAACGCTTGCTTGCTGCGTCCGGAGCACTTTCACCTTCCGGCACAAGTTCTAGCGGCTCGCTTGCCGGGTTGCCCGCTCCATCCAGAGCGGTGTGCCAATCCTTCAGCATAACCGTCACCAGATGATAAGAGACTCCGAGCACTTCCTGAGCGATTCGCTCAATAATCTCGCGATGATTCGGCTTTTCCGTCGTTTCCCGATGAATATCATTCTTGAAGGCAAGAAGCAAATTCCCTGCGTCGACGGATACAAGCTCGCCGTCTTTCAGCCACGCATGCAAGGTAACTTTGGCATCCTTTACGCGGCCGAGCACATCGCCCCAACGCGAACGCGCTATGCCAGACTCCGGACTGCTCGCGGATGCGATATATCCATCGAGCTTTACTTTTGAACGGGCAACACCACCGCCGCTGCCGAATGATCCGCGAAGCGCACCCCTAGAGTTAGGCGCTGGATTACGGGATGCTCCTGCCCCTGCGTCTTGTCCTGCCTGCACTTGCACGCCGTTCTGAAGCACACTCTCAAGCTTCCGCTCCAAAGCCTGGACTTGCTGACGAAGCTTCGTCACCTCTGCAGATGAGACGCTATCGCTGCTGCCCGCACCACTAGATCCTTCGAAAGCTTGTTCATCCCCGATGGCGCACAGCTTCATCAAAGCCACTTCGAACAAAGTCTGCGGCTGAGAGGCATGCTTTAATTCTACTTGATAACGATTGAGTACATCAATCATGGAGAATAATCGCTGAGACGAATAAGCCTCTGCCATTGCTTGGAACCGTTCGCGATCCACCACTCGTTCTGTGACGGCCCCACCTGTCGGAGCAAGCTTCAGTACCAGCAGATCACGGAAATAGTACATTAAATTCTCCATGCACTTATCTGCAGCTTTGCCTGCTTGCATCAAGCTCTCTACTAGCGGCATCAGTGCCGCCACATTGCGCTCCTTTACAGCTTCCGCCAACTGATAGAATTGATCGGCTGCCATGCCGCCGGTCACATCGATGGCCGCATCCAATGTAATTCGCCGATCGCCGAACGCCGCCACTTGCTCAAGCAAGCTAATAGCGTCCCGCATTCCCCCCTCGGACAACCTGGAGATATAAGCCAGCGCATCATCATCGGCAACTATTCCTTCATCCTGACAAATCTGCAGCAGTCTAGCCGACTGTTCATCCAGCGATACTTGCCTAAAGTCAAACCGCTGGCATCTCGATATAATCGTCGCCGGAAGCTTATGCGGCTCCGTCGTCGCCAATATAAAGATCACATGTCCAGGCGGCTCCTCCAACGTCTTAAGCAGCGCGTTGAACGCCTCTGTGGTAAGCATATGAACCTCGTCAATAATGTACACCTTGAAGCGCACCTCTGACGGAGCGTATCTTACCTTGTCTCGTATCTCCCGAATTTCATCAATGCCGCGATTGGATGCGGCATCAATCTCGATGACATCCATAATATGTCCCGCCGTTATACCGCGGCAAGCATCACATTCATTGCAGGGCTCGACCGCCGGTCCCCGTTCACAGTTCACGGCTTTCGCAAGCACCTTGGCTGTCGTCGTCTTCCCCGTCCCCCGAGGGCCGTTGAACAAATAGGCATGCGATACGCGATTTTCTCGAATCGCATTTTGAAGCGTTTGTATAATATGCTGCTGTCCAACCATGTCCTGAAACGTCTGAGGACGCCAGGCACGATATAACGCAATATGTGACACGCGACCCTTCCCTTTCAGCTTGCCTGATCTTCTTAAAGCAGCGTTTTCAGATGCATCTATTATACTACATCACGGCATCAAGCAAAATGTTAAAAAGCTTACGCATGCAAAAAGTCCCGCAGTCTCGCGTTCACTCAAACTTGGTCGCTTGAGAAACAGCTACTGCAGGACTTTCATGACATGGGCATCCGCTGCCCTTTACTTCTATGGTTAGGACCGTGCACCTGCCCCTGATATATGTGATCCAAGCGGCATTCTTGCTGCACAGCTCGAGCCAGGCACTCCCCCGGCACATGAACTAACTTGCTTACGGCTGCTTCCTTCCGGACCTGACCGAGTTCACAAGCGTCCATTGCGGAGGACCCAGCTGTCAACACTGCTTGCAAGCGCCAAGCCTCACATCAGCATAACCTCAGACAGGAATTCAACCTCGCTACAGCGGATTGCGAGTTACAGGGCACCGCTACCTCCCCATCTAGCACGGCAAAGACAAGTATAGTACATTTGAGAGCAAAGCGCAACCTATGGAGTTTTTTGCATGCCGTAAGGCTGTGAAAAATCTCCTTAGGTGTTTTTTACCGCATTAGGCATCGATTATACCCCTATATAATCAATACCTAATCGGCGATTAAAGCTTCCGCTATACGCGGTCGTCGATCACGGTTTGGATCACATGCTATAAGGCTGCGCCTTAACTTCGCACCTTCACATGCACATCGTATCTTGGAAAGTTCGACTGCAGGATGTTCTGCGCCTCTGCCCGGATGCGATTCCGCTCAGCATCGGACAATCCGCGCTCGACACGCAGCGTCACGTTGGCGTCGTCGCCGTTAAAGCCAACCTCCGTCTTGCGGATACCCTTCACCGGCTCCAGCAATTCACCCATGAACTGAATATCCTTTTGGTACAGCGTACCGCTGCGATTCAACAGGTTCGGATTGGAGTTCGAGTAACCGAGATATCCGTCATTATGATAAGTCTGCGCTTTATCCGACGCTCCCTTGGCGCATCCGCCAAGCATAATAGCCGCACCGAACAGGCCGATCCAAAGCAGCTTCCACATCCTTCGTCCTCTTCTATATCCCTTGAAAATACGCATAAAAAAACCTCCCTTATAACCATAGGATGGCTGAGGGAGGTACTTGTATTCTGCCAAATAAAGGCTGAATGTTCGTAATAAATTAAATGCCGTATTTCTTCTTGAAACGGTCGACGCGGCCGCCGGCATCCAGGAACTTCTGCTTACCCGTGAAGAATGGGTGACATGCGGAGCAAACCTCAACACGAAGGGTCGATTTGATCGAACCTGTCTCGAACGTATTGCCGCAAGCGCAAGTTGCTGTAACGACGTGGTATGTCGGATGAATACCTTGTTTCATCTCGTTCACCTCTTTCTGCCCTGAGCCACATGCGGACCCAGAGTTAAAATGACACATAAACGAATTATAGCACGGTAGGCAGCTTGGCGCAATGCCTCACAGCCTCCATATCGCGATTGGAGCAAATTGCTATCTGGCTACAATCGGACGGCGCATCAAGACCGGCGGAACATGCGTATACGACCCGATCACGACATCAGGAAGCTCCTGACGGTAGATTTCAAGCATTTGCTTCATCCCATAGATTTCGCCTTGCGCCTTCGGAATAAGTTCCAGATAGCTCTCCGGATCGATATTCAGATTGCGCATCTGAATGAGCTTCAATCCTGTCCGTTTGGCGAAGCCAATCATCGCTTCAATCTCTTCTTCCCGATCCGTAACACCCGGGAAGATCAGATAGTTGATCGAGGTATACACACCTTGGTCCGTAGCGTACTTAAGCGAACGCTCCACGTTCTGCAGCGTATACGCACGCGGCTTATAATAAGCATTGTAATGCTCGTCAATAGCACTAATCGTGCTGACCCTCATCAGGTCAAGCCCGGCGTCCACGATTGCTCTCATGAAGTCGGTCAACCCGGCATTCGTATTAATATTGATATAGCCAAGCGAAGTTTGGGCTCTTACTCGCTTCATCGCTTCCACAATGATCTTCATTTGAGTAGACGGCTCGCCTTCGCAGCCTTGGCCGAAGCTGATGATCGACTCAGGCTCCTTCAACTGCTCCAGCATAATCTCCACCACTTCATCCACAGTCGGCTTGAAGTTCATACGCGTCTGCGGGGCAACGAAGCCGCTGTCATCCGGTTGCTCTGAAATACAGCCGAAGCAGCCGGCATTGCAGGAATAGGATACGGGTACTGCCCCCTCCCATCTGCTCAGGAACGTATTGGAGGCCGTTAGACATTCGTATCCCAGTGCACAGTGGGACAGATGCTTGTACAGCCGATTGTCTGGATACTTCTGAAGCAGCCTCTCGACTTGTACATTCAACTCTTGCCGGTCGCAATTAAGCGGGTCCCAACGTTCAGGATCATCGGATTGCTCCGCCGTTACGAAGAACTGCCCGTCCTTCCAGACGACGGCTGTATAGCCGAATAGAGGTAGCTTCTCCTTCTTGTCCGACTTGACGTATCCAGGCAGACATAGCCGAGTGAACCCTTGAGGCAGCAGGGCGCCAACGGCCTGTGCGCCGCCAGGCAGCGCCTGCATTTGACCGGATTCGGGATCAAGCCCGATCGGTCTGGTGAACGGAAGGCTGACAAGCGTCGCTCCTTCCGGCAGCGGAATAAGCTCTTCCTCCAGCAGTTCTACGATCATATCGCCGCTACGGCCAAGTCCGAAATAGTCAGGATGGTCGAACACATTGCCGTGTTCGTCCGCATATACGAGATTCATGATGTGCTCCTTTCCCCGGACCTTAAGAAGTGTGCGTCGTTCTGGCTACAGGCCTGCGGCTTGCAGATGAAGCCGAATTGCTCTTCATCGAAGGACGTTCATGCTTCGGAGGATCAGCCGATGTATCCAGCGACATAAGGAATTGCTCGTTATTCTCCGAATCCTTCAGCTTCTTGAGGAAATTATCGACAAAGTCCGGCGTATCGGTCAAGCTTCTGCGAATCGCCCATACTTTGTCCAGCACTTCCTTGTTAAGCAGCAGCTCTTCGCGGCGCGTTCCCGATCTGCGCATATCCAGCGCAGGGAAAATGCGGCGCTCGGCCAGCTTCCGGTCCAGATGAAGCTCCATGTTGCCTGTACCTTTAAACTCTTCATAAATAATATCGTCCATACGTGAGCCCGTCTCGATCAACGCCGTTGCCAGAATCGTCAAGCTGCCGCCCTCTTCTACATTACGGGCAGAGCCGAAGAAACGCTTCGGACGATGGAAAGCAGCCGGATCGATACCGCCGCTAAGCGTGCGTCCCGACGGCGGGATTACCAAGTTGTACGCTCTAGCCAGGCGGGTAATGCTGTCAAGCAGAATAACGACGTCCTTCTTATGTTCTACCAATCGAAGGGCACGCTCCAGCACCAGCTCCGCTACCTTAATATGATTCTCCGGCAGCTCGTCAAATGTAGACGATACAACCTCGCCTTTTACAGAACGCTGCATATCCGTCACTTCCTCTGGACGCTCGTCAATAAGCAGCACAAACAGCTCAATATCTGGATGATTCTCCGATATGCTGTTGGCAATTTCCTTCAGCAAGAGAGTTTTGCCCGCTTTCGGCGGTGCAACGATCAGACCCCTCTGACCAAGTCCAACAGGTGCGAGTAAGTCCATCATGCGAGTGGATAGCTTCGACTGTGAGGTTTCGAGCACTAGTTGCTTCTCGGGATATAGAGGAGTAAGGGCAGGAAAATGAAGTCGTTCAGATGCTGTATCGGGATTCTCCCCATTAACGGCATTGACTTGAAGCAAACCGAAATAACGTTCGTTTTCTTTTGGCGGCCGGCACTTGCCGGATACGAGATCGCCGTTCCTCAGATCAAATCTGCGGATCTGGGAGGCCGAGATATAAATGTCTTCTTTGCTTGGCAGATAGTTGATCGGACGCAGAAAGCCGAAGCCTTCCTGCAAAATATCAAGTACGCCTTCCATAAACATAAGTCCGCTCTTCTCGGCTTGCGCCCGGAGAATAGCGAAGATAAGCTCTTTCTTTTTGAGCTGACCATAATAGGCGATCTGATATTGTTTCGCCAGCTTGTACAGTTCCGTCAGCTTCATTCCTTCCAGATCCGCGATCTGTAGATCCGACATATTCTCACCACTTTATTCAAATTATATAGAGTATGACTGATTACTCATCTTTTCCATTGTATGGCAATTCTATTCCGCATGGGCACACGGAGTCCCTTAGGACTCCGTCTCGCGCCATACTTCCGCACCTAGTCTGGTCAAGTTCTCAACGAGGTGATCATATCCGCGATCAATGTACTCCACGTTCGTAATTTCCGTAACGCCATCTTCTACCGTCAAGGCGGCTACTACAAGCGCAGCTCCCGCTCTTAAGTCCGCAGCTTTCACCTTAGCGGCGTTCAGCTTCGTGCCCTCGATAATCGCAGAGCGGCCTTCTAGACGAATGTTGGCGCCCATACGAGTAAGCTCCGGTACATGCTTGAACCGTGTTCCATATACATAATCAGACAGAATGCTGACACCCTTGGCTTGGGTCAGCAATGTCGTCATCGGGGATTGCAGGTCCGTGGCGAACCCCGGATAGATTAATGCCTTCACATCAATCGCCGTATATTCAGGCGCTCCGACAATACGGATTGCCTCATCCATCTCTTCCACTTGCACGCCCATCTCTTCCAGCTTGGCGGTCAGTGCCTCCAAGTGCTTTGGAATAACATTATCGATAAGAACATCGCCGCGTGTTGCCGCAGCCATAATCATATAAGTGCCTGCCTGGATTCGATCGGGAATAATGGAGTGACGGCAGCCGTGAAGCCGATCGACCCCTTCGATACGGATCGTTTCGGTTCCGGCACCTTTAATTGTGGCGCCCATGGCGTTCAGGAGAGTAGCTACATCTATAATTTCAGGCTCTTTCGCCGCGTTTTCAATAATTGTGTGGCCTTTGGCCCTTGAGGCCGCCAGCATAATATTAATCGTCGCGCCTACACTTGCGACGTCCAGATAAATCTTTGCGCCCCGCAATTCCTTGGCAGCAATTCGGATTGAACCATGTTCATTCGTTACGGTCGCGCCTAGTGCTTCAAATCCTTTAATGTGCTGATCAATAGGCCGTGGCTCAAAGTTGCAGCCGCCCGGAAGTCCGATCGTTGCTTCGCCAAAACGCCCCAGCAACGCGCCCATCATATAATAGGAGGCTCTGAGCAGCTTTACCTTGCCATTAGGCATCGGCTTCGAGATCAGCTGCGAGGGATCGATTCGCATCGTATCGCCATCACGCTTCACGACAGCGCCCAGCTCTTGCAATATTTCACTATAGACCGCCACATCGCTAATAAGCGGCAAATTATCGAGTACCACTTCTGATTCTGCCAGAATCGCTGCCGGCACAAGAGCAACTGCACTGTTCTTGGCCCCGCTGATCTGGACTGTTCCGCGCAGCGGACGCCCGCCGCGGATCATGAGTTTCTCCATCAAATCAATAATCCTCCTGTTAGTTGGAAGATAACAAAGGAAAAACCGCCGAAGCTAGCGGCCGTGAAGCCGCTAGCCCTGTTCAGGCGGTTTGTCCTCCCTTGTTCCTGTTGCTTAAGCTTGATTGTTGCTTCCGAACAAACGGATTTTTTCTTGAATAACAGCCTTCATCGCTGCGCGTGCAGGCGTCAAGTATTTACGAGGATCGATTACATCAGCTTTAGCGCCCAGCACTTCGCGGATCGCGTTCGTGCAAGCTACTTGGTTCTCCGTATTCACGTTGATTTTACCAACGCCAGCTGCGATCGACAGGCGAATGGCTTCGTCTGGAACGCCCGATCCGCCGTGAAGCACCACTGGCACCGGAATAGCGCTAGCTACTTTTTGAATAATATCGTAATGGATTTTTGGCTCGCCTGAGTACATGCCATGAGCCGTACCAACAGCAATAGCCAGACAGTCTACGCCAGTCTCTTCGTAGAAGCGGATTGCTTCCTCTGGTTTAGCCAATGTAGCATCAGCTTCATCAACGCTCAGGTCATCCTCAACGCCGCCGATTGTTCCCAGCTCGCCTTCTACGGATACGCCCATAGCGCGTGCTGCTTTCACAACTTCCTTCGTCAATTGAATGTTCTCTTCCAGGCCATAGTGGGAGCCGTCGAACATAACGGACGAGAAACCTGCGCGGATACACTTCATCGCAACTTCAAAGCTGCTACCGTGGTCAAGGTGAAGCGCGATTGGCAGACCGGATTTTTTAGCAGCCGCTTCAGCCATTGCTACGGTAAATTCGATACCCATATATTTAAGAGCGCCTTCGCTGACCCCGTAAATAAATGGCGAATTCTCTTCCATTGCAGCCTCGACAGTCGCTTGCGCGAACTCCAGGTTGTTCATGTTGAATTGACCTACTGCGAATTTGTTTGCTTTTGCTTGTGGCAAAAACTCATTCATAGACACGAGTGGCATAGTTCTGTTTCCTCCTATAGTTAGCTTTCTGCTTTCTGTCTCAAGCCCGTTCCGACTTGTCATTCTGAGCTATTATATCATATTGCGGCTCCAAATAGTAAAGCTTGTTTTATAAGGCCGCAAAAGGATGCGCCTCCTATAAGCACCTGCTAATTGTCATAGTAAAAAGAGAGCGCTCTCTTCTGCTTGCGAAAAGCAAAAACGGTACCGACGCTTTTCCAGCATCGGTACCGTTCTATATCCCATTATGATCCAACCGCAAAACGGCCTGAAGAGTTGCCTCCCTGCAGCTGACGATTCACTTCCATTCGCATCTCGTCGATGTCGAACGGCTTCGTGAAGTGCATCAGCGCCCCAAGATCGGTCGCTTCCTTAATCATATCAAGCTCGCCATATGCGGTCATCATGATGACTTTAATCGAAGGGTCAATGGCCTTGATATGCTTCAGAATCTCCAGTCCGTCCATGCCAGGAATCTTCATATCCAATAAAACCAAATCCGGCGCTTCCAGCTTCACAATCTCCAGGGCGATTTTACCATTAGCCGCTTGAAACGTGTGATAGCCCTCGCTGCTGAATACTTCCAGTAGCAGCACGCGGATTCCGTTCTGATCGTCAACAATAAGTACCTTCTTCTTATCCAAGCTCCATCTACCCCCCAAGACTAAACTCCATATAAAAAATTGAATCCAACGAAAATCCTCATTTTTTATATATTCGTGAAGCTAAGGGATTTTCCTTCTAATCCATACAAAAACTTACTGGCTTTGATAGGAAATACGACATCAGCTTATAAAGCACTTATAAAGCATCATGCATTAGCGTTCGGAATAACCCAGCGATGCGCGTACAAAACCTTGGAACAACGGCTGCGGACGGTTTGGTCTGGACGTAAATTCCGGATGGAATTGAACGGCAAGGAACCAAGGATGGTCGGCAAGCTCCACCATCTCAACCAGGCGTCCGTCAGGCGACGTGCCGGAAATACGCAGACCTGCGGCCTCGATTGCTTCTCTATACTCATTATTGAATTCATACCGATGGCGGTGACGCTCGTATACAAGCTCATCGGAATATTCACGGGCAGCAATCGTCTCAGACGCGATTTTGCAAGGGTACAATCCCAGACGCATCGTTCCGCCCAGATCCTCGATGTCCTTCTGATCCGGAAGCAGATCGATAACCGGGTAAGGCGTAGCAGAGTTGATCTCCGAGCTGTTGGCATTCGCAAGACCAACAACATTACGCGCATACTCGATCACCGCAACTTGCATGCCAAGGCAGATGCCGAAGAACGGTACGCCTTGCTCACGCGCATAGCGGATCGCGCTGATCTTGCCCTCAATGCCGCGGTCGCCGAAGCCCCCTGGCACGAGAATGCCGTGAACGCCCTGCAGGCTGTCCGCCACGTTGGCGTCTGTAAGCAGCTCCGCGTCCACCCAGCGGATCTTGATCTCGGAATCAAGCGCAATGCCTGCATGCCCGAGCGACTCCACGATACTAAGGTAAGCATCATGAAGAGCTACGTATTTGCCGACAATGGCAATTTCAGTCTTCTTATGCAGCGATTTGACACGAGCAACCATGCTTTCCCATTCCTGCATATCTGGTTGATCTGTCGTCAGCTTCAGATGATTGACCACGATCTCATCAAGACCTTGCTCTCTGAGCATGAGCGGCACTTCATACAGCGTGGAAGCATCGCGACATTCCACAACAGCATTAGCGTCGATATCGCAGAACAGGCCGATCTTGCGCTTCATGTCCTCAGCGAGCGGATACTCCGTACGGCATACGATGACATTCGGCTGAATGCCGATGCTGCGCAGTTCTTTTACACTATGTTGCGTCGGCTTTGTCTTCACTTCGCCTGCCGCTTTAATGTAAGGGATAAGCGTTACGTGAATATACATCACATTGTCGCGGCCGATATCGCTCTTGATCTGGCGAATCGCCTCCAAAAATGGCAAGCTCTCGATATCGCCTACCGTACCGCCGATCTCGGTAATGACAACGTCGGAACCCGCTTCCCGGCCAGCGCGGAAGACCCGGTCCTTAATTTCATTCGTGATGTGAGGGATAACTTGCACCGTACCGCCAAGATAATCGCCGCGGCGCTCTTTCGTAATGACATTGGAGTAGATTTTGCCGGTCGTCACATTGCTGTTCTTCGATAGGTTGATGTCGATAAAGCGTTCATAGTGACCAAGATCAAGGTCGGTCTCCGCTCCGTCATCGGTTACGAATACTTCGCCATGCTGATATGGGCTCATCGTTCCCGGGTCCACGTTAATATACGGATCGAACTTTTGAATCGTAACTTTCAGACCTCTGTTCTTCAGCAATCTGCCGAGAGAAGCCGCTGTAATTCCCTTGCCCAAGGATGAGACTACGCCGCCGGTTACAAATATATATTTGGTCACTGTGATGATACCCTCCATGCTCCTATGTTAATTTCAGTTTGCCCTTACAGAGGTGGTTTAAAAAGCGATTTAATGAAGGCTTGTCTTTTTAAACCATACGCTTTCAGGTCAAAACCTTGCTTCTTCAACTGTCCCTTCAAACAAAAAAAGTGACACCCGTAGCACCGGGGGCACTTTTCTCATCTGCATATCAAATGCGTTATTTGTTAAACTAATCTTAAAGCCCATGCAATAGTTTACTCTGCCGCTACAGGGCATGTCAAGCAAAACTAGCTTCCATCTCGGACTAACGATCTTCCCCGGCTTCCTCTTCGTCGAACGAGTCCTCTTCTTCCTCTTCCTCGGCGTCCAGTTCCTCGTCTTCAACCTCTTCATCCAGGTCTTCGTCTTCGATTTCGACATCCTCGTCGACTTCCGCTTCCTCTTCCGATTCATCGAAGTCTTCGCTGTCTTCATCGTAGGCATCGTAATCCTCGTCTTCCGCAGCATAACTGTCTTCTTCGTCGGCGAACGGATCTTCATCTTCAAGATCGTCATCATCATTGATGATGCGGGTACGCTTCGCATTACCGACTGGATCCTCGGAACGCTCAACCGGATACCAGCGCTTCAGTCCCCACATGTTGCTGCCTACGCAAGCGAATCGTCCGTCGATGTTAATCTCCGTATACACCTGCGCGATGAACTGATTGATGCCTTCCTCGGAAAGACCACGTATCTTAGCAATCTCCATCATAAGATCGCGATAATAATAAGGCGTATTCGCCGCTTTCAGAACCTCGAACGCCAGGTCGACCATCGGCATCTCTTTTATGCGCTCGGGATCAAGCTTCAATGTATAGTTGCTTCCGCTCATATCGACACATCCTCTCTTGCCAAAAATTATGTACACATTCATTAGTCGCTTACACGCTAGTCACAGTATAGTAAAACCTATTTCATGCAAAAAATCAAGCAGGCTTCCATCTGGCCCCCGGCACAGCAAAAAGCGAAGGAGCGACCCTTCGCTTTGACTGTATCCATCCGACAAGCCGCGAGCGGAATTATCGGAAATGCAAGAGCATGGTGAGCTCTTCATTTATTCTATGTCTTTTGGCGAAAATTGACACGGCATTCGACCTATTTCTTGGAAAAAAGGCAAGTTGCTCATGCGGCGGAAGATGCGAATTCATAAGATGATGAAGCATCGTCCTTCGGGAGGGGAAGCCAAAATTGGATACCGCCGCATTATTACGCTGGTTACAGCAAGTGACAATGAACAGCCAATCCGCCACTACCAAAAGAATTATCCGATTCCAGAATGGCAGCGAGTACCGGCGCTTCCTTCATAAGCTGTCCGAAGCAGCTTCAACGGCCGCGAATCTGAAAGCGATCATACCTCTGCCCTTCATTCGTGCCATCTCCTGTAAGCTGCCGTTCGATGCCAGACTTCAGGAATCCTTCTCCGGACGCGTCTGGATGGAGAAAGACTGCAAAATAAGCGTGAGTCCATCGGGTCAAAAAGCGCTTGCGATTGAAAACGGCATTCCCTGGGGCATCCAGCAAATCCGGGCTCCGCAGGCTTGGGGCATTACGACCGGCCATCGGGTCAAGGTTGGTGTCATTGATACCGGCGTCGACTTCGGACATCCCGATCTCCACCATTCCCTGCTTCGAGGCATTAACCTGCTGAATCGGAGCAAGATGCCTTATGACGATAACGGACACGGCACGCATATCGCAGGCACGATAGCGGCTGCCAATCAAATGCAAGGCATGATCGGTGTAGCGCCCAGAGCGCTGATCGCACCCGTGAAAGCCTTCGATCATAACGGAAGCGCCTTTGTCTCCGACATTATCCTCGGCATCGAATGGTGCGTACGCAACGGAATGAATGTCATTAATATGAGCTTCGGTATGAAGACCCGAAGCAAGGCTTTGCTCGGCGCCGTGACGAATGCCTACAATTCTGGCGTCATCATCGTTGCTTCCTCCGGCAATGACGGGAAGCTCCGGTCGGTGGATTACCCGGCGCGCTATCCGCAAACAATCTCCGTAGGAGCGACGAACCGGCATCGGCGTATTGCGCCGTTCAGCAACCGTGGCACTTATATCGACATCTACGCGCCCGGCGACAAAATTACGTCAGCCTGGCTGAGAGGCAAATACAATGAGATGAGCGGCACTTCGATGGCCACCTCTCATGTCAGCGGCGCGATCGCCCTCCTGCTGTCGCTGCGTCCCGGACTGTCTCCCGGAGAGATCAAGTCGATTATGAAACGATCTATGCAGCCTCTCAAAAACAGCAAAGCCCGCCGAAATATCGGCGAGCTGGATGTCATACGCATGCTGCAAGCCGCGGAGCGGAAATAGCTCTGCGGCTTGTGTTTTATCCTTGTTTGTATTACATACGCTCTGGCGCGGATACGCCAACCAGGCGGAGCACATTCGCAAGGGCAACGCGAATAGCGCCCAGCAATGCAAGTCTGGCTACCGTCTGCTCTGCGTCTTCGGTAATGACGCGCTCCGCACGATAATAGCTGTGCAATTCCGAAGCCAGCTCATACACATAACGAATCAGGCGATGCGGAGCGTATTGAGCCGCCGCTTCCGCGATTTCTTGCGGCAGTTCCCCGATTTTACGAATCAGGTCCAATTCTGCTTCTGTGTTCAACTTGCCGTAATTCACACTGCCGGCATCCGGAACAGCGATACCCTGCTCTTCCGCTTGTCTGAATATGCTGCAGATTCTGGCATGCGCATATTGCACATAGAAGACCGGATTCTCGTTCGATGTCGAGATCGCCAGATCCATATCGAAGTCCAGATGCGAATCCATGCTTCTCATAGAGAAGAAGTAGCGGATCGCGTCCACGCCAACCTCGTCCATCAGGTCTTCCATAGTCACGGCTTTGCCGGTCCGCTTCGACATCTTCATCTTCTCGCCGTTCTGGAACAGGCTGACCATCTGGGCGATCAATACGGTCAGCTTCTCCGGATCGTTGCCGAGCGCCGCCATGGCAGCCTTCACGCGCGGAATGTAGCCATGATGGTCCGCTCCCCAGATGTTGATCATCCGGTCGTAGCCTCTTGCGAACTTATCGCGATGGTAAGCAATGTCCGGCGTCAGGTAGGTGTACGAACCGTCGTTTTTCACAAGCACGCGGTTTTTGTCGTCGCCGAATGGCATCGTCGACAGCCAGGTTGCGCCTTCTTCCTCGTAGACGTGTCCGGATGCCTTCAGTGCTTCCAGACCTTGCTCGACCTGACCGCTCTCATAGAGCGAAGTCTCGCTGTACCAGACATCGAAGCCAACGCGGAAGCGGCCTAGGTCGCGCTTGATCTTATCCAGCTCCTTCTCCAGTCCGAAGGTACGGAAGTACGAGAAGCGCTCTTTGTCGGACAATTGAAGCAGCTTGTCGCCTTCTTGCTCCGCAAGCCCTTTGGCAAAAACGATAATATCTTCCCCGTAGTAGCCGTCCTCCGGCATCTCCGCCTCTTGGCCGAGCGCTTGACGGTAACGCGCCTCCAGCGACAGCGCCAGATTCTCAACCTGCTTGCCGGCGTCGTTAATATAATATTCCCGTGTAACCTCGTAACCCGCGAAGTCTAGTACATTGCATAGCGAATCGCCAACTGCCGCACCGCGCGCATGGCCCAGATGCAGGCTTCCCGTCGGATTGGCGCTGACGAACTCTACTTGCACGCGCGAGCCTTGACCGGCTGACACACGGCCGTAATCTTCTCCTGCCCTTAGCGCATCCGCAATGATAGGATACAGATAGCTTTTGTCCATACGGAAGTTAATGAAGCCTGGTCCTGCAATCTCTGCCGATTGAATGGAAGCTCCCTTCTGGTCGAGATGCTCGATAATCGCCTCCGCAATCTGACGCGGATTCTTCTTCGCCAGTTTTGTCAGCTGCATTGCTGCATTCGTCGCCAGATCGCCGTGGGTTTTGTCCTTCGGCACTTCAAGAACGAAGACGGGAAGCTCCTCTCTTGCCGCCAGCCCAGCAGCTACCGCCGCATCCGCTATAGCCGATTTCACTTGCTCATACATTTTGTCCAGTACATTCGCACTCATGATTCATGATCCTCCTGTATATGGAGACGGATATGGAACCGTCCCGATAGTTGCTCGCTTACAAATAAATCATACCGCCACTCCAAGATAAACGGCGGCGCAGTCGGCAATAACGCGCCTGGCTGATCTTGCTTTGCCTTCGCTTGCAGCGTCAGCGACTTCGTACGTGTCTCCAGCTCGAATACCGTTACCGCTGAGCGGTACTTGCCAATCCGGCTTTGGCCGGATACGAACAGTTGATCCGACTGCACCGCACCGCTTCGCTTGAGCGACAGCTCACCAGGCGTATACCGAATGAGCGCCCGCGTCGCCTCGTCCTCCGCATAGCGGATGAACAGCGACTTCTCCTTGCGGAACCATTCTCCCTTATAGCGATGCGTCGCTTTCTCTCCGTCCGCCTTGCTTTCCAATATAATGATGGCCTTGCCGCTGTCGTTCATTGCTCCGCTCCCGCTATCGTTCTTTCGTATGTTACTACTATATACAGGAAGCCCTCCAATTTCAACGCCTGAATGCCCGAAAGACTAGCGTTCCACGGCAAAAGGAACGATCACCTGCCACGCATTGATCCGATCCTCCAGACTCCGCATATGCTTGGTCGGAATCGGGCTGGATGAGGGCAGCTTGAGTTTCGCAATATGCTCTAGCGCAGGATGCCCGCCAAAAGCCTTGCGGAAGGTGTCATATGCTTTGCTTCCGTTGAACGCAATCGCCCGAATGCCGGGATATCGCTCCAGCAGTCCGGGAAAATCATTGGGGGTTTCTTCTTTTATATTCGCATCCAGGCTGCCTTCCCGTTCGCAGGAGTGAATGACATCCCATACCGCTAGTCCATGCTCCCGAAGGAACGCTAGCCGGTTCTCGTAGACGGGATCAGGCGGCGGATATCCCTCCTGGACCGGCGTGCTCACTTGGAACAAGCCGTATAAAATTCGCCAAAAATAATTTTGCGGATGTCCGTAGAACTGCCCGTATTCCAGCGACTTCACGCTTGGCGCCGTACCAGCAATAAGCACGCGTGAGCGCTCATCGACAACGGGCGGAAATGAATAGATGACCGACATGAAGTCGCCTCCTTTTATCTCTCCATTATATCCTGCTGTGCGCTGCTCATGCGAAGATAGAAGCATGCTGGGCGATTCAAACCATCTGTCGTGAATAGATCAAATCAATTAGCATTGAATTTATGTTGGCGATGGTTAATTTTCTCAGTTATACTAGATCGAGTATATGTAATGGAAATAAAAAATGATTCACTCCGCTTATTCCTTATTATATTTTTCAATAAACATGTCTATCAGGGATAAATCACAGGATGATTCCATATTAAGCAAGCTGCCCGCAGCTCAGGTGTATAGCAGCGGTTGTTAAGTCCCAGGACTTCAACATACTATTCACATACAGAGGAGATGGCTTCATGAAAAGGTTTTTCACTAAGAAAGTGCTGATCATGACGACGGCGCTTTCGCTAGCAGTTAGCGCAGGCTCGATCGCATATTCCGCTACCACGCTCAAAAAAATTACCGCGTACCAGAACTATGCCATTGGCATTGAAGTTGGCGGCAAAAAAACAGATCTAAGCATGGACGGCAAAAAGCTGTACCCGATCACATTCGAAGGCCGCACCTACGTTCCGGCGCGTATCGTCGCGGACTCGCTCGGCGCCAATGTCCAATGGGACGAGAAACGTCAGACCGTCGTTATTACGCCTGAAGGACAGACACCTCCGAAGATCGATACAGGCTCTTCCAATACGACGCCTCCAAGCGGATCGGCTGCGGCTTCCAGCAACAAAGGTACGATTAAAGACCCCATTAAATTCAATACAGCATTTACATATAAAGAGCTTGTTAACTACAAGCCGGATGAATACGACACCAGCTCCGCTGATTTCACGGTAACCGTCAAGAAGGCTGTATCCATTACACGCGACCAGATCGTTGACTACGGCTTCCAGCGTCCGGAAGAAGACCCAGACCTGGAATACAAGCTGGTCACCCTTCATGTGAAAGTCAAAAATGCGACGATGAAAAGCAGCGGAAAGAGCAGCAGCATCGGCTACATGTACCTCTCCAGCTTCAGGCCTTATATCTGGGGGGCACAAACAGCGGATGGCGCTTACGTCATCGGCGGCACAGACTACGGCTTCGACGGTTCGATGAGCGTGGCGGTCACTGAGGCACTGCCAGACTTCCCGAAGGTGACACCTTCGACCAAAGGCAGCTCATTCGAAGTGACAGGGAACGTCATTCTTCCTGTTATTAAAGGTCAAGAAAATTACCTGGTCATTAACAAAAGCGACTCTACGTTAGAGAACAATGATCGTAAAATCTACTTCAAGCTTCAATAAATAGGGGCATGTGGGTGCAATACCCGCAAGGCTCTAAATAGACCAAAAAGAACGAAGCAGCGACATTACGCTGCTTCGTTCTTTTGGTTAGCCGCATCGCTGCAGCCCTTCGCCTTACTTCACCAAATCCTCAACGAATTTCGGAAGGATGAAAGCCGCTTTGTGCAAGCGGGGCGTGTAATATTTGGTATCCAGCTCCGGAATGGACGACTCGTCCACTTGAAGCGGATCATACTTTTTGCTGCCCATTGTGAATGTCCATAGACCGGACGGGTAAGTAGGAATGTTCGCGCCGTATACGCGTACAATCGGGAATACTTCCTTCACATCGCGGTTTACGCTTTGGATCAGATCGGCTTTGAACCATGGGTTGTCCGTCTGTGCGACGAAGATGCCGTCTTCCTTCAGCGCCTCGTAGATGCCTTGGTAGAAGCCGCGCGTGAACAGGTTCGCCGCCGGGCCTACTGGCTCTGTGGAGTCTACCATGATGACGTCATACGTGTTCTTATGATCATGGATATGCATGAAGCCGTCATTGACAAGCACTTCTACGCGCGGGTTGTCCAGCTCGCCTGCGATTGTCGGCAGGTATTTCTTCGAGTACTCGATCACTTTGCCGTCAATATCGACCAGAACGGCTTTTTTCACCTTCGGATGCTTCATGACTTCACGGATGACGCCGCCGTCGCCGCCGCCTACAACAAGCACGTTCTCAGGGTTAGGATGCGTGAAGAGAACCGGATGTGCCACCATCTCATGGTAGACGAATTCATCCTTGACCGTGGTCATAACCATGCCGTCGAGTACGAGCATTGTGCCGAACTCTTCCGTCTCGATCATATCCAATTGTTGAAATTCCGTTTGTTCATGTACATAGCTTTTAGTTATCTTCGCCGTAATGCCGAAGTTTTCAGTTTGTTTCTCGGTGTACCACAATTCCATGAGATTGATCCCTTCTTTCCGTCAATGTTTCATCCTGTATTATAGTGTTTTAAGCCAAAAAAGCAACCTTTTCACCCGTCCTGCACAAAAAATTCATGAAATCCTCAGTCATCCGCTTACTGACGCATGGTTTGACACTCTTTTCGCCCGATTAAGCCCGAACAAAAGCACGACTGCCGCCAAGGTAAATATAGCGCAAGCCAGGTACACATTTCGGTAGCCGAAAGCATCTGCGATGAGTCCGAACAGCAGAAAGCCCAGCATGTTGCCTACCTTGCTCGAATTGGAATACAGGTTCGTTGCGGTTCCTGGCATCTCCGGCAAAAAATCCTGGAAATAAGTGATTGCGATACCCGACGTGATCGAGATGTATGCCGCGCTCAAAATTTGCACCGAGAAGATATGCCAAGTTGAATTGGCGAAGAACAACAGGCAGAAATAGACAAGAGCCAGTAGCGCACCAAGACGTATAAGCCGATCGCTCTTCATTCTCGTCGCCATATAGCCGAAGCCCAGCATGAACGGAATTTCGAAGATCGGCGGAATGCTGAAGATGATACCGATGTCTTCCTTGCCTCCGCCTAGCACCTTTGTCACGAATTGCGCCATATTCATGGAGCTGAGCGTAGTCGCCGCCGAGATAAACGTAAAGGCGACCAGGTTGATGAAGATGGTCGGCTGGAACACGATTTTTTTGAGCGGAATATTGGCCTGCTCCGACTTCGCTCCGGCGGCATCCTTACGGCGATGCAAGAACAGCAGCGCAACGATCGCTACGACCGCATTACAGGTAGCCGCGACGACGAACAGCCCTGTAAAGCCCATAAATAGAAGGACATAAGAGGCAATGGCAGGACCGACCGTCCAGGACAGGGCAAAGATCGTCCTTAACATGTTCATGTACAGCGGCACCTGCTTGGCGGGCACATCGGACCTTGTCAGCGCTTCTCTTCCGATCGCGAATACTTGGGCGAACGTCGAGGACGCAATCCCGAGGAATACCGAAGAAAAAATAAGCAGCACATAATAGTCGCGCGAATAGGCAAAGCCCAGATAACCAATGATGCCGGCCACCGAGCAGAGTATCAGAATGAACTTACGGTCCGGCACGCGGTCGGACAGCTTCGCGATTCCAGTGCTAAGCACAATACCGCATAACGACGAGACCAGCATGAAAATGCCGAAAGTCGTATTGCTCATTCCCACTTCGTCGATGCCGAACAAGGAATTGAAGGGCAAAACGAAAGCATGGGATATGCCCATAAAAATGTTGATGACCATAATAATCGGGAATCCTTGAATTCCCCATGCTGTCTTGGCATGCTGTTTAGTTGACGCAATAAAGTTACTCATCCTACCATCCCCGTATTTTTCTATATCTATAGGAACAGCCAGCCTTTGTTCACCGTGAGTCAAAAGGCAAGTGACGGCCTACTGCCGTCGGTACGGTGAGGCTGGCCGCAGTATTTCTTTCTCTCCCCTATTCTAAGCTTCATTGCCGATCAGACCGTTATTCTCAACATACTCGCATAAAGCCTGCCAGAGTTCAAGATAATAATGTGTTTATAGCCATTTTGAACCAAACAATTATTCGACATCTATTGATAAATGAATAGCCGATTCCGCATTTTTCCATACTAAAGAATAGATCAGCAACACGCGGAAGGGAGTCGGCAGCATGAACAAATGGATACCCCCGTTCTTCAGACGAAAAAGCAGGGTCAAACGCCGCTTGGCCTTTCCTCATATCTCCGAGCGGTTTCTTCCATATATCCTGAAGCTGCGGAAGTGGCTTCGGCGTTCGGCCATGGCTCTGGCAGTCGTCGCCGTCCTCATGGCGGGACTCTATCTGTATCTGCGCTCGCAGGCGCTGCCCGTCTCGAAGATCAGCCAGACCTCTCAGATGATTGACATACAGGGCCACATCATTGATACCTTCCATGCGGGGGAGAATCGACGCTCCGTCTCCTTGTCCGATATTCATCACTATGTAGTGGATGCAACGCTTGCGATTGAGGACCGGAGATTCTACGATCACTCCGGCTTTGATCTGAAGGGCATGGCCCGCGCCGTCGTCGTGAACGTACAGAGTATGTCGGCGAAGCAAGGAGCCAGTACGCTAACCCAGCAGCTCGCGCGCAATCTCTATCTCAGTCATGAACGAACCTGGCAGCGTAAGCTCAAGGAAGCGATGTATACCGCCCAGCTTGAGATGAATTACAGCAAAGACGATATTCTCGGCATGTACCTGAATCAAATTTATTACGGGCACGGCTCGTATGGGATCGAAGCGGCAGCCATGATGTATTTTGACAAGCATGCCTCCGAGCTGTCGCTGGCCGAAAGCGCCATGCTGGCGGGCATACCGAAGGGCCCCAAATATTATTCTCCCTATTTGAATATGAAGAATGCCAAGGACCGGCAATATATTATCCTTGAAGCCATGAAGGAAGGCGGCTCTATTACGGAAGAGCAGGCTCAGACAGCTTACGCGGAGATACTGAAGTTTCAACCGCTAGGAGCGGACCAGCAGGAGGGCTTCGCTCCGTATTTCCGAGACTACATTCGCTATCTGGCAGTAGAGCAGATTGGCATCGATTCCTCTCTTCTGAATGAAGGCGGCATTACCATCTATACGACGCTTGATCAGGAAGCACAGGCGGCAGCGGAAGAGTCCATTAAGCAGATCATGCCGGCAAGCTCAGAGCAACAAGCAGCGCTGGTCGCCATCGATCCCCGTACTGGCTATATTAAGGCGATGGTCGGCGGCAGGGATTACGCGAAAAACCAATACAACCGCGTGTTCGCCAGTACGCGCCAGCCAGGCTCCGCCTTCAAGCCGTTCCTATACATGTCGGCGCTGCAAAGCGGCTTCATGTCTCCGGTTACGCGCTTCAAGAGCGAACCGACCGTATTCAGCTATGATGAAGGCCGCAAGTCGTATGAACCGCATAATTATGGTGACAAGTATGCGGAGGATTACATCGACATGCGCACCGCCATCAGCGGCTCCGACAATATCTATGCGGTCAATACGATTATGACGGTTGGCGCAGACAAGGTAATTGAGACTGCACGTAAGCTCGGCATTCGCAGCCGTATGCAGCCTGTTCCCTCGCTCGCGCTGGGGACGTTCCCCGCCAGCCCGTTCGAGATGGCCTCTGCGTATGGCATCTTCGCCAATGCGGGGCTTCGAGTAGAGCCGGTCTCCATCCTTCGCATTGAGGACCGGAAGGGTAACGTATTATATGAAGCGAAGCCTGCGGAGGAGCAGGTCATTACGGCTGCAGAAGCCTATGTCATGACGAGCCTGCTCGAGAGTGTCTTCGACGATGGCGGTACGGCGCACCGGGTAGCCGCAACGATCAAACGCCCCATTGCCGGCAAGACAGGCACCACGGCCACAGATGCATGGCTCGTAGGCTATACGCCTGAGCTGGCGGCTGCTGTCTGGGTTGGCTATGACAAGGACCGCAAGCTGACAGTCGCCGAGGCGCACCGGGCAGCGCCGATTTTTGCGCGGTTTATCGAAGGCACGTTATCCGCCGTGCCTCCGAAGTACTTCCGCGTGCCGGAGGGCGTCGTGAATGTTCTCATTGATCCCGTATCCGGCAAGCTTGCGGCAGCGACTTGTCCGAATCGTCGGCTGGAGTCGTTCCTGGCCGGTACGGAGCCGACAGAGGTATGCGGCTCTCCAGTGGATGCTGGCAATGGCGAAGACCATGGAGAGGGCCAAGGCGGCACCAGCAACAGCAAGCCGCAAAAGCAACGCTCGTGGTGGAACGATCTGAAGCGGTGGTGGACGGATTAACGCTAAATGGCAAGACGGCCTGCAGGGTAGCTGCAGGCCGTCTTTTATATGTAGAATATGTTCCAGCGATTAACGTTACTACACAACTCTAATTCCTCATTTCTGCCGACCTCACACATTTAACATTTCCTCTCACCACTAATTCCTCATTCTGTCGACTCCGCAAAATAACCTTACTTCAATGCTCTAATTTGTCCTTTATGCTATTTCCACAAATTCGTTTGTACACGGCTCCAAATCCCCATTATCGCTCCTGACACAAACTTATCCCTGTTGTACTTCAATATTCTCCGCATTGCTCCCTGTTGCTCCACCGTTCATCTTCTCATTCTATTTTTATGTCTATTTTATGTTCAAAAAGTGAATTTTCTTTGAACAAACGACATATTATGTGGTATAGTATGGTTAAGAAAGCACTTTCATTCTCAAATTAGGAGTGTTTGATATGACTACAAAAACGGCAACGATCAGCCAGCTTGGCCCAACGAAATCCGACGTGAAGCGTCTCGTCAATGTGATGACTGCGATGGCTTGGGGTGTTCTCGGCATCGGCTTCCTCTTATGCCTCATTAACTTAAGTCATTTCAGCGATAAAAATATCGGCCTCATGGTCGGAATCGGATTCCTCGTAGGCAGTGTTCACATTTATGTCATTGGTACGGCTATTGGTCTCGTTCATGCGAGATTGAACAGCAACAAGGACACGAACTCTTCCGGATCTTCCGGCAAGGATCATTAATATTCATTATTCCACTTCACAAGCAAGTGGCTTTCCCAAAAGTGGACTCGTTCACTTAAAGGATGTTTTCCTGATCAAACATAGTTACAAAAATCAGTAATGGCGATGCTTAGGGGTTTCTTTCCCGGCATCGCCATTCTATGCTTTCACGGTCCATAGGCGCATATCCGCGTCTGGCCTGTCTCGACAAACATCATCGATTAACTCAACTGAATGGGATCGAGTGCAAATGCCCCCTTCAAGGTTCCCCGGAATTCCTCTTCACGCCGTATTCGGCGGCTGCCATGCCGGCACAAAAAAAGCTATCCCGATAATGGATAGCTTCTCGACATCGTATTTAAACGATATATTCATCCGAAGGAAACAAAGGAGAGCGGACAAACTTCCCTTCCTCCGAACGAGAATACGCGATTCTCTCTTCGATGGGCCGGCCTTCGATAAAATGCTGTTGCACAATCTCCTTCACATCATCCGTCGATACGCCTTGGTACCATACGCCTTCCGGGTATACCACCATACTCCCGGCATCTGCACAGCGACTCAGGCACTTCACTTCTGACAGCTTAATCCTATGCGCCATTCCCGTTTCTTTAAGCTCTTCTCGAAACGCCGCAATCACTTCTGGCGCATTGCCTTTTCTCACACAGCAAATACCGTCGCATATAAAAACATGCTTCTCCAGCGAATCCATCATCCGGTTAGCCAGCTTCCGCTTTTTTAAGCGTTCCTCTGTAGACATAGGCTTGTACGTTTCCTGCTCCGCGCTCATTGCAATCCCTTCTTTCGTTCAAATTTTGCAAAATACTATATCGAATCAACCTGTCCGCTGTTCTTCTCAGCAATTCCAATCGGCTCTACGATCAACTGTCCTTGATGCCCCGACTTCAGCTCCGCCTCGACACCGAACACTTCATTCAGCATATCCTTTGTAATGACATGGGATGGCTCGCCTGCAGAGTGAAGACGGCCGTTATGAACGACGATGATCTCGTCAGAATATTTTGCGGCCTGGTTAATATCATGCAAGATCATGACGACCGTCAGCCCGTGCTCTCGATTCAGTTGCTTCACTAACTCCAACATTTCAAGTTGATGGCAAATATCCAGAAAAGTTGTCGGCTCATCCAGCAGAAGCAGCTTCGAGCTTTGTGCCAACGCCATGGCAAGCCATGCTCGCTGCCCTTCGCCGCCGGATAAATCCTGCAATTTCTTGTCCTGCATGAAAGTGAGTCGGGTCTGCTTAAGAGCCCAGTCTACCTTCTCATTATCCGCTGAGGCATCCGCACTCCAGAACTTGCGGTGAGGGAATCGGCCATGCTCTACCAGTTCCCTAATGCTCAAATCGCCAGGCGCCTGAGGCTTCTGATGCAGCAAAGCCATCCTTTTTGCTACCTCAAGAGCCTTCATGGAGAATACATTTTCCCCCTCCAGCTCTATCGTTCCGCTGCTGGGCTTCAGGTTTCTCGAAAGTGCTTTTATCAATGTGCTTTTGCCTGAGCCGTTCGGTCCCAAAATGGTGTATATTTTCCCTTGCTCAATAGAAAGAGACATCTGGTGTATGATCGTTCGATTGCCGTATTTCAGATGTATATTAAGTGCCTGCAATGCCAGCATAGCTAACCTCCCCTCTTAAGCAGATATAAGAAGAATGGGGCACCTATCGCAGCCATCACAATGCCTACCGGAAGTTCTACTGGTGCAAAAATCGTTCTTGCCATCATATCACTCAGCGTCACCACTCCCGCTCCCAATAAAGCAGATGCTGGAATAAGCAATCGGTAGTTGTTGCCGATCATCAGCCTTGCAGCATGAGGGACAACTAAACCAACGAAGCCAAGCAAGCCTACAATGCTGACAGCGCTTGCCGCAAGCAGAGAAGCTAAAGCCGTCAAAAGCAGCCGATTTCCTTCAACATTTAATCCAAGCGATCTGGCATTGTTGTCACTCAAGAGCAGCAAGTTGAGCCGATTCGTACTCATCAAAGCGAGAATCAGTCCTATGAGCGTATACGGAGCAATAATCTTGAGCTGAGGCCAGCTGCTTGTGCCCAGTCCGCCTACGATAAATTGCATAGCGCCATGCACCCGGTCAGAATAGAACACCAGCAGGCCGGATACACCCGCGCCAAGCATTGATGCAACAGCCACCCCTGCCAATATGATTCGGGTAGTTTGAATTCCATTCTTCCACGACAAAGCATACACGAGAATAGCTGCCAGCATGGCGCCGACGAAGGCACCTGGCGTCAACAGCCATTGCGACTGCGGAAACAAAATCAAAATAGTGATGGCGACAAATCCTGCTCCCGCATTCACCCCGATAATTTGCGGATCAGCGAGCGGATTCTTCATAATTCCTTGTAGAATAGCTCCAGCAAGCGCAAGGTTAATCCCCACTGCCGCGCCAACAAGCGCTCGCGGGAGACGAATATTCATTAGAATGCTATAATGCTCGGTCTGTTCGCCAAGAAACAGGATTCTCGCCATCTCCGCCAGTGGGATAGATACAGCCCCTCTAGCCACGCCTATCGATAGGCTGGCCAGGGAGAATAGTGCAAAAGCCACCAGAATCAAGATACTGTGCGGCTTCAAGCCCCATATTATTTTGAATCCGGCTTCCTGTTGAGGGAATTTATTCCGCATATCCGTATACTTCCGGGTATACGACCTTGCCGATATACTCTACTGCATCCGCATAGTCTACGCCGGGGTTAGTGAGGAAATATTGTTGGGGAAGGAAGCGAACTTGCCCTTCATTTACAGCCCGAAGCGAACTCCAAGCCGGATGACTCTCCATATCCTGTTTCATGCGCGGTTCAATATCCTCTTTGCTGCCTCGGGTAGAGATGAGTATGAGATCGGGGTCAAATTCCATTATTTTCTCAAGGCTAAAAGGTGTCTTGTCCGGACGTCCCTCCATCGCAACCAAGTTAGCCCCAAGGTTATCGACACCCAGCAGCTTGGCAGCTCCTCCCGCAATGGAGTTATCGCGTTCCAGAGTCACTTCTCTTGTCGAGACTTGAATAATGACCACCCTCGGACTATTAGCCGGTACCTTGCTTTGAAGATGGGTGATCTTCTGTTCCATTTCTTTCAGCACAGCTTCGCTCTTGCTGTCGTCATCCGACAGCTTGCTAAAAAATTGAAGCTTGGATTTCACATCCTCATAAGTTGTCATATTAAGAACAACTATCGGAATGTTGTTCGCTTCAAGCTGTTCAACCATGGAATCATGAAGCCTGACTCCGCCAATGACCAAATCCGGCTTAAGGCTTACGACCTTCTCCAAGTTCACTTGGGCGTTAAATCCGACTTCCGTTGCATCCTCAGCTCCAGCGGGAATGTCACCCAGGAAGCTCTGGAATGACACACGACCCACCGCTTGCCCCCCTGTCTCATACAGCATTGAAGTAAATGTTGGAGTCAAGGTCACAATTCGCTCCGGCTTGCTCTTCAAGACCACTTCTCTGCCCAGGTCGTCCGTTATTCTCAAATATTCTAATGAAGCATTCTCATTATCAACTACGCCGGCCGTTTCGTAAGCGTTTTCAGGCAAAACCTTACTGCTTTCAACAACTTGGTTATCATTACTAGTACATGCCGTAGCAACGGATAACATAAGACTAACGGACATCATCGATATTACAATTTTTCTCATTTCTGATTCAATCCTCTCAAAATTTCTATCTAATAAGTAATATAACTTATCAAAATCCCATCTACATGACTCAATAGAGCCATATAAGGGTTAATATTTTGAAGAAAGTAAAATAAAGCCTTCACAAGACGATAACTTCGACAGGAGAGTTGCTCTTGCTCTGGATGAACGAATATGACAACACCAAAAAGTCAAACCAACCCACTAATAGCAGAAAGCTGGTTCGACTTTATTGTTAAGGCACTCCTCAAAGGAATAGTTTGGCTTCTCCATTCAATGGCTTTCATGATCGAGACGTTACCTTGTCCGAATTCGCCCGAAAATCCCCTATAAACGCATGGGGATAGACCACGTAATTTTCCTAGAAATGCCTGTTTACTGGGCTATTTTCAACCATATGTCTAACTCGTGAATAATATATGGCGGAAAAAAGTCGAATTGTTTACGTAATTGTTAACCCTACAGTCACAGCGTTTCGAATCTGCTATGTTAGTCGTAAGCTATTTTTAAGAGTTTGCGGACTGAGCAAGACGACTGTGACTATTCCAGCATGTGCTCTGGTTCACAAACCTTAACGCATGCTTTCAAAGCCAAAGCGTATATGCTGCACACGCCTAGGCATAAGCTTTGCTTCACAAACCTATGCGGATGCTTCCGTAGCTAGGTTTGTTCACAAGCCAATTGCTTGGCTTTATGCTTCACAAACCTAAGCGGATGCTTCCGTAGCTAGGTTTGTTCACAAGCCAATTGCTTGGCTTTATGCTTCACAAACCTAAGCGGACGCTTTCGAAGCTAGGTTTGTTCACAAGCCAATTGCTTGGCTTTATGCTTCACAAACCTTTAAGGAGTTGGAACCAAGATGAGACGTAATTATCGAATGCTGGCAGTAGGGCTCTTCCTTGCGATGGTCTTCCTGCTCTCAGGCTGCAGCGAGCAGTACATCGTGCTCGATCCGAAAGGGCCGATCGGGCAATCTCAGAAGGACTTGATTATCATATCAACCGTTCTGTGCGCAGTCATCATTATCCCAGTGCTTATCATGACGGCTATAATCGTATGGCGCTACCGCGACCGCCCAGGCAGCAAAGCGAAATACAAGCCGAACTGGGAACACAATACGAAGCTGGAAGTGACATGGTGGAGCATTCCGATCGTGGTCATCATTATCCTTGCGGCCGTAACCATTAACTATACTTACAAGTTGGAGCCGTCCCGCGCGATCGAATCTGAGAAGGCGCCGATTACAATACAAGTAACCTCAATGGATTGGAAGTGGCTGTTCAAATATCCGGATGAGGATATCGCGACAGTCAACTATGTGAAGTTCCCAGAAGACAGGCCTGTCCGCTTCCAGCTGACATCCGATACGGCGATGAATTCCTTCTGGATTCCGCAGCTTGGCGGCCAGCTCTACTCCATGTCCGGCATGGCGATGACGTTGTACCTGCAAGCTGACGAGCAAGGAAGCTACTACGGCTCGGGCGCTAACTTCAACGGCAAGGATTTTGCCCAAATGACCTTCAAAGCCGATGCTGTATCGCAAGAGGAGTACGATGCATGGATTCAAGAAGTGAAGAAAGACGCTCCTGCCCTGACTCTGGATGGCTATAAGGAATTACAGAAGCCAGGCCGCTCTGATGTGCAGCAGTTCTCTAGCTTCCCTGAAGGACTGTTCGAGCAAATCGTAACGCAATATGTCGAAGAAGGCAGCAGCGGCGCGCACTCGCATCATGGCGTCAGCTCGGACGCTTCGAAGACTGAAGCAAGCAGCAAGAACAACGATAGCGAGACCGAAACGGCCGACGCATCAGCTCAACACAACGGACATGCGGGCCATTAACGTACCGTTATCGAAAGGAGAACTAGCTCATGTGGGATAAGATCAAAGATTTTTCATCCGAGTTTTTCGTGACGGGCGATCCCCTCATTCTCGGAGCCCAGGTATCGATTGCAATTACCATGGTAGCCATCGTATTCATCCTCACGTATTTCAAGAAATGGCGCTGGCTATGGACGGAGTGGCTAACCTCTGTCGATCATAAAAAAATCGGCATTATGTATATCATCGCATCTATTCTGATGTTGTTCCGCGGCGGGGTTGATGCCCTGCTCATGCGGATGCAGCTGGCTGTCCCGCAGGTGGAATTCCTGAATGCGGAGCACTATAACGCGATATTCACGACGCATGGCGTTATCATGATTCTGTTCATGGCCATGCCGCTTATGTTCGGTTTGTTCAACATTGTCGTTCCGCTCCAGATCGGCGCGCGCGACGTGGCATTCCCGTTCCTGAACTCCTTAAGCTTCTGGATGTTCTTCTTCGGGGCTATGCTGTTCAACATGTCATTCGTTATCGGCGGCTCGCCGGATGCGGGCTGGCTCGCCTATCCGCCGCTGTCAGGGCTGTCAGGCAGTCCGGGCGTCGGGCAGGACTTCTATATATGGGGCATACAAATATCAGGTATAGGCTCATTAGCAACCGGTATTAACTTTATCGTTACGATCCTGAAGATGCGCGCTCCAGGTATGAAGCTGATGAAAATGCCAATGTTCACCTGGTCCGTACTGTCTTCCTGTACGACAATTATTTTCGCATTCCCGATTCTGACGGTAACTCTGTTCCTGCTGTTCATTGACCGTTACCTGGGTGCGCACTTCTTCACCCTCGACGGCGGCGGGAACCCGATGATGTATATTAACCTCATCTGGATGTGGGGTCACCCGGAAGTGTATATCGTTATTTTGCCGGCATTCGGTATCTTCTCCGAAATCGTCTCGGCATTCTCGAAGAAAAAGCTGTTCGGTTACAAATCGATGGTATTCGCACTAATGTCCATCAGCTTCTTCTCCTTCTTTACTTGGGCGCATCACTTCTTCACGATGGGCTCCGGCGCGAATGTCAATGCATTTTTCGCCGTCACAACCATGTTGATCGCGATACCGACCGGTGTCAAAGTGTTCAACTGGCTGTTCACGATGTATCGAGGCAAGCTAAGTTTCCCGACACCGATGATGTGGACGATCGCCTTTATCCCATGTTTCGTCATTGGGGGGATGACCGGGGTGCTTCTATCGGTAGCGCCTGCGGACTTCCAGTTCCACAACAGTTATTTCTTGATCGCTCACTTCCACCAAGTGCTCATCGGCGGCGTCGTATTCGGTTACTTCGCAGGCCTGTACTACTGGTGGCCAAAAATGTTCGGCTTCAAGCTTCATGAAGGCCTGGGCAAATGGGCATTCTGGTTCTGGAATATTGGCTTCTATGTTTGTTTCATGCCGCAATATGCGCTTGGCCTGATGGGTATGACTCGCCGCTTCAACGAATACAACTTTGATATGGGCTGGCAGCCGCTCAACATCGTTTCGACGGTAGGCGGATTCCTGATGGGTATCGCGTTCTTGTTCCAAGTATGGCAAATTGCGCATAGCATCAAGTTCTACAAGAAAGAGAAAACCGGAGATACTTGGGATGGCCGTACACTGGAATGGTCGATTCCATCGCCTGCTCCAATGTACAACTTCGCTCGTACTCCTGTCGTTACAGAACAAGACGACTGGTGGGAGAAGAAGCAGCGCCGCCTAAGAGGCGAAGCCGATCCTCCAGAGGTTGTGCAAGCAGAGCAAGCTCCGCTCGAACCGATTCATATGCCGCGCAACTCCGGCATACCGTTCGTCATGTCTGCTTTCTGGTTCACTGCCGGCTTTGGCTTTGTCTGGGATTGGAAATGGATGATTGTACTTGGACTCGGCGGCGTCATCGTAAGTATGCTGGTTCGATCCTTTACCTATAATACGGATTACTATATCCCGGTCGAAGAAGTTGAGCGGACCGAAGCCGCTGCAAGGGGGGCTCACTAATGGCAGAAGCAATAAAAAACAAGGGGCACCTCGCCCATGCCGGCCACGGAAGCCACGGCGGCGACCACGGTCACGGTCATGACCATCATGACCAGGAAGAGATGAAGACATTTGGCTTCTGGCTCTTCCTCATTACTGACGTTATTCTATTCGGCACACTATTCGCCACTTATGTCGTCCTGCGGAACAACTTCGCAGGCGGCCCGCTTGGCAGCGAGCTGATCGAGATGCCGGGCATCATCGCATCGACGTTCATCTTGCTAACAAGCAGCTTCACCAGCGGCATCGCGCTGCTGGAGATGAACAAAGGCAACAAAAAAGGGTTGATCACTTGGCTGATCATTACCGCATTGCTTGGCGCGTCCTTTATCTATCTGGAAGTAAACGAATTTATCCACCTCGTGCATGAAGGCGCGAATATCGGTACAAGCGCATATTGGTCCGCATTCTTCACCCTGGTTGGCACGCACGGTCTTCACGTAACGGTCGGCCTCGTATGGATGACGGCACTCATTATTCAGATCAGACGGCGCGGCATTACGCCAGTCACGAAGCGCAAGGTCAATATCGTCAGCTTGTACTGGCATTTCCTTGACGTCGTATGGATCTTTGTCTTCACAATCGTGTATCTGATGGGGGTGATGTAGGATGGCGAACCATAACGCTCACACAGGGCATGGCGATCACGGCGGCCATGAAGGCGGCCACGGCTCCATGAAGTCGTATGTCATCGGCTTCCTGCTCTCGATCGTGCTGACGATCATCCCGCTCGTCGCCGTCATGAACGGCATGTTCAGCAAGCAAGCGACGACGGTGCTAATCCTCGTCATGGCGATTCTGCAATTCGCAGTCCAGCTCTTGTTCTTCATGCATATCCGTGACGAGAAGAAACCTCGTTACAACCTGATCTCCCTGATCTTCGGCCTGGTCATCATGCTGACGATCGTGGCAGGTTCGATCTGGATCATGACGTACAATGCGGTAGCAACCTAGACATCATGTCATTCTATAGAAAGAGGCAGCTGATCATTCCGATCAGCTGCCTCTTTTTTCGTATGTTCGCCTAACGTACGATAATGAATTGATCCAGGTTCAATCGTTTTCCTGATGTGCCGCCGGCTACGATTTTAAACCTGACGCTGCCGCTCTCGTTCACGCTCACGGTCTGCTCCGCAAGTGCCGAGCTACTTACATATGGTCCTCCCGCATCCGTCCAAGTGACGCCGCCATTGACGGATTTTTGCAGCTTCCATGTCGCCCCGGTGTCCGAGCCGAAATTGGCATGCTGTACCTTCACGCTCTTTACGCCGCCCGCTATGTCGAAGTTCATGGCGATTGATCCCGCTGCGCGCAGCCTCGCCGACTTGGCTCCTGCCTTCCTGTCCGTTGTCAGGTCGCCAATCAGCGCATTGTCGAACGTCCAGCTTCCGCTGTCCAGCGTAATCGTGCCTGCCGCATAAGCTCCCTTGACACCATTCTCGAATGTCTCCAGCAGCACCTCGGCAGGCAGCGGCACAATCTGGAATTGATCGAAATTCAGCCGTTTGCCCGAGACGCCGCTGACGACGATCTTGAAGCGGACGCTGCCGCTTTCATTAACGGCAATCGTTTGCTCCGCAAGCGAAGAACCGCTGGCGTATGGTCCGCCGATATCGCTCCATGTTGCTCCGCCGTTAAGCGATTTTTGCAGCTTCCACGTTGCCCCGCTATCCGATCCGAAATGCGCGTGCTGTACCTTGACGCTCTGGACGCCAGTCACGTCAGCATTCATGTAGATGGAGCCCTCCGCACGAACGCGAGCCGCCTTGCTTCCAACCTTCTTGTCTGTTGTCATATCGCCGATAAGAGCGTTGTCGAACGTCCAGAAGCCGCTGTCCAGCGTGACCGTCCCCGTCGTGTATGCTCCCTTCACTCCGCTTTCGAACGTTTCAACGCCGTCGTCAGAGGGATTGGGAGGATCAACGTCCGAGAATCCGTACGACCCCGACTTGAATGTAGACGGGTCCCACCACTTATAGCCTGCTGCGGGCGGTGACCACGGCTCGAATTGCGGCTCTGTCGAGGTTTGCGGATTCTCCATGGGAAGCAGTACCGTGGCGCTGTCCAGCGTAATGCCAGACACCTGTGTCAAATCCGTATAGCTCTCCGGCGTAGCCAGCCAGTTGATGATATTGGTCAGCAACAAGGCATTATCCATTTCATACCACCCGTCATAGGTGGTCTTTGTCCCGCCAGTCTCTTCACGCTTATATTTAGGCGTAATATCCTCTACTGGAGACGAATCTCCGATAAGCGCTACTTTGCCAAGCCCCTTCTTGGCGATTGCCGCATACGGGCCTTCTGCGATTCCTCCGCCATTATAGACGCCTTGATCGACGGCGTTCGGCCAAGCTGCGCTGGTCGTCTGCATATAGACGATGCCCTTGGCCTTCTGGGGATCGGTAATCGCAATAGTGGAGCCCGCATGCATCGTCACCGTACCTACTCCTGCCGTAATGCCAAAGGCTTGCGCCGGGGGTACGATGGTGCCGGAATTCACGTTGCCTAGCGCATTATACCGGATGCGCATGCCGAATTCATCCGACAGCCAATCCGCGCTCGCAACATCCTGCATCGCTGCAGAAGCGGCCTCCTCCGCACTCATGCCTGCCTTCGGATTGGCCCAGGCTCCCCGGCGGTATCCGTTGAAAACTTCAGAGGAATCCCACCGATTCTTATTGCGGTCTGCATTATAATGATCCGCTATGAAGAAGATGCTGCCGCCATCCTCTACATAGTCGGCTAACACTTGCTGTTCACTTGTCTTGAATGGAATATTGGCTTCCGGGATAACGAATACATCATACCCTGTCAGGTCGCTCTCCGTTAACGGGCTGGACTTGCGATGTTCTTTAACGTAGTAGCCTTCAGCGGCCAGCGCTGAACCAAATGCGGAGAAAGCGCCGTCTATGACCCAGTCCGCCGCTCCCGCTGTCTGTCCATGCGAATTATCAAACAAGACGGACTTTCCGTTAGGCGTGCCAACCGGTATAAGCACGGGGGCGGGATCGGACGGCCCCTCAGCACCAGCTTGTCCGATTGGCCATACGCCGATGATCAATACCGCTGACAACAATAAGGAGACGATTCTTTGATACCCATTCATTTTACGATTTCCCTCCATTCCATAATATGACCCATTCTGCAAGCTGTCTTGCCAGAACTGCCTGAACTTGTCCCTCTTCATCACCTCCATCAACTTGAATACGCCCCCATTCTATCAAAACAGCATCAGTTGGCGAGATAAGCTTTTGTAAATGATTGGATTTTTCGAGCCGTATATTTTGAACCGTATATTCTGATCCGGTTTTGTGGCAATTTGAAATGGGGAGAAGTGCAAGTGCAACAGTGTACAGCATGACAAGTAACAATTGCTTCATAACCAATCTTTCCCTACCTTCCCTGTCTTTGTTGCCTCATAATTTGAGCTATATAAAGGGAAAGATGGTGAATCGATGTCATTTTGCATACGTGAACTACAGCTTCCTCATGATTACAAGCAACTGGCCGTGCTGCTGAGCGGCTATTGGTCAGAGCCAACCTCCGCAGAGCGTCTGGAAGAGGATGACCGCAAGCTGTATGAAGTGGGGGCAACCTGGAAGGATGAGAATGGCCTATTGGCTGGCTATGATCGTACGCGCCGCGTAGCGGTGAATGCCAACGACGATATTATAGGCTATGTATGGGCATGGCGGGCGCCCTGGACGGAGCCCGGTTATATCTACATAACGCTGGTAGTTGCACCAGAATCGCGCGAGCAAGGAATCGGGGACGCTTTGCTGCGCCATGCTTACGATTGGGCGGAGCAGCTTGGAGCATCTGCCTTGATGTCAGAAGTGTGGGATGACCATCCGCAAGCCTTGACCTTTGCCAAGCAAAGAAGCTTTCAGATCGAGAGGCATGCTTACCAGTCGGTTCTTCAACTGAAGGATACGTCATTGGAGCTGATGGAAGTGGAGCCGGAGGCGATTCTGGCATGCAACGGTCTGAGGCTTCTGACTTTGGCGGAGGAACCGGGAGAAGAGAGCGAACGCAAGCTCTATGAGCTGGGATGCGCGACGCTGAGGGATGTACCAAGCTTTCTTGGAGATGTGCCTGACTTTATCGAGTGGAAAAAGTGGAATCTGCAGGTAGACGGCTTTACGCCTGAGCTGGTCCTGATCGCCGCTGACGGCGACCGGTTCGTCGGCATGACCAATGTGCTTTATAATACCACTACAAACGGGCTTTACCACGAATTCACAGGGGTAGACCGGGCATATCGCGGCAAGAAGGTGGCCCTTGCCCTTAAGCTGGAGACGATCCGGGCCGGCAAGCGCCGCGGGGCAGATTACGTCCGCACAGACAATGACTCCATGAACGCGCCGATCCTCACCATTAACCGCAAACTCGGGTATGTCCCGCTTCGAGGCAATTATCGCATTGTTTCCTCCATGGAGAAGGTGAAGGAAGCATTGACCGCAGGCAAATCTCGACCATCCTAAATTTCATGGCTTGTACGGTCACAAATCGTTGCGGATTGCTGTGATTGGAATCACAAACCGTTCATCAATCCTCCCCTATACTGAGATTATGCAGGCAGACGATACGGCGTTCAAGATAGCAAGCCACCTTGGCGTAACGTCTGATAATCAAAGTGTAGAGGGAGGATGTTTTATGTTAAGCGAACAAACGATTGGAATCATTAAATCTACGGTGCCGGTGCTCGAGGTCCATGGGGTTGCCATTACCAAGCGCTTCTACGGGCTTATGTTCGAAGCTCATCCCGAGCTGCTGAATATATTCAATCATGCCAATCAAAAGCAAGGCAGACAGCAGACCGCCCTCGCCAATACGGTATATGCGGCGGCTGTGCATATCGACAACCTGGCGGCCATCATTCCGGCCGTGAAGCAAATCGCCCATAAGCATCGCAGTCTCGGTGTAAAGCCGGAGCATTACCCCATTGTCGGGAAATTCTTGTTAACCGCGATTAAAGATGTGCTTGGAGATGCCGCAACAGATGAAATTCTGGGCGCATGGGGGGAAGCTTACGGAGTCATAGCCGATGCCTTCATCGGAGTCGAAGCCCAGATGTATGAGCAGTCCCACAGCCAGGCAGGCGGCTGGGAGGACTTCCGGCCGTTCCGTGTGGAGCGTAAGGTGCAGGAGAGCTCCATCATCACCTCGTTCTACCTCGTACCGGAGGACGGCCGCGATATCGCCGCTTTCCAGCCTGGACAATATGTGAGCGTCAAGCTCGATATTCCCGGTGAGAGCCACACGCATATCCGTCAATACAGTTTGTCGGATGCTCCGGGCAAGCCGTATTACCGCATCTCCGTGAAACGCGAAGGTGAACGCGACCAGCGTCCCGCAGGCATGATATCCACCTATCTGCATGAAAGGGTATCGGAGGGGGATACCTTGCATCTCTCGGCTCCTGCCGGTGATTTCGTGCTCGATACGGCAGATGAGCGTCCTGTTGTCCTTCTTAGCGGCGGAGTAGGCCTTACGCCGATGGTCAGCATGCTGAACACGCTCGCCGATCAATATCCGGAGCGTTCTGTTACCTTTATCCATGCCGCGCAAGACGGGCGGATGCATGCGCTAAGACAGCAGGTTGAAGACATTGCACAAAGCAACGCCAAGGTATCCGTGCAATATTGTTATGAGCGTCCTACCGATAGAGACCGCGAAGCGCAAGCCTATCATAAAGAAGGGCGCATTGATCTCGCTTGGCTCCAATCGGTACTCGCGGATCACCCTGCAGCCTATTACTTATGCGGACCTGTACCGTTCATGCAGAGCGTCAAAGCTTCCTTGATCAAGTGGGGTGTGCCGAATGAGGATATTCACTACGAGTTCTTCGGCCCGAAAGCCGATATTGAAGCAGCTGGAGCTTAGCATCAGGCATTTCGCGCCTGTTCCCGCAGCAGTCGGTTGACCGTCTCGCGGCGCAGGCCAATCAATTGCCCGATTTCATCTTGGGTCAAAATATCGGTAATGGTCTGTGGCGCAATGTACGTCTGAAACCATTGCTGCAGCTTGACCAGCTTGTCAGCGGGCGTCACCTGCGTCAACTGGTCAATCCGCTGCTGCATCATGCGCAGCTTGCTCTGAAGCAGCAGCGCGATTTCCCTGCTTTTCGTCTCGTCGCGATTCAGCTCATCATACCATCGCTCCGGGGAAATTCGTTCAAACTCTGAGGTAACAAGTGCGACAGCCGTTCCATGATAAGGCATCGGACTGAGCAGCGAATGATGGGGGATCGTCTCCCCCGCCACTATGAGATTCACAAGAAACGGATTGCCGTCCTCATGGATACGCATAATTTTGAGCATACCGCTTTTAAGATGGAACAGATCGCCGGTCTCGCCTTGTCTGAATAACGTTTCTCCTTTGTGCAGCAGCATATGAGCCTCCTTAACAAAAGCCCTTCCGAACTCTCGGAGGGCTTGTTTGTTGATATTGCAGAACCGATTTCCATTCCTTGCGTGCAATTCCAACTTATCCAATAGCGATTATGTTGACGATTCGCTCGTCTCAGGGGTACAATAATGCAGGCAGAAAATCCTGCTCCAATTAATTTTCACCCTTAAAGGCGGTATTGTAATGCGACTGAAAACCTATGCGATCTGTATATATATTCTATTCATTTATTGGATTTCATCCCATATTCCCCAGATGCATTCCCTGTTCTTCCCTACGCTCGGCGCCTTCAGCCTGCTGTTTATTTCACGGCCGCTTAATCGTACGGAACTCAGGAATATTGCAACGGGAGCAATCGTGGCGTCAGCTATCGGCTCATTGTTTGTTAATCTAAGCACGGGCATTCTCTCTCTTCTCGCAACCCTTCTCATCGTCCTTGGCCTGATGAAGAAATTGAACTGGAACGCGCCGCCGATATTGGCCGTTGCCTTAATTCCGTTCTTTACCCAGCCGCCTAACATGTGGGTCATCCCCGTATCCGTAGCTTGTACGCTGGCAGGCTTGCTCGTTATCTTGTCTGCTGCCGCTTTCGCAGAGAAGCTGACAAGCAACAAATCGGCGGTGATCAAAGCGGATTCCGATACCGCGGCGTAGCCCCCGCTCTGTGCCCATACTGGCACAGTCTCTGATCACCTTTGCTATACTTCCGGTTAATAAGGGCGCCGCTCCACTTCGAGCCCTTCCGGTATCGTGACAATCAAGTTAGGGTTTAGCGAGTCCGAGGTCAACACACCGCTCTTCGCATCTGGCGCATTCACGAACACATACATCGAAGAGCCCACTATGTTTGTGTGAAGCAGCTCGTTCTGGTTCGACATCGGCTCCATCGAACGATAACGAATCTGTCCGATAAGCTGCAGCTCATTCGTATCTGCTTCCTCCACAGTTACATACAAGGTAGACTGTACGACAATCGTTTTTATCCCCGCAGGCACTTCGATTTTCCCGCTTTCTACGTACGCCGTTCTGGAAGTCATATTGATCTCTCGCTGCAGCTCGCCGTAGATTCCGGACGACATGAGCAGCGCCAGCATCATACTCCCCACGCCAAGCAAACCGACAAAAAACACGCTCAGCCAATCATACCGAATAATTGTATTGGATTTTCCTGACGTATTCAGGTAGATCAGAAGCTCCACGCCTAGCAAAATAAACACAACGGGCGCCACCCATAGCAGCAGCTCGTATGCCTCTGTATCCTGCCAGATCGATACCGCAAAGGCCGTGCCGATCAGAATGAGCGTAATGCCCATCGACAGCGAGCCGACACGCCATTCTCGTTCAGCCGGCTTCGAAGCCGGATAAGGCTCGGCAGGGTACGGATTGACGGGTCTATGCATATCCATCATGCGTTTCCTCCCCTGTCTTCAAAGCGCGGCGGCGGCTCGCTGGGGGACGGTGTGCCGCTGCCAAGCAAGCTGCGCCGACCGAACGCCAGCCGCAACCCGATAACGATCATGACGAATGCGATGACCGCTGTCGGCAGCATATACTTGTACTGCATATATTGCTGGTACAGTCCCGGCCAGTTCCTTAAGACAGTATCAAGCAGAATGCGGTCAATCAGGAAGTAGATGCCGAACCCGAGCAGTCCAATACCGAGCCAGCGTTGATACGGAACGATCGCAGGCAGTAGCGGCTCGTCGTTCATTTGCTGACGCCCATAGCGGGATAGCTGAGCAAGGGCATCGAAGAAGGCAAAGAACCAGAATAACGGCAGCAAGAACAAAAATAGCGAGAGGCGCAAATTGTCCATAATAAAGATTGCCAGAAGGAAGCCCGCCATCAGCTGCAGTCCTCTCTTTTGCAAGCCGAGATAGAGATGCCCCGCTCCCGGGAAAATAGCCAGTGCGATCGTAAACACCCGGTTCTTCTGACCGGAAGCAATGTGGGCTTCAACTCCTTCGAACAGCGACTTATCCTCTAGTGCCTCGCCGCGCATCTTCTGCTGTACGAGACTGGAAGCATCGAACATGCTGTAGATCCAGATGACGGGCAGCGCCAGCAGGAATACCAGCAGCGATCCTGAATTGGTGATGAAGCTTAAGAAGAGCGTAATCGCGAACAAGCCGACGAAAGAGACCAAGAATGTAATGCCTCTCTGCATCAATCCCAGATTCATATGACCGAGACCGGGGATGATGGACATCATGATCGTTTTGCTTTTCATTTGTTCCAACTCATAATCCGGCCGCTGGGCGTAACCCGGTCCCGGTGGTACACCCTGTTGATTATACGATGCACCCGGGAAGCCTGCAGGACCATACGGAGGCGGAGGGCCTGTATGGGATGGGCCTCCCGCATACTCACCATGCGGCATATAGCCATGCGTTGCCTGCGGTGTGAACACCTTGCCCGATACAAGCGTAATGATCATATCCAGCATATTCACAAAACCGAATACGGCAGCTACGAACATTAGAAAGATCACAAACTCCTCGTTACCATAGCCTCCGCTTACGAACCAAATAAACAGAGCCAAGGCAATAGCGCCAAAAAAACCTCCCCCATACAGCAGACCGCGAATCGGCCTTCTCAGATACAGATGTCCCGCACCGGGAATAAAAGATAGAAAAAACGCAACAAGCGGGCTTTTATCCATCATATCTCATACTTCCTTTCACTCTTCATTATTTAAACCGCCAGGATTGAATGCCGTCGAGCCAGTTCCCGGCTTGATTGACCAGCCGGTCCGACCAGGAAGGCGCAGACATCCATTCCGCTCCAACGTGTTGCGGCGGGATAGGGTTCGTGTCCCTTTCATGCAGCTGCTGCAGCGATTGAGAGAAGCTCGTGAGCGCGCCCGTTGCCAACAGCATAAGAGTTATGGAAGCCGCAATCGTATAATGCGTAACGGGATGCTGCAGCCATGAGCCGCGTTCGCGCGTCGTGCGTCTATCCGCTTGCTTCCTCTCCTGTTGTTGCTTCCCATTCTGCACTGGTTTCGTATCATCTGCGGGCTCAGGAGGCTTCTTCTCCTGCGTCTCTTCTTTCATGACCATAGGCAGCCGGTCAGGAACCGGCGAAGGAGCAACTTCGATGAATGGTGAGTGCTCCGCTTCCCCTGCATCCGTGTGCATCAGAGCAGCCATTACCGCATCTTCCATTCTCGCCATGTCGGGCAGTCCGGCTTCCATCCACAATGGTTCGTCAGCATTGTCCGCTTCCTCCATCATGGCCATGAACCGCCATAGGCAGCCCTCGCAAACTTCCAGCTCCGAGTCCGCATGTTCGCGCTCGCCCGGAGTCAGCTCATTGCAGATATATCGCCGCAATTGCTCATCTGTCAGATGTCCTGCTTCCATTCCATTCATTCAAAGTCCTCCTTTCGCCAATGCTGCCGCATCCAATTCCGGGCGCGGTAGAGTCTGGACTCTACACTTTTGCGCTCCAGCCCCGTCTCGGCGGCAATTTGCTCGTAGCTTTTTTCCTCTATATAAAAGGCATGTATAACTTCGCGATAACGATCCGGCAGTTCGTCAACCTTGGCGTGTATGTACCTCAGTTCCTCCGCGCGCAGCGCGATTGATTCTGCTGCAGGAACAGGCAAGGCGCTCAGCATGCCTTCCGCTTGAAACTCCGTCTGCTGCAAGTCGACGGTCTCCTGCTTCATAAGCTGCTCAGGCCGTCTAGCCTTGCTTCGCTTGAAATCGATAGCCCGGTTAACGGCTATTCGGGTAATCCAGGTCTTCAGCCCATCCATTCGGTAATTCGGGAGAGAGCGATAGATGAGCAGTAGGACTTCCTGGGTCACGTCTTCTGCATCATGCGGCGAATGCAGCACGGCGAAGACGGTCTTGTAGATGTAAGCTCCATAGGCTTGCACGAATGGTCGATATTGCTCGGGCCCGCCATCGCGTACAGCTTTGAGCCATGCTTCGTCTTGAATTGCGCTCTCCTCCCTTCCCGATACAGATAGACGTTGGTTCCACATTGAAACCCTGCGCAGTGTACAAATTATTTTTAGACGAACAGATATCTGGTTCATTCTACAGTGCAGTCCCTGATAACTGCAACCACGCACGGGCAGCATTCCGCAGCCGAATCAAGCAGCCTATCCCAGATACCGACCGAAAAAATATGGACTGAGCACCCTTATCCTTGTATAATTCCCAAAAAGGAAACAGAGGAGGGCTACCATGATTACGTACCCGCAATTGAAACCAAACGCGACGATTGGCGTTACAGCGCCATCATCCGGCGTGCAAGAAGAGCTGCACTACATTCTGACCGAAGCGGTCGCCAAGATGAAGAATGAAGGATTTGCCGTCACTCTGGGAGAAACACCATGGACACAGCACAAAGCCAAGTCCTCCTCTGCTATCGAGAGAGCCTCGGAGCTGAACGCCATGATGGCCGACAAGGACATTGACATCATTATTCCGCCATGGGGCGGAGAACTGCTCATTGAGCTATTGGAGCATCTGAATTTCGCCAATTACCCTGATAAGTGGCTGCTGGGCTACTCGGATACGAGCATTCTGTTGCTCGCCATGACACTCGCTACGGGAATCGCGACGGCGCATGGCACGAATCTGGTAGATTTGCGCGGAGAATATTGGGACGACACCACCGCTTTATGGCTCCAGGCTCTGCGCACGAAGACGGGCGAGTCGATCGTACAGCAATCCTCCCCCCTATTTCAGAAGGAGTGGAACTTTGAGACGCCTTCGCCATGTGTCTTCCACTTAACGGAGCCTACGAGCTGGAAGTCCGTCCAAGGCAGACCTGTCCATCTGGCAGGACGGTTGCTGGGCGGCTGTATCGATATCATTCGCCATCTGGCGGGGACGCCGTACGGAGATGTCGCTGCGTTCCGGCAGAAGCATATCCCGGGCGAGCCGATCGTGTGGTACTTCGAGATTTGCGATTTGCGCACAACGGATCTTAAGCGGTCGCTTGTGCAGCTAAGGCTTGCCGGCTGGTTCGACCGTTGCTCCGGCCTCATGTTCGGCAGAAGCGCAGCGAATGCGCCTGTAGAGGGCTATGAGATCGAAGATGTGTACCGTGATCTGGCGGAAGAGCTTGAACTGCCAGTTATCTACGATATCGATTGCGGCCATGTTCCGCCTCAAATGACATTTATCAACGGAGCCTATGCAGAAATCGCTGTAGCCGAGGGTAAAGGAACGGTTACACAATACTTTAGACCTTAATGAAAGTTTTCATCAATGGAAGTAATACAGCAGAAACAAAACGACCCGGCTCCAGTGAGCCGGGTCTTTACTTTATTGAAATAAGCGTCACTATCCGCCCAGAGCATCCTTCAGCTCAGCAGGCGTACGCTCCCACCATTCCGCGTTATGTTCAACCAGAAGCTTGCGTAGCGCAGCTTTCTCTTCATCGCCGAGGTTATCCACCATATAACGGCGCTTGAGCGCATAGTCGAGACGGTTCACATGATCGGCAAGAATCTTCCAACCGCGTCTCGCCTCCGTATCGATCATCATCTCGCATGCTGTCGCTCCCGCATAGTACGAACCTTCCTCGTTGCGGTCGACCGCAACCCAGACAATCCAGCACTCGCGTCCGTTCGGTGTGTCTTCCTTGTTAGGCGTGAACTTGATGCCCCGCTCGATCTTGCTCTTCGCATGCATCGCTCCTACATCAATATAAGCGACTCCTTGATCGATCATTACACAAGCCACATCGCTCAGATCGATAGAGCCTGCGCCAAAGCCTTTATGTTTCTTGCTGCTCACTACGTTGAGCGACAAGGATTTCTTCTCTTTAACCTCCGGCTGAGCCGGCGTATTTTCTTGCTCCGTCATGCTTATCCCACCTTCCCATACAATAATTCCATTTTAGCTAATAATCTTGGAATTGCAAACATATACATGCTGTAGATGCTTGTCAACGGGAGGGAAACGTTCAATGACTCCACGCAATATCAAACGGATTTTATTCGGTTCGCTCGCAGTCGTCTTCCTCGTCACCTCGATGAAGTACGGCTTCGGAGAAGCATGGCTATCCCAATATACCTATGCGCTTGCCCCTGCCGCCGATGTCATGCAGCCTTCTCCTGCCCCAAATTCGGCCAAGCCGCAAGTTGTCCAGCAGCCGGACTCAGCCATGCCGCCGAAGCCGCAGCCGCTGAGCAAACGGGTAGTCGAGTACCACATTAACGTCTCGCTTCGCGATGACGGTCAACATCTGGACGGAGCGCAGGATGTTACCTGGACGAACCCTGGCAAAAAAACGGTGTCCGAGCTCTATTTCCACCTATACCCGAACGCCTTCCAATCTCCCAAGACGACGTTCATGACCGAATCTCATGGCATGCTGCGCAAGGATAAGGCGACACCGAACAGCAGAAGCCATATGAAGCTGCTGGAGCTGCAGACGCTTGAGGGCGAGAGCCTGCTTCCGCGCCTGCAATACACACAGCCTGATGATGGCAATCCAAGCGACTATACGCTTGCGAGACTGCGCCTGCCAGAGCCTGTGCCTCCCGGCAAGTCGGTTACGCTTCGCATGAGCTACGAGGTGAAGCTGCCCGAGGTATTCGCCAGAATGGGCTACTCCGGGGACTTCATCATGGCTGGCCAGTGGTTCCCGAAGCTGGCCGTATATGAAACCCAAGGCACGAGAGGACGCACCTCCGAAGGGTGGAACGTCCACCAGTACCACGGCAACTCGGAGTTTTACAGCGACTTCGGCATCTACAGCGTGCGAATTCAAGTGCCCGAAACGTATACCGTCGCGGCTACAGGATTCCAGACCAAGCCGATTGTCCAGCAAGACGGCACCAAGCTGTTCCAATTTTATGCGGAGGATGTGCATGACTTCGCTTGGGCGGCATCGCCGAATTTCATCTACGAGGAAGTCGCCTTCTCGGACAAGGGCATTCCGGGCGTGAGGATCAAGCTCTATCTTGATCCGGCACACGCAGAGCTGAAGGACCGTTACATGCATGCAGCCAAGTCTGCGCTAGCGAACTACTCCAGATGGTACGGCACCTATCCGTACAATACCCTGTCCGTTGTCGTGCCTCCGAAAGGAGCTGCCGGTGCTGGCGGCATGGAGTACCCGACGCTCGTTACCGCTTTTGCAGCCGAGAACAGCGATCCCGGCTACGAACTGGAGCGCACCGTCGTGCATGAGATCGGCCATCAATTCTGGTATGGGATGGTCGCCTCCAACGAATTCGAGGAAGCATGGCTGGATGAGGGCTTTACCTCCTATGCCGAGGACAAAGTGATGGAAGCAGCCTACGGCATTACGCCTAACCTGCGTCTTGAAGCCAGCTTTATGACCCATCCCGCTCCGCTCAGGCAGCCGTCTTGGGCTTATGGCAGCCATCTTCAATATGCCGAAAACGTGTACATGCGTGCCAAGCTGGTTCTGGTGGATATCGAGAACAAAGTCGGCGAGAAGATGATGAACCGTATCATGCGTACCTACTTCCAGAAGTACAAGTTCAAGCACCCGGCTACGGCAGACTTCCAGCGTGTCGTGGAGCAAGTGACGAAGGCTGATTGGACCGAGTATTTCAACCAATTTGTCTACAGCAACCGAATGGCCGACTTCTCTGTGGATGCCATCGAGGTCAAACCGATTGAACGCGAGGAAGGCCAACTGTATGAATCCACCGTGCTCATCAGGAAAAACGGCGGTACGACGGGACCGATCCCGATCCTGTTCAAGTTCACGGACGGATCGACTATCGTAAAGGAATGGGCGGGAGACGAGTCTCATATTCAATATACCGAAGTGACAATCGCGCCTCTGGAATGGGTCTCCGTCGACCCTGATCATACCAACGTGCTGGACAACAAGCTGATCAACAACTTTATGCTGGCCGAGCTTCCAGGAGAGACACGCACGAGATGGAACGTTGGCGTATCCAAGTTCATTCAAGGCGTATTGGGCGCGTTCGGCTGGTAGCAGCCCCCCTGCCCATCGGTACGTATTCGCTTTTCAAGGAGAGATCGAGATGAAACAAAACATGTTGCAAGGCTGGCGGCTGGCATTCCGGCATTTGAACCTGGTCATCCTGCTATTCCTATACCAGCTGCTATGGGGCTTCCTCGTCTACCGCACAATCGACGATACGGTATCTCCGCTGCTCAGGCGCTTTCCCGCCTCTGCCCCGACCGAGCAGGCCGTGCAGTCATTCCTTGCGGAGGCCCAGTTCCAGCTATTCAAGACCGACCTGATCACACCTTATCTATGGCTGCTTGGCGGATTGTTCCTAGCCCGTATGCTGCTGACGCCGCTTTTCAATGCCGGACTGTTATACTCCCTTCACCATCAGTACGATCGCGGAGAGGGAACGCGCATTCTAGAAGGCATCCGCAAGACGTGGAAGCCGATTATGCTGCTGTACTGGATTAGCTCCGCCCTCATGTTGGCTCCAGCATGGTGGTTTCTGCCGAAGTGGATTGACGCGTTGAGACATGGGCTTTCGCCGGCATTTCTGTCTGCTGTCGCGCCGGGAGCCGCAGTATGGCTTCTCTGGATCGCACTCGTTCATCTGCTGTTCCTCTCCATGCAGTTCGGAGCGGTGTCCGGCGAAGGCGTGTTCCCTGCGTTATGGCGTTCCGTAAGGCGCTTCCTTCCATATGCCGCAATCTCGCTGCTCATGTGGGGCATCGTTGCGCTGTTGGGTCTTGCGATTACGAGTATGTCGATGATCTGGGCAGGGCTGTTCGCCCTCATCGTGCACCAAGGTTATCCCCTTGTCCAAACGCTGCTTCGGGTATGGACCATCGCTTCGCAGTACAATTGCTTGAAAGCCGATAACTCGCCTTGAACGAAAAGAAGCTGTTTCCCTTGTAGGCCGTATGCCTATTGGAAAGCAGCTTCTTTGATTCTGATGCGTTATGCATTATGCATTATGCGTTATGCGTTATGCGTTATGCGTTATGCCGCAATGGTTGCTTTCATCTGCCTGGTCTTGCGAATCCGGATTGACATGAGGGACGCAAACAAGCAGAGAAATCCGGCAACAACGAAAGGAACCGTATAGCTCCCCATTGCTTCCCGCACCACACCTGCTCCGTAGGCGGCAAGCGCCGCTCCAAGCTGATGGGCAACGAGAATCCAGCCGAATACCATCCCCGCCTTCTCCTTGCCGAATACATCGGACGCAAGCTTGGCTGTAGGCGGCACCGTTGCAATCCAGTCCAGACCATAGAAGACCGAGAAGATCAGCAGCTGCGTATAGCCCGTACCCAGCGCATAGGGCAAGAAGATCAGCGACAGCCCTCTTAACCCGTAATACCAGAAGAGCAGCCAGCGGCTGTCGAAACGGTCGGTCAGCCATCCTGAGAGTGTCGTTCCGATCAGATCGAACAAGCCCATCAGTGACAGCAGTCCAGCAGCGATTACAATGGAGATACCGAAGTCCCCGCAAGCGGGAATGAGATGCGTCCCGATCAGACCATTTGTGGAAAATCCGCATAAGAAGAAGGTTCCGGCCAGCAGCCAGAAGGTCCCGCTTTTTGCAGCTGTGCCGAGTGCCTTAATCGGTGTAGTGAACAAATTGCCGGTGAACGGAACCGGCTCCTCCACCTGATCCTCGCCAAGCGCCGGTTTCCCAACATCGGAAGGGTGATTTTTCATGCCCAATACCACTAGCGGAACAAGCAGCAGCAAGGCGCCTGCAACCAGATAGATCGAGAAGCGCCAGCCCAGCGCATCCGTTGCTTGCGCAAGCAGCGGCAGGAACAGCAACTGCCCGGTCGCTGCGCTGGCTGTCAGCAAGCCGATGACCAGTCCCTTATGTTTGACGAACCAGCGATTCGCTACTGTCACGCCAAGCACATTGGCAAGCGACCCGGTACCTAGCCCTACAAGCACGCCCCATAACCCAATATAATGCCACACCTGTGTCATCATTGGGGTAATCAGAATACTTGCGACTAGCATGCCTATCGAAATGACCATGATTTTTTTAATGCCGAACCTTAACATAAAAGCCGCTGCGAACGGCCCCATTAAGCCATAAAGCAATATACGAATCGAAGCTGCCGCAGATACCGCTCCCCGGTCCCAACCAAACTCATCCTCCAGAGACAGCATAAGCACGCTCGGCAATGAATTGATTGCAGCCGATACGAGCAGCGTTAAAAAGACGATACCTACTACTATCCAGCCGTAATATAAACGCGTTGCGCTTTGACCTCTTCCCATCCCCATTTTCCATCCTATCTCTCTGTTTGAGATTGTTTTTGATTACTCAACAATGATTGCTTGATTGTTATTGTAACTGAATTAGTTACATTAATGGCCACAAAAAAACTAACCTCCCGCCAAGACTACTATCCACAAAATTATCGCGTCTGCGCGTTCTCCATAATGTCTTGATAGACCGCCTCCAGCGAGGTTGCCGCAAGCTCATTGCGGAATGCCAGCTCAGCCCGGTCATAATACATTCTTAAGGTCGGTTTTATGCCTCTGCCCACCGGACAATTATCGTTCGGCTCACTATGATGCAGCTCCTGAAGCGGCCCTCCGTTCACGGCATCGTATACATCCAGAAGCGTGATGTCTCCGGCCACCTTCGCCAGCTTCCATCCGCCATTGACGCTGCCTCGGCGAACCTGAACCAAACCCGCTTTGTTCAACGCAGACAAGATGCGTCTGATGAATACGGGATTTGTATTTACGCTCCGCGCGATGACCTCGGATGAAATAAAAGTATCCTTCCGGTCTTGCTCATACCGAATACGGGATAGAATATGCAGAGCAATCGTAGACTGACTATTGGTACTCATACTCTCCCTCCTTAATAGAACCATCATAGTTACATTTGAAGCGGCTGTCAATCAATATTAGAGGGATAGCTTGTCGATGATCCGATGCCTATCCACCACTGTCTTTCATCAAGTGCTGCGTCTGCCTTGCATCTCACGATTGGATGGACAATCCTGCGCCTCTGCGGTTAAGCAGCATCTTCACCCCTTCATGATCACCCTTAAATTTGGATCACGCCTGCATAATATAACAAAACCAGCAGGACCAGCACCGGGGCTACAAACCGCAGCATGAACAGCCAGATTCGGAACCATATCGGCGATAATCGCGCTTCCTCAGCCGCCCCTTTCCAGACATACCCGGCAAATATCGTAATAACCAGTCCACTAATGGGCAGTACCACATTGGAGCATATAAAGTCGACCCAATCGAACAAAGCTCTCCCACCAAACGAAAGCCAAGGGCCTTCGCCCAACGACAGCGCGGACGGAACGCCCGCAAGGAAGCAAAACAGTCCCACGATGGCGACAGAGACAGGACGGCTCCATCCGAAGGTCTCTCTTGCAAAAGCGACCGGCACTTCCAGCACCGATACCGCCGAGGTAATCGCTGCGAATGCTAGAAGGACAAAAAACAATCCGCCGAACACCGCGCCGAGCGGCATTGCGGAGAAAGCAGCCGGCAGCGCAATAAATACAAGACTCGCTCCCTGAGTCGGTTCAATGCCAAATACAAAGATGGTCGGGAAAATAATCAGCCCCGCCAACAACGCATACAAGACATTCCCTACACCTACTGCAAGGGTTGCCGTGCCGAGCGACTGTTTTTTTTGGACATAAGCGCCGTACGTAACCATCGTTCCCATCCCCAGCGACATCGAGAAAAAGGCTTGCCCAAGTGCTACTAGCGCCGACTCCGCCGTCAGCTTGCTGAAATCCGGCTTCAGGAAAAAGGATATCCCCTCTCCCGCTCCCTCCAGCGACAGCGCCTGAACGGCCAACAGCAGCAGCAAAACAACCAGCGACGGAATCAGCACTTTATTGAAACGTTCGATGCCCTCAGACACGCCGCGTATCAGGACCAATGCCGTCACCAGCATCACGACCAGCTGCCAGCCGATCGGCAGCCAGCTATTCATGAACCGCCCGAAGAGACCCGCATAATCTTGGGTGGAGAATAGCTCTCCTGTAAAGCTCAGCACCGCATAATGGAGCGTCCATCCCGCCACGATGCCGTAGAAGGACATGATGAAGAAGGAGCCTGCCACAGATAAAAAGCCGAGCGCCCCCCAAGCCTTCCTGCCGCTTAGCTTGCTTAGGGAGGATGAGGCATTCCCGCGTCCTCCCCGGCCTACCGCGAGCTCGGCGAGCAGAATAGGCAAACCCACCAGCAGCAGACAAACCATAAACAGCAGGAAAAACGCAGCTCCTCCGTATTGGCCCGTTACATAAGGAAACTTCCACATGTTGCCCAGTCCTACCGCACTGCCCACAGCCGACATAATAAAGCCTGTTGAGGAAAACCGGTCGGCACGCTGATCGTTTTGAGCCATAAAAAAAATACCACCCATCGCCAAAAGTTTCGGTAATGGGTAGTATGACCAACTTGACGCTTATGCCTCCAATTTTCGCAGGCGCAAATAATCGCCCACCATAGCCAGCCTCCACGGTACAATCATGCCGAACGCGAGCAGGTAGAAGATCGCCCCGGTCTGCGGGATCGACATATACTGTTCCACGACGCTATGCAGCATAAGCCGGGTCAGGAAGAGGACCAGCATAATGGCAATGAATGCTTTGGAGCGGCGAACGAAGATGTCCGAGTCCACCTTTTCCATGCTGGTGGTTACGATGAGCGGGAAAGAAAAGATCAGCAGTCCCGTTCCGAATGCGGACAATCCCCACAACCACGGAATATGGGTAACGGGGACTGCGAACATGATGAATCCTGTCGCCATACCGAGAGGCGGGATGACGATCTTCTTCAGCGTCGTCGGCCGTTTGCCCGCGCGCATGCGTATAATAATCAGGCTCAGCCCCGCCAGCACCGAAAACACGATCGCACCCGTCTGTACGATTGGATTGGACCACAGCATCCTCTGCAACCTCCATTGCTTTTATGTAAAAAAGTTTGGTTTGTTCCTAAATGACTTGCTCGGCTCGTGCGGCTCCTCCAAGCCAAGTTTTGCGGCTTGCAGCTCTACTACACGGCCCGGCGGCTACTCTAAGCCGAGTTTTTCGGCTTGCAGCTCTACTACACGGCCCGGTCAGCACCTCTAAGCCGAGTTTTTCGGCTTGCAGCTCTCCTTCACGAGCCCAACGACCCCTCTAAGCCGAGTTTCTCGGCTTGCAGCTCTACTACACGGCCCGGTCAGCATCTCTAAGCCGAGTTTTTCGGCTTGCAGCTCTCCTTCACGAGCCCAACGCCCCCTCTAAGCCGAGTTTCTCGGCTTGCAGCACCTCTGCTACAGCTTGGCTCATGCCAATTTATTCCGATAAGCTTACCTATCTATTAGTTTAACCTCCAGCCCCGCTCGTAAGCAAATACGATGTTCTTCTCCCTGTTAACCCAAAGCAGCGGCTTCTGCACGAGTGATCGCACAAAAGCCGCTGCCAAAATGAAATGAACATATAAATAGCTATGCTACGCCTGAACATGCCCCTGCGGGATAAACTTGCTAATATCTACGCCAAGCTCCCCGGACAGCTTCATGCCGAGCGTCCGGTCGGCGCGGAAGAAGTTGCAGATTGCGCGCAAGCGGATATCATCGTTGGTGGCCTGCAAATCATTGACCAGATTGGACACGAGATTGCGCTGCTGCTCCTCAGGCAAACCTCGGTAACGCTCACCCGCCTGTGTAAAGTCATCCGTCTTATCGATTTTCTGGCGTCCGGCGTCGCCTTGGAGCGGGATATGCGAATCTTGGTATGCCGCATCCTCCTTCGGACTGCCGGAATCGCTATTCGGCTCGTAATTGACCGGGGACGGATCAGCCTTCATCGTCATTGCTCCGTCGCGTTGGTAGTTGCGCACCGGCGCATACGGGCAATTGACCGGAATGTTCAAGTAATTGGCTCCAAGCCGATAACGCTGCGTATCCGGATACGAGAACAGTCTTCCCTGCAGCAGCTTATCCTCCGATGGCTCAATGCCCGGCACCAGCACGCTAGGGGCAAATGCCGATTGCTCCACTTCCGAGAAATAGTTGACCGGATTGCGGTTCAGCGTCATCGTGCCTACCTTGTGCAGAGGATACATATCCTCCGGCCATATTTTGGTCGGGTCCAGCGGATCGAACGCGTAGCGGTCGACATGCTCGATCGGCATTAGCTGCACATGCAGCTCCCATTCCGGATAATTGCCCAGCTCGATCGCTTCATACAAATCACGAGTGGCATGATTGAAGTCCTTTGCTTGCGTCTCCGCCGCTTCCTTCGCGGTAAAGTTGCGTACACCCTGCAGCGTCTTCCATGTGTACTTGACATACGTTTGCTTGCCTGCCGCGTTGATCCACTTGTACGCATGAACGCCGAAGCCATCCATCTCTCGATAGGTAGCTGGTGTTCCGTCATCGGAGAACAGCCAGGTCAGCATATGTGTCGATTCGGGAGAGAGTGTCATGAAATCCCAGTAACGCGCCGGTTCCTGAATATTTGTGTTCGGTGCTGGCTTCAGGGAATGCACCATATCCGGGAACTTCAGTGCATCGCGGATAAAGAAGATTGGCAGATGGTTCCCCACCAGGTCATAATTTCCTTCCTGCGTGTAGAACTTCACGGCGAAGCCGCGCGGGTCACGAGCAGTCTCGGGAGAGCCGGTGCCGTGGATAACGGTCGAGAATCTGACAAATACCGGTGTCTCGGTACCTGCGGCCCCCAGGAAGTGAGCCCTCGTATGCTCCTCCATGCTGTTCTCCAGCCGGAACACGCCATGGGCTCCGGCACCGCGCGCATGCACGACGCGCTCCGGAATACGCTCGCGGTCGAAATGCGCGATTTTCTCTAGCAAATGGTAATCCTCCAGCAAGGTCGGCCCTCGCTGTCCTGCCGTTCTCGAATTCTGATTATCACCTACCGGCGCGCCTTGATTGGTCGTCAAACGATTATCCATTATATCCACCTCATTAGTTATATATTTAGACTTGATCTAAATCTTTAAACTAATTGTAACTTGCAGGTGTCCGGCTGTCATGAAATCATGATGAACGGTGCATGAACATTAGATGAATCCAATACGAATGTACAAGGAGGCTAGTGTTTAACGTCATCCGCAAGCCTGTAGCCGGCTCCGCGGACCGTGACGATATAGTGAGGCGATACCGCGCTATCCTTCAGCTTCTTGCGCAGTGTCTTGATATGCACATCGACCACGTTGCTGCCGCCGTAGAATTGCGAGCCCCAGACGTCGTCCAGTAGCATTTCTCTCGTCAGCACGGAACCGTCCGAATTCACAAAATACAGCAGCAAGTCGTATTCGGTCTTGGTCAGCTCCACCCGTACGCCTGCCCGCTCTACCTTCATCTTGCGCAGATCGATGCGGATATCCTTGAAGACGCGCACATCTTCCAGACTGCCGGCTGCCTGGACTGGGCGATTCTCCAACATGCGGTGAATGCGATTCAGCGCTTCTTCGGGCTGCGCAGGCCACTGAAGCAATTCTGCGCCTTGGAGCGACCGGTCTTTATGCTCCTCGAACGAAGGAGCGTCGAGCAGCACAAGCACGGGAACGTTATAGTCCCTCGCATCGGCCAGGAGCTCAGCACCGCCTTCCAGCGTATGGCCTACGGACGGCAGCGGCAATGGCAATGCATCATAGACAAGCAGCTCCGGCTGCAGCGCTGGCAGCATACCCTTATTAAATTCATGCAGGGAGAATACGTCGAAGCATTCTGTCGACAAGGCCACCAGAAGGCTGCGCACGCGATCCGGCAGCGGACTGATGATCATAACTCTCTGCGTCAAAGAACAGAGGACACCCGTCTGCGGAGATGGGTCCGTCACGAAGTTTTGCTCGCGCATGTCTCGCACACCCCCTCCAGAACGACGTGGGCGTGCTCGATGCGGTAATGAGTTTCCTTCGCTACACTTGCCATCCAATCTGCAGGCATATCGACCAATACCTCGTCCACACGCCCGCACTTCAAGCACATGATATGCTGGTGATCTTCCATTCTGGCGTCGTATCGGCTTACCGCCTCCCCTAGCTTCAGCTCACGAATCAGTCCGACATCTGTTAAGTAGCGAAGAGAATTGTAGACTGTGCCATAAGCAAAGTTATGGCCGTTGCTGCGTAATCTCTCAATCACATCCGCTGCTGTCGGATGGTCGAACGCCTGTTGCACAACTTCGTACACGGCTTTCCTCTGTATAGTTAAGTTTATTTTGTTCATGACTTCTTCATGCCGCCTTCATCAAATGATTTTAGACTAAGTATAAATTCATTTTCAGACACCGTCAACCTTCCCTGCTTCTTAACACCATCGTAACGTTTTTGACACAAATAAGAGTTGTCTGAATATTTACAAAATTAAAATAATAGGCTATAATAGAGTCATAACAAACGAGAGGGGATAGTCCATTGAAGTAGGTTAGCGAAGCGTGTTCCACTAACGCGGGAAGGAGTTGGCCGTATACAGGAGCATGCGGGGACTCGGTGCAGTTGGATAATCGGAAGTGGATGATACATTCGAAAGGATCATGCAATACCTAATTCAAGAGGCTGTGCAAGCAGTAGAATGGAGCGTTTGAAGAAATTGAATAGTTGTTCCTCAGAAACATGAAGGGATTTCGGTTATCATCGATAAGCGAAATCCCTTTTTATGTGTTGCAGGACTATAGTATGGGGCTAAGCAGCCGGGAAATCGACTCCTTGAACCGGTTGAACAGCGGTCGTTGGTCGTAATCCTCTTGGGTCAGCGTTCGGGAGTGAAGCACATCCTCCTCGAAGATATTAATTAACCGCGTAGCTGTCTCATAATCATAAATGAACGCATTCATTTCGAAATTAAGCTTGAAGCTGCGAATATCCAGATTGGCCGTTCCGACAGAAGCGATTTTGCCGTCCACCACTAGCGTTTTCGCGTGAAGAAAGCCCTTCTCGTACAAATAAACATGCACCCCGCTCTTCAGCAGCTCGCCCAAGTAGGAATGCGTAGCCCAATAGACGAAGAAATGATCCGGCTTGCTTGGAAGCATGATGCATACTTTGACGCCGGACAGCGCCGCGATGCGCAGAGCCGTCATCAGACTCTCATCCGGCACAAAATACGGCGTCTGCAGCCTGATCGTTTCTTTGGCGGAATAAATCATCTTAATGTAGGCGTTCTTGATCTCCTGATACTCCGTATCCGGTCCGCTCGCCACCAGTTGCATGCCGATCTTCCCGCCCACAAAAGGAACAACGGGGAAATACGCCTCGCTCAAATTAATACGCCCGGAGGATGCGAGATTCCAGTCCATCAGGAATTGCGCCTGCATCTGCAGGACAGCGCCGCCCGTCACCTTCAAATGCGTATCCCGCCATTCTCCAAAATGCTTATTAAGGCCCAAATATTCGTCTCCGATATTAAAGCCGCCTATGTAGCCAGCCTTGCCGTCGATAATGGCAAGCTTCCTATGGTTGCGGTAGTTGATCTTCAGATTCAGGTAAGGAATGCGCGATGGGAAAAAGGCTGCCTCCATCCCACCTGCTTCGCGAAGCTCCCCGAAAAACCGCCTCGGCAAATTCGAGCTGCCGATATGATCGTACAAGAATCGGACTTCGACGCCTTGCGCCGCCTTCTTCGTCAGTGCCCCGACCAGCTTCCTGCCAAGCGCATCATCGCGAACGATATAGTAGACCAGATGGATATGATGCTGCGCTGCGTCAATATCTGCGATCAACGCATCGAACTTCTGATTGCCCTCGGTAAAGATCTCGATGGAATTATTGCTGGTATACAGAGCGTAGCTCGTAATCAGGTTCATGTAGATCATATCCTGGTATTCCGACAGTTCACTATCCGCCGGGAGCAGCCGGTGCTCCAGCAGATCAACCCTCTGCTTCTCCAGCGTATCTTCCAATATTCTTTGATTATCCCCTAGCAGCTTGTTAAGCTGCCGCTTCCGAACCTTCTGTCCCAGCACCAGATACATAATAAATCCAAGCACCGGTATAAAAAACAAGACCATTAGCCAAGCCCAAGTCGAGCTGGCATTGCGCCGTTCCAAAAAAATAACCGTAATCGCCAGAAAAATATTGAGCAGCATAATGATCAAATAAATATTTTGGAGCATGGTGATATGCACGCTCGGCACCTCCGTGTCGCCACAAATCCGATTTGTACTAAGTATAAAAGAGGGTTGCCCTTGACCATCCTATTCATAGGAGGTGAATAGACAATGGCAAAGGACGTATTATGTGAAGTGAACTCATGCAAGTTTTGGGCGGCAGGAAACAATTGCGGTGCGAGCAGTATCTATGTGGTCAGCAATCGCGGCAAGCAGGCAAGCCATTCCGAAGAAACCGACTGCAAGACATTTGAATCAAAGATTTAAAGAACCGCCTCATTGGCGCAGCCTGGGGACTAGCGTCCATTCATGCATGCTGCTGGCTATTCGCTTATCTCCAGCCGCTGCGCCGTTTCTCTATTGTGCGTCTGCCTTCAACTTATCATTCTCTACTTCGTTCCGCTAACTGGAACGGCATCGTAGTGCTCCTCCAGCGTCGAACCGTCCGCCGCAATCTCGAGAGCAAGGTCCACGCCTACATATCGCAAATGCCAAGGCTCATACTGGTAACCAGTTATACCCTGCTTTCCTTCCGGGTAGCGAATAATGAACCCATAGTCCGCCGCATACTTCTTCAGCCAATCCGCTTCCTTCGTATCGCCGAAGCAATCAGCCGCTGCACACTTGCCGTCGCTGCTTGTGACGTCTACCGCCAGCCCTGTTTCATGCTCGCTCGTTCCGGGTAATGCGCTGTATGTTCTCGCTTTCTCATAGCCATCGCGCTTCACATAGCGGTCGAACAAAGCCTTTTGCGTCTTGTGCGAGCGGTATGCCGACACGCCGGCCAGATAGATATTATCCTTCTCGGCGCCCGCGAACAGATTCTCCAGCGCCTCCGCCGCTTCCTTACGCATCATCCGTTTCTCGATCTTTTCTTTGAAAATAAACCGCACATCCGGGTAGACCAGATCGCCCGGCACGTAATCGTCCGGCAGCATATTGAACGGATTCACAAGCGCTGCCACGCTCTCCGGCTTGCCGATTACCGCAATGGCACCGTCTTCGCCTTTGGAGATACCGGCTTGTCCGCCATTAGCCGAACCCGGCTTATCCGTAACAGGAGGTGCTGTCGCCTCTCCGCCTGATGGCTTGTCCGTTGCAGGAGGCGTTGTCGCTTCGCCACCGCTTGGCTTGTCCGTCGCAGGAGTCTCTGTCGCCTCTCCGCCCGTTTCTTGTGGAGTCTGCCCGGATACTTCCCCTTCGCTCTCGCCAGAGCCGTCATCCGCTCCTTCGGCCAGCTTCGGCGGCGTCTCCGTGACCGCTTCCTTCTTCTCCAAGACGGCATATGCGCCCAGCACAACGACGACCGCTAGTGCGACCAACATCAAAAACTTCCCTCTGCCCATTCTGGTTCCTCCTGTTCGTAACATGGCATATCCTATCTATTGACGTTTGCAGACATCAGGATGATGCGACTAACGTTTGTTAATTTTCGACATTCCTGTTAAGGGCCCTTTTGCCTTTTGACAATTGCCTCCCAGAAGGAGCATAATGATAGTGGATTTACAATACGATTATAATTATAGAAAAAAAGCGCTGGCGGCTGGCTCGGAGAGAAAGCCGGTTTTTGCTGTGAAAGGTAGGGTCAAAGTGTCAATCATAACATCAAAGCGGCTATTGAGCACTCGTCCCATTTTGTTTTTTTCGCTCATTATGCTTCTCAAAAGCTACTTAGCTTGGATGGTTATTTTCGAAGGCGGTCCGTCCTGGACGACTATGCTCAAGGAAATTCCGTTCGTACTTATCGTGTATTGCCTCATTGAGTGGTTCGCCAGCAAGAGGAAGCTTCTCTATTATCTCATAGCGAACCTGACCATGACATCTATTCTATTTGCAGTCATCATGTATTACAAGTATTACGGCGTAATTGTCACCTATTTCGCACTTGCGCAGGTGAACCAGGTTACCGCAGTCAAAAACAGCGTATTTTCACTCATGGACCCTTATTTCCTGTTCATCTACACGGATGTCGTGATTCTGATGTTCCTGATGTTCCGCAAGAATAAGGCGATAGAATGGAAAAACTCGTTCAAGCGCAAAGAGAATACCAGATTCGTCGTCGGCTTGCTGACGGTATCGCTGGTTATCTGTCTGTTCAACGTACTGCCGAACCGTGCCAGCATGAATGAGATCGTCAAAGCAGAACAAATGGGTATTCTTAATTATGAGGCCTATACCATTTTCTCCAACAAAGATATCGACTATGTCGATTCGGACCAAATCTCGCAAGAGAAGATTAACTCCGTCAAGAAGACTCAGCCTCCAGCCGAACCGGTGCTGCACGCAACGGCTAACGGCAAGAACCTGATTATCTTGCAGATGGAGTCCATGCAGAATTTCCTGGTCGGACTAAACATTGAAGGTCAAGAAATCATGCCGAATCTGAACAAGCTCGTGAAGGAGAACAGCTACTTCAAGCACTTCTACCAGCAGGTTGGACAAGGCAATACATCCGACGCCGAATTCGTTATTAATACATCGCTATACATTCCGCCTCGCGGCGCTGCGACTCAGATGTACGCAGGCAAAGAGCTGCCTAGCTTGCCGAAGCTCCTGAAGGGACACGGCTATGATACAGCGACCTTCCATACGAACGTCGTGGAATTCTGGAACCGCGGCGAGTTGTATAAGGCGATCGGCTTCGACCGTTATTACGATGCTGAATTTTTCGGAACGGAAGACACTGTATTTTTCGGCGCTTCCGACGACATGTTATATAAGAAAACGATAGATGAACTGGCGCGTATGGATCAGAATGACAACCCATTCTATGCTCAAGTCATCTCCATGACGGCGCATCATCCGTACACCATTCCAGATGACAAGAGGCTCATTACGCTGCCGGAACGCTTCAACAATACGCTTGTTGGCGATTATATTGTCTCGCAGAACTATGCCGACCACGCACTGGGTATTTTCATTGAAGACCTCAAGGCGCGCGGCATCTGGGACAACAGCTTGATTGTGCTGTATGGCGATCATCTGGGGCTGCCTATCTATTCTTTGGATCGTCATGAGAAGGATCTGATGGCGGAAATTTACTCGCGTGAATACACGTACACGGATATGATCAATATTCCGCTCGTTATCGTGAATCCGGACAAAACCGTGCAGCCAGCCGAGTACGAGCAGCTCGGCGGACAAGTCGACGTGCTGCCGACTGTAGCTAATTTGCTGGGCATGTCATTGAACGACCAGGTTCATTTTGGCCAAGACTTGTTCAATCAGACTTATAACATCCTGCCTCAACGCTATTACTTGCCGAGCGGCTCGTTCCTGAGCAGCCAAGAGCTGTTCATGTCGGGCAGCGGCTTCGAGGACGGCAAGCATTATCCGCTCGCTGGGGACGGCAACGACGAGAACAAGGCAACCGAAGACGAATTCGAACGCGCGCTAGAGCTGCTGAATTTGTCCGACAGCTATGTGAATCATTTGCCGAATTGGAAGAAAGATCAGAAATAAAAAAAGGTCCTCCCTTCAAGACTGCTTGATGCAGCTTGAGACGGGAGGACCTTTTTTTATCGATAGCGGTATCGGCTAGAATATGCTCTTCCTTATCGCTGGACAATACCAGCTGCTACACGTTTGCTCACCGCCAGGCCTTTAAGACTTCACCGCTTCGAGCACTTCAGCCGCATGCCCTTCTACGCTGACGCTGCGCCATTCGCGCACCAACGTACCCTCTTCGTTGAGGATAAAGGTTGCTCGCTCTACGCCAAGGAACGTCTTGCCGCCCCAGCTAAGCTCCTTCCACACGCCGAACAGCTCCGACACCTTATGATCGGTATCCGACAGAAGCAGGAAAGGCAGCTTGTATTCATTGACGAACTGCTCGTGGGAAGTCAGATCATCCGGGCTAATGCCGACGACTTCCGCATTATTTGCCGCGAATTCACCATTGAAATCACGGAAGTCGCAGGACTCAGCCGTACATCCCGGTGTCATATCCTTCGGATAGAAGTAAATAACCAGCTTCTTGCCCTTGTAGTCGCTAAGCGATACGTCTTTACCATTCGAGGCGTGCAGAGTGAAATCCGGCACCGTCTCTCCAACCTTTACTGTTACATTGCTCATCTTGCTTCTCCTCCTCTGAAATACTTTATTCCCATCGCGATTCTCTGCGTATGACCAGTCCCGACTCGCCTTCCTCCAGCGTCAGCGGGCCGATCCCCTTCACGTTAACCTGGAATGAAAAGCATGCCGCTGTCAAATTCGTGAAGTGCCATCTGCGTCCCGGCTTCACGACAATGAAGATGCCTTCCTCATCGCCGACCGGATTGAAGACCGGGTCCCGCCTCTTATAGGTAGGGATGCCGAGCGCCTCCAGCTCATCTACAGCTCGCGGCACATCCTTCGTCGGCAGCCCCATCTCGCTGATGCCAAGCAAATCCTGCTTCGGATCGAACGTCCGGTTCACCGCATTGTCCATCGTATGGCGCGCAATCAGCTCAAGAATGTTGCCTGCCGGATCGAGAAAATATACGGAATGGGAGTTCCACAGCTCGCTGTGGGAGATATCCGATCCATCCTCTGTGCCAAGCTCAATTCGGCTCTCCAACCATTGCTTCGCCTCATCCAGCTTGTTCTCCGGAATATTAATCGCAAAGTGGTAATAAGGCGCCTGTGCAGCGTCTTCTGGCTGATGTAGAAAGGTCAGGCTCGAGTACCCTGTTTGTACCGTAAAGCGGTTCTCCGCAGAATCGATGACCGGCAACTCCAATACATCCCGATAGAATGGCAGCAGCTCCTCCGGACGCTTCCTCGTGAGCAACGTGACCGACTCCATAATCATGACAGCACCTCAAGCTTCTCATAGTAAATCGACTCGCTGCGAATGAACTCATCACGAGCTTCATTCTCTGCAATCATGCCGTATGCCAGCATCAGCTTGGTCAACGCGGCTTCTATGGATATATTTTCAATGAACCGGGCTCCGGCGTCAATCAGCCGATGTGAGGAATCGTACAACGCATCGGATGCGTTTTTGATGGGGCATAAGTAGCAATCGATCCCGAGCTCTCTATTCTTCTCGATAAAAGTGGTTAACGAATACGGTCCGGACTCCAGCGCGTTCGCGGTGCCGGAATGATGCAGGTCATGCAGAATGACTTTAGGCTTTTTCTTGCTGAAGTCGTACAACTCATAATTCAAGCCCGGATACGGCTTTATGTATAACACGGCATCCTCAAGCTTCAGTGTCGACGGTTCCCACGACAGCGTGCTGGCACGCGGCGCTAAGCTGTCCGGATCGGGATTGCGCAGGTCCTCCACCAGCTGGAAGGTTCTGTCGCTGGCCATTTTCCCGTAGACGAGCTCATATGGACTGAGGAATTGATCCGTAAAGGACTCATTCTGAAATATTCTTGTACCCAAGTACACAAGCGGCTCGCTTTTATTGTTTTCGTAGACGACGAAGATGCCGGGAAGCCCCGCATTCACAATAAAATCAATGGAGCTCGACAGATTACGCAGGCCGTTGCTTCTCTCGTCCGCGATCGGATAGTTGCTTGCCGTCAGGACGAGCGGAATCGGAATGTCTGCGAACAGATAACTCATCATCGCTGCTGTATAGGCCAGTGTGTCTGATCCGTGTGTAACAATCAGGCCTTCGTATAGGCTCCAATCGACCTCCCGGATGGCCGCTGCCAGTACAGCCCAGTCATGAGGGGTTAAGTTCTCGCTGAGCAGATTCAGCGGCTGGATCGTATCCAGCTGTACATCATTTCGATAGAAGGGCTGCTTGCGATACTCCTCCAACAGCGTATATGAGCCGCTGTCGCTAACGTTGATCGCCAGTCCCTCCGCCTTGCTTCCAATGGTGCCTCCCGTGAAAATTACCAAAAGCCGCTTCATAAGCAGCCTCCCTCCACTCATATCATGCTGTCATTGTTCAAGATTGCCCTCTTGGGGCAACGCAATACGTCCATCTTACTACCTGTGAAGTCGAATGTCTAAGTGCATTTTGGCTGCTTTATATTTGATTGTTTCACGGCCATCATATTGAGGCAGATCAGAGGAGCGTCTCATCATTTTTTTTATGTAGTGTTCCCAAGCCGCTTCTATATAGCTCAACAACCAAGTGATCAATCAAGTGGCAAGTCGCAATGCTACTGGAATGAATGATGTTAGTTTCTCCGTACAACAGTTTTATTCAACCCGTTCACACTATTTCCGTCCATTCGCGCAATCTAGTGGTGCCACGCAACACTACTCGCCTAGCTTGCCCATGGTTCTCCATTTAGTTGTTTTACACAGCACTAATTCTGCATTTCCTACCATTCGCGCAATTTAGTGGTGTTACGTAACGCTATTGGCCTAGCTGCCCATGGTTCTCTATTTAGTTGTTTTACACAGCACTAATTCTGCATTTCCTACTATTCGCGCAGTTTAGTGGTGTTACGTAACACTATTCGCATCACTGGCCCACATTTCTCCATTTAGTTGTTTTACACAACACTAATTCTGTATTTCCTGCCATTCGCGCACTTTAGTGGTGCCACGCAATACTATTCGCCTAGCTTGCCCACATTTCTCTATTTAGTTGTTTTACACAGCACTAATTCTGTATTTCCTGCCATTCGCGCACTTTAGTGGTGCCACGCAATACTATTCGCCTAGCTTGCCCATGGTTCTCCATTTAGTTGTTTTACACAACACTAATTCTGCATTTCCCGCCATTCCCGTAATTTAGTGGTGCCACACAACACTATTCGCCTAGCTGGCCCGTGGTTCTCCATTTAGTTGTTTTACACAATACTAACCCTTCATTCCAGGCCATTCGCGCAACTTAGTGGTGTCACGCAATACTATTCGCCCTTGCTGGCACATGGTTCTCAATGTAGTTGTTTTACACAACACTAATTCTGCATTTCCCGCCATTCGCGAACTTCAGTGGTGTCACGCAATACTATTCGATCACCCCCGTAACCCAAGCCACTTTCCCATTTAACCGCTCTACACGACGCCATGCACCTCACGCATAATAAAGAAACCCGAACCTCAATCGAGGCTCGGGTTTCCAAAAACTATTGTCCTTCCTTATTGGAGCTAATGACTGCATACTGCTTCAGCTCTCTGCTTGATTGCTCGCGACTTGCCATGAACGGCCACCAGTTGGCCTCGCCAAAGGTGCGCACCATGACCGGAATGAAGAGCGGCAAGATCACGAGAGCGTACAGGAACAGTCCGCATAGGACGACCGTCGCGATCTGGAGCAGCGACATGACGCCGGAAGGCAGCATCGCTGCGAAGGTTCCGCCCAGAATGACAGCCGCGGACATGATGACCGCGCCCATGTTCTTCATTGCCTCCAGGATCGCCTTCTTCGGATCCAGATCCTTGTATTCCCTGAAGCGGTCCATCAAGAAGATGCTGTAATCAACGCCTAGCGCGATCAGCATGACGAAGCCGAAGAACGGCACCGCCCAGCTGATGCCGGACAATCCCAGCATGCGGACGAAGATCACCTCCGCCATCGCCAACGACGTGTAGAACGTAACCAGCAATGAAGCGACGATATAAATCGGAATAACAATGGAACGGAACAGCACGATCAAGATAAGGGAGATGCCAATCAACATCAGCATGACCGTTCTGGAATAGTCACCGTTCGAGATTGTGCTCAAATCATGGTTCATACTCGTAACGCCGCCAATCGCGACCTCCGCACCCGACAGCGATGTGCCTTGGAAGGCCCGTTTGACCGCAGCATTCAGAGCTTCAATCTCAGCCATCGTGTCTTGCGCATACGGATTGCTTTCGAAGATAACGTCCAGCTTCGCCGTCTTGCGGTCAGGCGACATGTAGACATCCAGCGACGCTTGGAACTGCTCATCCTCGATTGCCTCCTGCGGAATATGCCAGCCGGTCATATTCTTATCCGGTGCGTTCGCCAAGCCTTGGAGGTAGCCTCCGGCCGATGACAGGCCGTCCGTCACTTGCGTCAAGCCGTCGACGCTCTGATCCAGTCCGCTTGTCAGCTCGCCGAGCTGATCGCCTAGCGATGCGAAGCCGGACTTCAGCTCCTCCTGTCCTTTGGCAAGATCGCCAAGGCCTTTCGTCACGCCCGGCAGCTGCCCTACAATCTGTCCTTGGCCAGCCGCCGCTTGGCTAATACCGTCCTTCAGCGCTCCGAGGCCTGTCGCGAGTTGCGATAATCCTTCCGCAAGCGCGGACTGGCCGGCAGACGCTTCGGCAAAGCCTTTGTTGGCCTGTTCTACGCCAGTAGAGATACCGGCCAGGCCTTTATTCAGCTCTGCAAGCTGCGTGCCCAGCGCGGCCGCACCCTGCTGCATACCGGACAATGCGCCCAGCGCCTGCTGGAAAGCTTCGTCTTGCTTCAGCTCGGGATGCTTCTCCTGCAAGCTGTCGAGACCGGCAGTTACGCCTGCGAGCCCTTCCGCCAGCTTCGTTTGCTCGGTTGCAATCGCCTCATAGCCGCCGCTTAATTGCGTCAAGCCACCGCCCAAATCCTTATAGCCGGTCAGCAGCTCTGCGCTTCCAGCAGCAAGCTTCTTGGCGCTTTCCTGCGCCTCAGTCAAGCCGCTGAGCAGCTCCTCCGCTCCGACTGTGCCGTCATCAAGCCCCTTCTGAATCGCCTTCAAGCCGGATGCCAGTGCCTCAACCCCGGACCTCAGCTCCTTCGTGCCGCTGACAAGCTGCCCGGCGCCATCCGCCGCCTCCGCAAGCTTAGGCGCATTCTCGTTCAATGCGGTACTGGCATCGGTGAGTCCGGTACTAATCTCGTCGAGACCCTCGCCGCTTTTGCCAAGTCCTTCATCGAGCGTCAGCACTTGATCCGCAACGAGAAAATCGTCCAGGATCGCGCCTGTCGGGCGCGTTGCGCTTCGAATCGTCTTCACGCCTTCGACCTTCGACAGCTCGCGGCTTGCCTGCTCCAATGCCGCAAGGCCTTCCGGCGTATCGAGCGGATCATCCGACTTCACGATCACGCCGGTCGGAAGCGACTCGCCTGGACCGAAGCTGTCGGCAATAATATTGAAGCCTTTGACCGAATCGTATTTGTCTCCGATCTCATCCAGCGAGTTAAAAGATATCGTCCCTTTATATGCCGTCAGGAACGGTACGATGATGACCGCCAGGATAAGAAGCGCCCAGACAGGGCGTTTCAGGGAGAAGCGGCCAACGACATCCCACAACTTGCTTGGCTTATGCTCCAGCTTGCCCTTCGACGGCCAGAACAGCGCATTGCCGAGCAGCGAGAGAAAGACCGGCACCAGTGTGAACAAGGCTAGCAGCAGGATGAGAATGCCTACCGCCACCGCTACTGCCGAGCGGTACAGCACAAAGGTCGAGAAACCGATGGAAGCAAAGCCGACCAGCACCGCCAAGCCGGAAAACAATACGGTTCTGCCCGCAGTACGGTACGTGTGCACAATCGCCTCCGTACGGTCGCTCCGATGCGCAAGCTCCTCCTTATAGCGGCTAATCAGCAGAATGCAGTAGTCCGTTCCGATACCGAACAGGACAGCTACAAGGAAAATCTGCGTGAAGTTAGATAGAGGAAAGTCCGCATACTTCACCAGGAAAGCGACTATTGATTGCGACACCAGATAAGTGAAGCCGACGGCCAGAAGAGGCACAAGCGGCGCCGCGGCAGAACGGAATACAAGGAATAGAATAACCAGAATAAATCCGACTGTAATAAATTCCGTCTTTTTCAGACCCTCTTGCGAGCTCTGTATCACGTCTTCATTAATAATCCAGTTGCCTGTGTAGTAATGATCGACCGATACGCCTTCAAGCGCTTGGTACAAGCCATCCTGTACTTCCTTCAGCTCGCGATCGCCCGCTTCAACGGTTAGGAGTGACAGAATGGTGCTGCCATCCTCCGCCACCATTTGCTCTGCGAGCTCCGGTATATCGAAGTGGGTCATCACGGAGCTGACGCCGAGCTTTTCGCCTTCCGCATCCAGCTTCGCTAGCGCTCCTTCGACTTCCTTCAGATCCGCCTCGCTCAGCCCGCCTTCCTTATGAAAGACAAGCACAGTAGACATCCCCGGCTCTCCGCCTTCTTCCGTGCCGGTCCCACCGATCGCCTTCTCCAATTGTCCGGCTACCGAAGAGGAATATCCTTCCGGCACCGTAATCTGGCCCTTCGTGCGAACCAGCTCCTCCATGGCCGGCGCGCTCAGCATCAGGCCCACCGATCCAAGCAACCAAAGGGCGAGGACCAGCCACTTTAACTTCAACACAACCCTCATCAATGATCTTCCTCTCTTTTCCAAGTCGATCTCTCTAGGCACTACTGGGCGGCTTTCACAACTTTTGCCAGCTTTTCGAAGGTCTCGATGAAGGCGATTGCTTCCTTCTCGTCGAAGTGCTCAATAATATCCGCAAGGACATTCTGCACGCGCTCCTCCAGCAGGCTGCTGATGCGCTCCCCCTCCTCTGTCAGCTTCAAATGAATGACTCTGCGGTCGTCATCATCCTGAATCCGATCAATGAGCCCCTTATCCGACAGCCGGGTAATAATCGCGGTAATCGAGCTTTTGCCCACACAAAAAAATTGAGCAAGCTCCGATGCCGTACTGTTGACGTTATGTCGAAGAAATCGCAGCGTCTTGAACTGATCGACGGTCAATTCCTCTGGCATCAAGTCCTTCACCTTAACATGGAGACCTCGCTCTACGATAAAATTCGCAATCTCGTAGCGGTGGATCAAGGATTTCAACAGGCTGAGGTCTTTTTCCATTTCGTTCCCTCCTCCTCTAATTAATTCTATTGTCGAACTATTCGATAATAGAACTATATCATGACAGGTACAAGCATGCAAATTAACGTCAATCGACCCTCTTTTTTGAAAGGAGGATTTAAGAAAATTTTGTCGAATATTAGGGAATCAACACGACATACATATGCCAAATAACGCGCTTTTATACATCGTATCTATCGTTCATTACATCGCTTCTAACAGCAACTGGAGGACGAACTTGAGCAATCCAACTCATCAACCTCGCAACCAATGGATGATTGCCATCTCTCTCACGCTCTGCGCCTTGCTGGCAGTTGCAGGAGAATGGAGCCAGTTCCATTTCATATACGGCATTACCTTTTCACTCACCAGCTTATTTGTTCTTCTGTCTGTCCGGCTGTTCGGGATCTGGGGAGGGCTTCTGACCGCCTGCGCCGCTTTCCTGGCTGGAGCCGCTTCCGCGGATCTTCTCATGTTCCAGGCGATCGGCTTGCTGGAAGCCCTCATCGTCGGCTTGCTGATGCTCCGGTATCGCGGCCGGCTGTTTATGACGGACCTCTTCTTCTGGCTGCTCATCGGCGCTCCGCTCGTATATTTCTTCTATAATCAACATTATTCAGGGACAGGAATCGATATTAAGCTTATTGCTTGCCTCATCGCAATCAATGGCTTATTTAATGCACTATTCGCGGAAATCGCCCATCAATACTTGCCGCTTAGCCGCTGGAGCGGCATGTCCAGCATCAAGCGTCTGCCCCGATCCATGAGCCAGCTGCTCCTGCATTTGTCGCTCGGCATTGTACTCGTCAGCTTCTTGCTGAATATGCTGGTGAACAGCATCAACTCCTTCAAGGAAGTCAGCTACTACGTGGAGGATATCGCGCTGCAAGCCACGAACACGATTACAAAAGAATGGGGCGCATCCAATGTTCCCTATACGATTCCATCGGATGGCGTATCGATTCGCACGCTGCAATTCCTCATCGACCGTTATACGACGGAAACCTATACGTTCAGCCTGACGAATGACCAGCACCAGGTCGTCGCATCGAACCATCACGGACTGATTGGTACGCATATTGATCCGTTCGGCGAGAAGACGTTCAGGCCAATCAGCGAGTATCTGTATTTCTCATCCAATTACAATAGCTTTAGCCGTTTAAAGCTTTATACCTGGAATGATGAGCAGTTTTTGTTCCAATCCAAGCTCGGCAACGGAACCGGACAAATTGTCATTACGTTCCCACTGGAATACTACCAGAAGTATCTGCTCGGCAAATATTTCACTCATATCTTCTATTTGATCGGCTTTGGGCTTGTAGCAGCCTTTGTCTCGCTGCTCATCAACCGCTCTTTTGCCCGCAGCTTGAAGAGGCTGGCGGTCGTGACAACGAATTTGCCGCTCAAGCTGAAGCATAACAATGCGCTGGAGCTGCCTGAGAGCAGCACGGTCGAAATTCATTCGCTCATTATGAATATCAAGCATATGTCGAGCAGCCTGCTCTATCTGTTCCGTGAATCGCAAAGCAACAACGAACGTCTGGAGATGCAGGCTCAGCTTCTGCAGCAATCGGAAGAGCAGCTCCATCAGCTGGCGTATTACGACATGCTGACAGGACTGCCTAATCGCCATCAGTTCACCCGGCACTTCCAGGAGCTGATTGCCATGAACACCGGCACAGGCTCACGACTGAAGGTCGGCGTGCTGTTCACCGACATTAACCGGTTCAAACAAATTAACGACACGCTGGGCCACGCCTTTGGGGACAAGCTGCTGCAGTTGGCCGGGGGGCGCTTCCAATCCATTCAATGCAAATCCTGCGATGTCTTCCGCCTCGGCGGGGACGAATTCGTCTTTGTCGTCCGTTATCAAGAGGAGGAGGAGCTGTCTCGCCATGCGGAAGCCATTCTGGATTGCTTCGTCGAGCCGTTCATCATCGACGGCATGCCGCTGTTCCTGACCGTAAGCATCGGCATCAGCGCCTATCCGCATGACGGAGACGATATGGATACCATCGTCCGCAATGCGGACATTGCCATGTATAACGCCAAGGAAGAAGGAGATGGCTGCTACCGCTACTTCAAGCCGAATCTGCTGCCTCTCATTGCTGAGAAGATGCGGCTGGAGAACGGTCTGTATAAGGCGCTGCAAGAGAATCAATTCTCGCTCTACTATCAGCCTAAGATTAGCGCCGCAACCGGTGAGTTATGCGGCATCGAAGCGCTGATTCGCTGGAAGCATCCGGAGCTGGGGCTTGTGCCGCCGGATAAATTCATCCCGCTGGCGGAGGAGTCCGGCTTTATTCTGGAGATCGACCGCTGGGTATTCCGCGAGGCTTGCCGCCAGAATAAAGCCTGGCAGGATGCCGGACTGAAGAAGATCAGCGTCTCGGTCAACATATCGGCGCGTCACTTCTATCAGGGCAACTTAAAGGAAATGATCCTCAGCGAGCTGAAGGCAACAGGGCTTGAAGCGCACTATGTATGCCTTGAAATTACAGAGGGCGTCTTCATGCGCAATATCGACCAAGTCATTGATACGATTCTGTACTTGCGCAATCTGGGCATCCAGATCTCGATCGATGATTTCGGCACGGGATATTCGTCGCTGAATCAGCTGCAGCGGCTGCCGATCTCAGATGTGAAGCTTGACCGCTCTTTCATTCAAGGTATTACAAGCGATGACAAAAAGTCGTCTATCGTTCGCGCCATCATCGAGCTTGTCCATAGCATGAACATGAAGGTTGTGGCGGAAGGCGTCGAGACAGCCGATGAATCTCGCTTCTGCAAGGAGCTCAAGTGCGATGAGCTGCAAGGCTATCTGTTCAGCCGGCCGCTGCCAGCCGCTGAGCTGGAGGCCCTGCTCGTCCCAACCGAAAACGTTAGCTAAAAGCCGGTCCCACCTGATACTTTCCTAACATTAGCTGCTAAACTTTTCTAATAAATGCATGTTAGTGTAGGATATTAGGCGGGACCGGTTTGTTCTAACATATTCCTACCATGACGGACAGCCAATTGTCTTGCCAGCCTTTACAACAAACGAGAGGTGTGGCATTCATGTTCAGATGGAAAGACCGCAGTTTGGTCGTAACTAGCTCTCTGGTATTAGCCCTTATTCTGATCGTGCTGATCAGTGCGACGCAGTGGCTATCCTACAACTCCCAGAAAGCAGCTTACAAAGACGATATTACAGATTTGGGCGAAACATTAGGCTATCAACTAGAATTCGAATATGATCTTGTCGCAGCCGCTCATGATGAATTGCTGCAAAGCGGTACCTATGAAGCGGATGCCTTCCGTGTGCTGAAAAGCAAATTCGACGCCATGGTGCGCAATGAACGGGTAACGAATGCCGCCATCTATATGCCTGAAGTGAAAGAAGTGGACGGCAAGCGCACAGCCACCATGCTTCAAAGCAATGAAGAGCTGCACCAGACCGATCTGGGTCCAGGCGAGACTTATGCGATGGCAGAAAGTTTCGATACCGCATTCCAGAAGGCTGAGGCTCAAGGAGCAGCATGGACAGAAATCTATGAGGACGACTTCGGCCATTGGATCACATATATAAAAAGAATTGAGGATACAACGGGCAAAGTTGTGGGCCTGTTAGCCATTGACTTCGACTACGGACACGTCGAAGACGAATTGGGAGCTATGGTGTGGAAAAGCGTCTTTATCGCCGCTGCTCTGTCAGCCGGTGCGATCCTGATTATTACAATATTGGTCCGTCTCGTGCTCCGGCCGCTTCGCAGGCTCGCTGAAGTGTCGGCGCTGGCGGCTGCCGGAGATTTGACAATATCCGTGAATGCGAAGGGCGACAACGAAATCGGGCAGCTGTCCAAATCGTTCAACGGCATGATTGCCAGCCTGCGCAAGCTGACCGGCGATATTCGGAACAGCACAGGAGAAGTAGCCGGCTCGGCGGAAAATATGCAGCAGAGTGCGGAGATGACTTCCCGCGCAACGGAAGAAGTGACGGAAGCGATCCAAGAGGTCGCATCCGGATCGGAATCGCAGCTGCAGAGCTTCCAGGAATGCCAGCGTGCAATGGGAGAGATGGCGGTCGGTATCGGACGGATTGCCGAATCGTCGGCCATCGTATCGGAGATGGCATCGGATGCCACTCATCTGGCTACAGAAGGCGAAAGCGTCATGGAGCAAACGCAGACCCAGATGAAAGAGCTGGAGCAGAATGTGGAGCAGACGGTCGTCACGCTCCGTGAGCTCAGAGATCATAGCGAGAAAATTGAGGGCATTCTTGGCCTTATTGCCGAAGTGGCCAACCAGACTAACCTTCTTGCGCTGAACGCTTCTATTGAAGCGGCTCGGGCAGGAGAGCATGGCAAAGGCTTTGCGGTAGTTGCCGTTGAAATCCGTAAGCTCGCGGAGAGAAGCAAGGAATCCTCGGAGCAAATCAACGAGATTCTGAACATGATCGGCATGCGCACGAGAGAAGCCGCAAGCTCCATGGAGCGCTCAGCGGTGGCGGCTCGCGAAGGCTCTTCCGTAGCGAATCAGGCGGGTGAATCCTTCCGCTCCATCGTAGATTCCATCAAGCAGGTGTCGGCTCAGGTGCAGGAAGTATCCGCCGCATCCGAGCAAATGTCGGCCGGCAGCGAAGAAATTGCCGCTTCACTGGATCAGTTGTCGTACATTGCCCAATCTACTGCGTCTAACGCACAACGCGTCGCAGCCGCTTCGGAGGAGCAGCTGGCTTCCATGCAAGAGGTAGCAAGCGGCTCCGTGCAGCTCCGCAGCCTGGCAACCGGCTTGAATCAAGCCGTCGGACGCTTCAAGACCTAATTCAAGTCCTTATTTAATAAGAGGCCCGCAAGCACGCCATTACGGTGTGCTTGCGGGCCTCTCCTGTTGCCAGCTTATATCCAGACATGATCTAAAGAATCTATAGCAAACATTAAGCTGTCTGAACCGAGCCTTGCTGCAGCTGATACATCGCATAATATTTGCCGCGATGGTCCATCAGCTCGTCATGATTGCCGCGCTCTACGATCACGCCGCGGTCGAGCACCAGAATCTGGTCAGCTTGACGAATCGTCGACAGGCGGTGGGCAATGACGAACGTTGTCCGCCCTTTCTTGAGGACATTCAGCGCTTCCTGAATGACCGCTTCCGTCTCTGTATCGATGCTCGCTGTCGCTTCATCCAGAATGAGGATAGCCGGATCGAAGGCCAGCGCCCGCGCGAAGGAGATCAGCTGACGCTGTCCTGCGGATAGCGTGCTTCCCTTCTCGATCACTTCCGCGTCGATGCCGCCCGGCAGCTGGCTGAACATTTCATAAGCGCCAACGTCCTTCAGCGCTTGAATGACCTTCTCTCTGGAGATCGACGGATCATCCAGACTGACGTTCGATGCAATCGTTCCGGTGAACAGGAACGGGTCCTGCAGCACGATGCCCATATGCTGACGCAGCATCTGCTTTGGAATATCACGCACATCCCGACCGTCTACGACAATACGTCCTTCCCCGTCCTTAATGTCATAGAAGCGGAACAGCAGGTTCAGAATGGAGCTTTTGCCGGAGCCCGTATGCCCGACCAGAGCGACCGTCTCGCCTTGCTTCGCGTGAAAGTTAATGTTTTTCAGCACGTATTCATTCTTTTTATACGCGAACGATACGTTCTCGAATGACACATTTCCTTTATAGCGCTCCAGCCTTCCTTTCGCTACATCAATGCCTTCATCATCCATCAGCTTGAACACACGCTCCGCGGAGACACGGGCCGTCTCCAGATTGGAGAGCTGATTGACGATGCCGACAATCGGCGAGAACATCCGGTTCATATAGTCGATATAAGCGAACAGCACCCCGACCGTAACCAGCGTTCCGAGCGTGCCGCCCCAGAACATCCAGATGACGATCAAGAACAGTATGTTCCGAACGACATTGACCAAGTTATGAGAAGTAATCGAGTTCAGACTCAGTAATTTGTTCTGATACTTGAAGTAATGATCGTTCATCTCAGTGAATTCCTTGGACGTCTCCTTCTGGCGGCGGAAGGCTTGAATAATCGTCATGCCTTGAATCGATTCATTGATCATCGCGTTGATCTCGCTAAGCTTTGCCCGGATTATGCGGTTGTACTTGGCTGCAAACTTCCGGTAAACGATAATCCATACGATCAACAGCGGAATCAGCGGCAGCGTAACAAGCGCAAGGCGCGTATCCAGCAGGAACAGCGCACCGAATATCGCAACCATGTAGATCGTGCCTGTAAAAAAGTTCGCCAACACGCCTACATACAGCTCACGAATCGCTTCCGTATCGTTCGTAATGCGGGATACGACCTGGCCTGCGGCCAGATTGTCATAATAATTAACCGGCAGACGCTGCGTATGTGCATACACGTCATTACGCATCTTGCGCACGATGCGGTTCGCAGATGTCTGCAGCATGAGCCGCTGTCCGTAGGTCAGGGCAGCCACCACCAGCAAGAGGACGAAATAAATGGCTGCCAGCACCAGCAGTCCCGGCACCTCCGGTTTGTAGAAGCTGTACAGTTCCTTGGATTCCAGCTTCGTCACGGGATAGACGTTTTGCTCGCCTGTTGTGCCGTCCGTCACGGTCAGCTCGTTGCCTGTCACTTCCCGCTTGCCCGTCTCGCTCACTAGTGAGCCAGTCAGGAAGTAATAGCTTCTGCCCACTTGCAGCACGCGAGCCTCTTGCCCCTTCCCTCCGCTCTCCTCCCCGGAGAAGCGGTCCTCCCGTTTGTACCAATTGCCTTGATATTGCACGGCATAAGGCTGATCGCCCTCTACCTGATGCCACTTCTTCTCAATGCCAAGAATGTTCTGATCAATCATTCGCTTGGCAATAAGCGGTCCTGTAAGCTCCGCGCATACCGCCAGCACGAGAAGCGCCAACGCGATCAGAATCGTTTTTTTATACAGCATGGCGTATTGAAACAATCGTTTGCCTGTTGTACCCATTGTTCTTGACGCCTCCTATCTATTCAGTCTCAATTGATGCTTCCAACTGCTGACGGTCATATTGCTCGCGGTACCAGCCGCCGCTTGCGAGCAAGCGGTCATGTGTGCCTTCTTCCACGATTTTGCCGTCCTCCAGCACGATAATCCAATCGGCATGCTGCACCGCAGACAGCCTATGCGTTGTAATTAAAGTCGTTTTGCCTGCACGCTCCGTACGGATGCCCTCGATAATCTCCGCTTCCGTCTTCGCGTCGACAGCGGATAGCGCATCATCGAGCATCAGAATTTCAGGATCGGCGATTAGCGCGCGTGCGATACTTACCCGCTGCTTCTGCCCCCCGGACAGCGCAACCCCCTTCTCGCCGACCATCGTATCCAGCCCATCCGGCAGGAAGGCGATGTCCTTCGCGAAGGATGCGCGCTCCAGCGCCCGCTGGAGATCGTCTTCCGACGCATCTGTACGTCCGAAGAAGATGTTCTCCCGAATCGTCTTGGAGAAAAGAATCGGCTGCTGAGGCACATAGCCGATCCAGCCCAGTATGTGATCAATCTTTACATTGCCAAGCGGTTCACCGGATACCCGGATATGGCCTTTGCCAAGCGGATACTCGCGCAGCAATTGCTTGAGCAGCGTAGTCTTGCCGCTGCCTGTGCGGCCGACGATACCCAGTGTTCCGCCCTGATGAAGCTTGAGCGACACGCCCGTCAGGTTATCAACCTCTGAGGACGGGTAGCGGAATGTCACTTTATCGAATTCCAGCGAAGTCGGTTCGCCAACTACGGCTGGCTTCGAAGCGTCCTTCACATCCGGCTTGTAGCCTAATGTCTCATTCACCCGATCCAGAGACGCATTGCCGCGCTGCATAATATTAATCAGCTCGCCGATCGCGAACATCGGCCAGATCAGCATGCCAAGGAAAATGTTGAACGAGACCAGCTCGCCTAGCGTAATTTCGTTATGAAATACGAGGAAGCCGCCGTAGCCCAGACCAATCAGATAGCTGCTGCCGACGAGAATTTTCATTGTTGGCTCGAAGAGCGCGTCGATTTTGGCTACTGCGATATTTTTGCCCAATACCTCATCTGTTTTCGCATTGAATCGCCCTTCACTTGCTTCCTCTTGCACAAATGCACGGATGACGCGTACGCCTGCCACCGATTCCAGCACCTGGTCGTTCATCTCGCCGAAAGCGTCTTGCGCTTCTGTGAACCGCTCATGAATCTTCTTGCCGTAATAGGACATTGCAATTGCCATAAGCGGCAATGGAAGAAGCGCAGCCAGCGTCAGCTTCAGACTGATTGCGGCTGCCATCACGATCAGAATTGTAATCATGAACAAGGTCGAATCGACCAGCGTCAGAATGCCGAAGCCTGCCGTCGTCGCCACAGCTCCCAGATCGTTCGTCGAGCGGGCCATCAAGTCGCCAGTTCGGTTGCGCTCGTAGAATGTAGGCGTCATGCGCAGGAAGTGTCCCATCATACTGGAGCGCAGCAGCCTCTCCAGCACGAACGCACCGCCAAAGAGCTTATAGTGCCACACATACGTAATGAGATACCCAAACACGGTCAACCCGATCCACATATACATAATGCGATTGAACTCGGACGTGCCGAGCGCATTTTGGCTTATCCCGTCTACGATGTAGCCGAGCAGCCAAGGCGGAATAATATCAATAATTCCAGTCAATACAAGCAGCGAGATTGCCAGCGTGTATCGCTTCCATTCCTTTCGAAAGAACCAGCCCAATTTTTTCAATACGCCAAACATCGCTTTTACCACACCTTCCGTCTCGCATCCACAAGTCGGATGCTTCTCTTTCTCTTTCTCTTTCTAATCGGGACTATTGCCGGTTGCTCCCGCTTTCCGCTCATACAAAAAGAGCCTGTCGCCGCAACGACACGCTCTTATCCGGCCTGGAATTTCCCCCGCGCGGAACGCAGGGAAACCCTTCCAAGGCACAATAAAGGCGCATGATTACGGTCACGTAACCCTGCGCCTTTGATATCCGGAATACCCTGATATACAAAGCTATTCTTCGCGCAGATGGATTACGTTAAGGAATCCCATATTAAAATGGCCGTTAAGATCGTTATTCCGCATGTTCGTAATCCTCCCTCTTTGCTAGAAATTTCTTGAAATCTATTTGTCACTTTATCATCCCGATCAAGAGGCTGTCAATCCAAAAATTCGCTATAGGTATTCTTTACCGCCTGCAGCCATTCCTCCGGAAGCAGCCTGCGGTAATCCTGCTCCAGATACCGATCATCGATGAGCATGAGCCGCCCTTCATCCGTCTCGGATCGAATGAGCCGCCCGCCAGCTTGGAGAACCTTGTTCATCCCGGGTATGACATAGGCATAGTGAAAACCTCTATTACCCCGTTGCTGGTAATAGGCCCTTAGAGCATCCCGCTCCATCCCTAGCTGCGGCATGCCGACGCCCACAACGACGACGCCAATCAATCGGTCTCCCGGCAGGTCAACACCCTCCGAGAAGACGCCGCCCATGACTGCAAAGCCGACAAGCGACCGAGCTCCCCCCGGCTGGAACGCCTCCAGGAAGCCGTCCCGCTCCTCCTCTGTCATATCGCTTCTCTGCACCTGAACGACTGGACGCTCCTCAGGCGGCAACCCTTCACTCTCCATCAACTCTATATATGCTTCATGGACTGCGTTCATGTAGGCATAGGAGGGGAAAAACACAAAATAGTTGCCCTTCCTAGACATGATCATTCGATGCACAATGCCGGCGATAGGCCCGTACGATTGTCCGCGAACCTGATAACGGGTCGAGACAGCATGAATGGAGACATCGAGCTGTCCGCTGTCAAAGGGAGAAGCCAGCGAGATCGTATAATCCTCCTCCGCGCCGCCCAGCATGTCCATGTAATACCCGAGCGGTGTTAGCGTGGCCGAGAAATAAACAGCCGAACGATAGCCTTTCCTCATCCCTTTCAGCAGCTCCGAAGGATCAAGGCAATAGAGCTTCATGGTGACATCGCCCCGTGAGACTTCCGTCAGTGTGGCGTACCGAGTGTCATACAGCTTCGCGGCCCGGAGGAATTGCTGGGACTGAAAATAGAGATCCAGCAGCTCGGCGCCGGCGCCTTCCAGCAGTGGCTCGATCTCCTCCGCAAATCGCTCCGCGAGCACGATCAGCTCCTCTGGCTTCTCCTGCTCCATAGCTTGCGGCCTTCCGTCCCCAAGTTGCTTGCGCTTCGCGATGAAATAATCGTTGATCGCTTTCGCCGCGCCATGCGCGCCCGGATGCTTGCCCTTCAGCTCCCGCTGCATGGCAAGAAACGGAGCTTTCGTCAGCATGCCGGAGAACATCTCCCGCCCGCGATCGGGAAGATGATGCGCCTCGTCCACCAACAGCGCCGTCCGCTTCTTCACTTCCCCATGCAGCCGCTTGAACGAAATCCGAGGATCAAAGACATAGTTGTAGTCGCATATGACCATGTCGGCGGCATACGCCAGGTCCAGCGAATATTCGAATGGGCATACAAGGTGTTTGCGTGCGTATTGCTCAATGACCGGGCGCGTCAGCAGCGTCTCCTCACGCAAAATATCCAAGACCGCTTCGTTAATCCGATCATAATAACCGTCTGCGTACGGACAATGTTCCTTCTCGCAGCGAGTCTCCTCCTGAAAGCAGATCTTGTCCTTGGCTGTAATGGTCACGGCATGCAGCCGCAGCCCTTGCGATTCCATAAGCCGCAGCGCATCCTCTGCCGCCGCTCTTGTCGTCGTTCTGGCTGTTAAATAATAAATGCGCTGAAGCAACCCCTGGCCTATCGCTTTGATGGCAGGATAGGTAGTGGAAATCGTCTTGCCGATCCCGGTAGGCGCTCTTGCGAATAGGGATACTCCCTCTTCAATCGACTTGAACACAGCTCCTGCCAGCTTCCTCTGACCGGTCCGATAGGTATGGAACGGAAAAGGGAGTTGTCCGATGCTCGCATTGCGACTCTGCTCATGCTCTCTGCGAAGCTGCGCATACGGGGCATACTGCTCGATCATGCCTAGAATATCCGACTCCAGCTCCTCGAAGCTCGCCTCTCGTACGAAGCGGATCGTCTCATCTGTTAAGGTGTGAACATACGTCAACTGCACGCTCATCCTTGGCACGTCGTAGTCTCTCGCATACATATAGGCATAGAACCAAGCCTGCGCCCAGTGAACGGGCAATCCGCCTGCTTCCTTCACGCGGGCAAGGTCTCCCCTCGTCGACTTGATCTCGTCGATCATCGGTACAGATCCAGATGCAAGCAGTCCGTCGCATCGCCCGTCAATGGTGAACTTCAAGTCATCCCCCCAGACGATATCCGCTTTCAAGAACACTTCCTTCTGGTCGTCCTCGCCATATTCACCCTGAATGCGCTGATGCGCCTTCGTGCCGTCCTGCATCGCGTCCGCGCTCTGCAGCCGGGCATCAATGCTGCCGCTGGAATAGACATATTCAACTAGCTGCCTAACTGACAAGGATACTGTATACGTCTCCGACATAATCTCTCCTTCTCATCCGCCCGAAAGAACATTTGTTCCCTTAGTGTAGCATACATCCAGGAGTTGTCCAGCCGTTCCAAAGCTGCAAATCCATGCAAAAAAGCGGGTTGACATCCAAAAAAATCATGTGATAATATGAGAACCAATTCACTTGAACGGAGGGTTATGTGTGTTGAACTAATGATTCGATTGCTCGATGTGCATAGAACACAGATCGTGCCTATAGGCTCTCTTTGTGCATCGTAATCGAAGAATTGGTTTGCCATACGGTAACCCAATTACATAGAGGACGCATCCCTCGTAACCCGGCCCGCAAGGACAATAGGCAGTATTCGCAGTCTGCCAATGCCCTTATTGTCCTTCCGACAGCCCGGTTATCATCCGCGCTCCTCTATGTCTCGATTACGATCTGCACAGGCCCATAGCCTGTGCTTTTTTATATTAGACCGCGAATCGCGATAGGAGGAATGATGATATGAATCAAAAGCTAGTGACGAGCAACGGAGCTGTTATTTGCACAGAAAGCTTCGGCCATCCAGCCCATCCTGCTGTCTTGCTCATTATGGGAGCGCAGTCCTCGCTCGTCTGGTGGGAGGAGGCCTTCTGCCACTATCTCGCAGACGAGGGCCGGTTTGTCATTCGCTACGACAACCGTGACACAGGGTTATCCACCACATGCGAGCCCGGCAGTCCAGACTATACCTTTGAGGACATGGCAGATGACGCCATTCATGTTCTGGATAGCTACGGCATTGAGCAGGCGCATATTGTCGGCATGTCTATGGGCGGCATGCTGACACAGATGACAGCACTTCGTCATAAGTCCCGCGTGCGCACCATTACGTTACTTGCGACTTCCAACTTTGCGCCGCATCTTCCTCCTATGGAAGCTAAGATAATGGACTATTTCTCAAATGCCGGGCAGATAGACTGGATGGACACCCAAGCGGTCATTGATTTCAATATCAGCAAGTCAAAGCTGCTCTCCGGCTCCAAGAACCCGTTCGATCTGCCCCGAGTTTCTCTGCTGGCTCAGGAAGAAGCGAGACGCAGCCCAAGAATGGAGAGCATCAACAATCATGCCTTGGTCACGGGTGGTGAACACTACCTGACGCGTACAAGCGAGATAGATGTCCCTGCTTTAATTATTCATGGGACAGAAGATCCGATCATTCCTTATGCGCATGGTCAGCATCTGACGGATACCATTCCAGGAGCCAAGCTAGTAACACTGGACGGCACCGGCCACGAGCTGCATCATCATGACTGGGACGCCATCATCGAAGCCATCAAGGACCATACGTCGATCAAATCCTTATAAAACCGGAGAGCGGCAGCCCGGAATACCTGAATGGTAGTTGAGCTGCCGCTTCTTCCTGACTATGGCTTAGGCTTCTCGTTCCTGCTCCGTCCCCTTCTTCCAGGCGCTCCCGATTTCAGGTTCCTCTGTGAACAATCCGAATTCCTCGTCAATGTCCCGTTCGGTAACCAAGCCTTCATGCTTGACGGTATCCGGCAGCCTTACGCGTTGATTCTCCTTGATAATGGGGCCTCCTCATGCAAGCTCTGGGTTTCTGATCTGCTATAGATTACCCTTTCAAGTTCACAATCAACCAGCACGCGGATCATTCCCCGCATATACAGAAGAACGCTGCATGAGAGGGAATCTCTCCATGCAGCGTTCTTCTGATTTGCAGTGGCTTAGCTCTTCAGTTCCGCCGTAGAATTGACTAGCATTGGAAGCATTTTTTCGCCGCTTACCATTGGCGCGTTGCACATAATACAGCTTGGCACTCGCTCGAATGAAAAGTTATCTCTCATCCAGCTGTTGCAGCCCTCAGTCTCGCATGTCCATACTTTCGTGTTTTCAAGCGGAATTTCTTCTAGCGGTTTTTTACGATTGTACATGGCCAGCCTCCTTCGCGCCAGCGCCAACGCATGCCGGTCATCCGGCAGCGTCCGCCTCGCAGATATGTGTAATGTGCGTCCCATCATCCGGCTATCCCGACAACCCCTTGACAAAACGGAAAACTGCCTCAAACGCTAGGTCAGCGGGCAGTTTTCGTCTATGGGGCTCTGTCATCGTCTAGGTGACAACAGGAAGTTAAGTATTAAATTTCCGTCATTGTACCATGTACACCGGAATAAGGCAAATCCCTCCTATACTTGTTATTTCCAATCCTTCATTACCCCAGGACGGTCTTTCACACCCTACTTCTTTATTTTTATTCAAAGGAATGGAAATCCATGACTCGGGGGAAAGTGGACAGAGGAGGTGAGCCAATGAGCCATGCGGATTCATTCGTGGATAAAGTGAAAGATACTCAGCAAAAAGCCGAACGGAATAAGCGTACCAACGGTCAGGGATCGCCAGGCGCGCAGCTTCCGAATAAACAGCACAGCACCAATAAATAAGCGGCAAAACGACGAAAGAGGCTTCCCCTCGTGATAAGGGGAGGCCTCTTTATTTGCCAGGATACGTACGAATAATGTCAGGAGAATGACGATCCGCCATCTCTTGATCGTGATCAAGCTTCGCTTTTCTGAGCTTTGCCCTTGGGGGCCGGAGTGGCGATGTCGGGAAGTTTGATCGCTGGATAAAGCTTGGACAGAAGGAATGATTGTCCGATCATGAATACTCCCCCCGTCACCCAATACAGCGATATGGCGGCCGGAGCCCACAAAGCGAACAACCCCATCAGAACCGGCGAAAGGTACCCCATGAACGCAAGCTGCTTATTAGCCGAATTGTCGACACCCCTTTGGGACACCTTGAATTGCAGGAAGTAGACAAATGCCGCTATAAGCGGCAGCCATAGATCCGGCGCCCCCAGCTTGAACCAAAGGAACGTGTGGGTAGACATCTCCGGCGTCATTCGAATCGCGGAATACAGCCCCGTCAGGATTGGCAATTGAATGAGCATCGGCAGACAACCGATTGCAAGCGGATTGACCTTGTGCTTCTGATACAGCTCCATCGTCTCCTGCTGCTTCTTCTTTAGCGCGTCCTGATCCTTCTTGTCCTTATACTTGGCCTCCAGAGCTTTCAACTCGGGCTGCAGTACGGCCATCTTGGCCTTCATGCTCCGCTGCGACTTATGCTGTCTAACCATCAGCGGGAAGAGAGCAAGACGGATAATGATAGTGATCGCCATGACCGCAAGACCATAATTATCGCTAAGCGCTCCTGCAATACCGCTAATCAGCTCCGACAGCGGATAGATAACGTAATGATTAAATACGCCCGGCGTATCTTCATTGATTGTGCCTGTAGCTGAACCGCAGCCAGGCAAGATGACCAGCAGCGCCAGCACAGCCAGCACCAGCATGAATTTTTTTATCCCGCTATGCCGGGAAGAGATGAATGATCGACCTGCCATATAGTCCCTCCTCGTTGATTGGATCTTCTGCGAACCAACGAGGCGCTGCACTCCGGATCATCTTCTTCCGGCGCGTCTTTCCGCTTGATATGCCGGACCAGCCGCTTCTGTACCACTGCCGCAATCGCCACAATCCGGCGTTCCGACGCAATGAGCATGCCGCTATCATCCTCGCTATGGACGATCGTCGCGGACACGGTATGCAGATGGACGGAATAAAGCCCTGCTACTGCGCAGATCCAGCCGATTGTGAGCAGATATGGCAGCCATTCCTGGAGTTCCAACTCGAACATGTCAATCCCTCCCTTCCTCGGACTAAGAATCGTTTTTAATTATACGGATGCAAACAGGTTATAGTAACAACAATTCACAATGATCTGGAGAGGGCTTATGCGAAGAACGACTTTGCTGCGAATGATCTATCTGCTTCTTCTTGTGTTCGTCGCTTCCGCTGCGCTGCTGCCCAGCCTTCTGGGCGATGCCCGCACGGGAATCGAACCGTATGCGTCAACAACTGCCCCAGTCGCTCCAAGCGTGGGGGAAAAGGGAACGATCGTGCTCGGCACATCGCCCGACTATCCGCCCTATGAGAATGTCGATGCCAAAAACAACGGTGAAATTGTCGGCATGGACATTGATATCGCCAAATTCATTGCGGCACAGCTCGGCTACAAGCTGGAGATCGCCGCGATGGACTTCAACGGACTGATCGCCGCCTTGCAGACGGGAAGGGTCGACTTCGTCATGTCTGCGATGTCCGTTACTGAGGAACGGAAGCAGAACGTCGACTTCTCTACTACCTATTATGTAGCGCGGAACACCATCGTGTCCAGAAGGAATGAGCCATATGAGTCCAGTGAATCGCTGGGAGGGAAGGTGGTCGGCACCCAGCTTGGCTCGACGCAGGATCTCTATGCGCAGACACTGAAGGGCGTCGAGCTGAAGAAGCTGAACCGGATACCGGATCTCATCCAGGAGCTGAAGACCGGACGCATTCATGCGGTAATCGTTGAAGATGCTGTTGCGGTGGAGATGACGGCCGCAAATCCTGACCTTATGATGAGCTTCCTGCCTCCAGGAAGCACGGAGGACGGGTATGCAATCGCGTTTCCCAAGGGCTCGGCTCTGGTGGAGACCTTCAACGGCGTGCTGGAGGAGATGAAGACAAGCGGTCAAGTCGATGCCATCGTAGACAAGTGGTTTGCCACCGAGCGCGAGCCGCAAGCGGACAACTTCCTTAATTTGAACTTTGGCATCCTGAAAGGATATATCCCTTACATGCTGAAGGGCGTCTACGTGACGCTGCTCTTCACGCTTGTATCCGCTGCATTCGGCTTCATTTGGGGGACCATCTTATCTCTCTTCAAAATATCCGGGATCAAGCCGCTGGAGTGGTTCGCAACCGCCTATACTTCCGTGCTGCGCGGAACGCCGCTGCTCTTGCAGCTTTTCCTGATCTATTACGCGACGCCGCAGCTGTTCCAGTATGACATCTCTCCGCTTATGGCAGCGGGTCTGGCTTTTGGCCTCAATTCCGCCGCTTATCTATCGGAGACGATTCGCGGCGGCATTATGGCCGTCGACAAGGGCCAGCGGGAGGCGGCCATGTCGCTTGGCATCCCGTATCGGACGATGATGATCAGCATCATCCTGCCGCAGGCTGTGCGGACCATTCTTCCTGCGCTTGTGAATGAATGCGTGGCCTTGCTGAAGGAATCGTCACTCGTCTCTGTTATTGGCGTGCAAGATATTATGCGCAGAGCCAATGTGGTGCAGGCGACGGAATTCCGCGCACTGGAGGCGCTCCTCTTCGCCGGGGTGATCTATTACGTCCTGGTGCTTGTGCTTACTTCGCTTGCCCATCTACTGGAAAGGAGGCTGCGACGCAGTGATTAACGTAACGGAATTGACCAAGAGCTTCGGCAAGCACCAGGTGCTAAAGGGCATAACGACCTCTGTACGCAAAGGGGAAGTCGTCGCCCTGATCGGCCCTTCCGGCTCTGGCAAGTCGACCTTTCTGCGCTGCCTGAACCTGCTGGAGACGCCCACCTCCGGCATTATTACAATTAACGATACGGAGCTGACCAACCGCCATACCAACATCGGCAAGGTCAGGCAGCGTATCGGCATGGTCTTCCAGCACTTTCATCTGTTCCCCCATATGACGGTGATGGAGAATATTACGTTCGCTCCTCGCCGGGTGAAGGGACTGTCTGCCGCAACAGCCAGGGATAAAGCGAGCGCGCTGCTGGAACGCGTAGGCTTAGCCGATAAGGCGGACAGCTATCCGTCACGTCTGTCCGGCGGGCAGAAGCAGCGCGTCGCCATTGCTCGCAGCCTCGCTATGGAGCCCGACATCATGCTGTTCGACGAGCCCACGTCGGCACTGGACCCTGAGATGGTTAAAGAGGTGCTCGCCGTCATTCAGGGACTTGCGAGCACTGGCATGACTATGCTGATTGTCACGCATGAGATGAAGTTCGCCCGCGAAGCCGCTGACACCATCTACTTCATGGACGACGGCAGACTGGTCGAGAAGACGCCTCCCGAGCAATTTTTCGACAGCCCCCAAAGCGAGCGCGCCAAGCGGTTTTTGGAGAAGGTGCTGTAGCCGGGCTGTGACCCCTTCATTAACCAAAAAAGCTCCTGGCATTGGTGCTGTTATGCACTCCTGCCAGGAGCTTGATCTATCTTCCGCTATCTTCCCAAAATCACCAGCTTCAACAAACCTGCAACGATGAGCATAGACGCCAATCAAAAGAATCAATCCTGATAGGAGATCTATACGAATAGCAAAGCCCTCCCCCACATACCTGGCTCATAACCTTGATTCCCACTTGTTCCATTCAAGTCTATAATAAGGGAAATCATCCCTATAGGGAACAAGGAGCGTGAACCGCCATGCGTACCGAAGAGGAAATGATAGGGTTGATTGTGGGTTTTGCGAATGAGCAGCCGGGGATTAGAGCCGTCATTATGAACGGCTCCCGCGTCAATCCTCACGCAGCCAAAGACCGATTCCAGGATTACGATATCGTCTATTATGTCTCCGATGTACAAGAGTGGGTAGCAGACCGCAACTGGATCCGCCGCTTCGGCGACATCCTGATCATGCAGACACCTGATGAAGGCACGCTCATCGAGGACGAGCCTCGCGCCAGCTTTGCCTACCTTATGTTGTTCATGGACGGCAACCGCATCGATCTGACTTTCTCGCCCGCCAACATATTGAGCAACAACATGCGTCATGACAGCCTTAGCCTCGTGTTGCTGGACAAGGAGGTGCGCGTAGGGACGCTCCCGGCCCCCACCATTGATGACTACCGGACGAAGGAGCCCAGCGCCCAGCATTTTGCCGAATGCTGCAATGAGTTTTGGTGGGTGAGCACCTACATCGCCAAGGGGCTGTGGCGCGGCGAATTGTATTACGCCAAGTTCCACCTGGAGCGTCCAGTGCGCGATATGCTGATCTATATGCTGGATTGGTATATTGGCTGCCAATCGGACTTTAAAGGAAATCCAGGCAAACTCGGCAAATATTACGAGCAGCTGCTTCCTCCTGAACTGTGGGCCAAATTCCGGCTAACCTTCTCGAATGACGATACCGCTCAAATTTGGCGGTCCTTATTCGTCATGATCGAGCTGTTCCGCGAGACGGCCCATATGGTTGCGCAGCATTTCGGCTTTGCCTACAACGAGGAAGAGGACCGCAAGGTCATAGCATATCTGCACAGCGTTCAAGCTTCCTCTTCTTAAGGCTCGCAAGGCAGGCAAAGCTCGGTCAATCCGTTCATATATGGCCTAAGCGCCTCCGGAATATAGATCGAGCCGTCCTCCCGCTGATGATTCTCCAGCAGCGGGATCAGGATGCGCGGGCTCGCGACCGCTGTATTATTGAGCGTATGGCAATAGCGCAGCACGCCTTCTTCATCCCGATAGCGAATGTTGGCGCGGCGCGCCTGGAAGTCATGCAGGTTCGACGACGAATGCGTCTCGCCGTATGCGCTGCGGCTTGGCATCCATGTCTCCAGATCGTATTGCTTGTAAGTCTTCTGCGACATATCCCCGGTACAGACTGCCATCTGCCTATAAGGCAGCTCCAGCTTCTGCAGCAGCAGCTCTGCATTAGCCGTAATTTCCTGCAGAACTGCTTCCGACACGGCGGGATCGGCCTTGCAGATGACCACTTGCTCCACCTTTGCGAATTGATGAACGCGATAGAGTCCCCGGACATCTCTGCCTGCCGAGCCTACCTCGCTTCGGAAGCACATCGAGGCTGCTGCCAACCGGATTGGCGTCTCCGTTTCCACAATTTCACCCGCATAATACATCATCAGCGGCACTTCCGAAGTGCCGACAAGATAGCCGTCCACGCCATCCAGTCTATAAGCCTGGTCACGGCCAAGCGGAAAATATCCGGTATGGTTCATTGCTTCTTCCTTCACCATTAACGGAACCTCCAGCAGTGTGAAGTTACGCTCCAACAGCAAATCCAGCGCGAGCTGCTGGACAGCCCGATGCAGCTGCGCTCCCGCGCCCATCAAGTAATAGTGGCGGCTGCCGCCTGTCTTCACACCCCGCGGCACATCAATCAAGCCGTGCAGCTCCCCTAGTTCGATATGATCCCTCGGCTCGAACGGGAATACCGGCAGCTCCCCAACGCGCTTCAACTCTACATTGTCTTCATCCGAGCGGCCAATCGGCGAATCGGGCGATACGACGTTGGGGACAAGCTCATATAAGACCCTAAATTGCTCTTCCGCCACCCTTAGTTCTGTCTCAAGCTCTGCCAGCTTGGCATTGACGGTTTTCGTCTCCGAGCGAATGGCCTCCGCTTCCTCCCGACGCTTATCCTGCATAAGTCGTCCTATTTCATTCGACAGACGGTTGCGACGCTCCCGAAGCACATCGGTATCCCGCTTCAGCCTGCGACGCTCCTCATCACGTGCCAGCAATTCATCCACCGACAGATGAATGCCCTTATTCCGCACCGTTTCCTTTACCTCTTCCGCATGTTCCCTTACCCATTTCATGTCCAACATGTCACCGCGCTCCTTTTCGTATAGAAATACAAAAAGCGCCCTTATCCCTATGGGACGAGGAGCGCTTGTCTCGCGGTGCCACCCAAATTAACCGGACCAATTAGAGAGTCCGATTCTCTTTGTTCCGCGGTAACGGGCGGATTCCGGCAAACTTAGGGAAACAGGCAGATGTGACAGGCCTTCACCTTGACGAGTACGCCTCCGAGTTGGATTCTCTTCACTGGCATAATGTCCGTATCTTTTTTTTGTATTATAAATAGGTTTCCCGTTTAAAGCAAGCCCCATTCACTTTCCCTTCCGGAAGACGCAGCGGGTACAAGCCTGCTGCAGCAATCGCAAACCATTGTCTGCAATCTGCATGGCATCAACTCGCCGGAAGAAGTGTCCGAATCAGCCATTCGCCCGCTTCCCGCTTCGACAGCGTCGCCAGATCAAGCCCGCTATCGCCTTCCCCGCCTAACGCACGTATCTGCTCCAGCTGCGTCCGGGTTGCCGGCTGCCGCTCGATCAGCCCGTTCATATTGCTGTACGCGATACGCTCTGCCAGTTCGCGGTCGTCCAGCTTATCTATTAAGTGATACATCGCTTCAATGGCTTGTTCCTCGCTATTGAGACCAAAGCCCGAATCCGTGCTCAGCACGAATCGGTCCTGGAACTTCCGAATCACTGGAATGAAATCCTCCAGCACATTGGCGCTTTCGGGATTGAATACCGTAAAGCCCGCGAAGAAATCGGCATACAGGTTCGGATACGCCTCCAACCACGATTCGATATTTGCAGGCGAGTTGAATGCATTGGCATGGGCAAGGATGAAGGTCGTATCGGGATAAGCAGCCAGCGCTTCCTTCAGCTTGGTGACCGGCATACCGTTCAGCGGATCAATATGCAGCAGAACCGGTGCCTGATATTCCGCACATAAGGCATAGATATCCGGGAGAATGCCATCCATCGGATGCTCCGTCTTCCACTCCACTTGGGCGAGCACCGGAGAATGCTGGGATGCGGCGGCTATCTCGCCCAGGCCGAAGTATCCTTGCTCCAGATTCTCGCGAAGCTTATCGAGGCCTGATTGCTCCAGCAGATTGATACCGGACGTGAAGGGAATAAATCGCTCAGGATGGTTCTGATACGCTTTCCAAGCCGTCTCATCCGTTGCCTCCGCAGCCGGTTCCGATACGGCTCCGAAGAGCACGATCCGGTCCACCCCGCTCGCATCCCATTTGGGGATCATGCTGAGGTATTTGCCTCCCGCTGCATTATGATTGTGAGCGTCCATTAGCTGCAGATCACGGTACGCCTGCACCAGCTCCTCCAAACTCTTCTCCTTTGGTACCTCTGCGGATGGTTCAGGAGATTGAGCTGCCTGCTGAAGATCCGGCAACTGATCGGCAACCGGCGCGGCCTCATCCCCACCCGGAGCCATGACCCGTCCTCCGAATATCATGGCCGCCACCACCACCGCAATGGAAATTAATAACCAAGCAGCTTGTCTTTTTGTTCTGCTCAACGCCTTCCCCCCTCGTCATCACTGCTTATCTACGAACAACATAGCATCTACATCCATTTATGTAAATTGATTCTTTCCGCAGGATGAGAAGCCGGCAAACGGACGACAAACAAAAAGAAGACTGCAGGCCGATGGCCTGCAGTCTTCCCGATCGCATGAGGCTTAAGCTTGTTGCAAAGCTTCAATCTCAAGCGTAATTTTCACTTCATCGCCAATCATCACGCCGCCTGTCTCCAGAGCTGCGTTATACGTCAAGCCGTAGTCACTGCGCTTGATCGCGCCAGTCGCGCTGAAGCCTGCCTTCGTGTTGCCCCACGGGTCGCGGCTTGTGCCTTCGAATGTCACCTCGAACGATTCGGAACGCGTAACGCCATGCAGGCTTACGTCTCCCGTAACTGTGTATTCGCCTTCACCCCTTTTGGAGATGGATGTCGCTTGGAAGCCCAGCGTAGGGAACTTCTCGATGTCGAAGAAATCAGCGGATTTCAGATGCCCATCGCGATCGCCATTGCGCGTATCTACACTGCCCAGATCGATATTGAAGGAAATTTCCGCGGAAGTCAGATCGGCCGGATCTGCAACAATATTCGCATCGAACGCATGGAACGTGCCTTTAACCTTTGCAATCATTAAATGTCTTACGGAAAATCCTACTTCGCTATGCGATGCGTCTACTGCCCATTGTGCTTTAGTCATATCAATAACCTCCATATGTGATTTTATTTACTAACAATTAATTATTAACTAACTTTAGATTATGAAATTATCTTAAATCAAAGACATCTTGCTGTCAACTCTTTTTTTCTGGCATGACCATATAAAAAAGCTGCCCCTGCCACCGTAAGACGGCGAGGACAGCTTCCATTCTATTTGCAAATAATAAATATTATTCCGCTTCTTCTTGGGATACTTCTTCTGCTTCCGCCTCGGCCTCTTCCACCGATGCAGCCGCCTCTTCCAGTTCTTCCTCCAGCTCCGCTTCCACCGCTTCTGCGGCTTCTGCATCAACTGCTTCTTCGTCTTCAGCCTCTTCTGCCGCTTCTTCCGCAGCAGGTGCATCCTCCGAAATCAATTCCACGATCTCTTCAGCGCCCTCTTGAACAATTTCTTGTTCTTGGCTCATATCTCTCACCTCCCTACCATTTTGTATCTTTATTGTAGCGCTTTCATAGGTATGGGGATAGAGGTGTAAAATGTCGTTTCATAGGAAGTTTTTCCGTTTTGCGATGCGGGTTTTGCCGCTTGTCAGACCTCCCCGTCTGAGGTCTAGGTAAGGATGAGTCTCCCGGAGGTTACACGCAAATCCCTCACGGGATACGATATTAACGAAAGCAAATGAACGGGAGGATTACACCTTATGTATAGTGTGTTAACCAATATCAGCCAGGCGATGTTATTCCTTCTGCTGATCTTCGGCTTGATCGCCGCCAATAAGGCATCCAAGCTGATTTTCTCTCCGACGGAAATGGAATTGCATCGCAGAGCGCGCAAGCTGCGCTTTTGGACGATACTGCCCAGCATACTGGCCGCAGGCTCGATCGCAGCGGATGCTCTGCTCGCCGCAATAAGCCCGCCCGTTTTCTGGATGGACCGCCTTCTCCTGCGCACGCCGCTTGCTCTGCTTGCTCTCGCCCTGCTCTGGCTGATGGCATGGCCAAGGCTGCGGATGCTCATCCAGCGCACGCAGAGCCAAAGGGAGCTCGCACCGGATATGCCGCGCAGGAGACATGCCACAGACACGGCTCTGGTCGCGCCCTACAAGTGGCTGGCGCTTACGGCTGCTATACTCATCTACTTCGTCCTGTCTCCGCCTGTGCCATTCCTAATGGTAGAGATCGCGATTCCTTTGACCACGATGCTGTTCGTCGGCAGCTTGCTCTGGATGCACCAATCGAGCCGTAATGCAGCAGCCGCTGCGTCCGATGCAGTCGCCGTCTATCGCCCCTGGTCGAGACGTGTCCGCATCACAGGGGCCGCGGCAGTCGCTTGCGCCGTATTGAGTGTACCGCTGCTTATCGCGATGGATACGAGCCGCCATCCCGGAAGCCTAAGCATGATGGCAGGAAAACCCGACTATGGGATGATCCGCGAGCCGAACGGCAAGCTGGTCAAGGCTGCCCCCGCTGGCCATGCTCATCATTCGTTGCCAGTTGTATCAGCGACGCTGAAGTCCGATGAAATTGGTGTTCCCGTGACCGCCTTAAGCGGACCGCAGGAAGGCACGCCGGACCGTTCCTTCACACTCACGGCCAAGAAGGCGAGCGTTGCGCTAAGCTCAGGGAAAATGGTTGATGTCTGGACGTACAATGGCCAACTGCCGGGACCGGAGATCCGGGTACGCAAAGGCGATCTTGTAGAAGTAACGTTGTACAACGAGGATATTGAAGACGGCGCTACGCTCCATTGGCATGGCCTCGATGTGCCGAATGCTGAGGACGGCGTGGCTGGAGCAACTCAGGATGCCGTTATGCCTGGCGGCAGCCACACTTACCGCTTCATAGCGGAGCAGGTCGGCACCTTCTGGTATCATTCCCATCAGCATTCCAAGGAAGCTGTCGAGAAGGGACTGTTCGGCGCTCTGATCGTCGAGCCTGCCAAGGCAGACCTTCAGTCTGATCATGATATCGTCGTGCTCACCCATGTCTGGGAGGGAGCAGGCACCGCTGTCGGCAGCTACGACACTCTCCAGCGCATGCAGATTGGTGCTGGCGAACGCGTGAAGCTTAGATTCATTCAGACCGATAATTGGGTTCGCCGCTCTTATACGCTATCCGGTACGCCATTCAAGGTTACGGCCATCGATGGCGTCGATCTGAACGAGCCGGAGCTGCTGGAGAATGCAGATCTGATTCTGACCACCGGAGGACGTTACGATGTGGAGTTCATTATGCCCGCAGCGCCTGTCTATCTCAGCGTAGACGGCAACCGCGAGCGAGGAATACTCATGAGCGCCGATGGCTCAGGCGATGCGCCTAAGACGATTCGTCCGGCATCCGTCTTTGATCCGACCCATTATGGCAAGGAAGCGCCGACGCCATTCGATGCCAGCAGCGACTTCGATCGGGCGTTTACGATGATTCTGGATAATCGCCTCGCTTTTTTCAACGGGGTGCCTGCGCTCTATGATACAATTAATGGAAAGGTGTTCCCCGATACACCTATGTACATGGTCAAGGAAGGGGAACTCATCAAAACAACGATCTATAATCGAAGCGCTGTCGATCACCCCATGCATCTGCACGGCCATCATATGCTTGTGCTCTCCCGTAATGGCGAGCCGGTAACGGGCAGCCCCTGGTGGTCCGATACACTGGATGTATTGTCCGGCGAAGTCTACGAGGTTGCTTATCTGGCGAACAATCCCGGAGTGTGGATGGATCACTGCCACAACCTCCAGCACGCAGCCGCGGGGATGACGATGCATTTGATGTACGAGGGGGTCACTTCTCCCTTCCAAATCGGTGTCGAAACACATAATCATCCGGAATAGGGCACCACGCTATGATCGGGCCCTCTAATCCTATATAATTAATATGAAGAACGGAGTGTTCATCGGTATGAAAATCAAAACCATTGGCGGGGTACTCCTGCTGCTGCTCGGCATTATCTTGCTTCTGAATCAAGGCGAGACATTTGGTCCCGGCAAAATCTTTGCTTACTTCTGGCCATCCCTGTTCGTCATACCGCTCGGTTTGTTTTTCCACTGGCTGTATTTCAGCGTAACGGAACGCCGGGCTTCGGGGCTGCTCATTCCAGGAGGCGTGCTGCTTACTGCGGGTTTTGTCTGCCAGATCGCGATGCTGTTTGGCAATTGGGAATACATGTGGCCGGGCTTCATTCTGGCGCCGGCTGTCGGCCTGTTCGAGTTCTACTGGTTCGGCAACCGCAACAAGTGGCTGCTTATTCCGATTAATATTTTGACCGTACTGTCGCTGCTATTCTTTATCGTCTTCTCCTTCAGCTCGCTATTTGACGTGCTGCTGACGAAACAACCGTACTTCGCCATCCTGCTCATTGTAGGCGGAGCCGCGATTCTGACGCTGCGCAAGAAATCCGACTGAGAGAAAGCCAGTGGCAGCCTACCATCCAAGGAGGATTAACCAAAGCTATGCTTACCTTTGACCAAAAGCTTGCCATTATCGCGTCCTTTCCTGAGCTTCAGCGGAAGGACGTTTCGCTTGGGCGCGTAAACTTTCATTACGAAGAAAGCGTCCATGAGAAAAAAACCGTCGTCTATCATCTCCACCCGAACGGGAACGGCTTTGTCTATGGCGGACTGATCGACGGCCTGGACACCGACGCCAAAGGGCTCGTCAATATTCGCGACTGCGATGAAGCAGAGCTTAAGGACCTGATCACCCGTTCCATTGCATCGTTATCTGCTGGAGAAGCAAGCGAACCAGAAGTTCAGCCAGCTGAAGAAGAAGCTGGCTATCGTTCTTCTCGCGCCGAATTTTGGCGTGGAGCCGGCGGCACCCGGCTGACGCTGTTATTCCAGGAAGATCTGTGGTATGTCTATGCCGGCAATGAGCTGGACATGGCGTTCGAGACGCATGACGAAGCGACTCAGTATTTGGCAGATGAAGGGTTTCGACGCGAATAGACAGGAATTTGCCTCCCGTTGTCTAATTGTAAGTAAACAACTAGATTTCGGGAGGAACATCTGTGTCCATCAAAGCTAAGCTATCCTTTTCCATCTCCGCGATTGTAGCGGCGATTCTCGCCTTAAATATTATGTTTTCCTATATCAGCACCAAGATGGCCCAAGACGCCGCCCTGGAGCAGCAAATTCAGTCGATCGTCGAGCAGCTCGGCGTTACGCTTGAAATTATTGAGACGACACGCGAGGCGATGGACGCCGAGCTTGGCGAGAAGCTTCGCATGGCCGCTATCGTGGCCAAGCAGAAGCTTGATCCCGATATTGAGCATGTCAGCAATGCGCAATTGGTATCCCTCAGCGAAGAGCTGGGTCTGGACGACATTACGCTATGGCAACGGTTGGATGGCGAGGTCGTCTCCGTCCTTTCTTCCAATCCAGAGGAAATCAACTTGAGCTCCAAGACATGGGATTACTGGGACAAAGCGTTCCATCAGCTCTTCGATATGGCAGAGGTGTCCGTCGGACGCGGGGATGCGCTTAAGCATTATTGGTCCGGTCCTATCAATTATGCGGTTTCCGACCCTACCCAAATTAACAAATGGGGGTATTATTACGACGGGACAACCAATTATATGATTAACACAATCATTAATACGGATGAGAATTTCTCATTTGATCTCGTCAACGGCACCAATAATGTGATCACCAAGCTCAAGAATCTGCAGCCAAGCTTGCTGGAAGTGACCGGCTTCGATCCGCAGTACTTCGGCTCAGAGCCGATCATTAAGATGAAAAAAGGCATTCCCGTCTATAATCTGGACGTTAGGGCTATCCCTTTTGGCCAATATGAATACCGCAACTCTCAGGAGGATACGCATCATATTCATACGGTGCTGGAGAGCGGGATCATGCAGACCGAGAAGTATACGATCAATGACAAAGAGGTGCTGCGCAGCTTCATCCCGATCAAGATCAACGCTGAGAAAACGTATGTCATCGGCGTTGCCTTCGACAAGGCTGGGCTTCAAGAGCCCCTTCATCGCCAGCTGCTTGCCCACGTGCTGATTTCGTTATGCCTGCTGCTGTTTGCCATGCTAGGCAGTTATTTTATTGCTGGTTATATGCTCCGTTCGCTGAATCAGATTATGAACAAAGTGAATGCCATTGCGGAGGGCAACTTCGACGCCAGCATCTCTATTCAGAATAAGGACGAGCTTGGCTTGCTGGCATCTCGCGTCAATTCAATGGGCGTGCGGCTGCTGAACTATACGACTCAATTGAAGGATACCGCTAAGGAGCTGCAAAGCACGAAGCAATATTTGGAGTCCTTTGTCAATCATACCTCTGATGCCATTCATGTCTTGGATCTGGACAGGCATATTATCCAGGTCAATCCGGCGTTCGAGACCATCTATGGCTGGAGCAGCGAAGAAGTGATCGGCCAACTGCCTCCTAACTTGCCGGACAGCCAGATAGAGTCGCATGAGATGCTGATTGCTACGATTATGGATGGCGGCTCTGTGACCGACTTCGAGACGGTTCGTTACACCAAACACGGCGGGCTGATCGACGTCTCCATTACGATATCCGCCATTCGGGACGAGATGGACGAGATTGTCGCAATCGCTACAATATCCAGAAACATTACATCCCGGAAGCAATCCGAGGAGATGATCCGCCGTTCGGAGAAGCTTGCCGTTGTCGGCCAACTGGCCGCCGGAGTCGCCCATGAGGTGCGCAATCCGCTTACTACGCTGCGCGGGTTCGTCCAGCTGCAGAAGCAGACAGGCTCCCTGTCCATGTCGCATCTGGATCTGATGCTGTCTGAACTGGATCAGATCAACATGATCGTAAGCGAGTTTCTGGTGCTCGCCAAGCCGCAGGCGATCCGGCATGATTGCCTGAATGTCGACGAGCTGATACGGGATATCGTCATGCTGATGGATACGGAGGCACGATTAAGCAAAGTCAATCTGTCCGTTCATCAAATCACGGATATCCCCGTTATCGGAGGCGTTAGCAGCCAGCTCAAGCAGGTGTTCGTCAATATGATCAAAAATGGCGTCGAAGCCATGCCCGATGGCGGCGAGCTTACGGTCGAACTTGCCGCTATCGAGGATGGCCGCGAAATTGCCATTCGCTTCACCGACCAAGGCCTCGGCATCTCGGAGGAAGATATGGGACGCCTTGGCGAACCGTTCTTCACGCGGAAGGAAGGCGGCAACGGCCTTGGGATCATGATCTGCCAGCAGATTATCCGCAATCATAACGGCAAATTGAAATACCGGAGCCTGGTCGGCGAAGGCACCTGCGTAGAGATTCGTCTTCCTGTGAACAGGGCGGCAGACCAGTAAGGCGACCACCGTTCCGGCAACTGCTTGCCGACCCATATAAAGGAGTCTTCACCATGACCCACCCTGCTACAATAACTACAGAAGATACACGCATCCTGGTTGTGACGGCTGTAGATGCCGAGAGAGAAGCCGTCCTGCGCGGCCTCTCCCAAGCCGGCTCCACCCGCTTTGAGGTGATCGCTGGCGGCGTAGGGCCTGCTGCCGTCGCGGCGCGCACAGCTGCCCTCCTGGCGACCGCCGGACATCATTATCAACTTGTCATCAGCGCGGGAATAGCGGGCGGCTTCCCCGAACGGGCCGAGATCGGGTCACTCGTCATCGCCGATACGATCGTATCGGCCGATCTTGGCGCAGAGACGCCAGACGGCTTCCTCAGCATAGACGAACTTGGCTTCGGCAGCTCGCGCATCGACTCCCACGCAGTGTGGAATAAGAGACTCGCTGCTCAGTTAGCCGATGCGGGTCTGGCCTGTACGCTTGCCCCTATCCTGACCGTCTCTTCGGCGACGGGAACAGCTGCGACAGCAGCGCTGCGAGAACGGCTTGTGCCGGGAGCCGCAGCCGAAGGCATGGAAGGCTTCGGAGTGGCGACTGCCGCGGCACAGCAAGGCATACCCGTCACGGAGCTGCGCGCCATCTCCAATGCGGTCGGCCCGCGCGACCGTTCCACATGGCAGATCGGCCAAGCTCTGAAGTCACTGGAGAGCGCCTTTGCCGCATTCGCTTCTATTACGCCTTGATAAGACTGGCTCATTGAATATAGGCATCATGAACAACAGAAGGAGGGATTTTTATGCAACAACGTCTTCAAATCGCTTATTCTCCTTGTCCGAATGACACCTTTATTTTCCATGCCTGGGCGAACGGTCTGCTTCCGGATGCGCCCCAGCTTGACATAACCTATGCGGACATTGATATAACGAACCATCTGGCCGCCCGCCGTGAGGGACCGGAAGTGATGAAAATCTCCTACGCCGCATTGCCTTGGGTGCTCTCCGATTACAGACTGCTCCCTTGCGGCGGCGCGCTCGGAAGAGGCTGCGGGCCGCTTGTATTGATGCAAGGGGGCAGCGGCTCGCTAGACGACTCTGCTCTGACGGGCAAACGCGTTGCTGTTCCTAGCGAGCGCTCTACGGCATACTTGCTGTTCCGGTTATGGGCGGCCCAGCAAGTGCCTGGCGGCGTAGGCGAGATCGTCGTTATGCCATTCCATGAAATCATGCCTGCTGTTCGAGACGGCAAGATAGACGCTGGTCTGGTCATTCATGAAGCCCGCTTCACTTACGGTAACTACGGGCTTCATAAGCTGGCCGATCTGGGCAGCTGGTGGGAAGAGGATACAGGCTTGCCGATCCCGCTCGGCGCCATTATCGCCAAGCGTTCGCTGGATGCAGATGCCCTCAGTGGATGGATTCGCTCTTCGCTCGAGCATGCCTGGAATAGCCCTTCCGCCTCCACAGAGTACGTCATGGCCCATGCCCAGGAGCTGTCGCCTGAAGTGGCGCAGTCCCATATCGAGCTGTATGTGAATTCCTTCAGCCATGATCTGGGCGAGGACGGCTATGGAGCCATAGAAGCTTTGCTCGGCCGTGCGGCCAAGCTTGGACTTGTACCGGCATTCGATCTGCGGCTGTTAAGAGAATAGTCCGTCATACAATAAAGGTCCCGCCAGCATAATCGCTGACGGGACCTTTTGGGTTCATGCTTGGGCGTGATGCATGGCTATTTGCCACACTACCCGTTTTCTTGTTCTCCGCTTTCCACATACTGCTTGAGAGCAGCAAGCTTATTGTCCCAATACCGCTCGAAGTAAGTGAGCCATTGCTGCAGCTCCCGCAGCGGCTCCGCCTCCAGCCTGTACCTCGTCTCTCTTCCCACCTTGCGATCCTTCACCAGCCCTGCATCCGCCAGAATGCGCAGATGCTTGGACACCGCTGGCCGGCTCATCGGGAAGTGTCCGCTGATGACGTTCACTGGCAGCTCGCCATCGCCGAGCAGGTGAAGAAGCTTCCGTCTTGTGGGGTCCGAGATCGCATGGAAGACATCATGCTTAGGCAATGCCTCTCCCATCTCAGCCCTCCACCATACGGACAAGCTTCTGCACAATACCCGTCCAACCGCCAGCCATCCGCTCTCTGACCACCGCATGCTTCTCTCCAAAAGCGGTAGCCGTATCGGCATCCCAGCCCCCGTGGATGAGCTTAAATTTTGTACCCTCATCTATCTCCTCCAGTTGGAAAGTTACCGTCCAGTCCTTGTCCCAAGAGAAGACCAGGCGATTAGGCGGGTCCAGCTCCAGCACCTTGCATGGCGAATGACCGAATGGCCCTGCATTTAACTGAAACTCGTGCCCCAGTATCGGCTCGAAGTTGTTCGGCATGAACCATGCAGCGATTCCTTCCGCCGTTGCTACTGCCTCCCATACCTTTGCTATTGGAGCTTTTATCGTGACTTCCTTGACTACATCCGCCAGTACTCCCTGTTGTTCACTCGACATCCTGTATTCATTCCTCCTATTAGACGCAGGTCACGATTGAGGCGATAGCGATACCGTCTCTTCGCTCCCTCGTCAGGTTTTATGCTATAAAACACAGTTCCGCTCACTAAACCACTCATTAGGAAACCAAATGGTTTCTAATTATCATAATACGAAACCTTTCGGTTTCCTGTCAACAGTCTTTCATTGACGAGCGGCGCGATTGTATGAATAATAGATAAAAAAGCACGCTCTGTACGAGTTTCAAATGTTAAAAGGAGGATCACCTATGTCTATCGTTCCACAATTGATGGCATTCAACAAAACATTCGTCGAGGAAAAACAATACGAGGCTTACTTAACGGACAAGTTCCCGGAGAAAAAAATCGCCATCCTCACCTGTATGGACACCAGACTCGTTGAGCTCCTTCCCAAAGCGCTTAACCTTCGCAACGGAGACGCCAAGTTTATCAAGAACGCTGGCGCCATCCTGACCCAGCCCTTCGGAAGTGCCATGCGGAGCATTCTGGTAGCGGTATACGAGCTTGGCGCGCGCGAGGTGCTCGTCATTGGCCACCACGGCTGCGGTATGACAAACCTGGATACGCAAGGCATGATCAAGAAATTTAGCGAGCACGGTATCGACCCGCTCGCGCTCGAGACACTGGAGAATTCCGGCATTCGCATGGAGAAGTTCCTTCGCGGCTTCAGCAGTGCAGAAGAAGGCGTCATGCATAGCGTTCGAATGATTCGCAAGCATCCATTGTTCCCTAAAGCGATTCCTGTACATGGCTTCGTCATCGATCCTGAGACGGGCGAGCTCGAAGTTATCGTCGAGGATTATCAAGCAGAGTAGCGCCGGGCTGCACAAGGCTGCCTGCTAAACGGGTCATACGTCCCGTTGGCATGGCAGCTTTTTTGGGGTGCGCTTCTCATTCATCCTATATATTTCTTTCAAAAACATCATTCCTATACGCAGTAACAGACTGTCCGTCCTTGCAATCGCTTTCGCATCATTCGGCTTGTGGCGCCGGTGATAATATTTCGGAAAGGAGGCCTGCATTTGCTAATTAGAAAAGTCATGGCATCTTATTTGACTTCATTTGCAGTCGTCATCTACATGTCTTTGGTTCTGACCGGGGTAGAAGCGCAAGCTACCTTCCCCCGCTTTGATCAATTCATGACCTGGACGACCTTCATTAGCTTATATGTGTTTCCGATCGTACTGATATATGGCTCACTTGTATCGATTGCGCTGGAGTTTGTAACGAACCGGCGCGTGCACAGCCGCATCATGGAGATTGCGCTCCCTATTGCCGGACATCTGATATTCGGCGCATTACTCAGCATCCCTTTCCGGTCAGCCAGCTTCACTTGGTTATGTCTTGCGGCTGCTCTGGTTTACTGGCTTGCAGATTTCCTGTTTGCCTGGATTTCGGAGCGGGGATGGCGCAAAAACGGCATACTGATCTCGCTGGCGCTGCCGCTCGTTATCATTGCCGGGGTAGGCCTCCTGTCGCTTACAAACGAAAAGACGCCTGAACAGCAGCCCTTCACGAAAGAAGCCGCTGTCAGAGCCGCAACCTCTGGGACCAGCGGCACTGAGCTTGAGATATTCCCGAAGCAGGTAGGCGCTACCCAGCTTGAGCTGGACGGCTACAAGGTCACCCGGGAAACATCTGTTGCACGGGTTGGCCATGAGCAATTTGAAGTGACCTTCCGGGAGCAATGGAGCAAAGAGAATGAAGAAGGAAGCCGCGCGATGATTTATACGGTGACGCGAGGAAGCATGACCTTGAAGACGAACGAAGGCAGCCTGCCTCCTTATCTGACCGGTCATTGAGGCGAGTCCCAGCCGCACAATACAATTAGCACTCCACAACAAATAGAACCTTCGAAGCCTCTCAGGCGATGAGATATGCCCCTGTTCACCCACCGGATTAACCGCAGTTCTTGTCCGGCGAGTGGATTAGAGGAGCGCATCACTTTGAGAGTACGAAGGTTCTTTTCTATGGATCTGGAGAGTTGAATGGCCTCTCCTTTACGGCAAAGCCAGCTTGCCCATCACCGTCGGATAAGCCGCTCCGGTCGCTGCCGGCACATTGTTCGTCTCGCCGCACAGGAAGCCATGGCCGAGCAAAGCGAAGATGACAGCCTCCTTGGCGTCGTCAGCCAGCCCCAGCGCCCCGGCGTTCATAATGCTCTGCTCTGGCAGCAGCCGTGCCAGCGCAGCCATGAGCGTGCGGTTATGAGCGCCTCCGCCGCTGACAATAACCTCGTCGATCCGGCAGCGCGGCATAACCAGCTCCTTGCAGGCATCCGCTATCGTATGCGCCGTGAACGCTGTAGCCGTCGCTACAATATCCGCTGCATGCAGGCCGCGCTCGCTTGCTCTGCGCAGGAAGGCTTCGGTATAAGCAGCACCGAACAGCTCCCGGCCCGTTGACTTCGGCGGTAGCTGGCGGAAGTACGGATGCGACAGCAGCTCAGCCAGCAGTTCTTCGTCCGGTGTGCCCAGCGCTGCCCATGCGCCGCCTTCGTCATAGCTCAGACGTCCATCGGTGAGCGTAAGCACGGTCTGGTCCATGATCATATTGCCCGGACCGGTATCGAAGGCGAATACGTCCTCCGGCCCCGCTCCAGGAGGCAGCGCTGTACAATTGCCGATGCCGCCGATATTTTGCAGCAGCCTGCCCTTGCTCGGGTCGCCAAACAGGATCAAATCTCCGTAAGGAACTAGAGGCGCACCTTGACCGCCTGCCGCCATGTCGGCAGGCCGGAAGTCGCCCACAGTGAGCCATCCCGTCCGCTTGGCGATAACCGACAAGTCGCCAATCTGCAGAGTCGAGCGGCTCAGATATTGATCCTGTACCGTCTCCTCAGGCATATGCCAGATCGTCTGTCCGTGCGAGCTCACGAAGTCGATCTCCTCCTTCGCAAGACCCGCCTCGCGCGCCGCCTCGATCGCCGCCTGTGCGAAGAGCTCGCCCATATAGACATTCATGCCGCAAATATTCATAACATTGGACGTCGCAGGATCGCACAGCTCTTTGATCCGCGCTCGCAATTCATCATCATAGGGTTTCGTATAATAATGCAACAGATGAACCTTGGATTGCAGTCCACTTCCTTCTATCTTTACTACAGCGGCATCCACTCCGTCCAGTGATGTGCCAGACATAAGACCGATGCCGATAACCGATGCTTTCCCCGCCAAGCCTGTTAGCATGCTCCGCCACACTCCTTTTTCATTGTTGATCCCCGCATGCGGCGTCATCGATGCCTGCGGGCCTCGGCCTATCATCTTGATACGGCAAGAGGCCGACAGATCGTTCTGCCGGCCTCTTCTTGCCCTTCAACTTCTGCCAGCTGCCGCCGGAGGATGCTTCATCCTCCCAAAGACTGCGGCTCCAGCCGCCCTAGCCTGTCTCGCCATCCTTCAGCTTCTCTAGCGCAAGCAATACCGCACCATACGACGCGTCCCGCTTCGGCTCAATACAGCTCACCTGCGGCTGCAGACGGCTCATTGCCTCGATGAACATCTCCCGCACATGACGATTGCGTGTCAGCACGCTGCCGAGCAGTGCCAGCTCTCCATCTTGCAGACCAAGACGCTGGGTGACGGCACATGCCGTCTCGGCAAGAGCTTCTGCATTCTTCTGCGCAATGCGCAGAGCCGCGCGGTCCCCGCTTTCACAAGCTGCGGATAACAGAGGCGCGATTGCAGCAATCTCTTTTTTATTCCGGTTCTTGTCATAGACGAATCCTACAATCTCGCGAACCGAGCCGATATGGAGTCGTTCATACACCAAATCCGTAATAACCGTAGACTCCTCCCGGCCGTCCGATGCACGGACAACCGCTGACAGCAGATCACGGCCAATGCTGTAACCGCTGCCCTCATCGTCAATGAGATGGCCGAAGCCGCCGGCGCGATGCGTATCGCCGCTCCCATTGCGGCCGTAAGCGATCGAGCCTGTGCCTGCAATCAGAATGGCACCGTACAAGCCATCATGCGCTCCGCATAGTGCAGTCTCATGATCGCCAACCAGCACAAGCTCACCCTGATAACCGCCTTCGCGCAGACCCGAGGTCATCAGACCGCTTACCACGGGATTGCTGATGCCCGCCGCGCCTAGGCAGATGACCGAGCAAGCAGCAAGGCCGCCTGGCAAAGCCCGGCCAATCTCCTCGCAGATTTCGGCAAGTGCCGCTCTTACGCTGGCTTCATCCTGGCCGTTAATATTCAAGGCGCCGACGGCAAATTCGTGTACGATTGATCCGTTCTCATCTGCAATCGTCACTGCCGTCTTCGTGCCTCCGCCATCCAGTCCCGCAACATATCTCATGTTCGAATCACTCCGGCTTCGTTGTCTCTAATATAAGTGGAATTGCGCCTTGCGCGCCGCGAAGGCACGGCTTTCCTCGCGGAATTGCTCCAGCAGCGCCGGAACATCAACCGAATCCCCGCGGTATACATTGTCTCCGCACAGCAGATCGATGAACGGTCTTCCATTTTCCTTTACAGGAGGCAAGAACGCAAATTCCGGAAATAGCTTCTTCACGGTAAAGAGCAGCTCGACACCTAGCTCTACCGGTCTGAGCGCGCGCTCGTCGAGCACATGCGCATACACGCCTCTGCACAGCTCGCCTTCATGCTTCGAGAAGGACGGCTTGAAGTAGGACGGGCGGAAATATACGCCCGGCAAGCCTTTGGCGTTCATTTCCTTCGCGAGCAGCTCCGCGTCTACGAATGGCGCGCCAATCAGCTCGAACGGAGCTGTCGTGCCGCGTCCTTCCGATAGATTGGTGCCTTCGAACAGGCAAGTGCCCGGATAAAGCAGCGCCGTATGGAAGCGCGGAATACCCATGGAAGGGGGAATCCATGCGCGTCCCGTCTCCGAGATCGTCATGGTCCGGCTCCAGCCCTCGCAAGGTACGACATACAGCTCGGCGCCCAGGTTCGTCTCGCTGCTCGCCATCGTGGCGACTTCACCAGCCGTCAGCCCGTAGCGTACGGCCAGCGGGTAGTTGCCGACAAACGATGTGAATCCTTCCTTCAGCACATTCCCTTCCACCGTCACGCCATCCAGCGGATTCATCCGGTCCAGCACGACAAAAGGCTTGCCTGCCTTCGCGCAGTCTTCTAGCGCATAAAGCATCGTATAGATGAATGTATAATAGCGTGCGCCAACGTCTTGAATATCATAGACGACCATATCGACGGCGTCCAGCATCTCCGGCGTCAGGCGTTTGGAATCCTTCCGGTACAAGCTGTAGACCGGTACGCCGGTCGCAGGGTCCTCATACGTATCGACCAGCGCACCCGCGGCCAGATCGCCCCGAACGCCATGCTCGGGGGAGAACATCGCTGCAAGATGGAATTTCTCATGCAGGATATCAATCGTTGAACGAAACTCCGCATTCAGCCCGGTCGGTGCCGTAATGAGACCAAGCCGCTTGCCGCGGAACAGATCGGCGTAAGCATCGATATTGTCAATTCCGTTTCGTATCATAAGCTTCTCCTTTTGATCCCGGACTACAGCTCGGATTGACGCAAGCGCATCGTCTCGGCTGGAATCATGAATGTCTCCGCATATTCCTTCCTGGCTTCCAGTCCTCTTACGCGGGCAAGAGATTTGTAGTAATCCATATAGTTGAACGACTTGCTGCCCGTCACGAACCAGTGCGTGGACAAAGCTTCGATCCACAGGTCGAACGCTTCTTGATTGAAGTCCACGTAGACATAAGGAACATAGTCAACCGCATCTTCCCAGTTCTCGCCGTAGTACAGCTTCGCTGCAAAATGCGCCGGATGCTCGCGCTCCATCGCCCGCAAACCGGCGAAGAATCGCGCATCGTTGACGATACGATGAGTTGTTGCATGGTCCTTATGCATACTGTTGCAGTGATGCGTAATGATGATGTTCGGCTTCACCTCGCGAATTACATCGCAGACGCGCAGACGAATTTCTTGATCATCCTGAATCTCGCCGTCCGGAATCTCGAATACACGTGCCTCGCCGCCAAGCATATTGGCGAAGGTATGCGCCTCGCGTACTTTTTGCTCGCGGTATTCATTCACGTCCTGCCAGTCCGGCACACCGCGCTCGCCCGCTGTCAGCGCCAGCGTCGCGATCTTGTCGCCCTTCAAGTAATGGCTTGCAAGCACGCCTCCCGCTACCAGCTCAACGTCACCTACATGGGCCCCAATGCCCAGAATCGTAATCGGTTGTCTCTCACTCATGGTTATACAAGCTCCTTCCTCATGATAGCGAATGTTTTCACCGTCTGAAATCCGGCTTTTTCATAGATGCGTATGGCAGGATTGTTGCTGCCTGTATACAACGACATATAGTCAGTGCCAATATTCTGAAAGGCTTCGCATAGACGGAAGAACAGGCTTGAGCCAAGTCCATGGCCTTCATGCTGAGGCGTAACCCCGATACCGGCAAAATAGCCGCGTCCGTTAGGCTGCCTGATCACAGGTCCGGCAAAGCCTGCCGCCTTCCCTTCATGCGCTGCGATAACAACCGGCGTACCCGACTCCGCGCTGCCGCCAATCTCTCTCGTCCATAGCGGATTGCCGAGCGTCTCCAGCATCTCGGCGATGCCGGTATGCTTCGACGTATCCAGCAATTCAACCATGTAACCCTCTGCCGCAGCCTTCTCTTCCTTCGCCAGAATACTCTCCGGCACCTCGAAGCCACCAAGCTTCAGATACATCGCGCATTGCGTCGCCCGTTCCGTGTAACCCTCCTGCAGCAGAAACTGATGCAGGCCGCTTCCGACAGGCACGCCCGGCGCATTATTATGCTCGTGGCAATCCGTATCCGGGATGTACCAAGGCAATTGCATCGGGTTAAAGAACAGGACCTCCGCCTGCCGCTTGCCCAGCTCCAGGAAGCGATCCTCCATAGCCTCCAGCAATCCGGCATACTGTTCCTGCTTATCTGAACCAGAATCCAGCACAATGCAGGTGATATATCCGGCGGCATCGCCAAGCGGGAGCTCGTCTCCCGTACAGCCGCAGGCAAAGCCCGTTACCCGGCCATCCTCCAGCCATACGAACGTGCAGGCGGGGTCGAAGTTGGCATGATTCGTGAAGATCCGGGAGAAGTCCTCTTCCGTCATCTCCTTGTAGCTGTCCTTAACGGCTTCCTTATTCCACAAATCGATCACTTCCGAGCGATATCGCTCATTCCAGGTTGTAATCATGCTGTCCCTCCTCTTCCATGAACCGTTCCTAATACCAAGGCTGCGGCAGGAGCCGCAGCCTTGTAAGCGCAAATGTTAACCTTTGACCGCGCCGACTGTTACACCCTCCAGGAAGTAACGCTGCAGGCTGAAGAACAGAATGAACATCGGAACCGCTGAAATGGTCGCACCCGCCATCATTGGAGCAAAGAACGTCGTGTTGGCAAAGCGGAAGTTTTTCAGACCGACTTGAATCGTCTGCATATCCATGGTGTTCGTGACCAGGAACGGCCAGAAGAACGTATTCCAATTTTCCATGAATGTCAGGATCGCCATAACGGCCATAACGGTTTTGGACAAAGGCATAATGATTTTGGTCAAAATCTTGAACTGGCTCGCACCCTCTACCTTGGCGCTCTCCAATATCTCCTTCGGAATCGAGCTCATGAACTGCTTCGCCAGGAAGATATTATAGACCGTAACGAGAGATGGCATAATGAGCGCTTGATACGTATTCTGAATCTCGAAAATGTTCACGATCAGAATGTACAGCGGCACTTGCGTAACCTGGTAAGGAATCATCATAGCCGCCAGCAATACGGCGAACAGCACGTTGCGTCCTTTGAAGTTGATCTTGCCAAACGCATAGCCCGCCATCGTAGCAAATATGACGTTAGAAACCATAACGACCGTAGCAACAATTAAAGAGTTCAGTAACCAGCGATACGAGTACTCGCTAAAATTGAAGAAAAACTTATACGATTCGAACGAGAACTTGCTTGGCCAGATCGAATAGCTGATCGCTCCGGCTTCTACGGGGTCCCCGAAGGACGACATAATCATGAAATAAATTGGGAACAAAGTCGCTAACGCAAACAGCAGAAGGAGGACAACAATGATCGTGTTGCGTGTATATCTGGCTGCGCGATTTCCCAAGTGGTTGTTAAACAGGGCCAATTCGGGTCCCTCCTTCTACTAGTATTCCACGTCTTTGCCCAGGAACTTGAACTGGATAAACGCGATGATGCCGATAATCAAGGCAAGGATAAGCGATTGAGCCGCCGCTTTGCCGAATTCGAAATATTTGAACGCCGTATCAAAGATAAGCAAGCCCACCATTGTTGTGGAATGGTCCGGTCCGCCGCCTGTCATCAGGTATGCATTCTGGAATACCTGGAAGGAGCCGATAACGCCGGTTACGAGCAAGAACAAAGTGGTTGGCTTCAAACATGGAATTACGATATGCCACATCTTCTGCCAGAACGTCGCGCCATCAATCTCCGCCGCTTCATAGTAGCTTTCGTCGATGCCAAGCAGCGCGGCTACATAAATGATGATGCTCGTTCCGTGGCTGGATAGCCAGGACATCAGCACGAGTGAGAACATGGACGTAGAGCTGGAGCCCAGCCAGTTCTGATTCTCGATGCCGAGAAGTCCGATCAGCTGATTGAGTATGCCGCCCGGCATTGGATCATAGATCCACAGCCATACAACGGACAACGCTACGCCTGATGCTACAGCTGGCAAGTAATAGATCGCCTTGAACGTTGTCTGTGCCCATTTCTTAAGCGGCATAATCATAATGGCAACACCGAAGGAGAGAATCAGCGCAACCGGAACCGTCAGTACCGTATAGACTAGCGTGTTCCACAAAGCTTTGCCGAAGAGCTCGCTCTTGAAGATACTCGCGTAATTGTCAATTCCAATATAGCTGGAGCCTAATGGACGGTATTCCTGAAAACTGATAAGTAGTGCACTTATAACGGGATACGCTGTGAATAGCGCATATACGACGAGCGCTACTGCAATAAATGCGTACGCCCATACGCTATCGCCCTTATTAAGACGATTCTTGATGCTTGATGCTCGAGCCATCATTCAGGACTCCTTTCACTACCGCTAACTTCGCCGAAAACATAATCGGATAGCCCCCCCGATCAGGGGGCGGCTATCCGAGCGTTAATCTTGCCGAATTTTATCGGCGATCAAAACCTCCGCTCAAACGCGGTCGCTCACCCTCGAATGCATACGATGGGATTGAACTGTATTACTCTTGTACAACTCCATCTGCGCCAAAGGCATCGATTGCAGCTTTCTTAACTGCTTCGTACATGTCTTCCGGCGAAATCTCGCCAGCAAGTAAGGCTTGCAGCTTCGGAATGACAACTTCGTTTTCTACTTTGATCGCTTTCGCGCCCAGCTCTACAGGGATGTCAGGACGTGCCGGTGCAGCATGCTCCAGCATCTTCTCTACAGCCGCGATGTTGTCAGGGTTACGAGTGGATTCCATTGTTTTAGCGATTTCACGAGCACTGTTCGTGATATGAGCTGCGAACAGGTCTCCATTTGTTGTAGCTGCTACTTGACCGCTTGCCAGGAAGTAAGCTGCTTTAACAATGTTTGCTTTATGCTCTTCAGTTGGCTCTTTCTTGCCGCGGAACGCTACATATCCGTCGACAACGGCATGGGATACCGCTTCTTGGCCCGCGAAGGAAGGCACTGGCAATGCAATGTAATCTACAGCTATACTGTCCGCAACAGCGCTTCCATCATTTGCTTCGATTTTCTTGTTGTTTTGGTTAGCGGAGTTTTCGAATACCGCCAGTCCTTTACCCGTGATCATCGTTTGGCCAGTCAGGAACATGTTCCAGCGCTTGCCGGCGTCAACGGAGCTCAGCTCTTTCGGCATGGAGCCGTCGTCGATCATTTGGCGAATTGCTTTCAATACTTCCAGATAGTTTTTGCTTGTGTAGGAATACTTATGATCTTTTGTGAATGGCGAAGGCATGCCTGCGTTTTTCACCAAAATGCTCAGGTAATCCTTGGAAGCTACACCAGCTGTTGCGAATACGAAACCGTAACGCGTTTTGCCGTTTTCAGTTTTGACGCCAGCTTTGATCGCTTCACGGAACTCTTCATAAGTCCAGCCTTCTTGCTGTACTTTCTTCCAGTCGATTCCCGCATCTTCAAGCATTTGCTTGTTGCCGCCAATAGAGTGAACTTCCATGTATCCTGGCAAACCGTACAGGCCTTCGCCGTTCTTCATGTATTCCAGCGGAGCTTCGTCGAAGTCAGCTACCATCTCTGGTGTAACAAGGTCTTTAATATCCATCAGCATGCCCATTTGCGCATACTTGGAGATACCGTCGGAGCCCATGAAAGCAAGATCAGGAGGACTGCCCGCGTTTACTTGTGTGTCAAGCTTTTGTGTCATGTCTTCCCAGCTTGCAGGTTCGATTTTCAAAGTCAGGTTAGGATAAAGCTTGTTGAAGTCGGCTTCCATTTGCTTGAAGTTCTCTTGGTACTTAGGAGACACCGGCGGAAGCAGCGCCGTGATGGTGTCTTTCGCAGCTTCGCCTTCCGTTCCTGTAGAAGCGGACGGGCTAGGCGAGTTGCTTGGACCAGCATTGTTGTTACTGGATCCGCAAGCGGAAAGTGCGCCTACAGAAAGCATGAGAGCCAAAACAGTTGCAGCAAATTTCGATTTTCTTTTCATTGCTAAGATCCTCCCTTTAATCATTTCATTCTATATACCCACATCCGGCCAAGCAAGCTTACATTACTTTAGCGCAAACGCGAATAGCTCTCTTCAGGCTGCCTCCGCAATCAGACAGCATCTTCCGCGCCTCATCGGCTTTAAGCCCGGACTTGATCATCATGATCGCCAGCTTGCAGTCCATTTTCGCTTGCTGCAATGTGTCCTTGGCCGTGTCGTGGTCAACCCCGGTCGTCATTCTGATCATGCGCACCGCACGATCATACAGCTTTTTGTTGCTCGCTTTCATATCAACCATCAAGTTATTATACGTCTTGCCCAGCTTCACCATCGTGCCCGTCGTCAGCATGTTCAGCACCAGCTTCTGCGCCGTCCCTGCTTTCAATCTTGTGGAGCCCGCGATTACCTCCGGTCCAACAACCGGCGCAATCGTAATGGAGCTTACTTCGCCAAGCTTCGTTCCTTTGTTGTTGACAACGCTAATCGTCGTCGCGCCAATCTCGCCTGCTCTTCGCAGTCCTTCGATGACGAAAGCAGCGCTTCCGCTTGCGGAAATTCCGATTACCGCGTCGCCAGCTGTTACGCCAATGCGATCGATTAACGCTTTTCCTTCTTCGCCGTCATCTTCACAGCCTTCCACAGCTACCCGCAGTGCGATGTCTCCGCCTGCGATATGACCCTGTACCAATGAGGGATCGGTTCCGAAGGTCGGTGGACATTCTGAAGCGTCAAGCACACCAAGTCTCCCCGATGTTCCCGCGCCGATGTAGAACATACGGCCCCCGCTTGCCAGCACCCGATGAAGCGCTTCCACCGCAGCTGCAATTTGAGGCAGCTCAGCGGCGACCGCTGTAGGCACCGTCGCGTCTTCCTGATTGATGAGTTTCAGCATTTGCTCTGTCGTCAACTCGTCAATCATGGCCGTTTCGGCATTAATCCCCTCCGTCGTTAAGCTTGCAAGATAGTCATTCATAGTGATTCCCCTAACGTGATCATGGCTTGGGTTCGTTTCTGTGTGTCATCCCGAGTGATCGTTTCATTTCTGTTGTGTTGCTGACTCTATATTAAAACTTTTATTTCAATCTCGTCAATAGATTTTGAAATAAATTTTTAAGTTGAAACTTATATTTGGCATTTTATATCACAATTTGTACCCCTTGCACAATCTGTGTCGAACGCGGCACTCGCGGTTTCCCCATAGGAAGCCGTATGGGGACTGCCTTGTAGTTTCCCTCTTGGCTGAAATAAAAAACCACCGTCCCGAAGGACAGTGGTTGTCATCAACTACCATATAGGCAGCTCTGTTATCTTCTCCGCTTGTTTGCAATAATGCTGCGGCTCTTGGACAAATATTTCTTCACTTGCTGATAATCCGCGCTTGCCACCCCGGCAAACAGCATATCGATGATCGTCAGCATCGCGATACGCGAGCCCATCGCTCCGCTTCGGATCGAAATCTCCGGTGTAGAGATGCTGAGCAGCGTATCAGCGCGGCTGGACAACTCGCTCTTGCCGTACTTGGTGATCGCTACGATATGGGCGCCGTTCTTCTTCGCAATCTCCAGCGAGTCCAGAATTTCGATCGTATCGCCAGAATTGGAGATGAAGATCGCCACATCGTCTTTGGTCAACAGCGCAGCAGCTGTAAGCTGGCTGTGTCCGTCCAGAAAGGCATGGCACATCATATTGATGCGCGTGAACTTCTGCTCCGCATCCTGCGCTACCAAGCCGGAAGCGCCGATTCCGAAGAAGATAATCCGCTTGCTCGTGCGCAGTGCATGAACAGCCCGCTCCACGGCTGATCGGTCGAGCACGCTCAACGTATCCTCGATAGAGCGCATATTGTTCCGGCTTATGTTGGAGATGATCGTCATGAGCTCATCTCCAGGCTGGATATCTGTATATTGGTCAACCGAATCCTCGTCCATCGAGCCTAACGAAGCCGAGATGCTGACGATAAAGCTGCGGTAGCCGTTGTAGCCCATCGTCTTGCAGAAACGCAGGACGGATGCATCGCTCGTCTTGCTCGCTTGCGCAAGGCTTTTGATCGAGAGATGCGGAATCTCTTCTTTATTGGCTAATATATATTCCGCGACCAGCCGTTCAACAGGCGTCAGACTGTCTTTGCGTTCGCGGATTTTAATCAAGACATTATCATTAATCGCCATGTGCCGCTCCCTATTCCGTGTCATGTTTTCGCAACTAAATAGTATACGTAATAGCCACAAATTACAAGCACTTTTCGGCACAAACGTTTGCATGAGTATCCAATTTTTAAAATTTTATTTCAAAACTTTTTAGTCATATTGATTTTTATTGTTGAAAATAGCACCGCGTGATATACTGGCCTTACTAATGCAGCAAAGGATGAGTGACATGGAGAGAAAGCTTAAAATCGCGATTATCGGCGCTGGCAGCACGTATACACCTGAACTGATGGAAGGCATTATCAAGCGGAAGGATTCTCTTCCACTTCACGAGCTTGCCTTGATGGATATCGATGACCGGAAGCTTGAGATTGTTGGCGGCCTGTGCGAGCGCATGACAACGGCTGCGGGCATGAACTGCCAGGTTGTCAAAACAAAGGATCTCGACGAAGCGCTTCGCGGCGCGGACTTCGTGCTTGGCCAGATTCGCGTAGGCAAGCTGCCTGCACGCGTAGTGGACGAACAGATTCCGCTGAAATACGGCTTGATCGGCCAAGAGACTTGCGGCATCGGCGGTTTCTTCAAAGCGATGCGCACCATTCCCGTTATGCTGGATATTGCGAAACGAATGGAAGAGCTTTGTCCGGATGCTTGGCTCATTAACTTCTCCAACCCGGCAGGTATTATTACCGAAGCGATTCTGAATCATACGAATGTGAAAATGCTAGGCCTCTGCAACGTCCCTTACAATATGAACAAGAGCATCCGCGAAAGCATGGAGCTGCCGAATGCGGAGCTTACGTATATCGGCCTGAACCATCTGAGCTGGGTAACCGCCATCGAGCAAGACGGCAAAGACTACTTGAAGACAGCGTTGGATATGGGTCTGAACAGCGAGACGATGAAGAACATTCCTTCCACCGGCTTCAGCAAGGAGCTTGTCCAGCTGGTCGGCGCAATCCCGTCCTCCTATCTTGAATATTACTACTTCAAAGATAAAAAACTGAAATTGCTGAAGGACGCTGAGCTGTCTCGCGGCGAGAAATGCATGCAGATCGAAGAAGAGCTGCTGGACATCTACTCCAACGCAGAGCTTCATTCGAAGCCGGAGCTGCTCTCCTCCCGAGGCGGCGCCAACTACTCCGAAGTAGCGATCAGCCTCGTGGACGCGATCTTCAACGACAAGCAAGAGAAGCATGTCGTGAACCTGCTGAATCATGGCGCTCTGCCATTTATGGAAGACAGCGATGCCATTGAAGTGACGGCTGTGATCGGCAAGGACGGCGCGAAGCCGATTGCCGTGTCTGACTTTGACAACCAGCATATCATCGACTACATGCGCATGGTGAAGGCTTACGAGCGCGAAACCGTTGCAGCAGCTGTAGAAGGAAGCGAAGCGGCAGCGATGCGCGCCTTGATGATGAACCCGCTGGTAGGCGACTACCAGACGGCACATGATTGCTTCCACGAGCTGAAGGAAGCGCACAAGGACTATTTGCCACAATTCAAATAAGGTGTACAACTAAGGAGCATGACCTGTTATGAAAGGTAATTATGTAATTGGCGTCGACGGCGGCAACAGCAAAACGGATTATTTCTTATTCGATCTTAGCGGCACGCTCGTCGATCATATCCGCTCGGGCACATGCAGTCATGAGCAGTTCAAGGACAGCTATGCCGAAGCCTATCGCGTGATGAACGAACAAATTACGCTGCTGCTATCGAGAAATGGACTATCGATGGAGGATGTAGCTACTGGCGCATTCGGACTTGCAGGAGCGGACATCCCGGTCCAGAAGCGCAACCTCAATGAAGTGGTGGAGAAGATCAGCTTCACCACCTATGCGCTGGACAATGACTCGTTCCTCGGGATCAAGGTCGGCAGCGAAAAAGGCTACGGCATCTGCTCGATCAACGGCTCCGGCGTCTGCACGGGCGGCATCTCGCCTAGCGGCCAGCGCTTGCAAGTCGGCGGTGTCGGCAGCGAGCTGTCCGGCGACGAAGGCGGCGGCTTCTACTTGTCTCGCCGCGTTATTCGCGCGATCTATGACAGCTTCTACCGTCTCGCTCCCGAGACAAGCATGACAGCGCCTGCTCTGAAGCTGATCGGCGTGAGCGACAAGGAAAGCTTTATGGATTATGCACTGGAGCAGCTGATCACACGCAAGCTTCCTTTTACAGAGCTGGTGACGCTGCTGCTCGAATCGGCGGAAAACGGTGATCCTGTGGCATCGGCAATCGTGGAGCATTCCGCGCGCCAGCTCGCCTACTCCACGGTTGGCTGCATCAGCCACCTAGACTTCGATGAGGGACCTGTCGACATCGTCATGGCCGGCTCGGTGTGGGTAAAAGCTGCCTCCCCGATCATGCGCGACCGCTACAAGCAAATTGTTGCGGAGCTGACGGGACGCGAATGCAATTTCATCCTGCTCCAGGAGCCGCCAGCCGCAGGCGCGGTCGTCTGGGCGCTGGAGCTCGCGCACGGCGGTCCGCTCAGCGCGGAGCTGCGCAAGAAAATTGTTGATGCGCTTCAGTAGGAAGCGCTGCGTTGACAGAAGGAGGGCTGCCCGTCGTGGGCAGCCCTCCTTCTATATAGAAGCTGAGTTTCTCTGCTTGCAGCATCCTTTTCCCGCTCGGGCGGCTCTCTAAGCCGAGTTTCTCTGCTTGCAGCTTCCCGTTCCCACCCGGGCGGCTCTCTAAGCCGAGTTTCTCTGCTTGCAGCTTCCCGTTCCCACCCGGGCGGCTCTCTAAGCCGAGTTTCACTGCTTACAGCTTCCTTTTCCCGCTCGGGCGGCCCTCTAAGCCGAGTTTCTCTGCTTGCAGAGAGATTGTCCGCCAACTATTCCGAATACATGGCATAATAAAGTTAAGCTGCGCGCAATCACAAGATACAGTTACTTAAACGAAATGTTACGGAGGCGGATGGATTGGCACAATCGAAGTTAGCGACATATCAGAACATCATTGCCGGTCTTCCCGATCAGCCGTGGCAACGCGAGGACCTTCTAATAGAGGACTTACTTTTGAAGCAAGAAAACGACCTTTCCTTGTACTACGCACCCTACGATTACGTGAATCCTGCTGCTAAAGTCACCATCGTCGGCATTACGCCAGGTTTTACTCAAATGTCGCTTTCACTCCTTCAAGCCAAGGATGACCTGGCGTCCGGGATCAGCCTATCCGATATCGACCGGAGAGCAAAGTACGTGGCAAGCTTCGCCGGAACGATGCGCCGCCATCTGATAGACATGTTGAACGAGCTCGGCTTGCCGGAGCTGCTTAATGTCTACGATAGCAGCGAACTATTCGGAGACCGCCGTGAGCTAATTCACACGACTTCGGTCATTCGCTATCCCCTGTTCCGCAAAGGAGACAACTACACTGGCCATAATCCGCGGATGCTATCATCCAATCTCATTCGCAAGTATGCACTACATGACTTTGCCAATGAACTTGCAGCCGTGAAAGACTCCATTGTTATTCCGCTCGGCAAATCCGTCTCGGACGTATTGCGTTACATCGACGACGAAAAACCGCTCCCCGGGGAACGGCTCCATGAACGCTGTTTATTCGACTTCCCTCATCCTTCTGGCGCCAACGGCCATCGCAAGAAGCAATTCGAGCTGCTGAAGGAACATCATAAAGAAATTTTGCGGCGCAAGTTGAGAAAATCCTATAGCAGCGAAATGGACTCCCCAACACAAGATAGTCAGACTTGCCGTACCAGACATTCACTTTGAATTAATAGGACAATGCATTCAGTATCACGACAAACGAAAGAAATAGGATCAAGCCAGTCAGCACTGCCCCCCAACCCGTTTGATTGGCGGTATTTCTGCCTTCTTTTATATTTTTGAGCAGCTTTACGGTATTGATGTATAGCATCATACCCAAGATAGGTATGATAAAAATCAAATAGATCACAAACATGTCCTCCCCCTAATATGCCCTAATTCAAAACCCCGGCCAGGCTGAAACACTAATTTGTGACCTATTATACCGAACCCCTTTACATCTGCCTACCTTTGTTCATTTTTCCGATCCACTAACCCTAACTCATTTCTCCCCCTCAAAAATCCTCCTGAATCAAATCCGCATTAATCCCGATCGCGGCCTTGCTGCCCTCTCCCGCCGCAATAACAGCCTGCGCAGGCGCGATGACTGAGGAATCGCCAGCTGCGTATACGCCGTACACGCTCGTACGACCTAACCGATCAGTTTGTATGCCGCCCTGATCATTCACCTCGCACCCAAGCCAATCGCCAAACAGAGCGGCCTGCCGCCAGATCGGCGACACGAAACCTCCGGAGCAGCGCACCCGCGAGCCTTCCTCCAGGCGAATAGAATGCAGCTCTCCATCCTTCCCCTCCAGCTCCACGATTCGCTGTCTGGTCAACCGGATTCCGCGACTCTGCAATTTTTGCAGTTCTTCATGGGATAATGTACGTCTTGCACCATTGGTGCACAGGATCAAATCCTTGCTCCATTGGTAAGCCAGTCTGGTCAGTGTAAATGCGTTCATGCCGTCAGCAATTACAATCAACGGGCGGTCACGCAGCTCCCACCCATCGCAGTACGGACAGTTGAACAAGCTTCGGCCGTAATAGCTCCCGATACCCGGTATCTGCGGCAGCGTCTCCCGAAGCCCCGTCGCCAGCAGCACCTTGCGGGCAGCATACCATCCGCCATCCCCTGTCCCTATATGAAACCCGCTACCCGCGCGCCGAATATCCGTCACCCGCTGCCGCTTCACCTCCACCGTTGAGTAGGCGGCAAGCTCCTTCTGGGCCAACTCTCTCAGCTCGCTTGGCTTCACGCCATCCCTGGTCAGAAAGCCGTGCGTATGCCGGGTTGCCGCATTGCGCGGCCGATTATCATCGAATAGAACGACGCTTCTTCTGGCTCTACCGAGCACCAGCGCGGCATTCATCCCTGCCGGGCCCCCGCCGATAATGGCACAATCCACTGCCATGCTCCAACCACCCTTCCTGTCCTTGCCCGAACTCAAAAAAGATCCCATCTAATTATGTATATCAAGGGCCGGAGTGCGTCATGCTTTTATGACCACCGATCGAGAGCAAAAAAATAACCCGTGCATCCAGCACGGGCTCCGAACAAAGGGTTAAAAATGAACGAACGATTGCAATTGAACGATTATGGTTGAACCTACTAATCACAGTACTACTGCTTACGCTGTAGATGCTCTTATAGAAAAGCGTGCAGCAAACGATCGACCGCCAAAGCAGCGTTCACTTCTGTGCATACTTGAATCGGTGAGCCGACCAATGATCTGCGGCGCAGATCGGCCACCGTCATGCCCGCGCACAGCTCGCTGTCGCAAATGACCTTGACATTCATCTGTTGCGTGGTCACGATCGACGGATCTTCCGCTATCAATATGGTAAGCGGATCATGAATCGGAGCTGCATCGATAAAGTAGTTGCTGGTGCGATAGAAGTCGAAGTAGAAGCGATGCGATTCCCGGATGAAATCGACAACCTCCGCATTTCCTTCTCCACATGCTTGCTGCAGCCTGTCCAGATGCTCGCCCGTCAGCAGCGTCTTCATCGTCACGTCGAGACCGACCATCGTAAGCGGAACGCTGGAAGCAAATACAAGCTCAGCCGCTTCAGGATCGCCCCAAATGTTCGCCTCCGATACGGGCGTGATATTACCGGGAACGCCTACCGCTCCACCCATTACGTATACATGCTTGATTCTTCCGCATACGGAAGGGTCCTTCTCGATCGCATGCGCCAGATTCGTCAGCCGGCCCAGCGTCACCACGATTAGCTCGCCTGCGAGCTCCTCGGATTTGTGCAATATGAAATCTGCCGCCGCTTCGTCCAGCGGCTGCTGGGCGGAAGCTGCTACCTCCACATTGCCAATCCCGTTCGCGCCATGAACATGCGTGCCAAATTCCGGCTTCCCCCGTTTGAGCGGCTTGCCCGCTCCCTTGGCAACCGGCACCTCATAAGCAGGAGCCGCCAGTGCGATCATTCTTAACGTATTGTCCGTCGCCTGATCTACGTTAATGTTCCCGAACACGGTCGTAATCCCTTCCACCTTAATAGAAGGCGATCTCAATGCATATAGAATGGCAAGCGCGTCGTCGATGCCTGTATCGGCATCAATGATCATTTTTTTCATCTGTCTCACATGCAGCCCTCGCTTCTCATTCCTGAAAGTATGCCTGTACTTCCGCCATCGTCGGCATGCCATCCTGCGCCCCGAACTTCGTAACGGCGAGACCGGATACCTTGGCGGCAAAAGCAACTGCGTCTCCGATACTACGGGCCGCGCTTATATCATAGGCTAATCCCGCATTAAATGCATCCCCTGCGCCGGTTGTGTCAACAACTTCCATGCGATAGGCAGATTGGCGCTGCAGCGAGCCGTCTCTCCGCTTCCATAATGAACCTTCCGCGCCTAACGTCGTCACGACGCAGCCTACTCCGCTCTCCAGCAGCTTGTCTACCGCTTCTTCCAGCGAGCGCTCCTCAAGCGCAATCCCGGTTAGGGCTTCCAGCTCCGTCCGGTTCGGCGTAATGACATGCACACGCTTCAGCAGACTCTCCGGCAGCGGACGAGCCGGTGCCGGATTCAGGATAACAAGCTTGCCATATCGATGAGCCAGCCCCGCGGCATACTCCACCGTCTCCAGCGGAATTTCCAGTTGAAGCAGAACTGCGTCCGCAGCTTGAATGAGCGACTCGACCTGCTTGATGTCGGGAGGAGCCAGCTTGTCATTCGCTCCAGGCACCACCACAATATTATTTTCGTCCGGTGTCAGCGTAATCGAAGCTGTGCCGGTGGAAGCTTGCTCCGTGATTTTAATATAGTCGCCGTTCACTCCATTGTCGGCCATCGCCGTCATGAGCGTACGGCCGAAGGAGTCAAGACCGACTGCTCCGACCATCGTCACCTGCGCGCCAAGACGCGCGAGGGCAACCGCCTGATTGGCTCCTTTGCCGCCGGGAATAAAATGAATCTCGTCGCCCAGAATCGTCTCCCCGCCTTCAGGGAATCGAGACGTCTTCACGACGATATCCATATTCATGCTGCCTACGACGACAATATTCGGCTGCTTCATACGGCGTTGGCCTTTCTGTAGACCAAGCGCTCCATGAGCAGCGCTACCGCGCGGCTATGATCGACATCCAGACAAACCTCGACGTTGCCGTTCTCGTCGAGTGTCGCAATCGTCTGCCCCGTCTGTGGACGATGATCATAATCCACGCGAATGTTCATGCGCTCCGTGCGGACGAGCGTACGGTCGATCAGCAGTGCGATCGTAAGCGGATCGTGCATAAACGACTTCTCTTCTTTCGCAAATTCGAACCATTTGCCGATCATGCGGGCAAGCGCCATATTCAGCGGATCGCCGGATTCATGCAGCTTCGCTCTCTCTGCTTCCGTAATAATAACCTTAAGCGTCACATCAAGCCCCGCCATCAGGATCGGAGCGCCGCTGCGGAATACAAGTGAAGCTGCCTCTGGATCGCAGACGATGTTGTGCTCTACGACCCGCATATGCTTGCCGTTATCGCCTAGACGGGTCACACCGCCCATAATGACGATTTCCTTCACATTCTGAGCCACTCGCGGCTCACGAATTAAGCAAGCCGCAATATTCGTCAGCGGACCGATCGCAACGAGCGTAATCTCGCCGGGGTTGCTCATGACCGTGTCGATCATGAAATCGACTGCATGACGGTCTTCATATTCCAAGTGATCATCCTCCGCCAGCAGACCGTCGCCCTCATGGCCGGCCATCCAGATCTCGCGGTTGTCCAGGAGAGTCTTGTTGAGGCCCGCGTATACGCGCACTTCGGGATGCCCGCCATATTGCAGCATCTTCTTCGCCATGCGAGCACGCAGATCTACGTTGCCGTAGACTGTCGTGACGCCCTCAATTTGAATTTCTTCCGAATGCATGGCCAGTGCCAGCGCCATTGCGTCATCCACGTCGCTCCCGATATCGGTATCTAGTATAATTCGTACCATAATGTCCGTCTCCTTAGCTGTTAGATTCCCTTTTTGCGTTTCTTCCGTTTGCTCTCAATAATCGCATAGACGAGCAATCCTACGACCGTTGCCACATAGGGGAACGTCGAGATCAGCTCTGATGGTATTTTCAAAATTTGCAGCGCATTCGCCATCGCATTCGTCGCCCCGAAGATTAAGGAAGCGATGAATGTCCCAATCGTGCTGCCTCCGCCAAGCGCTTCCGCCGCGATCGCGATCCAGCCCCGTCCGGCCGTCATATCTCTCGTGAAGAGTGACAGATAGCCCATGGACATGAACGCGCCGCCGAGGGAAGCGAAAAATCCGCTAAGCAACAATGCGATAAATTGAATTTTGGCTACGCTGATGCCGACCGATTGAGCCGCCTGAGGGTTCTCGCCGACCGAACGAATCTGCAAGCCCAGCGGCGTTCTCTTCAGCATATAATACACGCCTGCCACTGCCAGCAAGGAAATGTACGTTAATACGTTATGGCCGGAGAGGATCGGTCCCAGCACCGGAATATCCTGTACCAGCGGAATATGCAGGTTCGGCAGCACTTTGCTTTGCAGAGAAGTCGAAGTGCCTTTGTCCCCGCTGACCAAATAAAGAATAAAGACCGTTCCGCCCGAGGCGAACATGTTGATGGCGATACCGCCCAAAATAATATGCGTCTTGATCTTCAGTGTGAAATAGGCCAGAATGGCCGACAACGTAATGCCGGACATGACCGCCCCAAGCAGCCCGATCCAAGCGCTGCCTGTATAGGCGCTCACGATAACACCCGTTAACGCGCCAACGAGCATCGTGCCCTCCATACCGATATTAACGATACCGGCTTTGTTGGAGATCAGTGCCCCTAATGCGGCAAGCAGGATCGGTGTCGTAACGCGAAGGACGGAGAAAGCAAAATCCGTCGAAAAAAGTACGCTCCAGAAGCTATCCAAGTTTCTCCGCCTCCTTCAGCAGCTGTCTGTTCTTCCACATCTTCAGGAATTGCTCCGCCGAGATAAGCAGAATAATAATGGCTTGAATAATCGAGATCAGCTCCGCCGGAACATCCGACATAATGGACATCTGATCGGCGCCAATCCGAATATAAGCGAGGAACAGAGCCGCGCCTACAACCGACAGAGGGTTGTTCTTCGCCAACAAGGCGACCAGTGCCCCGTCCAGGCCGTAGCCCGGAAGATCAGACCATTGAAACCGGGAATACATCCCCAGTACTTCCACCGATCCGCCCATCCCCGCAAGGAAGCCGGCGATAAGATGTACCGTAATGATGACCCGTCCCGTCTTGATACCGGAAAACTCGGCGAAAGCGCGGTTGGAGCCCGTCATCCGCAGCTCATAGCCCCATCTTGTGTGATACATGAAGTAATGCGTGGCTACGATGCAGATGAGAACCAAGATTAGACCGGTATGAATTCGCGTCCCCGGGATCAGGTTCGCAAGTCTCGCCGTCTCCTGGAACTTGTAGGACACATTGGCGAAGGCTGCCGCATCCCGCAAGTGATAGTTCAAGATATAAAGGCCAATACCGGACAATATGCTGTTGAACATCAGTGATGTAACGAGCACTTCCGCATTCCACTTCGCTTTCATAATGCCGGGGATAGCAGACAGCAGCGCCCCGACAGTCGAGCCGGCCAGTATCGCTACAACAGGATGGATAAAGCCGTTCATGCTGGCGTAGATCGCGACAATGGCAGCAACTACACCCGAAATATAGAACAAGCCTTCCGCGCCGAGATTGAATAATCCGCTGCGGAATAGCAGGACAACCGACAGGCCTGTGAACATGAGCGGAATCGCCATCTCAATCACATTGCCGATCTGTGCCGTAGTCGACAGCGGCCCCATCAGGAAAATTCTGATTGTCTCCAGGGGCTGTTCGCTGATCATAGCAATGATGAGGAAGGCGATAACTAGCGCGATCGCAATCGATATCAGTGTTCTTATGGCATCAAAGTACTTGAGCATCTGACGTTACGCCCCTCCCTATGTGTTCACCCTGCTGTTTTTTCAATCCGAGCATATACAGTCCCAGCTCTTCTTCCGTCACTTCAGACGGCTTATCGAATGCAGCAACCAGCTCACCGCCGTACATGACGTACAGCGTATCGCTCAACTCCATAATTTCATTCAAATCGGCCGAAATCAGCAGTATCGCGCAGTTCTGGCTTCTCATCTCCAGCAGCTTCTGGTGGACGAGCTGAGCCGCCCCGATATCGACGCCCCTGGTTGGCTGCTCGGCAATGAGCAGAATAGGATCGGTGGAGCATTCCCGCGCCACGATAACCTTCTGCATATTGCCGCCGGACAGCATTCCAATCGGCTGTGCAGGGCCGGAGCATCTGACCTTGAATTCCTCAATCAGCTTCTCCGCCAGACGTATAATCGACTTTCCTTTCATAAAGAGACCCTTATTCCAGTCCCTGCTGCGATAACGCGTGGATATGATATTGTCGGAGATGCTCTCCTCTTTGGCAGCTCCTTGGCTCATGCGATCCTCAGGCACATAGGATATGCCTAGCTCCCGAATGGCACGCATATCCAGGCTGACGATCTCGGAGCCGTTCACCTTGGCCGAGCCCTGTACCCGGCCGCCAAGTCCGCCCGTAAGCGCCTTGACCAACTCGGCCTGTCCATTCCCCTCTACGCCGGCAATGCCGACAATCTCACCCGCACGGATCGTGAGACCGATATCGTTCAACGCTTTTTTGTCCAAGGCATTGACGTACGTAATCCCTTTGACATCCAGTACTGGCGGTCCATAGAACGATTCAGCCTTATCATATTTGAGCACAACATCCCGGCCGACCATCAGCCGCGATATCTCCTGTTCGGTGACGTCCGCCATATCGAAGACGCCTGCGCTTGTTCCGCTGCGCATGATCGTGATGCGATCGCAGATCGCCTTCACTTCCTTTAATTTGTGAGAGATGAAGACGATCGTATGGCCTTCCTGCTTCAACACCAGCAATTGCTTGAACAGCTCATCGGTCTCTTGCGGGGTCAGAACGGCTGTCGGCTCGTCCAGAATGAGAATCTTCGCTCCGCGTAGGAGCGCTTTCAAAATTTCCACCTTTTGCTTCATGCCGACCGACAAGGACTCCACCTTCGCCCTTGGATCAACCGTCAGCTGGTACTTCTCCGACAGCGCCTGCGTCATGCGCACCGCTTCTTCATAATGGATACCAAGCCCTTTCTTCGGCTCCATACCAAGCACCATATTCTCCGCTACGGTGAAAGACGGCACCAGCATAAAGTGCTGATGGACCATGCCAATGCCCTTCGCAATCGCATCCTGCGGCGTTTGGAAACGCATCTGCTCGCCTCTCAGCCGGATTTCCCCGTCACTTGGTGCTTCCATGCCGAACAGGATTTTCATCAAAGTCGACTTGCCGGCCCCGTTCTCTCCAGCCAGAGCATGAATTTCGCCTTCTCTCAGCGAGAAGTCGACGTTGCGGTTGGCTGTAACGCCATTCGGATAGACCTTGGTGATATTGCGCATCTCCAGCACGTTCTGCCGCATCAATGTTCTCCCCTTAGCCCCTCGCAGCATAGCGATGGCGGCCTGATAGAATTGAAGGGAATTCTTCGCAGCCGAAGAACTCCCTTGGTTATTTTAGCTAAAAGCTTGTATGAATCCGTGTGTTATGGCTTAACGGAATTGCGGATTTGGTCAACATCGGAAGTCTGCATGCCCATGGCATTGCTTACTTCGATCTCGCCGGCAATCAGTTTTTTCTCGATTTCAACCAGCTGAGCTTTGATGTCCTCGGATACGACCGCGTTGAAAATGCTGTTGCGCACGATGCCTACGCCGTCTTGCTCCAGGCCTACAACATCCAGCTTGCCAAGCTCCAGCGTACCGGCTTTGATGCCGCGAACCGCATGAACGATCGCTTGGTCGATTTTTTTCACAGAAGAGGTAATGATCAAATCTGCTTTTTCTTTATCCGTACCAGCCATCATTGTCGCCTGGTCGGAGTCTACACCGATTGCGTAACGGCTTTTCTCCTTCGCTGCGTCGAACACGCCAAGGCCTGTTCCGCCCGCTACGTTGAAGATAACGTCAACGCCGGAGTTGTATTGCAGCAGGGACAGCTCTTTGCCTTTGCCCGGATCGGCAAAGTCGCCTGCGTAAGATACGGCAACCTTGATGTCTGGAACAGCGTATTTGGCACCCTCGATGTAACCAACCAGGAATGCGTTGATTGCAGGGATATCCATGCCGCCCAGGAAGCCGATTTTCTTGTCTTCGTTCGCATGCGCCATGTCGGATACGCTCGTCAGAGCCGCCGCAGCGCCTGCCATGAAGGATACTTCATTCGTTGCGTAAGAAATCGCGTATACGTTAGCTGCCGCTTCTGGGATGTCAGTATCATAGTTAATGAACTTCTTGTCCGGGTGCTTCTCAGCTGTTGCGTTCAGAAGCTCCGTAATTTGGGACCCGCCAGAGATGATAACATCCCAGTCTTGTGCCGCTACGGAATTGAATGTCGGCTCCCACTTCGTGGTGTCAACGCCCATCTCGATAACTTTCGTCTCTGCTTGCAGGCTGTTCGCCACTTGCTCAAGACCGCTGTTCGCCGCATCGAAGAATGATTTGTCGCCAAGCGTACCCGGTACAAGCAACACAACTTTCAAGTTGTCCGATTTGGAACCGGAGTTGTCCGGTTTCTCGTTCGCCGGACCTGCATTTTTGCCTCCGCCCGAACAGGCCGCAATCAACATCACAGCAGCCAGCACTAAAGCCAATAAACTTCGTTTCATCATTATGCCCCCTATAGGTAGGTTTGGTTTATTTCTTCACAGCTCATCTTCTCTATTCGCTATGAAGTTTACGATATGCTTCTTTCAATGATATGATTGTACCAAACAACGCCCTTATATTTTATCTTGATTCGCTCATATTTCTTATATGATTTGGCTAAATCAACAGATGGGAGCAACGGGCATGAACAATATGGATTTTCTGTTCTTCTCCAGACGGCGGGAGAAGCACTATATCCCTTCTCACTTTCACGAGTGCTTTGAGCTCGTCTACTATTACGGGAAGGGCCATACGAAGATCGGTTCCACACCTTACCATTTCCGCAAAAACACCTTTGCCCTCGTCGCCCCCTTCATCGAGCATGACGAGCTGCATCTGCATGAAGCGGACGTCCTGTTCGTTGGTTTCTATAGTGAACGCGAGGGACTGTCTTATCTTAATGGCGTATTCGAGGACGATCAAGAAGGTACGATTGAAAATATATTGCTGCGGATGAAAGACGAGTTCGTGAAGCAGCAGGATGACTTCTCGGACATGCTGAACTTGCTAGTCGGGGAGCTGTCGATTCAGCTGATCCGGCTGATTGGCGCCCGGAAGGCGCCCAAGCAGCAATCGGATCGGATGAATTATGTGCTTAACTTTATGGATGAGCACTTTCGCCAAAAAATATCCATTCAAGCGCTTGCCGATCTCGCGGGATACAGCTACGGACGGTTTCGCCATTTGTTCAAGGAGAAGTACGGCGTAGCTCCGCTTCAATATTTGTATGTGAAGCGGCTCAACTATGCAAGATCCTCGCTCATTCTGCACCCGGAGAAGCTCGTCTCGGAGGTTGCGCTCGATGCCGGGTTTGTCAACGATGCGCAATTCTGCAGCATGTTCAAGCGCGAGAACGGCATCTCTCCCAAGCAGTATCGGCTCTCCAAAGTATGGAGCAACGATTGAAGCAAGCCGCTGCTGATGCTGTGTCCAGCAGCTTGCAGATGCATGCAGCGCAGCATGCCCCTTCCAAACTAAAAAGCAGCATCCCGTTCTATCTGGGCTGCTGCTTTTCTCTAGTATGAACATTACTCCGGGCGAGCCAGCGTAAACCGTTCGCCAAGCTTGGCGTAATCATGTCCCGCCAGCCGGCTTACCGGCTTCAGGCCGTCCGGATCAATTCGTCCGTTCTCATAAAGTGAATCTGCAATATGGAAGCGTACGACCCTGCCGATCAGCAGATCGCATGCTGGCGAATCTTCAGTGCCGCCAAGCGGCAAGGCATGCTCCAGCACACATTCCATTCGGATACTCGCTTCAAGCACACCCGGCACCTTGATTCTGTCGCTAGCCACCGCCGTCAGCCCTGCAAGCTCTACTTCACTGACATCCGAAGCAACCTGGGCCGCTGTCGCATTCATCGCTTCCACATACGTCTCATCGGCGATATGGACGACGAAGGCGTCTTGCGCCGCAGCATTTCGCGCCGTATCCTTCTGTATGCCGTTCTTTCGCTGCACAGAGACGGACACCATCGGTGGATTGGAGGACACAATGTTGAAGAAGCTGAACGGTGCGGCATTCAGCACACCGTCTGCCGACAGCGTCGTTACCAGAGCGATCGGTCGGGGAATAATGCTGCCGATCAACAGCTTGTAGTTGTCCTGGGCGCTCTGGTGCTCCGGGTCAATAACGATCATACCGCTTCCTCCTAAATCAAATATTATAAACACCATGGTTATTAAGCAGGTAATCAGCATTAAATGGGATGAATTGAAGGGGGTAATAAATACGATTACACAAGCACGGTGTTTTTCAAAAAAAGTTTATGAAAGCAAGGTTATAGACACTAAATAAATTCGAAAAAAGAGTATTCATATTTGACTAACGCTGATCTTACCGGGGCAAACAAAATTAAATTTACTGTTAATCACTCTTCTGGAAATCTACTTGTCAATTATCCAACCATTCACTATACTTATACTGGTGAATTTTATATAGGGCAACCAAGTTATCAAGTGCTTCAGAGGAATGAGTCAGCTTTGAGTATCTTTTGGCATCATACTAATTTTCATTCGTCTACTAGGAGACTAATCAAATGAAGAATAAAATTAAAATATCAGTCATTACTTTAGTTTTCTCTACTATAATTATATCTTTAATGCGCCTGTTCGAACGAACCCAGCATGATAACACTTGGTATTTCATATCAACGTATATGTTGTTTATAACACCTGTTTTGTTTTTTATTGCAATACCAGTCTCTTTCTTAGTCGATTATATCACAAAAAATAATCAATCATTTCGTGGTATTAGCTCACTTATATTACTACTTGTAATATCACAGACCTTACTTTTTCTAGTTTACTCCATATACAATAATTTCAAATTCGATCATATAGATAACATCAAAGAATATATAAGTTATTATGGCCCAACTATTATACTAACACTCATAAATTCAATTATTTATTTCACTGTTAGTGAAATATTTCGTCCGAAAAAATAATATCCACCTGCCATTCTCAACACTAGGCTGCATCCATTTCCTCCAAATATCATACCTTTCTGAACAATATTCACAATTAGCCAAATCATTAAAACACTTGATAATAACCTTAACGAAGAATGCGGCTCATTGCACTAATACCTGTAACACTTTACAGATCTTCTCCAGTCGAAATTCGGAGCGCTGGTCTTCGATGAACTGAAATCTTGTTTCAGTTCTTGCTGAGAATGTGCATTGTTTTCTTATAGCGATTTCCTCTTCCGCCATACTACTTCGCTAAAAAGTATCCCCTTTTACTAATATTAACCGCCAGGTATCCGAAAAGCTTTTATGAGCAGCAATTATTTCCATAAAAACAAGCCCGTGCATCTGCACAAGCTTGTGTGTTCATTATGTTTACTGTGATTTAGACGCTTCCTCCTCAAAAAGTTCTCTTGAACCATTCCGCAGCGGCCGAAACCTCTGTGCCGGTCAGCTGATGCCCGAATCTCTCCCAGTAGGTCGTCACCTCGGCTCCTGCTTCGCTCAGCAGCGCCTCCAGATCTCTTGTTTCTGACGGCGGACAGATCGGGTCGTTCTCGCCTGCCCCGATGAAGACAGGCAGCCCATCCATATTTGGCAGCTCTACGCCGCGAATCGGAACCATCGGATGATGCAGGACAGCGCCCTTCAGCGTATCCTTGTAATGGAAGAGCAAGCTCCCTGCAATATTCGCCCCGTTGGAATAACCAACTGCCACAATATTGCCGCGGTCAAATCCGTATTCCGCCGCTGCGCTGGCCAGGAACTCATTGAGCTCTTTCGTACGGAAGATCAAGTCCTCAATATCGAATACGCCCTCCGCCAGTCTGCGGAAGAAACGGGGCATGCCGTTCTCCAATACATTGCCTCGGACGCTAAGGACGGAGGATGCAGGCGACAGCCTCTCCGCCAGCGGCAACAGATCGCGCTCCGTGCCTCCCGTTCCATGCAGCAGCAGCAATACCGGCGCGTTCGAATCGGTCCCTTTTATGAATAGATGCTTCATCATTTGTTCTCCTCCAATTCTCTAACTTCAAATGGCAGCAGATTCTTCTCGATCTCACCCCGATGCTTCTCGTACCATTCCGGCAGCATCAACTTCTCACCCAGATGCTCTGGCTCTTCATCTCTTGCAAAGCCCGGAGGATCTGTTGCGATTTCGAACAGAATACCGCCTTCTTCGCGGAAGTAAAGGGCATTAAAGTATTGACGGTCTACGATTGGCGTTGGCTGATAGCCATGCGCGGCTACATGCTGCCTCCAGACAGCATGCTCGGCGTCATCCACAGCTCGCATTGCGATGTGATGCACGGTACCGTGCCCTCCTTGGCCGTGAGCCATAGGAGTTGCGTTCACTTCAATGACATTGCCCAAATCGCCGAAAGCGCGGTAGCGTACAAAGCCGGCATCCTCGCCGACTTTCGTCAAGCCCATCACGACTTCCAGCAGCTTGCCTGTCGATTCCGGCGCTGTACTGAACAGTACCGCTCCGCCAAAGCCTTTGATCGCTTTGTCAACTGGAATGCCACCGAACGACCAGTCGCTGTTCGGACCTTCCTCCCGCGCCACAATTTCACCGCGCAAGCCGTCCGGATCGGCGAACTGTAAGTAGCGCTCACCGAAACGCTCCGTTTCCTGAATCTCTACGCCAAGTCTCACAAGGCGTTCCTTCCAGAACTCATATGCACCTGCTGGCACCACATAGCTCGTAATGCCGACTTGCCCGCCGCCTATACGGCCCTTGCGCGAATCCGCCCAAGGGAAGAACGTAATAATCGTTCCCGGGCTGCCCATCCGGTCGCCGAAGTACAGGTGATAAACCTCTGGGGCGTCGAAGTTGATCGTTTTTTTCACAAGCCGCAGTCCCAGTACCCCTGCGTAAAAATTCGTGGTTTGCTGAGGATTCCGAACAAATGCCGTAATATGGTGAATACCTGCTGTTTTGGTTGTCATGTCCATCTCTCCTTATTATCTTTAATTTAAGATATATGTTCTGCAGAAGCAGCCCTCTTGCTCATCCTCCGCCGGATAACGGCTGGACAAGCTCTAATGATAGGACTGCTGTGCGTATTTGCCTAGCTTCTTCAACAGCTCGCTGGCCACCTGCTTCTCTTCGTCGGATAATCCGCTGGCAGCCTGCTCGATAATCGTAGTATGCGTCGGGAACACGGCTTCTATGAAGGCGCAGCCCGCGTCTGTAACCTCCGCATAAATCAAGCGGCGGTCTTCCTTGGAAGCGCGTCTGGCAACGAGCCCTTTTTTCTCCAGCTTATCCACTACATACGTAATATTGCCACTGCTCATCAGCACCTTGCCTCCAATTTGCTGCAAGGGCTGCGGTCCTTTGTGATATAGAAGCTCCAGCACGCCGAATTCGGTTCTATTCAGTCCATGCTTGCGTATATCGCGGTCGGCATGGGCATTGATCCACTGGCTTGCTCGGGATAAGGCAATGTATAAATCGAGTGCTTCATTGGTCCCTTGGTTCGCCATGTGCGCCTGCCTCCTTTATTTCAATTTGCATTATCTTAAATTAAAGATATCAGAACATAAGCAAGATGTCAACCCCGTCAGATGAAGCTTTTTTATTCACGATCTTTCTCTCTTCAGCACTAGCATACCACCTTGTCAGGCAGCCTATTCCCGCATCATCCGATGCGCCCCCACACCCCCGAAGCCCTCCACCAAAAAAACGCCTGCCACACAGAGGCATCTGTCGTGGCAGGCAGCGCAGCTTACTTGCTATACATGAACCGCTGCTTTGTCCGCTTCCTTATCCGGCCGCACAAGCGCATGCTTCTCCCATGCCCGGCTCTTCCATCGGAAGTAAAAGATACAGGCTCGGAGCCATTCGTCAGCGGCAATCGCCAGCCATATGCCGACAAGCCCCATATTGAAATGGAAGACGAACAGATAGCCCAGCGTCAAACTCATGCCTACCATGGAGAACATGCCGACGAAGAGCGGATACTTCGCATCGCCGGCTGCGCGCAGCGCATTGACGATAACCAAGTTGATCGTGCGTCCTGTCTCCAGCAGCAAGCTGTACAGCAGCACCTGCGCTCCGATGCGCAAGACATCGGCATCGTCGGTGAACATGCCGACAAGCTGCTCCCGGAACAGCATCACTAGCGCAACAACAATCAGTGTCCCAATGATCGCCGAGCGCACGCTCATCCAGACGCGCTTATAAGCGTCGTTCGGGCGAGCCTCACCGACCAAACGACCGACCATAATCGATGTTCCCATGCCGATTGCGAGTGCAAACAAATAGATGAACATCGAGATGTTGGTCGCATATTGCTTGGCGGCTAGGGCCGCTTCGCCCAGGAATGTTGTATAGAAGATAAAGATAATCTGGCAGCTCTGATACATCACCTGCTCCAGAGCGGAGGGAACGCCAATCTTCAATATCTTGCCGATGTATTCCTTGGATAGATTAAAGTAATAGCTGAACTGGATGCGTACCTCCATAATGCGGTACAGCAGCCAGAAGAAGACAACAATCGCCAGCAGCCTGCTCGCTACGGTCGAGATCGCCGCACCTTCTACGCCAAGTGCCGGCATACCAAAGTTGCCGAAGATCAGAGCATAGTTGCCGATAATATGAATCACGTTCATACCAAGCGATACGAACATCGCTTCCTTCGTAAAGCCATGAACACGAATAATTGCGGCCAGCGAGTTAATGATCGCTTGCAGGAAGATCGCCCCGCCCACGATGGCCAGATAGCTGTGCGCGAACTCATAGACTTCGCCTTGCAAGTTCAGTGAGCGCAGCAAAAATCCGTTGAACACGACGAATAGTACGCTCATCACGATACCGACAAGCAAGTTAAGCGTAACGGCAATTGCCGAAATTTTGGACGCCTCAAAAAACTTCCGCGACCCGATGTATTGCGCTACAACGATGGATGCCCCGTTACCGATAACCTCCAGCAGCAGAATAGAAATATGCAGAAATTGATTCGCCGCGCCGACGCCCGATACCGCATTGTCGGAGATCGCACTCAGCATGAACGTATCTGCAATACCCATCATCATAAATAATGATATTTCCAAAAATATAGGCCATGTCAGGTAGAACAGCTTTAAATCCTTCGTACCCTTGCCTTTGCCCGTTGCTGTCTCTCCAGCATGCCCTTCCATGTCATCACCTTCACTCTTCATCATGCGCTATGCCCCTAGAGGCTTCTACCGTATCGTATCGTAGCACACAAAAGAAAAAGTTACATCAGCGATTATTGGTAAAAAAGAATGTGATTTTGTGTTGCGCCTATTTTTTTCTGCGAATGGCATGAATGATCAGCAATAGTATCGGGAGAAATATACCAAAAGTTGAAACATAAGGCACCCACACGCTTCTATTATATTCTTCGCTATGCATCACATTAGGATGTACAATCAGCGACACTACGACCAGAAGCATGCCCATAGGAAGCACGAGAGAACGATAGTCTTTCAGATTGAAGAGCTGCTTCATGCCAAGCACTGCCGCATAGAAGTAAAGGCTTACCCGATAAAAGATCGTAATAAACCACATGATGGCCATCACGATCTCGATACGCTGCAAAAAGTGGCCCACATTAATTTTTTTGGCCAACGCATAACTGGGATAGGTCTGTCTGGCTGTCATATCCGTACCAAGCACCGTAATGCATAATACAATGATAATAACGAGTACTATCCCCGAGATCATTGCACCTCTATAGAACCCTTTGCTTGCCGCTTTCGGCCGATCGACCTCTCCCGGGAAAACCGCAAGCAGAAAGAAGGTGGTAATTGAAAGTACGCTTGTGAAGTACATCGTTGCCCCGACCATGCTCTTCAGATCCGACTCCAGCATAGGCTGAATCCGCTCGATACGAATCTGCGGCGATACGAATACCACCAAAACAATAAAAAGAAGCACAAATACAGGGAACAACAGCTCTGCAGAACGTGCAATCGTCTCAATCCCCATTCGGATGCCCATAACCACCACAATGGCAAATAAGATGTTAAACGCTTGAATTGGCGTTGCCTGCATAATTTGAGTCGTCATAAAGTTGCCGATAAAAAACAACACTTCCGACGCCGTAACGAGACAAAAGCAAATAATCGTTGCGATTACGGCTTTACCCAGCCACTTCCCTAGTACTTGCTCAATCGTTTCAAACAGCGATTTCTCTGAATTCAGACTCCCTACCGCTACATAAAGCTTCGTGAGAACCAATCCGATTCCAAGACCGAGCAAAGCAGCTATCCATCCATCCTGCTTCACAATGGAAGTCACCGTTGCCGGTATAATGAGTATGGGGGTTCCAATGGAGAAGAGAATAACCAGAATACTAAATTGGCGGGCATTAATTTTTTCCTTGGACCTCATGGCCGCAGCTCCCCCTTTCCGTGCCCTGCGGCACGGCGAATCGCGTAAGCGGCCAGCAGCAAGAGCGGCAGAATGACACTGAACGTCATGTCCATGTACGGCCAATATATATCCGCATTAAGAAACTCAATAACATTTGAAGAGATCAGCACCGCGAAAAACACCAGCAGCATCCCGAATGGAAGCTCCATTCCCTTCTCGCTGCGAAGGCCAGCCGTCTGAGCCACGGCGATTTGAAGGGCGTTAAAGAAAACCGCAGATTTAATAAAGGAGGTGAGCAGCCACATAAAGGCCAATAGAACCTCCAGCCTCTGAAAAAACTTCCCTACGTCAATTTTTTTGGCTAATGCATAGCTGGGATACATACTTCTCGTCGCATAATCGGGACCAAGCACGAGAATAGAGAGCAAAATAATGAGAAGCAGCACGAGTCCTCCAAACAGCGCCCCTTTCAAAAAACTGGAGCGGACCTTCTCAGGCTTGTCTACGCTGGGAATAACCATTAACAAAACGGCGAGCTCCATGAAGGGGTAAGCGGTCATTGTAATCGAGCCGCGCAGGATCGGCTTTAAGCCTCCATCCCAGAAGGGAAGCAGATGATTGACCTTTATATCTGGTATTAAGAACAAGAAGAATACAAACAAAAGCAGTAGCAGGAACGAGAAAAAAAACTCACCCGTACGTGCAATTGTCTCCATCCCTAGTCTTGCAGCCATAACCAATATCCCCGCATACATGATATGGATCGCTTGAATTGGCGTCTCCGGCATCATCTGGGTCGTCATAAAATCTCCGATTTCCCTGGTGTGAGCAGCGAGAGAAAGGAACAAATAAAAGATAAAACAAATGGATACGATTTTACCCAGCCACTTCCCGAATAGCTTCTCCACATATTGCACCAATGTGAGACGGGGATATAGCTTGCCGATCGCGCTTAGGAGCCATACGATCAATAAGCCCGCACATAGGCCTACGAGAGCAGAGACCCAAGCATTCTGCTTTGCGGCGCTGGTCGGTATGGTCGGCAGGACAAGCATGGAGTCGCCAACTGAAATATAGGCAGCCAATAAAGCAAATTGTCTGCCGCTCATCATTTCGTTCATCTTCATGCTTTCATCCCCTGTTAGTTCAGCGCGCTATCTAGCAATTGGCCAATCGGCCTGTATATGTAAGACACCCAGTCCAGCGGATTCGGCAGCGGAATATGGAGGCTCTCCGCTATGCCGACTCCCGTACCGAGCAGCAGGAGTATTGAAAAAAGCCAGATCTCCTTCACTTGCCGCTTCTTCCATAAACCTGGCAGCTCCAACATAGCAATAATGACGGCTGTCGTTAATATGCCTCCAACTGCAAGCATTACGATCCTACTCCTTTAAGTCATTTAAGAAAGACTCGCCTATCGTTCCAATTCTTCTTATCTTTACATCCACGTTATATCGGATTTCCATCTTGGAGAATTGTTCATCCCAATTTTCTTTGGCTTTGCTCCAGTAGCGCGGATTAGCCCGATGCACCGCGTCCCCGAATCCGAACACATCGCACTTCAACCTTTGCGCTTTCTTCACGGCTTGCTCGGCATGCTCCTTCAAAACATCCTCAGCGGCTTTCTCCAGATCGATCAGCGTCTTGGATGTTGTCAGCTTAATTCTGCATTCGACATCGGCCACATTCGCTTCTGTATGCATGACGACCTCGGCTTCCGGTTTCCCGTTCCTTACCTTCGCCTTGATGGTCGTTTTAGACCGAATCACTTCGATCCCGAGCTTGCCGCCGCTTGGGCAAGTAGTCTCCACTACCGTGCTTTTCAACCGGTCCGTAATATTGCTGAAACCCTTGCTTTCATCGTCATTCATCCAGGCGATCAGCTTATCCTCTTTGAACATAGCAATGCCTTTATATTGAATATGAGTAGGCGTATCCGGCGTCTCGATATTCTTCCGTTTGCTGCCCTGTTCAGGATCCCCATGAATCACGATGCCTGTTAACGTCGCTTGAATGCCGGGACTCACAATGTTGGTAATCAGTTGGTCCAATTGGACGGCAACCGTCGGCGCCCATGATCTGGCGGACACCTCCAGTGAATCGAACATCTTGGATGCCGGAATCTTCTCGATCGGCGTCAGCACCTTCAGCACTCTTTCCGCTGTTGTTCCTTTGGCTACGACAATATAGAAGTCCGTACGCCCTTCCTGGTCCCGTGACATCAAATCAAGCACCTCGCCCATGCCCTTCCTCGCTAGTTCCTCGCCGATGACAAATACCCTCAAATGGGAGAAGTACAGCTTGCGCGGCGTGACGGTCGTCATTTTGCGAATCGCCTCGAATACCGTATCTCCTGTTGCATGGTACGTCGAGACGGGGGACAGACCGCTACTGCCTTTCCTCGAGGCGACCTCGCCCGGATCGACCACCTGAACGGTAACGAGGTATTTGCCCTTAATCTGATCGATGCCCAATGCGGCAACGATGGCGAGATCATTCAACTCGCGGCGATTCCAGCATCCGGTTATAAGAGGCACAAGCAGAAGTAGAATGATGAAGCACCATCCTGCTTTACGCGCCATTACAGCTTCCCTCCTTCCAACACAATTGGCATTTATGGCTTGGGCCTCGCGGACTTGGGACTCTGCTGTCGCTGTCGGTTGCTTCGGCTCACAAGTCTAGGCCGGGTGAATTGCACCCAGTGGGGCATCCGGAAGATCGCATCCTTCTGATCCCTAATAATGAGCGGGGCAAAGGGGCTCATATAAGGCACGCCAAAGGACCGTAAACTGCTGACATGCAGCACAATGGCAAAGGTACCGATAATAATGCCGTATAATCCAAAGGTGGCGGCCAAACCCATCAGAGGAAAACGTAGCATACGCATCGTATTGGCCAAACTGTACGAAGGGAAAACAAAGCTGGCAATCGCCGTCGTCGATACGACGATGACCATCGCCGCAGATATGATTCCCGCTTCAACTGCAGCCTGCCCGATGACCAAGGTTCCAACGATCGAGACTGCCGGACCAATCGTACGAGGCATTCGAAGACCTGCTTCCCGCAATATCTCGAAGGCCACTTCCATCATGATCGCCTCGATAAAGGCCGGGAAAGGAATGCCTTCCCGCTGTGCCGCCAAGCTGTACAGCAGCTGAGTCGGCAGCATTTCTTGATGATACGTTGTGATTGCAACGTAGAGTGAAGGTCCAAACAGGGCGATAAATACGCCAATGTAACGCAGTATTCGGATAAGGGTACTAATATCAAACCGATGATAATAATCTTCTGCTGCGTGGAGAAAGGACACGAACAACGCCGGTACGATAAGCACCATCGGCGTTCCGTCTACCATGATGGCAATCTTCCCTTCGAGCAGCTCTGCTGCGACCACATCCGGCCGCTCGCTGTTATAGATCGTTGGGAAGGGCGTATACGTCTCATCCTGAATAAGCTCCTCGATATATCCGCTCTCCAGTATGCCGTCGATATCAATACGGTCCAGCCGGAGGCGCACTTCCTCCACGATTTTGTCGTCTGCGATGCCTTTGATGAACATAATGGACACATCGGTCCCCGTAACCCGCCCGATCTGCCTCGTTTCCAGCCATAAATTCGGGTCCTTGATTTTCCGCCGTATCATAGCCGTATTCGTACGCAGCGTCTCTGTGAAAGCTTCCTTCGGACCTCGAACGACCGTCTCTGTCAACGTCTCGTTAATCCCGCGGTCTCGCCAGCCTCTGGTTCCCGCCGCAATCGCGGAGGCGTAGCCATCAACCAAGATGATCGTCTCGCCGGACAACAAGGCATTATACAAACTTCCATAATTGCTGATTTCACTCGTATCGCTAATGCTCAGAACATCGTTCGCCAACGCCTGAGGACTTGCGTGAGCGGTGTCTTCTCCTTCTCCCTTCATCATTCGGTCACGCCTCATAGCTGATTCAAGAATAAATTCGGAGACGGATTGCTTATCCGCTAGACCGTCCGTATAGATTACAGCTAACGCTGGACCTGTGCTGCCTGGCAGCCCTACCTCTCGTATGACGATATCATTGCTGTTGCCAAGCTGGCTTCTGATCAGCTCCAGGTTGTCTTGAAGGCTGGGCATGATCGATTTTGCTTTCATCGCCTGATCCTGATCCTGAGACTGATCATGTGCGGCCGGAGTTTTTTTACCCTTCGCTTCCTTCATATGGACCACCTTTGAGGTTATATGATATTAGTCCATTATGAACATCATTAGACAATTTTAGACATTTTCTTCTCCAGCGGATGTCGCTTCCGCCACGCTTGACTCCGCTCCTGTTTCCAGCTATTCTTATAATCAATACTTGAAACATACAGCTACAGCCATGATGGGAAGTAGTACCCGATTCTTCTGTGTATGCCCTAGCGAGCCGGCGACTGGTGAAAGGTCCGGCGCATCCGCATTCGGCGAATGGATCCCATCGCTTCAAACCGAACCGGTAAGCCTTGCATCGGCTTATGACAGTAGGCTTTGACGGACTCTCCCCCCGTTATCCCGGGAGACATGATCGAAAGTATGCAAGGGACGCGGCAACGCGCTTATTGCTCCGTTCATGGCTAAGAGCGGCCAATGGCCGAATTCGGGTGGTATCGCGGAGTTTACGCTTCGTCCCTTGCAGGGGGACGGGCGTTTTTTTATTGCCTTGGTTCCCCAATCAACTCAAATTATGGGAGAAAAGAGGAATGCACAATGGGTAAACGTATCTTGTCCGGCATTAAGCCAAGCGGCGATTTAAACATCGGAGGTTATGTAGGAGCGCTTCAACAGTTCGTGAAGCTTCAAGAGGAATATGAGGGCTTCTTCTTCGTGCCTGATCTGCACGCCATTACCGTTCCGCAGGATCCGAAGGAGCTGCGTGAGCGCTCCCGCCAAATCGCGGCGCTCTATGTTGCCGCAGGCGTAGATTCGGAACGCAATACCATCTTCATGCAGTCGCATGTGCCGGCTCATGCCGAGCTGGGATGGATTATGGAGACGCAAGCTTACTTCGGCGAGATGAGCCGCATGACGCAATTCAAGGAAAAGTCCGACGGCAAGGATGCCGTCAGCTCCGCTCTGTTCACGTACCCGGCACTGATGGCTGCCGACATCCTCCTCTATCAGGCCACGCACGTGCCGGTAGGTGAAGACCAGAAGCAGCATCTGGAGCTGACACGCGACCTTGCTGCCCGGTTCAATAACCGATTCGGCGAAACCTTCATCCTGCCGGAGCCAGTCATCCAAGACGTAGGTGCGCGAGTCATGGGGCTGGATGATCCATCGAAGAAAATGAGCAAAAGTAACCCGAACCAAAGCAGCTACGTCCTTCTGTTGGATACGCCAGCCGCGATCCGCAAGAAGTTCTCCAGAGCCGTGACGGACTCCGATATGAGCGTCCGCTACGACTGGGACAACAAGCCGGCCGTCAGCAATCTGATCGAAATCTATTCCGTCTTCTCCGGCGAGTCGATTCCGGTCGTCGAGAAGCGCTACGAAGGCCAAGGCTACGGTACGTTCAAGAAGGAGCTGGCAGAGGTTGTCATCGACAAGCTTGCTCCGCTGCAAGAGCGTTATAACGAGCTGGTCCATTCCGAAGAGCTGGACCGCATCCTCAAGGAAGGCGCACGGAAAGCCTCCGAGGAAGCGCACAAAACACTGGACGCCGCCAAACGCGCGATGGGTTTGCTGACGTTCTAGGCTTGATATGCATGAAGAAAGGGCACCCTGCAGGGTGCCCTTTCTTTGTCATGGATTCTCTTAGATATTCTCAGGAGTGGAATAGTAGCCGTGCTTCTTATGAAAGACATATGGCTGTCCCTGATCGTCCTGGAACAGAAAATGCGTCTCGTCATCTCCGATATAATTCACGTTTTCAAAAGCACGCATCATAATATGTTCCGCATCTTCCTTTGCAAACGCAAATTCGGAAGCACGACTCTTAATGTCGCCGATCTGCCAATTCTCCCCGGAACGCAGCAGTTCAATCTCCATATGTCTGGATACGGTATACTCTTGATAGGAATGGCCGAATGTCTTGAAGCTGAGCCGCACTTTATCGTCATCGTCCCTGGACAGTTCCAGGCTCGGCTCATACATATTGACTGCATAGAGCAGATCATTTGGCTCCAGCAGCCAACCCGGGTTATGTTCGTATATCGTTTGCCACGGGTCCAGTCTCTGCTCGGCATTGTACTTCAGCAGTTCAGGCCGCAGCTCTTCGAACGAAGGAGCCTCTTCCTTATTGGCGAATTTCAATTCCGCCGCTCGAACCAACACCATTAATGTCTCATATTCAAGCTGATGCAGAATAGTCGCATATTCGTTCTCATACGCCGCATCGCGCAGCCAGTGAGGCCGCTCAGGCTCGCTGCCTGTCTGTTCATCATCTACCAGTGTCGGCAGTTCTTCCTCCGTCAATGTCGGCGCAGGAGATGCTGTCGCAGGTTCCGACGGACTTTGCGTGGCGTTATCGATCTGAAACGTCAATGGAGTAGAAAGCGGCGACGGCGAGCCCTCCACTGCAGCTTGATTCGGCGTTCCCTTCTGACAACCGGCTATCATGATAGCAAGGATCGCCACTGCGAGCAGTCCCGCCGTTCTGTGCAACGCTCGATGCCTCTCTCTTGTCATCACCGTACCTCCCGTTTCCCTTTTCCAAATAGACGCTTCTAAGCAGTTAATGGTTACAACAATTCGGCGAAGTCTTCTTTAGAAAACAAACAACTCACTACCAAACCATCGCTTTAATGGGTCTGCTCCATTCCTTTGCAATTACCAAACGCCCATTCTCTTTCGTCAATTTCACTTGTCCCTGATATTCATGCTCTTCCAGCCGCTCGCCTGACCCGTTTTTGATGCGCACAGGTATCCGGTATTCGTAATCGAACACATCGCTTTCCTCTTTCATGGATGTCAATTTGACCTCGCCAAGCTCGATATTCTGCTTATTCTTAGCTGCGTAGACTAGATACATGATAAATTCCCGGTTGAGAAGCACTTTAGAGCCTTCTTCGGTGAAAAAAGCTTTGATCTTGCTCTCCTGTTCGGTAACGAAGGAGTCATCTTGGATATTGATTTGACGGTAATCTTTTACTTCCAGCATCGCTTTTTTATAATCCGTAATGAGCTGCTTGGCATCCTTCTCTTCTGCGGAAGTTTCTGAGCAGGCAACAAGCAACAGAGACATGGCAATCATGATGGACAGCATTCGTTTCATGTTCTTCATCTGAGTAACCTCCTTACGGTAGACAACGCTTTTCTGGCGCTCGTCCAGTTGTTGGATATCACTTTATATCACTCATCCAAATTATGTTATGATTACCCTATTAAGTGATAGTAGATGCGAGATTCACGATTCGTGTAAATCAGGGGGGCATTGCTGCATATGAGTATACCGGCTGTTATCGGCATTGACGGAGGCGGTACGCATACCCGAGTACTTGTATGCGATTTGGAGGGACGTCAGCTAGCTTATCTGGACAACCCGTGCGCTGCATCCATATACAAAGATTCTAACGCTGTTCATAACGTTCGAAACAGCATCATTGAAGCACTGGCCATCGCAAATAGTAGCCCCAAAGACGTACGCTGTGTCGCTGCGGGCATTGCCGGCTATGATAAACCGGAGGACCTCGCCTGGGTATCCGAGCTGACCGCGCTGCCTGGACTTCATTGCCCCAAGCTGCATATGAATGATGCGGTCGCGGCACATGCTGGCGCATTACGGGCGAGGCCCGGCATTGTAGCGATCTCCGGCACCGGATCGATTATTCTAGGGATAAACGAATCACGCCAGCATATCCGCAATTACGACTTTCGCCACTATGCGCACAGCGCTGCGCGCTTTTTGGCTTATGATGCTGTATATGAAGTGCTTGCCGGCCATGCCGGAGCTTCAGACGAAGCTTTAGTCGCATCCATGCTTCGTCACTGGGAAGCAGCAGATCTTGATAGTTTGACTGCAATAGCCCGTCAAGGCTTCCACTCCGACAGCAAGGAGAGGGACAAGCATTTCGGGCAATTCGCGCCTGTCGTTACCAATGCTGCGGAAAGCGGCAGCTCGATCGCTATGGCCGTCTGCAATCGAGCTATCCATCAGCTTAAAGTCGGCATCGAGCTGATTGGCTCTTCCTTCAGCAGCGATACAGTGGAGACCGCTTATATCGGCAGTGTCATCCGCAGCGGCTATGTATCCAGGCGACTGTCTGAAGAGCTGGCTCAAGGCAGCAATAAACGGTACTTGGCAATGGAGCCTGCACTGTCGCCTGTCGCGGGCGCTGTATTACTGGCTTATCAGGAACTAGGTATCGATGCGCCGACCGATTCGCTTCTCCAGGTCTCTTAACTGCTGCACAACTCATCCTATCTTTTTTCTTTCCCTTCTTCTTAATACGCTTCATCCAAATACTGGTTCCGCGTCGTCAAGCAAGCACAAAGAAGCCGAGCGGCAATGCCTCGGCTTCTTATGTATAGATTGAATGCATAACGCGGATGTTTTCAGTCGATTGCATCCACTAATTATGGCTGGTTTGCTCCGTTTAAGTCGGTCACTCCGCCATTTTGATGCCCCGGTTTTCTCCAGCGCTTTTCCGATAATAGTACCCAATATAATCACTAAGCCGATGCCAGTGATCGGTACTGATTGTCCGGACAGCTTGCCGACCAAATTCGTGCCAAGCGCCAGAATATAGGGGGCAGCTATAATCGATAAGAACGGATGAAGCTTCCACTTGGCCGTTGCGAATACGATAAAGATCATACAGGCGAACAATAGACCTGATATAATGGGTCCCAATTGAATCACTTCTGCGCTAAGAATCATACGCATACTCCTAAGCTTTCGTATGAATGATTCGAATCACTTGCTCGGCTGCATCTTCAAGCAGCGGTCCTGTACGCGCCATCGCTTCCTCCAATGTCATCGGCCGGTTTACGATGCTCAGCACCGCTGACACGCCATGCTCATACAGAACGTCCACTCCCTCGCCGACCGAGCCAGCGAGTATAATGACCGGCACACGATGTGCTTGTGCAAGCTTGGCGACGCCGTAAGGCGTCTTGCCGCCAACCGTCTGAAAGTCGACGCGGCCTTCTCCCGTCAGAACCAGATCGGCGCGCTGCAAGGCCTCCTCTAATCCGGTAACACGAGCTACAATGGCTACACCAGACTCCAGCTTCCCGTTCAGAAAGGCCAGAATGCCACCAGCCAATCCGCCCGCCGCTCCTGTACCGGGGATATGATGGATGGCCGTTCCTAGCGTCTGCTCGATCACATCGGCGAAGTGCTTCAAGCTCTCGTCGAGCTGGCTTACCATCTCCGGTGTTGCGCCTTTCTGCGGCCCGAACACAGCCGACGCACCCTTCGGACCGATAAACGGATTATCTACATCGCAAGCAATGATGAACTCGCATTCGCCAAGCCTCGGATCCATGCCGTCCGTCTGCACACTATGGAGCTTTGACAACTCGCCGCCCCCGAAGCCGATGTCTTCCCCATTCGCTCCGAGCAGCTTTACTCCTAAAGCCTGCAACATGCCCGCCCCGCCGTCGTTGGTCGCACTGCCGCCAACTGCCAATATAAATTCCCGGCAGCCTTGATCCAATGCGGCTGTAATCAATTGGCCAAATCCGTAAGTTGTAGTCTTCAGCGGGTCCCGCTCATGGCTTTCGATCAAGTACAGACCGGATGACATCGCCATCTCGATAATACAGGTCGTGCCGTTGCCGAGTATGCCGAACCCGGATTCGATTTCCCGCCCCAGCGGATTCAGAACCGTACGGGTCACGAACCTCCCTTCCGTGGCGCTAATCAAACATTCCATCGTGCCTTCCCCGCCATCAGCCATCGGCATTACTTTGATAACGCTTTCAGGATAAGTCCGCCTGATGCCTCTCTCCATAGCCAATCCTGCTTCCTTGGCCGACAAGCTCCCCTTGAAAGAATCGGGTGCGATCACTATTTTCATGCCAAAAACCTCCTTCTTGCAGCCAAACGTCTATGCCCTGAATTACCCTTAGTATGCTTCGTTTTGTCTATCTGTCATTCATTATAGGAGACTCGCGTCAGCCGCAACATGCTGTGCAGCATTAAACAATACTCCCCTACATCGTAGTGTTGCCCAGTTCAAAAGTAAAGACCTGGTCTAATGCAGCGTCTGCTGCATGAAGAAAACTTGTGACTCCCTAAAGCGGAAAAACATGCGGAACCATAAACGCCAACCGCCATTAATCGGCCTGCCCAAATGAAAACAGCAGAAAAGGGAGTATCCCTCTTCTGCCCTGTTTGAATGGCATGCTAGTTTTGGAGCCGGTCGGCGTAGATCGCCATGGCGTCCCGCATGAATACCGCGAGCCCTTCTCCGAATTGATCGATGTTTTTCGTAAAACGCTGGTCATCGACATACATTTGTCCCAAGCCTTTGAAAGCCTCCGGCGAATAACTCCCCATCTGGCTCAGCATTCGGTACCATTCTCCGATAGACTGCTGCGCGGCTTCCGAAGCCGGGTCGGTGTGACGGAGATCAGCCAGTCTCACATATAGCTGATTCATATCCTCCTGGAACTTTTCCATTTGCCCTTCTTTTTTCATTTGGGCTGCCTTGGCGTTCGACTCGTCGACCGCTTTATCTCCCCAGCGCTCGCGCGCCTCCTGCTCATAAGGGTTGCTGCTGAAATCAAAGCCTTGAAATTTCTCTTTATGCGACATTTGAACCTCTCCCTTCGCATGTTGGATCGTCTTCGCCACGGTCTGAAGCAGCATATCTATGTGCCTCTTCTTCTCGACCAGCATTTGCTCGTGAAGCCTAAGCGCCTCCAGCCGGTCGAAATCCGGACTTGTGACGATTTCCTTTATTTTTTTCAAAGGAAAGCCAAGCTCGCGAAAAAATAAAATTTGCTGCAATTGCTCCAAATTCCGTTCCGAATAGACCCGGTAGCCGGATTCGGTCAGCTGATCGGGAATAAGCAATCCGATTTCATCATAATGATGCAGTGTGCGCACACTGATCCCGACCAGCTTCGCAACTTCTTTTACCTTCATAGCGTCTTCGCCCCCTTGCAAGCTTTACTTTAAAGTATTACGCAACGTGAGAGTCAATATGTGATTTGATTTATTTTTTCTTAACATCAATCTAGCAAAAACATGCGGTTACCCCGCTTCATCCACCCACGCCAATGATACTGCCCTCTTATACAATATACTAGCTTGAAAATATGAAGCAGACGGAGGGATCCTTTCTTGTCCATTCTAAAGCAAGTTAAAAGCGTGCTGAAATCGAAAGAAGTCTCGCAGCTGATTGTCGAATACGGAAACGGCAGCACGAAGGAATATTCACTTGACGGCAAAAATGGCAGCAAGTCCGCGATCAAAGACATGCTCAGCTCCATTAAATGGGGAGATGTCGCCGAGGTTCAGTTCGTCCTCGACGATGATGACGATGATGACGATGACGACGATGATGACGAGGTAAACGTTCATTCTGTCGATGATGACGATGATGACGACGATGACGACTACAGCGATTACGACGATGACGATGACTACGGCGATGATGACGATGACGACGATGATGACGATGACGACGATGATGACGATGACGACGATGACGACGATGATGATGACGATGATGACGATGATGAAGATAACTAGGACTAACTAGAGGTGTCCAACCCTGCCCGGGAGGCAGGGTTTTTTTATTCGGTGAGAAGTGGTAAGGCGGTTTTCAGCTTGGAGCTTCGTTGGGTGCTCGATGCGGCTCTGCAAGCCGAGTTTTTCGGCTTGGAGCCTCGCTGGGCGCTCGATGCGGCTCTGCAAGCCGAGTTTTTCGGCTTGGAGCTTCGCTGGGCGCTCGATGCGGCTCTGCAAGCCGAGTTTTTCGGCTTGGAGCTTCGTTGGGCGCTCGATGCGGCTCTGCAAGCCGAGTTTTTCGGCTTAGAGCTTCGCTAGGCGCTCGATGCGGCTCTGCAAGCCGGGTTTTTCGGCTTGGAGCTTCGCTGGGCGCTCGATGCGGCTCTGCAAGCCGAATTTCTCGGCTTGGAGCCTCGCTGGCGCCGCAGATGCCCGGCGCGCCACGCCCCTCTATCGGCGCAATGACAAAAACCCCCTCGCCTAGCGGCAAGGGGGTATTGCTCTTTATAAGAGACGAATAGGGGTACCTATTCGTGTTCAGTTACGGGTTCAGATGCAGGTTCAGATGCAGGCTCGGATGCGGGTTCGGATTCAGGAGTGAATTCAAGTTCAAATTCAGGTGCAGATTCAACTGCAGGCTCGGATACGAATTCGGATGCTCCCTCCACAGCGGCGGGCGGACTTTCCCAGACCTCCTGGATTTGACCCGCTACATGGTTCCAAGTGAAGTGGTCCTCTACCAGCTTGCGCCCATGCAAGCCCATCTGGCGGGCGTTGTTGACATTGGACAGCATGCTGTTCAGATTGGAAGCATATTCGGCCGGGTCCTCCGGATTCTGGATGATGATGCCATTGTTGCCGCGGATAATCTCCGGGTTGCCCCCTCTGGCTGTCGTAATAAGCGGCAGCCCCGCTGCCATAGCTTCATAGTGAACGCGTGCCAGCGGCTCCTCCCAGATCGATGTGCAGACGAAGACGTCAGCGGCGCAAAACCATTTGTGAACCTCGCTTGCCTGTACATACCCCGTTGTCATAACCGGGATCGGCGACTTCTCCGCGAGCGCCCGCAGATAAGCGATATAATCGCTAATCCGGTCGTCGCTATACCAAGCCGCGCCCACAATGACGAGTACTGCGTCTGAATGCCGCAGATTGGACATCGCTCTGACCAATACGTGAGGCCCCTTGTTGCGCGACAGCCTGCCGACGAACAAAATCACCTTTTTGTTGCCCAGTTTATGCTGGTCGCGGATACTGTCCCGATCTCTTTGCGCCGCCTGCGACTGCTTCCACGGAGCGAACTTCGACAGATCGACACCGGAATACACTGTGCGTATCTTAGACTCCGCCTGCGGATAGTCCTTGCAGATCGCCGCACCGATATAATTACTGATCGTGATGATAGTTTCGACGCGCTCTATGATGGCGTCTCCCTCTACCTTGTTCAGCTTCAGCGGATTGAACATGTCGTTGTGCATGCTCAGCACAATACGCGCATTCGGCTTTACGGAAGCAACGGGAAGCACCAATTTGGGACGGTTGAAAATATGAATCAGATCGTATTCCTCCGTGCTCGCTTCCAGGTACGGGATCACATTGCTCATATAGATATCAAGGACACCCTGGGAGTCAAACCGAAGATAGCGTATTCCGTTCACCGTCTCCTCTTCCGGCAGTTCAGGATCTTCTCGCCCGATAACGGTAATCTTATGACCGCGGCTCAGCAAAGGAACGACGCCACCGATATAAGTTTGAATGGCTCCACCCCGTATATTAGGCACCGGAAGCTTCTCTGTGCATATCAATAATATATTCATGGCTTACTCTCCCTTAACACTTCGCTTCTCCGGTAAGCGAGGATATAGGCTTTGACCTTAGCCTTCTTATACGATGTTCTTTGAGCAGCGAATGTTCCTTTGCCGATGGCGCCTTTTTTCTTCTTGGACGAAGGTGCTTGCACCGATTTTTTCTTGCCGGCCGGCTTCTCCGGTACCATGAGCTTTCTTGCGGCTCTTCTGGCAGGTTCTGTTCTCAGCCTGCGAATATCCTCCTCGGTCGGCCGTTTCACATGCGAGCGGGAGATTCTGTCGTCCTTCGGCGCCTGAGGGACCAATGCCTTCGAAGACTTCTTCCCTTTAGCCAGTTTTTCCGAGACAGGTTTCAGAGCTTTTACAGCTTTTGCAGCTTTTCCAGCTTTTGCAGCTTTTCCAGGCTTTAGAGCTTTGGCAGCTTTTCCAGGCTTCAGAGCTTTCGCAGCTTTCTCTTTCTTTGGCTTGACGTCCAGCGGAAGGTAGTAAACCGGCTCCTCGGACTTCCGTTTCTTCTGTTTGCGACGTCCCTTTTTCTCATCACGAAGCTTCTTTGACGGCTTGTTGTAGACTGGCTCGGTTTCGCCCTTCGACCGTTTGCCTTTCCGGAAATCTCCCGGTTCTGCTCCAGGCTTCAGCAGGATACCCTTGCCATCCGGCCCCACAACGAGACGGATAATGTTGGACTCGCTGCGGGTCCGCTCCAGCGGACGTCCGCCTTCCACGCGCCGACCCTTCTTCGCGTAATCCCGGTACGTGTACGGCTGGCTTGGCGCTGTGACGATCTCCGTGTAGTCGCCTTCCGGATACTTGGCTTTATCTTTCTCCAGCTCGCGCAGCACTTCCCACTTGTTTGTCTCCGTTGCGATGACGCGATCCAGTATCGGGCCGAGCTCCGTGTCCATAAATTCGACAGGGCGGAACACCACTTCTTTTACATGCTTATAAAATTCGTTCGGAAACGCCATATCGATCCATAATAGCTCGAATGTCTCACGATCCAGCGGGTTGGCGCGATGATACGCGTCAATTACGCCGCGAATCCATGCCAGATCCCATGCTCCCATATCATCCATCGTGCTGGTAATGATTTTGCGAAGATCACGGATCGGCAAGTCGAACGCCACACCGTCCAGATCAATGACCCAAATGCCGCCCGGCCCCATCTGGCCATTAGACCAGCCATAGTCCTGGTGAGCGAGCCCCCAGTGCGGCTCTCCTTTACGAATCATTTTTTGATACGACGACTCCTGAAACTTGGTGAAAATCTCTTTTGCCTGATTCTCGAATGTGTCCAATACCGAGAGCAATTGCGGACTTGCCGCCGCATCGGGGTAAGCCTTTGCGATATGGCGGAACCAGCCGATCTTCGTCATGATCTTCTGATATTGGCTCTCCCACTTGAATATACGGGTAGACTTCCCCGCCTCCAGCGGAGGCACATACCCTTTCGACCACTTGTGAAACTCCCCGAGTCCATGACAGAGCGTCTGCGCGCCTTCCAGATCGATCTTGGCGACGGGTGTCAGCGTGTCAATCCAATCGGTCACAATCCACAGCTTTCCGCCAGCTACGACAGAGTTTTTGCCATCCTTGGTCAAAATAATGCCGGGAACCCGCGCGCCCTGCTTCACCACATACTCTTGTGCGCCTACACTGAACAAGCTTCTTGCGGGCGTACGGTGAAGCACCTTCAGACTGCGGGTTCCGTGATTGGTGTCGATGCGCCAGATTGCGCCTCCTTTATCCGGCTTGGAGGTAATAAGCGTCATGCCTCTGACGTCCATGTTATACGACTTGCATACCAGATAAGCGAGCTTCTCCAGCTCGGGTGGAACGTATTGCTCTAAGTTCAGACCGGAAGATTCTTCTGCCACCATGTCATCCCATGGTACGATTTGATACTGTTCCAACTAAGCAACCTCCACTCTTTTGCGGTAAATATGAAGTTCTATTATGTATATGTTTACTAGAAATTAATGGATAGGTATACAAGTGGAGATTTGTGCGCGGGCGGGCGGTTTGGGTGAATGCCGAGATGGCCAATTCTATCAAATCAAAAAGAAGACTGCCCCGGCAGTTCTTCGCCTGGGCAGTCCCTTATGTCTTTATTTAGTTCTTTTCAATTAAATGCAGCAGATTGAGCAGCAGACTGGCGCTTTGCGCCCGCGTGCCTTGGCCTTCCGGCTTGAAGGTCTGGGACGGGAAGCCCTGCATCAGGTCTAACCTATGTGCCGCGGCGATCGCTTGCTGTGCCCAGATCGGCGCGGATGCCGTATCGCTGAACGGCGTTTTGCCGTATTCTCCGACTGCTTCTTCGCTTTTTAAGGAATAAGCGCGTACAATCATCGCCGCCATCTCTTGACGGCTAACTGAAGCGTTCGGCTTGAACAAGCCGTCGCCTACGCCGTTCACGATCCCTGCTTTCACGGCCAGATTGACCGCGTTCGCATACCAAGCATCAGCGGCCACATCGGTGAAAGCAGCTGTCGCTTCCCCTTGCAGGCCTAACGCACGCACAAGCAAAGCGGCAAATTCAGCTCGCGTGACAGCTCGCTCCGGCGCAAAACGTTCCGACGCTACGCCTTCAATAATATGCCTCGCCGACAATTCCATAATGCCGGCTGCAGCCCAGTGACCGCTTGCCACATCAAGGAAGGACTTGCGGTATTCCAGGAGCGCATATTGTCCTGGCGCGCTGATGGAGGCCATCAGCCATTCTCCGCTGCGCTGGCTGCCCAGGTAAGTCAATTCGCCTTGACCGGATAGACGGTACACGCCGAGCAAGCGACCATCCGCCTGAGCGCTTGGCATCAGGGCGATGGATACAGCCTGCTGGAATTGTCCAATCGTTGTTTTCTTGCCATCCGGTTCTATGACGGCGAATGATAGCGCCAGCACCTCGCCCGACAGTCCAAGCTCGGCGGCAGCCTGCTCTTCCGCTGCATCAAGCAGCGATTCAGCCGCTGTCTTAGCCAAGCGCTCAACCGTGAGCGTAATCTTGCTTTGCTCCAGCTGCTGCTCCGGCAGCTTGCCCGCGAGCTCCTTCAGCCATGCGGAAGGCAGCGTGACGCGAAGATTACCCGCTTCCACGACGACATCCGATGCTCCTGCGAGCTGTGCCGCATGACCCGGAAGAATCAGCTCTTCCAGCGGCACATCGGTACGAATCACGATCTCGCCCGAGGAAGTGCCTTGCAGCTGCTCCGGCTTCACTTCTACCCGGCCCGGCTTATCCGTCGGCTCCGGCGATGGCTCAGGGCCTGGCGTTACCGGCGTTGTCGGCTTTGTCTTCTTCACAATTTCGAAGGTATCGACCAGATCGCCATCTATACTAGTCGCCGTAATGACGATTTTATCGCCTGCAATCTCCACTGCCGTATACAGGTTTTTGTCCTCGTCATAAACGAACTCCTGCCATGGCCGCTCCGTAAGCGCGTAGAACTTCGGTCCCGTAGAGCCGCCCACGACGTAGCGGGTGCCCTCGCCTTCCTTGGCAATCTCTCCGCCTTTCATCGGGAACGTGCGCAGATAGATATGGTCATGACCGTTCATGACCAGGTCGACTTCGTACTTATCGAAGACCGGTACCCAATACTTTTGCACATTCGTATTGGCATAAATGCTGCCGTAAGGGCCTTGATGGAATACGATAACCTTCCACTTTTTCTTCGTGGCGGCCAGATCCTTCTCCAGCCACTTCGCCTGTTCCTTGAAGGCTTCCTCCGACATTTCCGTATTCATCATGACAAAATGCACATTTTTCATATCAAAAGAATAGCTGCTGCCCTTCGCTGCATCCGCCCCGTTCTGCGGATTGTAGAAATGGGCCAAGTAATCGCCGTTGCCGTTCGTGCCAGTCACCTCATGGTTGCCGACTACCGTCTGCAGCGTGTACTTCAAGAAGAGCTCCTGCGCGGCGCCAAACCACATATTCCATTGCTCCTGCTCATGGCCATGGTCGACCATATCGCCTGCATGAATAAGCAATTCCGCATTCGGCATATGCTCCACCGCCTTGGTCAAGGACTTGCCCCAATCATCAAAGCCTGCCTGATTGGAAGCCTGGGAGTCACCCAGGAACAGGAACTTCACTCCATCTCCCGATGCCGGGGACGTACGGAATTCTCCTTGCGCGCTGACGTGGCTCTCGCCGTCGCCTACACGATAGACATAAGCCGTATCCGGCTTAAGTCCGGTCAACTGCGCGCGATGTACGCGGTAAGTACCGTCATTGTTCGTATTGTACAGGCTGTTTGTGCCCTCCGTTTGTTTCACCAGGTCCCCGTCAAATCCGGCGAAGCCTTCCTTCTCCGCCAACTCGACAACTGACACCAACACATCAGGATGCGTCTGCCAAGCGACATATCTGGAGGTAGAAGCGTTCTCGCCTACCGAGACGTTGATATTAACCGGCGCGGCCGTATGCGCAGGCGGCGCTACGACAAAGGACATAATGGGGCTGTAGCTGTCGCCTTGCTTGGCCTGAAGCTTATATGTGCCCTCCGCCAAAGTGACGCCAGCCGTCGTAAGCTGACCTTCCGCATTGGATAGGGCCTCTTTCACTTCAGCTCCGTTCAGCAGCAAGACCGCATCGCGGACCGGCTTGCCGCCATCTGTAATCGTGAATGCCGCTGGATATCCAAGCGCGATATCGGCATGATTCCACAGCAGCTTCAGCTTGTTCTTGACGATCGTCTCCAGAGGCGGACCGTAAAACGGCTTCGCGGTACCGTCGCCCTCTACCATTACGATAGAACCGGAAACGAACTGAATGTCATGCTGGCGCGTTACCTCACTGCCTTTGGCCTGCTCAAGGCCGATTGGACCGATCACATCGCTCTTCACCGTATAACGGATGGTCGCCGCCACATCGTTGTCCTTCAATGAAGCGGATGGCAGATTGGCGAACACAAGACGTACTGTTCCCTGCTCCGCATTCACCGTAGAGCTCAACTGGGCTTCGCCTAGCTTCTGCCCCCGTACCACTTCCAGTCCCTGCACGATTGCAGGGTCAAATTTGAATTCCGCATGGCCACTCTTCAGCTTGGCAGCCGATTCAATGGTTACCGGAATTTCGTACGTTCCTCCTGCAAACACTTCCTCCGGCGTCTCATACAAATATTGCGGAGAGCCCAGATTCACGTTAAAGTACCATTCCTTAATGGTCTGGTTGCCGCTCAAATCCCGAATCGCTACCTTCGCTTTATGACGGCCTTCGGCAAGCGGCTCGGTCGGCGTATAGGTGATCAAGCCTTTCGGCGGATACAAGCCATGCTTGACGGGCTGATCATCCAAATACACCCTGATCTTGTCGGGATCGATCAGTGTTGTTGCCGGATGCTGGGCGGGATCATAGCCGACATCCTCGCCGATGACGCTAATCGTCGGATGAGCTTCTCTGACGGTCGTATTCGGCGCCGGAGCCATTTCCTTCAGCACCGGAGGCTCAATATCCTCGCCCGCGGTGGAACCGTAGATCGCGCGAATCTGGTCGACGTAGATGGCGCCGGCATCCTTCTTCGCATTGTTCGTCTCCATATAGCGAACCGGCATATCAATCGTGAACGGCTCTGACTTGCCCGTCGGGACAGCGGCCTCGACGTACTTCCATCCCGTCCAGTTAACGCCTGTGACCTGATCGGTAAAGTCGAGCGGAATCGCCGCGTTGTTACCGTCTCTCATCTGCATGCGGAGCCAGTGTGTCTTGCCGTCGCCGTACACCCACATGCCGATTTTCTGTGGATAGCCCGGCACCTGAATCCGGTCATCGACCGACTTGGCCTGCAAGTAAGCGCCGGAAGTACCCGTTTTGCCTGTAAAATCGTACGATAATTTCAATGCTGTATCGCCAAAACGGACGAAGTCGGGATTGCTTTCTTCCGCAATGTCGACGTTATTGAAAGCTGCGCCCGCAGCGATGTAAGCCGACAGTCCGTTCTCAAAACCCTCCAGAACAACTGGCGGGATGCCTACGCTGACGTTCATAACAGCCTCCAGATCACCGTAAGACACGATAATCCGGCCGGATTGTCCGTTGCTCTCTGTAGCGGTGAATACGCCGCGCTCGTCTACCGCACCAACATCGCCTTCTACTCGCCACTCAAAGCTGTCGTTGCTCGCTTGAATCACTTGACCGTCACGAGTCGCAACAACCTTCAGCGTCTCAACTGCTGCGGACTCATAGGTTTTCGTCTCATCAGGGAAGACGAGTGCCGTCAGCTTGTCGACCACCTCAATGGCTGCCGAGCCTTGTACGCCTCCCACTTGCACGTTGATGCTGCCTTCCGCCGCCTTCTCCCCGGCTGTAAACATTCCGTCAGCCGAGATGCTTCCAAGCGCAGCCTCTACCTCCCACGCCAATGCGCCATTCACAGCTGCGGGATGCCCGTTCGCATCCATGCCCTTCGCCGTGAACGGGAAGGAGGAGCCTGCGAGAATCCGCTCCGCGCCCGGCCGCACCGCCAAGCTTGCCGCACTGCCCAGCTCTGGCGCCTTGTTGACCAGCAGCAGACTGTTGCCTGTCTTGCGCTCACCGCCGTCGGACGGCGTGTTCATCACTTTCACCGCCGACTCGCCCGGCAGCTTCGCAACCAGCGTCGACGAACCGCCGCCGTCCAGGTTCATAGCCTGCACGACACCCAAATCAGCCAGCATGGCGGCGAGTTCCTCTGTCTCTACGCCTTCGCTAAAGCCCGGCTGTCTGCCGTCAATCTCGAACAGGACGATCGATCCGTCCGCCTTGGTTCCGATTGCTGTCCGTGGATGAACACCCGCCGGGCCGACGCCGTTCTGTACGACGCCGTCCTTGATCAGCGGACCCATGCCGCCGATCGCCACTTGAACATCGCTCCACTCGTCGCTCAGTGCAAACTCGGCCGATATTTCATCGCCGGGATTCAGGCCCGCGAGCAAGCTGCGCGCACTGCCCGATGCGGACAATACCGCCTTTCCTTCTTCGAGAGGCGCATTGCCTTGATTCTGACGAACGGCTTCAACTTTAAGCAAAAGCGTGGAGCCGTGCTTCACTTCTCCATCAGCGATTTCAAGCACAACCTCATCGCCGTCATTCCCTGTCATCGTCGACGTATAATAATCTGTCGTATAAAGGACAAGCTGATTATCGCTGCGGAAACGGTTAATGTGCGACAGCGGAGAAGCTGTGCCGTTAATCGACACCGTCTTGGTCAGCTGAGGCGTTCCGTATATGGACGAGCCGTCCGCCTTCAAGCCAAAGGCGTAACTGCTCACTGCGCTGTTCAAGATACGGCCTTCGCCCATGAACAAACCGTTCGGAACCCCTGTTGCGTTGCCGCTAATCTCATAAAAGTCGCCGTTAATGCCGGCGATAACGCGATTGCCAGGCTGATCCGCATAAGCGGCCATCGCCGTGACACCTTCCATGCCGCGCACCTTGCCGGACTTCGTTCCGGCGATTAGGCCCAAATTGGCATTGGCAGGATCGAATTCTACGAAATGCGCTTTCTGTGTCCCTCTTGCTGTCTGCATGTCATACCAGGTGTAAGCTGCTCCCGGCGCCAGCTCTGTTCGGCGTACGTCGATGACTTGGCCGAATCCGGTGCTCGGCGGGTCCATAACGCCGGCCGAGACGGCCGGTGCCAGCACCGAAAGGAGCATCATGACGGCCAGAATCAGACTGGCGACACGCTGTCGTGTTTTCATTGCTGCATTCCTCCAAACTACGTTTTTTTATCGCATTCACAGCGATTATATTTGTAATTTTATTTCACAATCAATGATTTATGACGAAATAAAACATTATCTTAATATAGACCCTATCATTTTCATTTTTCTTTACAAAGAAATAATAGAATCGACAACGAATCGTCATATCGCGGCTTTCGACACTGACGAACGTCTCTCCACGACGACTCATGTCGTCATCGCTCAACGCAAAAAAGCCGACTCGACAGCAATCGAATCGGCTCGGCTCACAGGATGTTTTAATCCCTACCCTATAATGCTAGAATGACAGCCCGCTTAACCAGCCCTACAAGAACACAAAAAATCGCCTTTCCCCTGCTGGGCAGGAGGCCGGCGATCTTCTTCACATTCTGCCTGTTGGCAGCCATTGCTTAGAACGGATTAATGACATGGAAAAATACATTAGGCGAAGCCATGCGGTAGTAGTAGCTGCACCAGCCAGCGCCTTTATTGTTGAAGCGGTTGGTCGTGCTGTAGAGCAAGCGTTCCTGCTCCAGCTCTTCGATCCGCTCAATGCGGCCATCCACATAATCGAGGATACGCATGCTTGCCGTATCCAGACGGTTGATAACGCCGCCGTAACGGATATCGATAACTTCCCAGCCGAATACTTTGAACATGCTCAGCCATTGCGCGCGATGGGCAGCGCGCAGCTCCGATACCGCCTTCGAGATAAGCGGCAGCGTTTCGTTCGCAATGCGCTTCAGCGTCTCTTTGTCACCTGCATCATAAGCGCGCTTCAGCTCGATGCCGATCTCGCTCTTCACCTTCAGCACAGCCGCAAGCTTCTGCGGCACCTCAAACAGATAGTCCAGCTCCGCTTCCGGATTGCGGCGCGATGCGATCTTCTGTTCGACGCCAGCGTAGTGCTCATTTATTGTAAGGCCTTCGATCTGCTTGTCGAACAGGCCGAGCAGAACGTCTTGATACAACAGGAACTTCGACGGGTTGCTTTGCTTCTGGTTGTTCGGCTCCGCCCCCGGTGTCTCATCCAGATACTTCAACTGCAAATACGTGTCGCCATCGATGCCTGTGCAGAATTTGACGCGCTCCGCCACTACGTCCATATCCGGCGAGCCTTCCGTATAAGCATGCTCCGCATACAGCTGCAAGCCGAGGAATGCGATGTACGGATTGCTCTCCATGCCGTCGTCGCCCCACATCGTAGCGTATACTTCGTTGATACCTTCTTTTTTACAGACGGTCAATGCCGTGTCTGTAGCAGGCAAAGACAAGCCGTAGTTGACGCCGAATGTATTGAACACCCATACCGCGCCTGCGAACACCAGATTGTTGCCGAGCGGACGATGCTTGGCAATCAGAGTCTCGTAATCTTGGCTGTCGACATGGTTGTAGTCCCAATACACCATATCGACATCCTTCGGAATGCGGCTTGCCATCTCTTCCGGAATTTGCGTCTCATGACCATAATAGTCTTCGCCATTCGACGAAGCCAGCTTCAGGAACATGTCGCTCCACATGAGCGATTTCAGACCAAGGCGCCGTGTTATGGCAAGCACCTTGTCCAAATGCTGCGTCATAATATCGAAACGGCTGATATGGCCGTTATGGTCCAGGAATTTGCCGCGGCCAAGCTCTTCCGCCTCGTCCATACCGATATGGATTTTTTTGCTGCGGAATGGCGCCGTGACGCTCTTAATCATATTTTCAACCAAAAGGTCCGTTTTCTCCGATCCAACCAGAAGTGCGCCCTTCGTATCCTTGTATTCCTTCACCGGCTCCCACTTCAGGAACTCCTCCAGATGCGCAAGCGTCTGGATGCTAGGGAAGGCTTCGATACCGAATTGGTCAGCGTAATCGTCGATCTCCTTCAGCTCCGCAGCGGAGTAGCGTCCGCGCATGTAGCCGAAGTACGGCTCTCCTTCGATCTCATACGTATCTTCCATATACAACATCACTGTATTCAGGCCCATCAGCGCCATCTTGCGAAGCATGAACTTGAACGCTCCTACGGTCAGCACACCATTGCGGGACAAGTCAAACATCGGTCCGATCGTATCGAATTGCTGCGTCTCGCTCAGCTCGAACGCCTCTCCTGCACTGCCCTTCTGCACCAGCAATCCGAGTCCCCGGAAAAATTGATGTTTTTCCGCATAGCGAATATATGCCTGATCACCCTGCAAGCCTACTTGAAGCTCCTTCTCAGAAGGCTCGACGGATACGACAATACCGCCCTCTGCTTCCGTTACGCCCATATCCTTAAGCAGCAGCTCGATGCCGGAGCGCAGCTCTGCCGTATTGCCCTGAAACTGCAATTTCATCTAATGTTCCTCCTAAGAGTGATTGAATCGTTCATATATATGTATATTACATCAAAACGAATGATCGAATCCATCATGAAAAAGTGACAAAATAAAGCGGAAACTATCAATCTTCTTGCAGTTGACTTACCCATCATGCCTCATTGACGCCGCTATCTGTTGCTTTCAAAGCCGCTCTATGGCTAATTGTCACTGATTACATCAGCTGATCTAACATCTCATTGCCTCAGTTCATCATAACGGGCCTGTTATTGAGCATTCGGCATGGACAATAAAAAAAGCTTGCGCCAACTCGATATATAAAGTCGGCACAAGCTTCGCTTTTCGTTAGATATTCAAATGCGGAATGACAAACCCGCCGTAAGCAAAGGCCGCAACAATGACCAATGCGGGATGAATCTTGCGTATTTGCATGGCCCAGAATGCCACTGCGGCAATGATAAGCGACTGAATCCACCCGATGGAAGCGATCGCGCTCTCTCCCATCTGCCAGGTCAGCACCAGCATCAGAATGGCGATGACCGGCTGGATCAGCAGCGTCATCCCTTTCACAACGGGCGACTGGCGATGCTTGCGCAGTACGCCAAGCAATATAATTAGCGCCACAGCGGAGGGGATGATCGTGGCTGCCAAAGCGACGAACAATCCGATCCAGCCGCCTACATCATAGCCGACAAAGGCAGCCATCTTCGTCGCGATCGGCCCCGGCAGCGCATTCCCCAGCGCGAGAATGTTGGAAAATTCCGACGGCGTCGTCCACGCATAATTGGTCACGACCTCCTGGTACATGAGCGGAATGGATGCCGGCCCCCCGCCATACCCTAACACATTCGCGACAAAGAAACCGAGCAGCAGACGCCACCACTCAATCCATTCCATGCGTAGCGTCTCCCTTCTCCTTCAAGCGGGTCTCTTGTTCCCTCTTCTCCTGTCGCGCCTCGCGCCTCCGCTTCCAAGTCTCGGCCATTCTCATATGGAAAGCGCCATACACGAGAAATATCATAATGACGATAGCGGGATGTAGCTGGACCAGTTGAAGCAGGACGAAGGACAGCACAAAAAAAGCGCCGCCTGCCCATTTGCCCAGCCCCTTCACCGCCCGTTCGCCGAATTCGTAAGCCATCATCGCCAGCATAACGGCAATGACTGGAATAACAGCGCCGATCATGCCCTGAATAAACGCCGATCCGCTTAGCCACTGCACCGCTGACAGCAGGGCAAGCATCGCAATCGTAGACGGGACAATATGAGCCAGCACGGAGACGACCGCACCCGCCGTTCCTTTCAACCGGTAGCCCAGATAAGCGGCCATCTTCGTCGCGATCGGACCCGGCAGCGCGTTCGCAAGCGCCAATATTTCGCCAAACTCCTCGTCGTCAATCCATTTGTACTGCGTGACCGCTTCGTAGCGGATCAGCGGAATGACTGACGGTCCGCCGCCATATCCCAGCACGCCCGTCTTGATCATCGCCCAGCTAAGCTGTACATACGGATTGCCTTCGGCCCTGTTCTCTCCCATAACAGCTACAACCTCATTCCCATGCGGCTCTTGTAGCGGTTAATGAGCAACTGGCAGTCTACACCCGTAATGCCCGGCAACACATACAGCTTCTCCCGCATGAAATATTCCATCTCCGCATTATTGCGGAACAAGCCGTGCATATGAAGCTTGCTTGGGCCTGTCATATGGTACAGGCTGGTAACGTACGGTTCCTCCGCTAGCTGATCGGCCACGTCATGCAGATGCTTCGGCTCCACTTCAACATTGAAAAACGCCGATACGCCAATGCCGATTTTCTCAGGATTAATGACCGCGGTGAATCGCTCGATTACGCCCGCATCCATCAAGGCGCTTACTCTCGCCTGTACGGCCACTCTGGACAATCCAATTTCCTTGGCAAGATCCGTATAGGATATTCGTCCGTTGCGATTCAGCTCTTTTATAATTTTGCGGTCAATCTCATCAATCTCTACGGCTTCCGTGCCCTGCTCCCTTTTTTCGCTCAAGTTCTGTCACTCCCATCTATTCAACCTTACGCCCCAGTTAATCATCGAACATTACGTTAGCATTTATATAATTTCACTTACGATATGTATTAATATAATGACGATTACATTCATTTTCAACCCATTTCAGGATTTTTTCTTTCTTAATCATTGCACAGCAGCAGAGATGATGGTATTTTTAAATCTAGTTATGGCATGAGGAAATCTATCGTATGTTTTTAAAATCATCATGGGAAACGGTTGAGGAGTGATCTGCATGAAGCAGCCGGCTTTCGGCAGCGAGACGATGGTTGTCAGTCCGCATTATTTGGCAAGCGCAGCGGGAGCCCGCATCCTGGAGCAAGGCGGCAATGCTTTTGATGCGGCAGTCGCGGTAAGCGCCTGTCTGGCAGTTGTGTACCCCCATATGACCAGTATCGGCGGCGACGCATTCTGGCTCACCTATCATCAGGATGATGGAGCTGTGCGCGGCTACAATGCCAGCGGCCGTGCCGGTTATGAGGCTACGCCCGATCGATATGCAGGTCTTGCCGCCATTCCCAGAAGGGGTGTCGGCAGCGCCGTGACGGTACCGGGCATGGTCGACGGCTGGCATGCTGTACACAGCCGCTATGGCAGGCTTGCTTGGGAAGAGGTTCTGGCGCCCGCAATCCGCTATGCCGAGCACGGCTTCCCCATGACGCAAGATCAATTTGCCAATACAGCGCAGTATGCGCATGTACTCGCGGCAACGCCGGAGACTGCCGCGATCTATCTGCCTGGAGGCTCGCCGTTGCAACCCAATGAACGGTTTCGTCAGCTCGCCATGGCTCGTACGTTAAAGCGTATTGCCGAGCATGGACGAGACGAGTTCTACAAAGGAGAGACCGCGACGGAAATCTCCTCGTTCCTGGCAAGGCATGGCGGCATGTTAACTGCCGATGATCTGGCCGATCATCAAGGGGATTGGGTCGAACCGATCCAGGGCTCCTACCGGGGACATACCCTCTATCAGATGCCGCCCAATTCACAAGGCTTTACCGGTATTATGGCGCTGCAAATGCTGGAGAACTTCGACTTTTCGGCCATTGAACACGGCTCCTATGAATATTATCAGCTCTGCGTCGAGGCCGTGAAGCTCAGTTTCCGGGACAGGGACGCTTATTTGACCGACCCGGCTTTCGCCGAAGTACCGCTGGAGCGGCTGCTCAGCAAGAGCTACGCCGCCTCATTATCGGCTTCGGTCCAATTGGACAGCGCGGCATCCATGGACACGTTGCCCACCGGCAGCGATACGGCTTACGCTGCCGTCGTTGATCGGGAAGGCAATGCGGTGTCCTTCATCCAAAGCCTGTACTTCGAGTTCGGTTCTGGTATAGTAGCGGGCGACACGGGCATTTTGTTGCAAAATCGGGGCTCCTTCTTCTCCCTCGATCCCTCTCACGTGAACAGGCTCCAGCCGGGCAAGCGAACCTTTCATACGCTCATGCCGGCAATGGCCTGCGTAGATGGCAAGCCCTCCATTCTGTACGGGACACAAGGCGGCGAAGGCCAGCCGCAGACGCAGACGGCCATCTTCACACGCATGGTGGATTATGGCATGGACCCTCAGCAGGCCATTGCCGAGCCGCGCTGGGTATGGGGACGGACTTGGGGTGAGCTTACTCAGGAATTAAAGGTGGAGGCTCGCGTCTGCGAGGATGTCATGAGCAAGCTATCAAGCGCCGGACATATGGTTCGCAGAGCGGCTCCGTTCGACGGTATCATGGGCCATGCTTGCGCGATTCGCCGGGATGCGAACGGCTTCCTGCAAGGCGGAGTCGATCCGCGAAGCGACGGAGGAGCCTTTGGCTGGTAAGGATTCGGACAGAGACAGGTGGCTCGGCAAGTGGCAGATCGTTGGAATGCGTATCGACGAAAGGTATGAGCCGAAGGATTCGAGCGAGCTCCGTCAGCCGCATGAACGAATAGCGCGACGATAGCACCCTGCTAGTCACGCCAATCGTGTCTGCTGCCAATCGGCCTCTCTTTCATCGCAGCCCGCCATCAGGACTGCCGGGATGGAGGAGATTGGATGCGCAGCGACTTATCCGGCATAAGTAAAGGAGGCATTCCTTGATCGGAAAGCCTCCTTCTACATGTGGAAAGGTTTTGGTCTACCGCATATCTCTCCGGTTATAGCCAACAAACAAGATGACAAGCGCTATAGCCGTGATCCCTAGTGATAGCAACGTATAGCCGGCGCCTACTCCTTGATCGATTACCGCAGCTGCATTGGCGTATTGAAACGGCGACAGGACACGTAAGTAGTCGATATGGCCGCTGATCTCAATTGCCATGGACAGCAGGAAGGTCAATAGCATAACGGCGGCGGAATAGGCCACCGCCCGCTTCGGCTGCCGTCCCGCCCCGGCGATGGCCATGCCGACGGTCAGAAAGACCAATTGCACGAGCAGCATGCCCCCCATCAGCGATAGGACTGCCCCGGTGCTGGACTCCTCTCCCGCATAAGACCCGATCACCAGGATTGAGCCGATCAGCATGACCAGATTAAACACCAGAACTTGTGTCATAGCAGCCAGCAGCTTGCAGAGGAGCAAGCCCCCTCGCGACAACGGCTTCGCAAGCAGAAATTCTGCCGTCTTATCTCGCTCTTCCTTGGAGATGATTGCAGCTCCCAGCATCGAGGCATGGATTGCCGCCATGAGCAGCAGATATAGAAACAATACGCCGTAATAGCCGATCGGCGTTCCGATATCAAGCTGGCCTACACCCATAATCGCCTGCAGCGCCTTCGGCATATCGGCCATCAGCTCATTCATTGCATCGCCGGATTCCTCCATGCCCGTGAACTTGCCCATGCCAGCGGCCAGCATGGCGATGATTCCCGCAATCCAGATCAGCAGCGACTTCATATGCGCTCTCATCTCTCTCCTGTACAGATTCATTGCACACGCCTCCCTTTATACCGCATGGACATCCCTTTTTCGATACCGAATATATCCGAAGAACGAGCAAGCAGCGATAATGACGAGCGAAGCCGCCACAAACCCCGTCTCATAGCTCCCATGCTGAATAATATAAGCCCGGTCAAAATACTGAAACGGCGTCACATAGCGCAGCTTCCCGTCCCCCGAAGAGGAGCCGATAAATGTCAGTACGAAGAAAGCAAACACCGTACCCAGCGAGACCGGCAATACGGTCTTCATCCGGGGCAGCAGCATCGCCGCTGCGATTCCCATCGCCAGAAAGATGAGCTGCAGCAGGAGCAGGCTGAGCGAGATTAGCGCAAACGCCCCATAATCATAAGGCTCCAATGCAACGGAGGCAGCGATAAGACTGGCCGCCACAAAATAAACCGCATTCGTCGCAAGCAGCAGCGTCAGCGCAGCCAGCGCCTTCGACGTGATGATCGCCCCCCGCGTAACGGGTTTGGCCAGCAGGAAGTCGGCTGTTTTCTCCCGGGTTTCTTTGGATAGAATGGAACTGCCCAAATGCATGGCCTGAATCGCACCGCACAGCGACACATATAGAAAAATGTAAGAATAATACCCCAGCAAGGATGCGATAGAATCGATCTGAATGCCGATCGCTTGCACCACGGACTCCGGCATGGAAGCCAGCACATCCATAAAGGCCTCCGCATCTGCGGAGAAAGCAGGATACATCACCATCATAAGCAAAACAAGCCCGGTCATTGAAGCCGTCCAGATCATCGTCGCATTGCGGTACGCTTTGAGCTCATAGAGATACATGTTCATTCTCTTACGCCTCCTTCGCGTAGTAATGCATGAAGATTTCCTCCAGATCCGGCTCCTCTACCCAAAGGTTCAACAGGTCCAGCTCCGAAATTCTGCGCATCACGACATTAATATCGCCCTGGAACAAGAAGCTGGCTTCTCCGTTCTTGAAGTGCCATTCCGTCACGCCCTCTATTGCAAACGCGCCAGCCCGCAGTTCATCCCTCACTTGCAGCTTAAACTTCTTGTAGGTGCGATCCTTCAGATCGCTCATCTTCTCCAGCGCAATGAGCCGCCCTTCCTTAATGATGGCGACACGGTCGCACAGCCGCTGCACCTCGCTCAAAATATGGGAAGAGAACAGAATGGTAGCCCCTTTCCGGTTCTCCTCCTCCAGCAAACCAAAAAATCGCTGCTGCATGAGTGGGTCCAACCCGCTTGTCGGTTCGTCCAAAATAATCAGCTTTGGCTCATGCAGCAGCCCCTGCACGATACCGACCTTCTTCTTGTTGCCCAGCGACAGATCGTCGATCCGCTTGCTCATATCCAGCTCCAGCAGCTCTGCCAGCTCCGTCATGCGCTTGCGGCAATCCTTCTTGTAGAAGCTCGCTGAATAATGAAGCAGGTCTCTCACCCGCATATTGTCGTAATAAAAAACCTCTGAGGGCAAGTACCCGATATGACGCTTAATGTCCGGCCCGTGCTGCACACAATCTTTGCCGAATACCTTCGCGCTGCCGCTCGTGGGATAGATAAGGCCCAGCATGGTGCGGATTGTCGTCGATTTGCCCGCTCCATTGGGTCCGATAAACCCGAAAATTTCTCCTTCTTCCACTTGAAACGTCAAGTCGTGAATTCCGCGCGCTCCTCCGTATGTCTTCGTCAGGCGATTCAACTCGATGATCGGCATTCCCGATTCCTCCCGTTTTCATCCTGTTTATGACCATACGTTATTTGTAAAAGGTCGTTTTGAACATCTCCATGTACCGGTCGAATTCATCCATAATGCCATCCAGATCTAGCTCACCGCCCGTAAGCTTGCTGCGCTCTTTGTACTGCTCGCCTAATCCTTCGACCGTCCATAATATGACGTTGATCGCCCGCTCCGAGCTAACCCCGTCTTTGAACTTCGTCGTGTCGATGCCGGAGAAGATCTGTCCGTAATCGTTGGCGGACATGCTCTGAATCCGCTCAAGCACGTCCGGCCGCACCTCTTCGGCTTCCTCCAAGTACACGCTTTTCATATAATCCATCATACTCGGATACTTGCCGAATACCGACATCCTCAGCCTTGTCACCTGCTGCATCCGAATGAACAAATCCGTCTCCAGCAAGTCCACCGTCTCCCGAAGCTCCCCGTTCACCACCTCAAGCGTATGGTCGTACAGAAAAAAGTATAGGTCCTTCTTGCTTTTAAAATAATGAAAAACAAGTCCCTTTGAGATGCCCGCTTCCTTCGCAATCTCATTGGTCGATGCGGCCGTATAGCCTTTCATTGCAAATTCTTTCAGCGCTGCGTTGATCACGCGATCACGCTTCTCTTCCTCTATGCTCAAAAACTTGCTAAACAATGGTATGCCTCCTATTCGCGAATAGAACACTGTCCTCTAGCGTTGCCGGCAAGCAGAGAGGACAGGAAACAACAGAATTGACCACCCCGGTCAATACCATTATATTGTTCATTGACCACTGTGGTCAATAGCGATTTTATTTTAATTTTTCTATTGAATTATTGACGCGATATTTCCGAAGCGAAGCATATTCTCCAAAAAGCCGGCAGGATTGCTGTACCTCACTTTCAGCCAGTAGCAGCCCTCGCCAGTGACGCGGTGGAGCTCCGTTATAGCGGGCTCGGTCAGCGCCCATTCTCGGAAGCTGGCGTGACTATTGGAGGTCAAAATACGGTGACCATGGCTTCGAACGGCTTCTCCTGCTTGCTCTCATCCAGCTTGACCGTATAACCAAGCAGCACGCCCAGCTCCTCAAGGCGGTCAATCCGGTTCGCCACAGCCTGTCCGGTCATATGTACACGCTCGCCGATTTCCTTCATTTGCATGCGGGCGTTGCTTTGTAGACATGCCAATATGGCATAATCGGTTTTATCCAGCATATTGGTACCATTCCTTTCATGAATCAAGCAGATCGGTCGATATTGTTGATTGAGATTATGGGCCTTTTCGTTCAATCGCATTATAATCGGTTGCATACCAATTGAGAAAGGTGATTTCACTATGAATATACAATTGCTTCGACGACGCCGGTGCAGCGCAACCCGCTCGTGGCGCTGCCTGTTTCGCAGGAGCAAGCGGCAGACGTCGATGCCGTCCTGGTTACGCACCACCATCCCGATCACTGGGATGAACAGCTTCCGCTTTATTATCCCGTAAACTCCCTGTTCTTTGCCAATGGGAGGATGGGGAAGCCTTCGTGCAGGAGGGGTTCGCCCAAGTGCATGGGCTCGCTGCCGGCGAGTCTTATGAGTTGCATGGCTTGCGCGTAAGCCGGACGGGCGGTCATCATGGCTACGGGGCTATCGGCCAAGCGATGGGCACGGTCTCGGGTTTCGTGCTGGATGACGGGATGCAGAAGCTGTACGTGGCAGGAGATACGGTATGGTGCGAGGAAGTGGGTGCCGTGCTGGACCACTATGAGCCGGACGTGACCATGCTGTTCGCAGGGGAAACCAGATTTATCTGAAGCGGAGCGATCACGATGGGATTGAACGACATCATCCAGGTGCTTCGCCGAGCGCCATGGACGAAGGTCGTCATTGCCCACATGGAAGCCTGGAACCATTGCGGCCTGACGCGCAAGTCGCTCCAGCGGGATCTGGCGCTGGAGGGCTTCACCGACCGTGTTTTCATCCCGGCAGACGGCGAGTTGCTGGCGCTGTAGCCTTGGCGCGAGCCAGGGCAGGCCAGGCAAGCCGAGTTTCTCGGCTTAGAGCTCTCGCGCAGGCTCGATTCGGGCTTGCAAGCCGAGTTTCTCGGCTTAGAGCTCTCGCGCAGGCTCGATTCGGGCTTGCAAGCCGAGTTTCTCGGCTTAGAGCTCCCGCGCGGGCGCGATTCGGGCTTGCAAGCCGAATTTCTCGGCTTAGAGCAACTACACGACCAGCATGCATCAGCCGCGCAGCGCTCAACAAAAAAGAGCTATCCGCTAAGTCATCACATGTGACTTGTCGGATAGCTCTTCCGCTTTATTTTTGCTGATTATACAGATATCTAGGAATTACACATCTCTGCGCAGCGCTCGCAGCACGTCAATGCGTGTCGCTCTTAGCGCCGGGCGATAGCCGGACAGCATTGCCACGCCAAGCGCGATAGCGCAGGCAAGCGCAGTGAGATACGGCGGAATAACAGAGAACAGGAAGCCTTCCGGCACTTTTTCCTCCATGAAGGTCTGAATCAATACAGGCAGTCCCGCATTCACCGCCACCGATATGATATAAGATACAATCGTCCCGATGACCGCGCCCATGATGCCGATTAGCGCGCTCTCCAGCAAAAAGATTTTGCGAATGACCGACGGATGCGCTCCGATCGCTTTCATAATTCCGATATCCTGCGCCCGCTCCGTCACCGCCATCGTCATCGTATTGAAGATGCCAATCGAAGCGATAATGACGGCAATCGTACCGACGAAGATCAGACCGATCTTCATAATAAGGAACATCAGATTGACCTGCTTCAGCTCATCAGCAATCGAATGGTTGTAGTACCCTTTCTCGCGCAGCACCTCGGCAATACCTGTCACATCATTCGCATGACCGGCGATAACCTGAACCTGATTGTAGCTCCTGTTCTCGCTTGGCACCGGTATGCTCTTCAGCAATTCCTCGATTTGCTCAGGGGTAGAACCCTCTTGCACATAAGGCAATTCTCCTCTTTGCGTACCCGTAATGGCCTCAACCTGCTCCAACAGATCAACACCGACGTATAAAGCCTGATCCATCTTCCACTCCTTGGTCGGCTCCGCCGAAATGCCGACAACGACAGCTTCAACCGGTTTCTTCTTCAGCTCTCCGCCCTCATAATAACCGACATTCAGCACAATCGTCTTATTGAGCCACTCCGAAGCATCCAGATACTCGCTCGGCACGCCTTCCTCATCGTATTGCTGGCGAATGTTGTAGCCTAGAATCACTTCATTGTCCTTCTGCGGCATTCTGCCCGCGCTTAGGCCGAAGCCCGCACGCTCCTCCGCTTGAAAGTCCACCTGATAGGTGCGGTCGCCAGATATCGGCTGGCCGTCAATCGTAGGGTCCATCCATTGACCGATGAAATTGCGGTACGTGACGGCTTTCACATTAGGGATCGCCTGCAAATCCTTAATATCTGCATCGTACACATTCGTGTCTTCTTTGAATTTGCTTGGGTCTTTGGAGTAAATGTCGATGCCTGTCACCATGCGGTCGCCCACGATATTATCCACAATACTCTGCTGCAGGCCAAACCCTACTGAAGCCAGCACAATGAGGAACGCACAGCCCATCGCCGTGGCAAGCACGGTCATGAACAGCCTGGTTTTGTTTTTCTTCATATTTTGCCGGACAAACCGGAATTGATCCCCTAGTTTCATTCGTGCTCGCCTCCCAGTCCAATATGCTCCACGCTTGCCGCAGACCGCTGATGCTCATCATGGCGGACAAGCTTTCCGTCTTGCAGCCGAATGGCCCGATGGGCGATAGAAGCAACCTGCTCGTCATGGGTAATGATGACGAACGTAATGCCCAGCTCATGATTGAGCTGCTGAATCATCGTAAGCAGCGTCTTCTCATTTTCGCTGTCCAGGCTTCCCGACGGCTCGTCCGCAAGTACAATCGGAGGTTCCAGAATGAGTGATCTGGCTACTGATACCCTTTGCTGCTGGCCGCCGGAGAGCTCGCTCGGATAATGGCCCTCGAATTCCGCAATGCCGACTTGTTCCATCAATTTCATGACACGCCGCTTCCTCTCCGCGCCCGCGATTCCTTTCAGCACGAGCGGCAGCTCCACGTTCTCATAAGCGGTCATACTCCCGATCAGCTGAAAGCTTTGGAAAATAAAACCGTAATTCGCCAAGCGGAAGTCCGCCCATTCGCCTTCATTCAGCTTCGTGACATCCTTGCCGCTTACCTTAATCTCTCCCGATGACGGTCGGATATAGCCGGACATTAAATTCAGAAGCGTCGACTTGCCCGATCCGCTCCGTCCTACAATCGCGACAATCTCGCCCTTCTCCACCTTCAGATTAATATCATGCAGGACAGGCACAATACGCTCTTTGCCTTTCTTGCCAATTATAAATTGATGACTGACATTCGCCAGCTCGATCATAGGCCAACTCCACCTTTCGATAACCTTGCCGTTCACTACACTTACTATAACAAGCAAAAGATAAGCGATCTTAAAGAAAACCTTAAAATAAACTATAGAAACCAATAATAATGAATGATCCGCATCCGACTATTGAACTATTTACAATTAAACCTTTTAGTACCTTGACTAGAAAAATATTTCATTTTACACTATCGAAGACCTCCTGTAGTTGGACTAGCATAGCAGGAGGCGGGAAAGGGATGAAGCCATGCACAATGAACCGCTAATCAGTGTCATCATACCTACTTATAACCGGGCAGAATTAATTACTTCCGCCATTCAATCCGTCATAGATCAAACTTACCAGAATTGGGAGATCATTGTGGTCAGCGACAAGTGCACCGACCATACTAGAGAAGTAGTGGAGTCCCTCAGCAAGGACGACTCCCGTATTCGATACATGGTCAACGATCGTACTAAAGGGGTAGGCGGCGCCAGAAATTGCGGGTTGCTTAACGCAAAGGGCTCTTTTGTCTCCTTCCTCGATTCGGATGACCAATGGTTTCCGTATCATTTGCAGGACAGCATTAACATGCTCCATAAATCCCGTGCGGATATCTGCTTCGCCTTATGGGAAGAACGTCACGGAACGACCGTCTACCACAATTTCAACAACGAGCTGGAACAACGACTGCTAGCCGAGATGAGGGAGCAGTACGAAACACAGGACGACGGCATCATTATTGAAAAAGGGTTGCTGGAGCGATTTATTAGCAATCCCCGGCACTTCTATTCCATCAACTCCATGGTTCTAAAAAAAGAGCTCCTCCAAACCTTCGGTTTGTTCAATGAACAATTCAGCATTGGCGAAGACACCTCGTTTATTATCAAATTTTTTGACCACTGCCGCATCGCGCTCATCACCAAACCTCACTTCATCTACAATCAATCTCCGGACAGTGTCTATTTGTTTTGCGACAGGCGTTTTCTTGACCCTGACACGCTACACCTGCAAAAAGAGGTTTTCGAAAAAATTGAATTTGTCGGTTTGCAAACGATAAAAATGAGACTGGATATGCGAGCCCTGGTCAAACGCTCCCCTATGCTGACTAACAAAAAACATCTTCATCTGCACATCCGATATATGTTGGCCAGACAATATTACACATTAAGCTACATCAATAAGCTGAATAAGCGGAAGGCGCTGCGTTACTGCTTCCTGTCTATGCGGTATAACGTCAATGCCTTCAACCTGCTGCTTCTGCTTCATATCTTGTTCCCCGGCAGCAAGAGCAGCGACTTTTTGAGAAGGCCGTTAAACCTGTGGTAAGGATCGAACCAGGACTTAACTATATCCATATGGGAGGCGTTTGTATTGAACACGAATCCATTGGTCAGCGTCATTATGCCCGCTTATAATCGTGCTCGGACTCTGCCCGCTGCTATTGCTTCTGTACAGGGACAGAGCTATGGCAACTGGGAGCTTATCGTTGTGGATGATCGCAGTACGGATACGACCAAGGACGTGGTAGCTGAGCTGGCCGAGCGAGATAACCGAATTCAGTATCTTATGAACGACAGGATCAAGGGAGTCGGCGGCGCTCGCAACTGCGGTATGCTGTATGCCAAAGGAGACCTTATCGCATTCCTCGACTCTGACGATGAGTGGCTCTCTTTTCACTTGGAGGAAACCTTGCGCATACTTCGGGAAACCCAGTCAGATGTGGGCTTCGCGCTATGGCTGGAGCGTCAAGGAGAAGTCCTGATCGATGTATTCGAAGAGCCGCATCAGCGAGCACGGCTGGAATCGATCAAGCGATCCTTCCAGCAGCACAGCGAAGATGTAGCTGTCATGCACACTGGCCTATTCGAGCGGTATGTGAAAGACACCTTGTGCATCTTCCACATCAATTCGATGGTGTTCAAACGGGAGAAGCTTCAGCCTGGCGGCATGTTTCTGGAGGATTTCCATATCGGGGAAGACACTGCCTTTATGATCAACTTCTTCGATCACTGCCGGATATCGCTGCATATGAAGCCCCATTCCATCTATAATCTGTCGCCTGACAGCCTATACTTCTTTATCGATCGAAGGAAAGTGGATCCCGACAGGCTGCATCTGGACAAAGCGGTGCTCCAGAAGCTCGAAACAGCGGGGCTTCAGGCGCTCGCCTTCAAGCAATATTTGCGGCGGAAGATTGAAGACTGTGATTGGCAAGACCGGAGGCGGCTGCTGGTGCTGTCCAGCTACACGCTGGCTCGTCAATATTACACACTGAGCTACATCCATCGCTTCGAGAAGCGCAAGGGGCTACGCTACTGCCTGCAATCCATGAAGCATAATGTGAACCTGTTCAACCTGCTGCTCCTATGCTGTATCCTCTTTTCCGTGAAGAAGAGCAACAACTTTTTGCGAAGACCCGTAGATTTGTGGTGAGTACCATACAGAAGTAGCGTCACAGCTGTCCTTTCGATTACAATGGAGCCTACATGCCACACTCGGAGGAACTGCCCTTATGAAGCTTGACCGACTCTTGTCCATTGTCATTCTGCTGCTTAATCGCCGCATGGTCCAGGCCAAGGAATTGGCGGATCGATTCGAGGTATCCGTCAGAACCATCTACCGTGACATTGAAGCGATTAATCAGTCCGGCATTCCCATCGTCACCTTTCAGGGAACGAATGGAGGGATCGGACTTGCCGATGGCTACAAGCTGGACCGCAACGTCCTTACCAATGATGAGCTGGCGTCGATCGTAACCGCGCTTCGCAGCATATCGACCACCTACGATCAACGACCTAATCAGCTTCTTATGGAGAAGATCACGAGCATCGTTACCCCTGACAGCGCCGAAGCCTTCCATAAGAAGGCCAATCAAGTACTGATCGACTATTCTCCTTGGGGCATGAGAGGCCCTCTGGAACAGAAGCAAGCTGTGCTGAAGGAAGCGATTAATCAGTCTTGTCTTGTGCAATTCCGCTATTCCAATGCGGAAGGCGAGCTGTCGCAGCGCACAGTCGAGCCTCATACGCTGATATGGAAGGGCAAGCATTGGTATCTGCAAGCCTACTGCCATGAACGCGAGCAATTTCGCATTTTCAAGCTGCTGCGAATAAAAGACCTTACGCCCTTGCCGCAGACCTTCATCCGCAAGACCATTCCCGTAGAGGACGAGCGGGTGGGAGAAGTATGGTATGATTCCGGAAATCACATCGCGGTCACACTCCAATTCTATCCCCAGGCGATGCATCTGGCAGAGGAATGGTTCGACATCGAAGAGTTGGAACCGATTGAAGACGGAGGCTGTATCGTCAGAACGTCCTTTCCTGAGAACGAGTGGCTCTACGGCTTTCTACTAAGCTTCGGTCCGGCAGCGGAAGTGCTTCATCCACCCCATCTGCGGGAAATCCTCGAGGATCGTGCCGCCCGAATTTTACACATATATCGAGACAATAGAACCTAACCTGACAATGGGCTGTCAGGTTAGGTTCTTTATACTTAGGGCATATCCCAATAGGAGAGTGATTTGCAATGAGTATGATGAATCAGGAACATCAGCAGCCCGTTTTTTGCCAAAGCTGCAGCATGCCCATGCTCGAACCAGAAATACGGGGCACGGAACAAAACGGCGAGAGATCAACGGATTACTGCCAATATTGCTACTTGGACGGAGCATTCACACAACCGGATCTATCCATTGAAGATATGATCGGCATTTGTGTGCCTCATATGGTAGAGGACGGCATGGAAGCTGCGGCGGCAGAAGCCATTCTGCAACAGCAGCTGCCGGGATTGAAGCGCTGGGCGCCGAATCGGGACAGGCTGCAGCCGGCTCGAATCGGAGAGAGGGAGGCGTTCACCATTGCCGGCATCGCCATCACGACGACCAATGCCGATGAGATAAGCGGCAAGGGGCGAATTGCCGAGCTCTGGAATCACTTCTCGAACCCTGATCTTCAGACGCAATTAGCCGCAGTCCGTATGGATGGCGACGTCTATGCCTGTTATCACAACTACGAGAATGGAACGGCGGGCCGCTACGACTTGATGGCAGGAACGCGAGTAAACCCTTCAGACATCGACCCCGGCTTGAACCTGGGCACCATTACGATCCCTGCGGCCAAATATGCCGTCTTCACTACGGAGACAGGTCCCCTCCATCATGTCTTGTACCGGGCATGGGAAGATATCTGGTATTGGTTCGCCCATTCGGAGGTTGAGCGGACCTTCAGCGGAGACTTCGAATATTACGGTGAACGTGCAGCCGACCCATCCTCTGCCCAAGTTGACATTTATATCGCGATCAAATAAAACAATGGCTCAAGGAAACAACATCAAACAAAAAAAGGTCGGGCATAGAGGCAATCCCCTCTATACCCGACCTTTGTTACACTCCGTTATTCGTTCGCCGCACGCATTTGCTTGCTTCGGAGCTGTCCGCATGCCGCATCGATGTCCGTGCCATGCTCCAGTCTGACGCTTACGCTAATGCCTTGCTTCTTCAGCACATCATAGAACGACCGGATGGATTCCTGTTCGCTGCGCTGGTATTGGCTGTGCTCATCAACGGGATTGTAGGGAATCAGATTGACGTTCACCAGCTTGCTCCGTTCACGCATCAGCTCCGCCAGCTCCAACGCTTGCTCTACGCCATCATTGACATCCTTCAGTAGAATATACTCAATGGTCATCCGGCGATTGGTCGTCTCCAGATAATAATCGATGGCGTCCATCAGCTTCTCGATCGGAATGGCTTTGTTAATCTTCATAATGCGCGTACGAAGCTCATTGTTCGGCGCATGCAGGGATACCGCCAGATTGACATTCAGATCGCTGTCAGCGAACTCCCTGATCTTGCCGGCGAGGCCGCTTGTCGACACCGTAATGTGACGCGCACCGATCGCCAGTCCCTTATGATCCTTCACGACACGGATGAAGTCGCCCATGTGCTGGAAGTTATCGAACGGCTCACCGATACCCATGACGACAATATGACTGACTCTCTCGCCGAGGCCTGCCGCATCCAGATGAAGCTGCACCCGCATCAACTGCTCCACAATCTCGCCGCTTGACAGATCGCGGCTCTTCGCGATGAGTCCGCTGGCACAGAAGCTGCACCCGATATTGCAGCCGACTTGCGTCGTGACGCATACGGACAGACCGAACTTATGCCGCATGAGCACCGTCTCAATCAGGTTGCCGTCATACAGCTTGAACAAAAACTTGATTGTGCCGTCCTTGGATTCCTGCTTCACATGCTCGGCCATCGTGCTCATGGCAAAGTGCTGCTTCAGCAGCGCGATACAGTCGGCATGGACATCCGTCATCTCATCGAAGGAGACAACCCGCTTCCGGTACAGCCAGTCCCATACTTGCTGCGCCCGGAATTTGCGGTGGCCCTTCTCTTCCAGCCAAGCGGTCAATTGATCTAAAGTTAATCCATAGATGGATGTTGTAATCATGATCGTTCCTCTTTCCAAAACCTCTATATTCCACGCCGGTCCAGCCTGTAGAGCTGACCCGCAGCATCCTCCTATTGTCCCAAAAATACAGGGCGAATACAAGACTTACTGCGCCGCCTCCACCCGCTCAACGCGCTTCTTCATATCGGAGAAGCTAATCGCCCCCAGCATCCTCTCCTGTATGACTCCTTCCGAATCAATAATGAAAGTCGCTGGAAAAGCTTTCACCCGGTACTGATCAGCCGCCTCACCCTGCATATCTAGCGCTAGCGGGAAGCTGTAACCGTAATCCTTCATATATCGCTCCACGCCTGCAACGCTCGCCTCCTGGCTCGTCACGTTCACCGACAACAACTGCACCGACTTCCCTTGTGCGGCATAATGCTCATACAGCTTCTGCACATGCGGCATCTCCGTCTTGCATACTTTGCACCAAGTCGTCCAGAAGTTGACGATGACAATGCTCCCTTTATTCTGAGCGAGGGACAATGCTTCATCCTCCAGATTGGCAAGCTCGAATGGAGGCGCAATCTGCCCTTCTCGTGCGCCGACAGCAGCATCCTCTCCGCTGCCGTCCAGCAGCTTGGCAATAACGCCCGACTGAACTTGATCCTGCAGTGTGAAGCCCAGCAAACCGATTATGCCAAGCGCTACAACTCCCTGCGTCAACATTCGTTTGGCAGAACCTCTATCCCCCGTCCAGCTCTGCCGCCATTGATCCAGACGGTCCATCCGGCGAAGCAGCACCCCTACGAATATGGCGAGCAGCAGACCAATACTATGTCCATAATGGAAAGCGGTCCGATCAAAAAACAATAAGGCCAGCGCATAGACGCTCACCCATCCTGATGCGAGCAGCGCTATTCTTGCCGCGGCTCCGCCTATGCCATGCCTTTTGTATTTGTAACCGCACCATACGAGTGCCGCAGCCGATGCCAGCCAAAAACCGATTCGTCCGCCGCTGAAGAACAGCAGTGACATCGGATGGTTGACGACACTCATAGGATCGACTAGCAGCAGGCTTCCTTTCCAAACGGCAATCCATATAATAACGGCGCTCCAGGCCACCGATATATCCTTCTCCAACTCCGCCTTGTCCAAGCCTCTGCTTCCGATCCGAAGCGCGAATACACCTATCATTCCGGCAGCCAAATAGACGAGCAGCTCCGTATTGAGCACAAGCGAGCCCAGTTGTATGTTCGTCATTCCTCTATCCGCCCTTCATCACAATAAGATTAAGCTTCATCATATCATGATAAGCGCGGCCAGGCGAACGCCGCTCTCTATCATCAGGCTGCCTGTCGCAGCTCGGCGTGTGGATTCACAAAGCTCTCCGCCAAGCGAAGCAGCTCAGCTTTCCCGATCCCCTTCGACTCTGATCCTACTCGGTAAATATACTGCCTGTTCGCATGTGATGGATCGATAATCGACCAGCTCAACTCCTGATAATACCGGCTGGCGGAGAACGGAACGTCCTCCCCGCTAGTATAGGATGCCTTATTCCCTCCCATATTCAGCTCCTCCACTTGCGTGGAGTTCGGCACCACCCATTTCTGATCCACCCTCTGCTCCGCCAGCGCCTCGACTGTGACTAGCAGCGTATCCCCCTGTTCGTTGACATAAGTCAGCGTATACAGACTCGAAGCCGGCTCTTTCTCTTTCATGCGCATCCAGGCTACCCGCTTGCCGCTTACGTCAGTCTCATCCCTCAGCCGCTTTATGATTTGCAGACCCTCCAGTCCGGCATTGGCGCTTAACGGCTCACCCCGGAACGCATCGTCAAAGGCATACTGTTCCGGAAGCGTCTGCGGCACGGATACTCGAAGACCATCCTTCCGCATCCGGCTCACGACCTGTGCATGGCTCTCATGAAGCCAGAGTGGCTCTTTAATGCCGAAGAGCGGGTAATTGCGGTATAGAGGATGGACTGATTCAGCCAATGCTGCAAAATAAACCATCGCAGCCTCGCCTGGCTGCAGCTGCCTCTTCACGTTCTGGAGCGACGACCATATTTCTTCGGATACAGCCTCATCCAGCAGCATATCTTCCCCGCCCGAGAACAATTGAAGGCTCCACAGTCCGAGCTGATTCTGGAACAACAGCTTCCCTCCGCCATAAGCAAAGCCGGACAGCAATAGAATGGCGGTCAGCCAAAACGCGGTGCGTCGATGGGCAGACTTCTCACTGCCGCTATGTTGCCGCCCGCTCTTGCTGTCTTGTGACAATTCTCTGAATGCAGCCATGACTTCGGCCGCAGGCTCCTTCGGCACAGATAAGGCACGCGACTTCCGCTTATATTCCATGCGCAGCTTTTCTTCAATGGACATACATCGACACTCCCCTCTCATCCGCCAGCTCTCCCATGCGCAAACGCAGTTTTTTCAATGCCGCATGATGCCTGGACTTCACTGTTCCAAGCGGCAGATCCAGCACCTCCGCAATCGTCTCCAGCGAATAGTCCTGATAATATCTAAGGACAATAACCTCCTGCAGCTTATGAGAAAGCCCCTTCACATACGGGAGGATTTCATCCTTATGATCAATGGCCTCCAGCTCAGGATCGATGGCTCCCTCTCCCCCGTGCCCGACTGTCTTCGCTTTCTCCAATAACCTGAAGCTGCGCCATGTCTTCCTCTTTTGACTCCTCACCTGACGAATAATAAGCCCGTTAAACCAAGGAAGGAATGGCCTGCTGCTATCGTACTGCGGTAAAGATCGAAATAAAGCGATGTACACCTCACTCATGACGTCTTCCGCTTCCTTCTCACTCCCAACCAAGTAATAGATCATACTATAGGTATGCGCGCGCGTTGCCTCGAAGAGTGTTTGGAAAGCTGCTTCATCCCCCTCGCACATACGAACCACCCACGCCCGAAGAAGTCGTTCTTCCATAGGCCCACCCCCTATCTATGTATCTTTTCTACCCTCAATTCAGCTTCTATTTTACCTGAATCACAAAAGGGACAACGAGCACTTCGCCCTTTAGTTGAAATTGTCCCCATAGCTTATAGATGCCAGCAGCAGGAAATTCAGCATGAAACATGACGCTTCCAGAACTGCTCATCCCTTCCACCGCGTGTACATGAACGTATTGATTCGCCGTCTCATCCAATATAACGCAATGTCCGCCCGTTCCGAGATACGGCTCCAGTTCAATCGGCTCGCCTGTATCCGCATCGCGATAAGAGAACACAAGCATCGCCATTTCTCCGCTTCGCAGTTCCTTAAAGCTGGGATGTACAGACAACTGAAACTCCACTTGTCCCACAGTCTCCACGTAATTCTCGCTCACAGCCAAGTCCATTATAGAGGGAGGCTCTCCTTCCCCTCTGACCCATTGCTTATGAACTGTAATTCCTTTTTGATCTGGAATAAATTCGGTTACGAATAGGAAATCTCCTCCATAAGGAAGATCAAGCGCTGTACGGAAGATGCCCTCCCCCTCGTAATCGGGATGCACATGGGAGAAGAACTGAAGATCCCTGCTTACCACGATGAGATGCATAAGCTTCGTCATATCCTCTGAAAAGTCCCTCACACTCTCCCCATTCGGATTCAGCACCTGCAGCAGCTTCACTTGCTCTCCTGTTCCTATCTCTTCAGCATCGTATAACAAGACGGAATAACCCTGGTTCGAAAAATTGGCCATGGACCCTTTCTGAAGATAAGGCAGCAGCCCCTTCGATGGAGGCTCATAATCCTTGTTGTACATAGGAGGCACGGAACAGCCCATGAGCAGAATGATGGCGCACAAGAAATAAATCATCATACCGCTCGCCCTCTTATGCATATCTGCTATTCCTCGGCGAAGGCGATATGGCCAGCAGACTTACCGCGATGGCAGCCAACACCGCTTGCACAATAGCTCCTGTCCACAGCTCGACCTCCCAGCCGATGCCTGCCGTCATATGCATCCAGAGAAAATAGAGACTCCAAAGCATCAAAGGAACAGCGCCCGCCACCACACGGTAACCCCATGCACGCTCATAAGGACGAAGCCAGCGGTAAAGCAAATCGCCCGCCATACCTGCAGCCCCTGCAATCAGAATAACGGGATAATGCCGGAAGCCGTCCAGCGAGCTGTTCAACGCGTTGATGGTGACAAGGAACATGGTCATCGTTCCCATTGGCATAATCCACCGCTTCATGAGCAGGAACAACGGAATCATGAACAACAGCGTGTTAATCAGGATATAGCTTAATCCTCGATGTTCATTATTGATGGTAATCAGCCAAAGCCCATATTCTCTCTGTAACCATTCGATACTTTTGGCAGAGGGCAGATTATAATGAAACATCCATGTATACATCAGGAAAAACCCCGCTGCTGCCGCAGCCAGCGTAATAGACAGAAACGAGGGAAAGAACAACCGCCACCCGATATTACGCTCGCCTTGCTCGCTCGCGGCTGCCTGATACGGGGCGGACAGCAACAGAAGCGATCCGACCAGCAGCAGCAGATGTGAAGGGCTGAGCAACGCCGCCGTATCCTTCTCAATGCCGAAGATCGAGTGCCATACCATGTCGATCAACCCTCCGCATAGAAAAATCGCGACTCCGCATAACCCGGCTCCATACCCTCTCGGAATACAGCTCATCCACGAGCCGCCGTTCCGTACCCGATTACGGTATACGATACCGGACATCCAGCACGCGGAAGCGATAAAGCCGGAATACAGGATGGCATGCCACGGTGTGAAGAAAGTCTCCAACACATCATGACGATGAGCATAACCATCCACAAAGATACCGAGCAGCAGCCATGTCCCAAGAAGGATCGTCATATAATGCTGTCCAAGCGTTGCCTCTGCACGTATGACGGCATGCTCGTGCGACTCCTCGTAATTCTGCTTCATTCACTGCCCTCCTGCTCTCATCACAAGCGCAGTTTCCACCTTCTCGTCTTTGAGCACAAATTCCAGTACGATGCCATTCTCCTTATCGTAATAACCTAACAAGTTCAGCCCATCCTGCGTCCGCTCTGCAAAGTGCGAGCCATATTGCGGCTCAATACGGTCACGGCCATCGCCAATGCCAATTCCTTCAGCTGTCTTGCCGCCTTGCTTGATCGAATAACCCTGGAGCTTGCCCTTATAAAAAAAGTACTCATACCCCTCATATTCCAGCAAATCCCCGCCTTTGCTAGTCGTCCCCTCAAAGACTGGCTCCCCCCGCTGCTCCCGCAATTCTGCCTGCGTCACATCCCATCCCGATAATCCGCCATCCTCAGCACTGAGATCAGTGCTTTCTGCATTCGCATAAACCTCGGCCAGTTCGAAAGCTTCTCCTCCGCCGCTGCATGCCCCAAGCAGAAGGGTGAAAACCAGTACAATCACCCACCATTTGTTCCTCATAGACTCTCCCCCTCCATCCATCCTTTCTCTTTATTAGCCCGATAGCCGGGAAAAGGTTCGATAGTGGATAGCAGATGGAAATAATGGTAACCATGCACCATAAAAAAGCTGCCACTAGGATCGTTTCCGATCTGCCGTGGCAGCTCTTTCTGAAAGATGATTATCCATCTCTCTAAACTACGTTGTTTTAAGCGCAAACTTCTTGAATCGGAGCAGCGCTACGCCAAGCCCCGCAAGTCCGAAAGCGAACAGGATGAGCAGCGTCAGTCCGATACCGCCAATATCCATGCCGCGGATCATGACGTCCTGCATGCCCTTCTGCGCCCAATATTGCGGTGTGAACAGACCGATCGTCTGAACGACCTTCGGGAGAAACTCGTACGGGAACCACAGGCCGCCTACAATGGCGCCGCCCATGGCGATAACTTGAACCATCGCAATCCCCATATTCTCACTGCTGACAAGCAGAGCCAGCATGAGGCCGATTCCAGTAGCGCATACAGCGAGGCCCAGCACAATCAAGGCGATAGCCAGCGGATTGCCAAGCTGCAAGCCATAAACAAGCCGTCCAAAGGTGAGAAGCACCGTCGACTGAATCAATACGACAAGGACGTTCGGCACCCACATGCCGATGAGATAGTGGATAGGCTTCATCGGCGTGCCCTGCAGCCGGGAGAGCATACCCGAACGGCGATCCTTCAGCAGGTTTTGAATCATATTGATCATAATGAAGAATACGAACATGACGGTATAGCCCGGAACGATCTGCGTCACGGCATTCGTTTTCGTTGCGTTCTCCTTCACCTCTTTGATCGAGATGGCAGGCAGCATCATCGCATCGATCGCTTCCTCATTCTGTCCCATGCCTGCAAGTATGCTGCGCAGCTTGTAGTCATGGTAGCTTGCAGATACGCTATCCAGCAGCGCCAAGACTGGCGCGACCGCTTCATCAGCCACCGCATCCCGGTACAGCTCGATCTCAGCAGGCTGTCCGGCATCGACCATCTGCCCATAGCCCTTAGGGACAATAAGCAGATAGCTGCGGGAGCCGTCTCTGATTTCTTTGATCCCCTCATCCAGCGAGTCTCCTTCATAGGCTTCCAGCGCAAAACCTTTGATCTCACCCAGTCTGTCCAGAAACTGTCCAGATGCCGCCGAACCGTCCGCGTCATAATACGGAATCTTGTATGTCGTGCTTCCCGCGCTTCCGAAGATCGAGGAGAAAATGACAATAAACAAAATCGGGAGCGCGAACAACCAGAAGAAAGCTCCTTTATCCTTAAGCGTCAGTAAAATTTCCTTGCGTATAATCGTTCTAATCATATCGTTTCATCCTTCCATATCGTTATCCATAGGATTGAGCTTGCTGATCAGCAGGCTAGTCTCGAAGCGTCGTTCCCGTCAGCTTCAGGAATACGCTGTCCAGCGTAGGCTGCATCAGCTCCAGCGCCTTCACCGCTACCCCTTCGCCTGCCCATTTGGCAGACACCGCGGACAATACCGCAAGCGGGTTGTCGCATTCCAGTACCCATCCATTGCCCTCAGGCGTCACCTTGCTTACACCCTTCAGAGCGGGCGGATCAGAGACGCCTGCCGCTTCCGCATACACAGCCTTTACCGCATGAAGCTCCAACAGCTCCCTTAATCCGCCCTGGGATACGATCCGGCCATGATCAATAATCGCGACTTCATCGCATAAGGCTTCGACTTCTTCCATGTAGTGCGTGGAGTATAAGACGGTTACGCCTTCTCTTTGCAGCTTTCTGATCATCTCGAAGATATGATTCCGCGACTGGGGATCGATACCGACTGTCGGCTCATCCATAATAACCAGCTTAGGCTCATGCAGCAGCGCGGCTGCAATATTAATGCGCCGTTTCATGCCGCCCGAATAGGAGGACACTTCATCGCCCGCACGGTCCGTCAGACCGACTGCTTCCAGCACATGCGCAATTCGCTTCTTCAGCTCTGAGCCCCTTATGCCATGCATCTGCCCGAAAAAGGTCAAATTCTGCTTTCCGCTAAGCTTCTCATAGAGGGTAATATCCTGCGGCACATAACCGATCAAGCGATGGATAGAAGGCATATCCTTACGGATATCCAGCCCGAACAACTCGATCGCTCCTTGATCGGCGTCGATGATACCGGTCAGCAGCTTCATCATCGTAGACTTGCCGGCGCCATTAGGCCCAAGCAACCCGAAGCAGCTGCCTGCCTTGACGCTCAAATCGACTCCCTTAAGCGCTTGATTGCCTCCATATCTCTTCGTCACTTGTCTGACACTCAATACATCAGTCATCTATATTCTCCCTTTCCGTAATCGCCGTTGTCATACCTGTATTATGCAAGCTTCTGCCCCTTCCCGCTACGAAATCGGGATGACCTGCAGCTAACCGTGTATCAAATGCATAAATCAATGACTGTCATTTCCCAAAAGAACATGTAGCTGACTGCAAAACGCAAAAAAGCTGTCCCCTCGTCAACTGGAATGACGATCGGGACAGCCCTATATAATTCTCCTGCCTAATATCTCTATCTTGTCCTATTCGACGCTGACGGCGACGATGCCGCCGATCCCCTTTATCACGTCCACCATTTCCTTCGGCTCTATCGATCGCGGTACCACAAGATCAAGCTGCACTTCCAGACATTGCGGCGCATCCAGCGACGGCTGTATCCGCCTGATGGTCAGCTTCTGTGTCACAATCGACCGGCTGGCCAGCTTTTCCGAAACGATGTCCAGCAGTTGCTCCTCCGCTTCCGCCTGGATCGTCAGCTTCCTGACCTTCTTGCTTTTCAGAAACCGATGCTCCATCTTGTTGAACACCCATAACGTAATGAACACGAGCACCGTTCCAGCTACCGCCCCGACATAGAACCCCGCGCCGATCTGCAGGCCGATCGCTGCTACTACCCATAAGGAAGCTGCCGTCGTCAGTCCTGTAATCGCCTTGCCCGTGAACAGGATGGTGCCTGCACCGAGGAAACCGACGCCGGTAATGACGGCCGTCGCCAGCCGGGCGGGATCAATCCGCACGTTAGGCTCTCCGACAAATTCGGCAAAGCCGTAAATGGATAGCAGCATGACCATAGCAGAACCAAGGCACACCAGGATATGCGTACGAAGTCCGGCCGCGTGGTTATGCTGCTCCCGCTCGAAGCCAATAAGACCGCCGAGCAATACGGCCAGCGACAGCCGCATCAGAATCACAACATAATCGATGGCCCAAGGATTACCCGTCACGCTCATCGAACGATGGGAACCATGAATCGCTCGCGCTTGCGGAATGTAGCCCATTCCCGATAGCCGATATCGTACAAGTGCTGGCCAATGGCGGCAAAATGCTCGCCCACGCGCTCAGGCTCATGCGCATCGGAACCGAACGTCACCTTGACCCCATAATGAAACGCGCGCTCCAGGAAGTATCCATCCGGCACCCAATTATCGTCTGAGGAATTGATTTCAATGACGACATCGCTATCGGCGATAGCCTTCAGCGTGATGTCGGCAGCCTCCGTGCGCAGCTCCGGATAACCGTAGAAGTAACGATTCAAGGAATCGACATGACCCAAAATATCGTATAACCCGCATTTCGCAGACTGAGCGATATAGTCATAGAATACATTTTTCACTTCCAGCTTGCGTGCTGCGGTCAAGCCTTCCCAAAACTCTGAATCATAGATGCCGATTCCAGCAAACTCATGAACGGAACCAATGACATAATCAAAAGGATACGTTGCCAGAACGGAACGATATAAGTCCAGATGCTGCGGCAGGAAATCGGCTTCTATACCAAGCAGCACCTCGATTTTCCCCTCGTATTCTTCCTTTAGCTCCAGCACTTCTTTGATATAGCCAGGAAACTGGCTTTTCGCCATGCTTCCGGTTAAGGAAGGACGATCCTCCGTAGATGCAAAGAATGGCGTATGGTCCGAAATACCGATCATGTCCAACCCTTGTCCGATTGCCGCTTCAATATAATCTCTAACCGAACCTACTGCGTGTCCGCAGCGATCGTGATGGGTATGAAAATCAAACTTCATGGGTTACCTCCGATAATTACGTGATAAAAGTTAAAAGATGAATCCAATCAAGTTAGCCTTTGGAGCCGGATATGACAATACCTTGTATGAAATACTTTTGGGCAAAAAAGAACAACAGCAATAACGGCAATATGGCTACCAGCGAAGCTGCCATCAATAGATGCCATGGCGTAGCTCCATATGCGGCCGTAAAGTTGGCCAGACCAAGTGAAATCGGATATTTGGTCATATCGTTCAAATAAATAAGCGGCCCGAACAGGTCATTCCATCTGGATATGAGCTCCAGAATAGCCGCAGTTGCAAAAGCCGGCATAGACAGCGGAATGATGATGCGGAAATACATAGTGAAATGACTTCCCCCGTCGATCTTGACCGCCTCATCCAGCTCTTTGGTAATACCGAGATAGAATTGGCGCATCAGGAAGATCGTAAAGGAGCTGGCGGTAAAGGCCGGAATAACGAGCGGCAAATACGTACCCGTCCAGCCTATCTTGGTGAACAGCAAATATTGCGGAATCAAGGTCACCTGGGACGGGATCATCATCGTGCTTAGCACCAGCCCGAACAAGATCAAGCTGCCCCTCGCCCGCAAGCGCGCGAACGCGAATGCCGCCATGGAGGAGGAGAAGACCACCGCACCTACCGTGACAGCCGAATACCACACGGAGTTCCAGAGAAAGCGGGCTAGCGGCGCATCGATGAAAATTTGCTTGTAGTTGCTCCACTGTAGAACGGCCGGTATCCATGTCATCGGCACACGGTGGATCTCTCCAATCGTCTTAAGGGACGTGGACAGCATCCAGAAGAGCGGAAAAGCGAACAATAGCACGCCGCCGTAAAGAAGGACATAGAGGATGATTTTCTCCAATGGACGCAGGTCGCCGTGACGGAGTGATTTTGAAGACTTCATCAATAGAGGCGCCTCCTTTACTTTGAGTCGTATTCATAATGAACGAATTTTTTGGAGCCCCACAGCGATACGAGCGTGAGCGCGAATATGAGCAGGAACAGAATCCAAGCCTGAGCGGAGGCATAGCCCATCCGGAATTGCTTGAACGCCGTGTCGAACAAATAATACACGTAGAAATAGGAGTTCCAGTCCGGACCTCCCTTAGTAATCACGTAGGCTTCCGTAAAGATCTGCAGTGAACCGATCATGCTGATAATGGTATTGAACAAGATAACGGGCGAAATAAGCGGAACCGTAATTTTGCGGAACTTCGCAAAAGGGCTTGCTCCCTCCAAGGATGCCGCCTCGTACAGATCCTTCGGCAGCGACTGCAATGCAGCAAGAAAGATAACCATCGTGCTGCCCGATGCCGTCAACTGCATCAGCACCATCGAAGGCACAACCGTATCCGGGCTCGTGAACCAACCCGGTCCCTGAATGCCGAACCAATCATACAGGACAGAATTGACCACGCCGAACTGCGGATTAAGCAGCCATGACCACAGGAAGGATACAGCTACCCCGGATATGATGCTTGGCGCATAATACAGGGTGCGGAGCAGTGACTGCCCCTTGATTTTATTGTTCAGCAGTGTTGCGATAATCAAGGAAGTGATCACCGTAAAGGGCACGGCCATCACGCTATAATACAGCGTTACGGACAGTGATTTGTAAAACAGCCGGTCACTGAACAGAAGGCTGTAGTTGCTTGTCCCCGTAAACTTCGGGGATGAAATGACATTATATTCGGTGAAGCTGAGCAGCAGCGAGGCGAGAATCGGTCCCCCGGTGAAGCATATAAACCCGATAAACCAAGGGGCTATAAAGAACCAGAACGATCTCTCCTCGCGCTTCATGGCCAGCGAAAGCTTTCTCATGGGATACCTCCGATGGTCCGGACAGGCACCGCTTCAAGCATGGCGCCCGTCCGGCAGTAATGTAATTAAAGCTCTGGCTGCTAGTGGTCCAATTTCAACGACAGGAGGTTATCATTCAATACACTCAATCCGTCGGTCACGCTTCTCTTGCCGCCCCATACCTGATAGAGCGATTGATTCATCGTCTCGAGAATCGTATTGAATTGGACGATCAGATGGTTTTCCGCCTCGCGTCCGTACTTGATCGAGCCTTCGTGAACTTGCTTGAACGCCTCTGGATCCATGCCGATCTCTGCACCCATCTTGTCATACCACAGTCTGAACAGACTGGAGTCTGCCGGCGTTCTGCCCACATCGTTCATATAACGGTAGGCGCCGCCGCCCTCGGCAGGGTCTGCCAGGTGACGGACAAATTCCCAAGCCTCGTCAGGATGCTTGCTCGTTGCCGAGATGCTCCATGGGTCGACATACAGCGTGACCTTGCGTCCTTCATGATAAGGAACCGCCGCTACGCCCCAATTGAATTCTGCTTGCTTGTAGGAGCCCAGTCCCCAGCCGCCGGTAATGTACATTCCGACCTTGCCCGTCAGGAACGGGTCGCCCAGCTGTGAGGATGCCGCTACCGTCTCTGCGTCCGGAGCCACCTTGTATTTGTTAATCAAATCCACGTTGAACTGCAAAGCCTCGATATTAATCGGCTTCATCAAGTCCGGCTCGCCCATCACACCGGTTGTATACGCTTCCGGTTTGAACAAGTCTCCACCGAACATCCATGTCATGGCATTCGCGCTCAGCGCACTGGAGAAGCCAAATACTTGCTTGCGCGCGTCGCCTACGTCATGGGACAGCTTCTGGGCTGTCTCCAGCATAGCATCCAAATTCCAGGATTGATCATCCCAGTCCGTAGTCGGGTAAGGAAGGCCAGCTGCATCGAATAAGTCCTTGTTATAGTAGAGATAGGTGGCATTGCTTACGAGCGGAATGCCGTAGTTTTTGCCATCGATTTTGTAGATATTGAGCAAATTCGGGTCCATCGTCTTCAGCTCTGGAGCGCCATTCTCGATATATGGCGTCAAATCCTTCAGTGCGCCCATCTTCATGTATGTCGCAAATCCGCTGTCCGCCTGATTCGGATTCCACACATCCGGCGCTTTGCCGCTGGAGATCAAGGTGGTCAGCTTCTGATCGAATTGATCGTACGGAATGTTCTCAAGCCGTACTTTCACGTTCGGATGGCTATCCTCGAAGCTGGCAATAACCGCGTCCTGCCAATCCTTTTTATCCGGGTCCGCAGCCATGACCCATACGATCTCGACCTTCTCCCCATCCTTATTCTTCTCCCCGCTGTTGCCGCCCTTGTTCGAGCCGGCCGCATCGCCGCAAGCGGACAATACCGCGGACACGGCAAACAAAAGAAGTACACTCATCAGAAACATGCGTTTTTTTATTGGATTTTTCATGACACCCTCCGATTTGTTTTTTTGAACCCATTTTTCACAAAATGTCAAACAAACGAACTTGAGTTTTCAACCATCCAATCCATGAACCTCTCTCCGCTAGCATCACCCGCTGTTGTTATGGCTTATTGTCTAACAATATAGCATGTGATAGTATGAATTATCTGCACACATCTTATCTACTTCGTTATTTTTCAACATATCTTCTCTTGAATTAATGTTTGGCTATTATGCATGAAGGTGGTAATGCCATGTCTGAGACAAACTTCTATGCTGCTTCCCAATTCGATATTAGCCGCGAGCGAAAAGAAAATACGAGTATGCCGTCCCGCCATTATCACAACGGCTATGAAATTTTTTATTTAGTATCTGGCGATATCAGCTATTTCATCGAAGATAAAAGCTATCAGGTGGTCGGAGGCGCCTTGCTGATCATCAACATGAACGAGATTCATAAGCTCGTCAATTCAAGCAAGGAATCATTCGAGCGCATTACGCTCCTGTTTCAAGAGGAATTTCTAGAGGATATGTTTCCTTACAATGACAGTTTTCATGTGCTGTCCAGCTTCTCCAGCGGCAAAAACTTCATGCCCCTGAACGGTCAAGAACAGAGCATGATCGAAAAACTCTTCGACAAGATGATCGCCGAATTTACCAAGCAGCCTCTTGGCTACGACTATTATTTGAAGACACTGCTGTTCGAGTTGCTTATTTTTATTCACCGCAAGACTTCCACACTCCCCGCAGCCGAGCATAACGGAAGCCACCCTATGAATCGCAAAATCTTTGAAATCGTCGACTACTTGAATCAGCATTATCATGAAACTCACACGATCCAGAGCATCTCCAACCAGTTCTATATCAGCTCCTCTTACTTCTGCAAGATGTTTCGGGAGAACACTGGCTTTACGTTCACAGAGTATCTCAACAATGTGCGGATCAAGGAAGCGCGCCAGCTATTAACGGGAAGCACGCTGAAGGTAGCTGATATCTCGGAGAAGGTCGGATTTGAGAGCATGACACATTTCGGGCGCATCTTCAAAGATATTACCGGCCTGTCGCCGCTTAAGTATCGTCAAGCCAATAAACCCGAACTTGTTTGAACCCAAAGAACAGAGCCGCTAAGTGATATAATTGGGGCAACTCACACAAAATGGAATGACAGGCGGGGATACATGTGAAATTGGAACGATTGATCTCCATCATCTATAAGCTGTTGAACCATGAAGTTTTATCCGCCTCCTTGCTGGCTGAGGAGTTTCAGGTTTCTTCAAGAACCATCTATCGAGATATTGACGTCATCTGCGCCGCCGGCTTTCCGGTTATATCTTATCTGGGGAATAAAGGCGGATTCGGCATCATGGAAGGCTTCAAAATGGATAAAAGCCTGCTTGGTGCTTATGATGTCGCTTCCCTGATCACCGTGCTTAGCAGCCTCTCTTCCGTATTCGAAGACGAGCGCGTGCGAGGCACGATTGAACGACTGCAAACAATTGGGACGGAGCATCAAACTCCAAGTCTAGCCGTGGACTTTGAAACCCGCCGGACAGATCCCGACGCGCTTCCTCATCTGCGTACAGCCATTGCGGAGTACCATGTCATCCGTTTTGATTACATCAATGTCAACAATGAACGCACCACTCGTGATATGGAACCGATCAGGCTTCATTTCAAATATAGCAACTGGTACATCTATGGATATTGCCGGACACGGCAGGACTATCGCGAGTTTCGGCTATCCCGCATGATGAATTTGCTTCGGACAGAGGATTCCTTTCCGCCCCATCACGAGGTTCCGCAAGACGAAGGCTCGACGGACGGAGCATCGAAGGATGGAATTGAGGAGGTTGTTATCCGGGTGGGGCCAACAGCATTGGCAGAGGCGATGGATCAATTCCATCAGGTCGATAAGGAATTTCATGCCGACGGAAGCATGACGATGCGTATTCCTGTGGTGAGGCCGCTTGAAGCGCGCTGGCTCTGGTCCATTCTGCTGAGCTTCGGCAGCGGCGCCGAGGTTTTCGAACCTCCGGCACTGCGAGGCATCTTAAAAGAACAGCTGAAAAATACTTTAAAACTTTATGAAGTAGTATGACACCCTGTTGTCATACTACTTTTTTTATAATGGGAACAGATTCACCAACCAATCCATCACGAGTTAAAAGGAGAGACACGAATGACAAATCATCCACTAGAAATGTATACCTATCACGCATGGGCCACCGGAACGATCCTGGGAAGAATGAAGGAGCTGCCCTCCACCGTGCTGAGCGAGGAAGTGAACAGCGCCTTTCCTACGATCGGAGAAGTGTTCTCCCACATGTACACCGTTGAAAAAAGCTGGCTGCATGTACTGAACGGTGACAGTATGTCCAAGGCTCTCGAAGCATGCCTTCCGCTACAGCAAGAGCTTCTTCGCAGCTCTGTAGATGAATTTACGGTACTATTCGCCGAGCTTGCGGAACAATTCAAAACACGTCTCCAAGAGCAGGACAACCTGGAGCGTACCATTTTGCTCGAAAATCCGTATGCCGGCACGCGAAACACCCGTTTATCGGAAATTGTGCTGCAAGTGGTCAATCACGCCACTTATCACAGGGGCAATGTCTCGTCCATGCTGCGCCAGCTCGGCCATCCATCCGTCATGACCGACTATGCGCTCTACTGGTATCAAGGACAAGGGCAAGCGTAAGTTATTCATCGTTATTTGCAGAAAAGCCGGTCTTTCTGAATGCAGAAAAGCCGGCTTTTTCATGCTTATGCTAGCGGGGCGGCTAAGCCGCTATATCGGTACAAAAGATCAGCCGGCTTTGATATGATGGAGTTCCCTATTACAACCTTAAACCCAAAGGTTTGGAGAGGAATAATGTACCCCCACATACCTGGAAGGGAGTCATACGTTCAATTATGGAAATGGAGAATCTCATTACAGTAGCTTCGAGAGCAGAGCTCAGAACCTGGTTGGAGGAACATGCCCGGACCGAAGCATGTTGTTGGGTCATCGTCAGTATGACGCCAAACGAGGATACATTGCTCTATTTGGACGCCGTCGAAGAAGCCTTGTGCTTCGGATGGATCGATGTAGTCAAGAAGAAAATAGCAGAGATGGGGCTGGCGCAGAGGCTGTCTCCCCGAAGCAAAAGAAGCTCATGGACGGAGCTGAATAAGGAACGTGTCCGACGACTGGAACGGCTTGGACTTATGAGGGATGAAGGAAGAAGGGTGCTTCCTGATATGAGCCCGGACTCTTTTCAAATAGATAGGGCTATTGAGGAAAGGTTGAAAGAAGAGCTGCAAGTGTACGAGAACTTTTTGGCATTCCCGACTCTGTACCAAAGAATCCGGATCGACACCATACAAAGCGTCAGGCACGATCCGGCGTTATTTGAAAGCAGGTTAGACAAGTTAATTGCCAACACTCGGGAAAACAAAATATACGGTCAATGGCATGATGATGGGCGCCTGCTAGATAATAAAGAAGAAGACAATGGAATTGAGTAAATTTCTTTAGGACTGGGAAGAAGGCAAGCATCAATGGAGTTGATGCTTACCTTATTGGTTGTGGGACTGTTTTCTATCCGCGTCATGCTTCATAGCTTCGCGCATGTCATCCCGAGGAGGGATTTTGTGATTAATATGCAGCAGCACACCCAATATGATCAGCAGAAGCACTATGACTATAATCATCGCTTAACTCCTGTTGCTCCGTACCGGAGCCGCATCATCTGTCCTTTTGCACGGATGCATTGAGCGCTTCAGCCTGCTTCTTGAAGTAGTAGCGGAAGCCTAACCAAAAGATGGAGTATGTCACGATAAACATGATCAGTCCAAGCACGATAGCCAGAGGTTTCAACGGAATCCAGCCCACTCCAATCGATATGGGGAAGTACAAAGCAACTGACAATAGAAAGTGAATGACCAACTGCTTGAGCGGGCTCCAGCGATCATATTGAAATATAAAGGAGGCAACCCCGAAGTAGGCTCCTATCCCCATGCTTGCGAGCAGATTCTCCCATATAATTTTGGCAGGAACGACCGCATCCTTCATCATCAGGCCTGTCAGTATGGCCAACATGATAATAGCCGAGCAACCGAATCCCAGCATAATCCGTTTGAAGATTTCACTCGCCATCTTTGCTATCCCCCCATATGAGCTTCTGCTTAAGCTGTGCCACGTAAGCACGCGACACATACTCTTTGCTGCCCGTCTTGAAGTGGACGCATAGGTTGCCGTTGAAGGATAATTCGAATCTGGCGATCTGATCCACATTGCCGATAACCGATTTGGAGAAACGCAAGAATTGATGAGGAATCAGCAACTCCTCAATCTCATAGAGCTTCATCTTCAGCTCGATGCTCTGCCTGCTCATCGAGGCGAATACCTTCCTGTTCTCGGCATATACATAGTCAATCTCGCTTGGCTCCAGCAGAACCGAACGCTCATCCTGTACGCCGACCAGCCTCTTGGTCATCGGACTCTTGATCCGCTTTACCAGCTCCGCAATTTCTTCCGTCCAATCTTTTGCTTGTATCGTTACAATCGTCTCATCATATTGATCCTTGATGTCGATTTGAACCTTAATCGCCGTTCCCCCCTGTCGCAGCCGAGCTGTTATGTCTATCCTAGATTCTATCATTTCGGCTCTATCTTGAGTATCGCTCGAAGGAAAAAACTAAAATGAGCTGATCCATAGCAACAGCAGCTACTATGGAACAGCTCAACTTGAATCGCAATTATGCTATTTTCATAATCGTCATGCTGGCTCCGCCGTTACCGTTAAGCACAGCCACGCCAAGCAGTCCGTAAAGCCTCAAGTCAACAATACTGCCTGCAGAAAGCGGAACAATCATTGTTTTTGAAAATGAGCTTTTACTCGTTGAAGGTTCAATTCTGCTTCCTGGAATAGCAACACCATTCACGTATATACCAGTGCTCACCAATAAGGATGTTGTTAATTCAACATTGTAAGAAATAAAATAAGTGCCTGTCTCTCCAACTGTAAATCTTGTGTTGTCGCCGCTTATCGTCACGCCATTCAGGACTTTGTTATTCGGGAATGGAACGGAAGTACCGCCTAGTATAACAGCAATGCTTGTTGATGAAGCATCAGCATACGCATACGAGGTAATTCCTGCCCCGTCCTGACCTGGGTCCCCCTGTACACCTTGTGGACCTGCCGGACCTATCGGACCTGTCGTCCCGGTTGGACCTTGCTCTCCTGTGTCACCCTTCTGTCCTTGCGCTCCTGCTGGGCCCGCTGCTCCTGGATCACCCTTCGGCCCTTGCGCTCCTGCTGGGCCCGCTGCTCCTGGATCACCCTTCGGCCCTTGCGCTCCTGCTGGGCCCGCTGCTCCTGGATCGCCCTTCGGTCCTTGCGCTCCTGCCGGACCTGTTGCTCCTGTATCCCCTTTCGGACCTTGCGCTCCTGCCGGACC
>NZ_JBHVQB010000013.1:0-185395 GCF_042887015.1 Paenibacillus sp. NPDC057967
TTTGACTTGCTCAATAACGTTGTTGCTTTTCTGTCATTAATGACAGGGCATTTTCGCTCGTTGTTCAGTTTTCAAAGAACAATCTTATGTCTTTCATTTTCTTGCGTGTCAGCCGTTTGTCTCAGCGGCGACTTTTATAATATATCACAGGTGCCTATCTTATTGCAAGTACTTTTTTTCGACTTTCGACATTTTTTTTAATCTTGTCTGCTGTCGATTTGTTTCACTCGCAAAAGCGGCGAGTTCTAATGTATCACAGATCTCTAGAACTCGTCAACACCAAATGACATATTTTTTGCAAGCCTCATATAAAGAGACGCACCAAGCTTATTCAGCTCAGTACGTCTCCCCTTAGCCCGTCTACGATGTGGCGGTAACCATATATCTTAGCTCAAGGGCTCCAGACTCTTTGGGCTCCTGCATAACAGCAACTTCTCTAATGTAAGCACGCTTGACTAACTTGTGAATGACCAGGGATAACTCGATTCGCAAAGGACTGATCGACGGATGGCTTTGCAGCTCCCCGATACTCCAAGGCTCCTCACGGCTATTCATAATATCCAATAAGATCGAACAGCATACTTTCATCTTGCTCATAACGGAGAACTCGCACGCCAGCATAACAAGCTGCACTCGCTGCTCCAGCGTCTCCGGACTTGCCGTCAACTCTTCATATAACTTGTACACGCCGGGATGTACCCGTCTAAGCTGCTTCCATACGGTAAGCTCCGGATGTCTTCCTTCTTCTATAAGCACAATATGCGCCCAATGATGAAGAGCCGTCAGCACATGACTGTACGCATCCAGCAGATTGCCATCCAATAGATCCTGTTTTGCCTGCAAATACGTTCTCAGAAATCCGGTAAATTCGATGAATTGCTTTTGCTCACGCATGGATTCAGGGAACAGAAGCATCCGTTCACGAACGCCTGCCAGATAACCGTCGCGATCCAACCATATCTCCCCCCGCACTAACCATTCAATAATATTGCGATTCTCGCCGCCTGTAATCCACTTATCCAGCTCATCACGATGTACCAGTCGAATAAGCGCTCGTTCATCGTCCAGTTGAACATGCTCCGCGGATTCCACGTCGACAGATCGCTCGGTCACGAGAAGCACTAGCATATCTAAACCATCAATAAGCGGGTTATAGGAGTACGGGTTTTTGATGACAGATATGGCCAACAATCCAGGCAGTTCCCGATAGGTGTCTATTACATGCTCTCTGATATGCTCCACTGGGTTCCTCCGTATAGCTAATCGAAGTAGATTAGGCTATAATAATAATCTACAGATTTATTCCTTTTCGACAAACCGGATGCACTTTCCTGCTTTCCGTCGTAGAAATTGCGTCTTATTTTCGTAAGCCAATAGTCACAGGAAGGGTATGAATAATGAAAAAGATCTTTTTTAAATCGGCAAAAATCAATGAATTCCGCCTTTGGGGACTTGTCTTTACGCTAGTCGGCATGGGGATTATGATACTGGGTACCGCCGGTATTGTCCTCTGGGGACAAGCAGGCAAAATCATTGCGGGAATCTTCATGGTATTCGGCATGATAGCGCTGCTCATAAGCGTGGCCATCTACTTCTGGGCCGGCATGATGTCGACAAGCGCCACCATGCTGCAATGCCCGGAATGCGGAAGACAGACCAAGATGCTGGGCAAAACCGATCGTTGCATGTTCTGCCGTACGATCCTTACGTTGGACCCCTCCCAAGCGACTGATCTGAAGGTGGAAGACATTAAAGCGTAACTCATCCGTATACATAACAAGACCTCCGAGCGATAGCGCCCGGAGGTCTTGTTTTATTAGGAAGAACGTCATTATGGCATCTTGGTCAAAGCTTCATCAATAGCTCCCCAAATGGAAGGCGTCTGGAATGATCGCTGCCAGGTGGCAACTCCAGCCAAATCATATTTTCGCGCAATCTCCACTCTCGACTTCATGGAGAGCTCATCTTCGATCCAGATCCGCTTAAGCGCTCCTTCTTCCTGATATTCCACATAATGCTGTCCAGCAGCTTCGTCCAGTACCGGCTTCAGCTTCTTCTCGCTAATGATGGATTTCACCGTCTCCATCCCTACAGCTTTCGAAGAAACCTTCACAGCCCCGGACTCATCCTTCTGCTCTGTCCAAATTCTCGTATATAACGGCATGCTCAGGATAAGCTTGCTTGCTGGCACGCCGTCTTCCTCCAGAATACGGGTCATAGATTTCTCTACCCAAGGCAGCGAAGCGACGGAGCCGGCTTTCGGGCTGGAAGCCCAATGCTCATCGTAGGCCATGACCATCATATAATCGACGACCTTGCCAAGTGCGGGACGATCCAGGAAGACCGACCACATCTCGCTGTTCGACTTCGGCGTCACATCGATGGAGACGACGAGTCCCTGCTCATGAAGCAGCGGCGTCATTTCCTTCACGAATTGCACCAGATTTTCCTTATCCTTCGTATAGACGTTCTCAAAGTCAATGTTGATTCCTTGCAGGTTATAGATTTCGGCGAAGGCCAGCAGCTGTTGGATCATAGAGAATCGGGTCTCAACAGTCGACAGTGCTTCGGTCGTCTGCTTCGGCTCGAAGCCGTTGCTGAATAGTCCCCATACCTGATAACCGCGATTATGCGCCCACTTCACGTAAGCCGGGTCCGCTTTTCCTTCAATGGTGCCTTTGGCGTCCTTCAGCTCGAACCAGGTTGGACTGACGACATTGACACCCGGCATGTCCCCAATCTTGGACGTATCCGTCTTCCGGTTATAGACTGCTTCCCATGTCAGATTAATTTTGCTGCCCATGACCTTCCATGGGATAAAGGCTTTTGGCTTCTCACGCTCCGGAATCTGATCGATCTTCGTTAGTCTCAGATCCTTTTTGTTCATATACCCGACATGACCTGCTGTGTTCTGAACAAGCATCCATCCGTCGGCTTCTTCCCATATGCGTACTGTATCTCCTTGGGGAACCTTGAACAAATACGGCTCTCTAATAGAAGGAGCAACTCGAATGGCCGAGCCATCCTTCGACGTAGCTTCCGCCAGTTGAATGGCTTCGGCTTCCCGAACGATCGTAATGATCGAGCTGGCCTCGTCATATTCGGCATGAATGCCGAACAATTCCTCAAGCGGCTCCGTAGGAATATACACGGTATTATCCACGACTTCCGCAGCTATCGTTAGCTTGTAGTCGCTTTGATTCATAATCCCGGTCAAGGCATCCGTCTTCAATCGCAGCACCTTGTCTGCTGTAGTCATGACAAGCGTCTTGGACTCTTCTTCATAATGAATCGGCTTGTCCTCTCCGAGCAACGTCTCCAGCAGCGGAAGCGGAAGCTTCACTCCCCCGTCGTCTATGACAGCCCCGTACCCCGTATCCTTGCCGGATACGACAATCGGGTTCGCCGAGCTATAGCTTGGTGCTTGATGTTCATTGCTTGGGATGAACTTCATATATCCGAACCACCCGAAGGTAATAATGGCCGCTGCAAAAAACAATACAAGCATTAGACCGCAGCCGCCTCTTCGTCTCTTGCGGGTTGCGCGCCCTACATTCGTCTCCAATCTCTCACTCTCCAATCCACGTATTGAATCAAGTCTCCTCTCAAACAAAAACGTGCAGTGTAGCGTATGATCGCTTCCGGCACGTTATGTGTAAAGACTTATCTAGTTTATATACGTTTTATTTCGCGGTTGTGTTGCAGGAAGTACACAATCCGTATATTTCCATCCGATGACCCTGTACCGTAAAACCCGTCTCTCTCGAAGCAGCCTTCTCCACTTCAAGCAGCGGCGGGTAACCAAAGTCGACAATTTGTCCGCAGCTCTTGCAGATGGCATGATAATGATCGGATAAATCCGCATCGAACCGGCTTGAATCGTCGCCATACGTAAGTTCACGCACTAAGCCAGCTTCTACAAACAACCTGAGATTGTTGTATATGGTCGCTACGCTCATGCTCGGAAATGCCGGTGAGAGCGCCTTATAGATCTCATCTGCTGTAGGATGAGACTTGGAATCCATTAGATAGCTTAATATGGCGTGACGTTGCGGGGTCATCCGGACGCCATTCATCTTCAGTTGCTCTAGTGCCAATTGAACGCTGGCCGCCATTCCCCTCACGCCTTTCTATATAGTAGTTATTACTATTGTACGTTCACGTTCGCAAATTTGTCAATGAATGCACCGTTCGCCTAAAGTCCCTGACCATGTATCGATATGCTGTTTGTCGCATTAATATGAATGCGATAATCGCCGTCTCCAATGACACCTCGCAGCGTTTTGCGCGTCTGGACCAGCGGAAGATCGGTCGTAAGATTGCCGAAAGTTACCGATCCATATACCGTATAGCTGCCGCTATATGGTACGTGAAGATTGATCTCTCCCACAGAGCTGTCCAGATCCCAGTTGCCGCCAACGACAGAACTATCGATCTCCACGTTGCCGTTCAATGTGTTCGCTTTAATGTCCATTGCAGCGTTCGAGATCCGAATGCCGCCGTTTTTCGTCTCGGTGTCCAGATCGCCATAGATATCACTCAACTCCAGATTGCCGTTCATCGTGCTTGCAAAGACATCATCAGTCGCAGATTCGACTTTGATGCTCCCGTTCTTCGTCACGAGACTGCTCTGCCCTTGAATGGAATACGCTTCGAGACTGGCGTTAATGCCCTCCACCGATATATCGCCATGAATGGCGGTCAACTGCACGAGACCGCTCGCACTCCGAACAAGCACGCCGCCCTTCGCATACACATCCATGACTGTAACCGAACCATTGCCGCTGTTAATGTTCAGCTTCAATTCTCCCACTCCAGGCGATCTCTGTTCTTCCGAACCCATAGAGTCACCTGTATCGATACCCGGCACCGGACCGTCTTGCACCTGATCTTGACCCGCACCGTCTTGGGAAGTGCCGGAATCGCTCGCCAAGCCATCTTCAAGCGCAGTATCGCCCGGCTTGATCGGAGCATCCGCTTCTTGCGATTCTACGGTATGATCAAGCGAATTCTCCGCTAAAGGCATGCCGGAATCTTCCGGTAAAAGGGAGCTTTCTGATGCGCTGTCACCTTCAGCCTCTTGGGGGCCTTCAGTCTGCCCGTCATCGGGCTCCTCCGGGGGCGGAGTTGGCGGCCCCATGATGTCTTCCTGCGGCTCGTCCAGCTTCGGTATAATGATCTCCACGTTCATCTTCGGCAGCCGATTGCCGTTCGCTCCGTAGGCTTGCCCCTTCCCTTCTAACACCGTCTCCACGCCAGGGACGGCATGAATGAGGGACTGCTCCGCAACAGCCTTGGCCTCAGCCTCGTCGGTCAGATCAACCCATACGGTCGTATAGATCTCGATTTCATTGACTTCGCCCATGCGGACATGAATATCACCATTGGCATTCTCAATCCGCAGCGATTCCACGCTATCGTCGAAGGGCACCTTCATCACATTTTTGTCAAAACGGAAGCCGTTCTCCTCCGCATATTCCTTCCTGCCATTCAAATCCACATTGAACTGATCGAGCCACTTCACCGGAAAATCCGCATACTGCGTCACCGCATAGGCTGTGACTACAATAACAAGAGAGGCGGCTATGCCTGCGGCATCCAGCCGGAGACCCGCTGCTTTCCGCTTCAGCAGCGTGCTGTACAGGATAATCTCCATGCCGAGGAACACAAACACAAGCGGCCACCAATCCCTCAGCAGCGCAATGTCATTGCGGCCCCGAATATGGTCCCATAGCAGCAAAGCGCCAAGAACCAGCAGGATGATGCATGCCGTTATCCGCCCCAGCCTGAACATAATGCCGTCTCCCTTCCTTGTTGCGCGCAGCCATAAGAGCGAGACGAGCATAAGCAGCGGTCCGACCGACCACTCCGCCAGCTCATTCATCCAAGGCAGCATAATGGCAGGCGGCTTCAGCAAAATCAGCATGAACGCGCCTGCAAGCGTCAGCCATATTCCATCCCTAAGCCTTAGCGGGACATCTTCCTTCTTGTGCTCGTGATCAAATTGCAACACCTCAAAGACGCTAATGAAATAGAACACAGGCAACAGCAACACCAAATATACAATAAGCAGAAGATGCCTGCCTCCGTCGGAATCCGCCAACCGGAAAATCGCAACATAGTCAAGCAGCAAAGCGGCCAGCAGAAGAAAACCTCTGGCATACTGCCCATTCCGAACATGGCCGAGACCTGGCAGCGCAAAAGCAAGCAGGATGGAAAGCAGCCTACCGGCCTGCCGTTTTATTCCGAGCTTACCCAACGTATGCCCTCCAGTTTCTTCAGTTCGTCCATTAATTGCATCAGCTTCTCGTTCTTGCGCTGCGGCATGATAATATGCAGCACAAGCTTGGTCAGAGGCTCATCGCTGCCCTTCCGCTTGTCGCTATCCGCCACGTCTTCCATATACATTTTTTTGATCGTCACCTTGCGGTGATCCAAAATGTGATTGAGCTTGTTCATTACAGCAGACAAGTCCGCAGCATGGACGCTGATGAGATGTTCCTTTTTAGCTTTAATATACCGCTTCTCCAATTTGTTAAACAGCCATAGCGTAAGTAGAGCCATCACCGTGACGCTTGCGGATGCAAAATAAAACCCGGCGCCTACCGCCAGACCAATCGCCGCAACAACCCAGAGCGATGCCGCAGTGGTCAGTCCGGTAATCGACTTGCCTGTGAACAAGATGGTGCCAGCGCCCAAGAAGCCCACACCTGTAATGACTGCCGCTGCCAGACGAGCCGGGTCGACTCGTACATTCGGCTCCTCTACGAAATCCGAAAACCCGTATATGGACAAGAGCATCAGCAAGCAAGCGCCCAGACAAACCAAAATATTCGTACGCAGGCCTGCAGCGTGATTCGATTGCTCACGCTCCAACCCAATCAGGCCGCCAAGCAGCAATGCTAGTGATAAACGGATCAATATGTCCACTTCATCAATAAACCATGGATTATGCAATGCGCTCAATGTCATCATCGTCGATCTTGACCTCTCATCTTATAATCTTAGCACCCTATCCCTGCCTACCTCATCATATGCGGCAAAAGGCGCGACTCATCTCTACATGATGAATCGCGCCTTACAGGATACGAGGTCAATCGTTATTGAAGACGCTCAAGCAGCAGCTTGTTGACAAGTGCCGGATTCGCTTTGCCCTTCGTTTCCTTCATAATCTGTCCGACAAGGAAGCCGATTGCCTTCTCCTTGCCAGCACGGAAATCTTCGACAGATTGCGGATTTTTCTCGATGATTGCATCGACAATGGCTAGAATCGCACCTTCATCGCTAATTTGAACGAGGCCTTGCTCCTCTACGATCTGCTGCGGCAGCTTGCCGCTCTCCAGCATGGCTTTGAATACGGTTTTGGCGATTTTGCCGCTGATGGTGCCCTTCTCCAGCAAGCCGATCATCTCGCCTAGTCCTTGTCCGGTAATCTTGACATCGGACAATTCAAGGCCGTTCGCATTCAGATAGCCCAGCAAGTCTCCCATAATCCAGTTCGAGACGGCTTTCGCATCCTTCGTGTAAGAGAGGCTCTCCTCGAAGAAATCAGCCAGGTTCTTCGATGAGGTGATGACCTCGGCATCGTAGGCCGGCAAGCCGTAATCCGCCGTATAGCGGGCTTTGCGAGCATCAGGAAGCTCCGGGATGGAAGCGCGGACGCTCTCCTTCCACTCTTCGCTAATATGCAATCTGACCAGATCCGGGTCCGGGAAGTAGCGGTAATCATGCGCTTCTTCCTTGCCGCGCATCGAGAACGACTTGCCCGCAGCGTCGTCGAACCGGCGTGTCTCCTGTACGACTTCCCCGCCCGCGTCCAGAATCTCTGCCTGACGGAACTGCTCATATTCCAGTCCGCGCTGTACGCCGCGGAATGAGTTCATGTTCTTCAGCTCGGCGCGCGTGCCGAACTTCTCTTGACCGTATGGACGAAGGCTGATGTTGGCGTCGCAGCGCAGGCTGCCCTCTTCCATCTTCACATCAGACACATCGCAATACAGCATAATGGCCTTCAGCTTCTCCAGATATGCCTTTGCTTCCTCTGGCGTGCGGATATCCGGCTCCGATACGATCTCGACAAGCGGCGTGCCGACCCGGTTGAAGTCGACCAGCGATGCGTACCCGCCGTCTACGTGCGTCAGCTTGCCCGCGTCTTCCTCCAGATGAAGGCGCGTAATGCCGATGCGCTTCGTCTCGCCGTTCACTTCGATATCTAACCAGCCATTCTCGCCGATCGGCTGATCGTATTGCGAGATTTGGTACGCCTTCGGCGAATCCGGGTAGAAATAGTTTTTGCGGTCGAATTTGCTGACGTCGGCAATGGTGCAGTTCAGCGCCATCGCAGCTTTCATCGCGTATTCCACAGCTTGGTGGTTCAGCACCGGCAATACGCCGGGATGACCTAGGCATACCGGGCAGGTATGGGTATTGGGCGGTGCGCCGAAGGAAGTAGAGCAGCCGCAAAAGATCTTGCTGTTCGTATGCAGCTCGACGTGCACTTCCAGCCCGACGACCGTCTCGTATTTGTTCGCTACAGACATTCTTATCGTTCCTTTCCTAAGCGTCCTACTTGTACGCGATAATTACAGCTGCGGGCGCAGCTTGTGATGGTCGGTATGAGCCTCGAAGGCATGCGCGGCGCGAAGCACCGTCGATTCGTCGAATGCCTTGCCGATAATTTGCAGGCCGATCGGCAGGCCGTCAGCCGTTCCGCACGGAACGCTGATCGCCGGAATGCCGGCCAGACTGACTGGAATCGTACATATATCATTCAGATACATCGTTAGCGGATCGCCGACTTGCTCGCCGATGCGGAAAGCTGGAGTCGGAGCCGTAGGTCCGATGATCAGGTCGTATTGTTTGAAGATGTTGTCGAAATCGCCTTTGATCAGCGTGCGCACCTTTTGCGCCTTCAAGTAATAAGCGTCGTAATAGCCGGAGCTTAGCGCATAGGTGCCGAGCATAATGCGGCGCTTCACTTCCGGTCCGAAGCCTTGGCTGCGCGACTTGCGGTACAAGTCGATCAGGTTGTCCGGGTTGTCTGCGCGGACGCCATAACGAACGCCGTCGAAGCGAGCCAGGTTGGAAGAAGCTTCGGAAGAAGCAAGCAAATAGTACGTCGCGATCGCATAGTCGGTATGCGGAAGCGACACTTCCTCCCAGGTTGCCCCTAGCGATTCGTAGACTTTCAGCGCATTCATAACCGCTTCCTTCACGCGCGGATCGATTCCTGCTCCAAGGTATTCCTTCGGAACGCCAATGCGGAGCCCCTTCACGTCACCTGTCAGGGCAGACGTGTAATCCGGAATGTCGACCTTCGCGGATGTAGAATCGCTAGCGTCATAGCCTGCAATCGATTGGAGCACATAAGCGGCGTCCTCGACATTCTTCGTCAGCGGGCCGATCTGATCCAGCGAAGATGCGAAGGCGACCAGGCCAAACCGCGACACGAGGCCGTATGTCGGCTTAAGGCCTACAATGCCGCAATAAGCGGCCGGCTGACGAATGGAGCCGCCTGTGTCAGAGCCGAGCGAGAAGTAGACTTGTCCTGCCGCTACGGACGCCGCAGAGCCGCCGCTGGAGCCGCCCGGCACGTAGTCGGTATTCCATGGATTGCGCGTCGGGTAGTAGCTGGAGTTCTCGTTCGAGCCGCCCATAGCGAATTCGTCCATGTTCAGCTTGCCGATCGTGATCGCATCCGCGTCCTTCAGCTTGCGCGCGCTTGTCGCGCTGTAGATCGGATTATAATTGCTCAGGAATTGGCTTGCGCAAGTGGTCAGCAAACCTTCCGTTACGATATTGTCCTTAATGCCGGCCGGAAGGCCGAACAGCAGGCCTTTGTCGCCGCCTTCTTGCAGACGCTTGTCCATTTCATGCGCTTGCGAGCGGGCGCCGTCTTCATTCAAGGTAAGGAAAGCCTTAATGGATTCATCGGTTTCCTTGATTCTCGCGTATGACGCGTCTACGAGCTCCGTTACGGACAGCTCTTTGTTGTTTAGCTTGTTATGTACATCCTGCAGGCGTAGGTCAAACAGTGCCAACAGTAGCTCCTCCCTTCAAATAAAACCGTAATTTATTCAAGCACCGCCGGCACTTTGAATTGACCGTCTTCCTCGTCAGGCGCGTTAAGCAGCACCTTCTCAATCGGAAGCGATTCTTTCTTCACGTCGTCGCGCATGACATTCGTAATCGGCAGCACGTGGCTGGTCGGTTCAACTCCGTCCGTATCCAGCTCGTTCAGCTTCTCTGCATATTTCAATATCGCGTTGAGTTGCTCGGTGAACTGAGCTTTCTCCGCATCGCTCAAATCCAGACGGGCCAGATTGGCGACATGCTCAACATCCTTTAATGTTATGCTCATCAGGGTACTCTCCTCTGCAAAAGTCATTCTTTTTATTATAGCCTACATATGCGCCGATCAGCAATGATAGGGTACGGATTGATGCGGGCCCCTTCAAAACAAAAAGGACGGAGGGGACCCAAGTCCCAAGCTCCGTCCTTCCGCCTGCGCGAACCGTTGCCAGACGCGGGGCGCAACAGGTTAAATCCACGCCTTCAGGTTAACCTGGCGGATGAAGTCCTCGCGGCTGATGGGCTCCTTGCCCGCATGCTCTTCCTCCGCTTCTTCCTCATCGCCCTTCATAATCCGCTTGAACAGCTCTTCGTTATGCGTGGCAAGCGCATAGTCGATGAGAGTCTCCCGCTCAATGCGGTCTACTTCCAATTGAATCAGCACCTCTTCCAGTTCCACGTCCTCATCCGGAACGAGAAAGTTGCGATTCGCCTTCGGTACCCGCACCACATAGTCAAACACATTGTCTGCATTGCGGTCGTACGCGATTATATAGCCATACTCCCCAATGGGAAGCTTTTGTTCGAATTGGTCAGCCACTATGACAACCTTGGTTCCTAGCTGCAGCATAAGTCTCAACCCCTATTTCATCGTCGCTGTGCTTTTTACTTGTCTATTATCCTACTAGAAATTAATATTCATGTCCAATAGGAGAATCATAGAGTGTAGATTGGAACAGCAGCGGGAAGTAAAAGAGGGGTTAGCTCCCTTCTCTTCCAAGCTCAAGCAGCGCGGAAGGCAGCTTGAACTGCTGGTTGCCCATAAGCAATTGCGTCAGCTCCTCCGCACCGTCTTCGCCCTGCGTTTCCTTAATGACGGAGATTTCCCGGTGCAGGCGCTCCATCTGCAGATCAAGCCGATTGGCGGAGTCAGATGCTTCCTTCAGCTCCTGAAGGAGGCTCGATGGAACGGACTGATTGTATTTGTAAAATATTTTATGCTCCAGACTCGCCCAGAAGTCCATCGCAATGGTACGAATTTGAATTTCTACGCAGACGCTCTCCTGCCCGTCCGACATAAAGACCGGGACCTCCACTAGAAGATGAAGGCTCCGATAGCCGTTGGGCTTCGGATTCTCGATATAGTCCTTCTCCTCATTGACGCGGAGACCGAATTGGTTCGTCAGCATATCGCGGATATGATAGATATCCTTAATGAATGAACAAGTAATGCGAAGTCCAGCGATATCTTTAATTTGATGCTTGATATCCTCCAGCACGAACGGAATGCCTTTGCGGCTAATTTTTTTCATGATACTCTCAAGCGACTTTACTCTTGATTTGGTATGTTCGATCGGATTGTAATCATGCAGAAATTGAAATTCTTCCTTTAATATCTCTATCTTGGTCTCCAGCTCATTTAGCGCGAACTGATACATCATCATAAACCGTGTAACTTCATTCTTCATCTTCTTGAACTGTTCGAATTGTATTGGCTTCATAACGAATCTCCCTCTATAGGAACGGCAAGCGCCGCCCTTCACTTCGGATGAATCCATCTTAGTATGAATGAGACCGCAATTGCAAATAAGACAACCGGCATCAACCTGTATATGGAAAAAAGGGCATTCCGCACTGCAGGCGATCTGCAGGCGGAATACCCCTCATGCGCAATATCAAAACGGCCACTGCCGCTATTTCGGTCCATTAGACCTTCTCCAACACTCCGCGATTGTCAGCCGAGCGAATCTCGGCCTCTATGATCTCGAGCGATGCCGCCGCGCTCTCCGGCGTGCACACCGATACCGGCTGGCCCTTCGTCACAGCTTCCAGGAAGTACTTCATCTCCCTGTAATAGCCCATATCCGCCGGCAGCTCCGCGATGAAGCCGGGCTGATCGTTCGGATTGACGCGAAGCTGATCCCGCTCGAATACCAGATTGCCGCCCTCGAAGTTGATGCGGTAGGACATGGCGAAGCCGAAGTCGCCTTGAAGCGACCAGTCAGCCTGCGCGTTCAGCACCTTGCCGTCCGCATAGATATAGTTGGTCGAGACGCTGTCGTAGGCGCTGCCGGGAATGACATTTCGCGCGATGGAGGATACCCCATCCGGCTTGCCGAACAGCCAGTTGATCATATCCGTATCATGAATATGCATATCCAGCATGCAGCCGCCGCTCAGCTCCCCGTCCAGGAACCAGCCCTGCGGCGTCCCGCTGCCGCGGAAGAAGCTGCCGGACAACACGTTTCCGTAACGCCCATCGGTCACGCATTGCTTGGCATACTCGTAAGCCGGCCAGAAGCGGAGGCATTGTCCAATCATTAACGTCTTGCCTGTCTCCTTGGCCGCCTCGGCCATCCGATGCGCTTCCTCCGACGTGCGGGCGATCGGCTTCTCGCACAAGACATGAATGCCCCGCTGAAGCAGTGAGATCGTCAGATCGGCATGAAGAGGCGTCGGCAGTGTAATGTTGACGACATCCAGCTCTTCCTTCTCCAGCATCTCCTCGATACTCTCATACAATTTGTAAGGCGACAGATCGTACACCTCTTGGGCCGTTGCAATGTTGCCCCATGCAGATGCGTTTTTCAGCTCTTCAATACGAGTATCGCATACGGCGACCAATTGCACCTCTGCTCCTTCGTTCATAAGCCGCACGTAATTGTCAAAGTGCATCCGTCCCATAAAACCAAATCCGATAAGTCCTACTCTAAGCATCCTCATCTCTCCTCATCATGTAGGTTAGGGCTGACTTTCATTAGCTGCGGCCCAGAATGGCGTCCATCGCTTTGGAAGTATTAAAGATGATTTGATCCGTGTGATGCGTATAAGGCGGGATCATCTCAGCCGTCGCATAGCCCTCATAGCCGATATCCGCTAATGCCTGAACAACTGCAGGATAATCGACATCGCCAGCCAGCAGGTCTACAAACCCGTGCAAGCCGCCGGCCTGTCTTCTGTAGTCCTTGAAATGAACCTTCTTGATCCGGTGGCCCAATATCCGAATCCATTGCTCCGGGTAGCCGCTGTGCACGACGTTCCCCACATCAAAGTAGGAGCCGACAAACGAGGAGTTATGCGCGTCGATGAAGCCGCGAAGCTCCAGCGGCGAGAGCAGGAACTTGTTCCACACATTCTCGATTGCGATGGATACGCCTGCTGCTTCCGCATGTGGCGCCAGCTTGCCAATCGCCTCCAATGCCCGGTCATAAGCACGGTCATAGGACACCACCTCAGAGCCCGGAATGAAATCAACACCCACCGCGCCCGGGATAACCAGAATCGCATCCACACCAAAAGCCGCAGCCAGCTCCAATTGTTTTTTGCAAATATCGATAGCCTTCTGACGCTTGCTCTCATCCTCGCTCGTCATGGCGTAATCCCAATACAGTCCCGTCGCAAGTCCCGCGATCTCCAGTCCTTCATCCTCCAGCATCGACTTGATGGCAAGGACATCCTTGTCAGTCGCTTCAAGCCCCAGCTCTCCAGTCCCATTCAACGACAGCTCCAGACCGTCAAAGCCGGCTTTCTTCGCAATCCGGGCGCATTCCAAAATGGTGCGGTCAGCACGGAACGACCAAATGTTAATTCCTTTTTTCATCCGTAGTGCCCCTTCCTCTTTGTCGGATTCCGTTCAGTTGAGATGAACGGTTATTCATGCCATAATACCTTTATAATAACCCCTCAATCACCATTAATATTTAGCGGGAAAAGTTATTATTTGCACAAATCCATTCAATTGATTGCAGAGAATTTAGAGGAGGAGAACGACATGGAGGAGAGCAGTTTTCCGCTGCGGCGCCATGCCCCGGTGAAGGAATGGTCGCCGCGCATCCATTACGCCCAGTTCCAGCGGATGCCCACGGGCCACCTTCCCGAGAGGCGCATCTATGACTTCGAGCTGCTCTATGTAAGCCAAGGCGAAGCCGCCACTACGATGCAGGGCCAGCGTCATGGGCTGTCCGCCGGGCAGCTGATCGTGCTGCCAGCAGGCGTCTACCACCGGAATGAGGCGGTATCTAGTCCGGATACGCGATTTTTGGGCATTCACTTTGATTTCTTCGACGAATTGGATATCCAGACGGAAGCGGATATGATCGTGAGTGAAGAACATGTTCAGCATCACCGCTTTGCGCATGAGGCGGTTGCTGACGGATTCCAGCCGTTATCGCTACAGCCCGTCTATACGCCAACATTGGCCTGTGTGCAGCTATTGGAGCAATTGGTACAGGAATTTACGCTTCGGCCTATGGGCTATGAGCTGGCTTGCAAGGCTTTGATGCTGAACATCCTGACGCATCTGCTCCGGCTGCAGCAGTCCCGCTCCCGCTCGCTCACTACACAATACAGCGGCAAGCTGATGGAGATTATCGACGAAATGGAGCGTAAGCCTGCCGAGCCATGGTCGAATGCGGGCATTGCCGAACGGATGAATCTCAGTCTCGATCATGCCGCCAAGCTGTTCAAGCAGATGGCCGGCTTGCCGCCCAATGAATTTCTGCACAACGTCCGCCACCGTGAGGCGCGACGCCTGCTTCGGGAAACCGATCTGTCCGTAGAGCAAATTAGCGAGCAATTGGGCTATTCCGGCATTCACTACTTCAGCCGACTGTTCCGCAAGCATGAGGGCATATCCGCGACCGAATACCGTAAGCTGTCCCGCGTGCTGTGAGTCCTTCGTTTGGGCCGCAAGCTGCCCATACAATCCTCTGATACGCGGGATCGGCGTCTGATTGCGGACATCCAACACGTATTCGTGAGCTTCAGATTCCGCATTTGTATAGGCATCTATCACATTCATCTGGGCGTGAACATACACTGATCCTGTCAACATTCTCTACTGAAAGGCAGGAACTACACGCATGGCTGATTCCTACATGGACTTCACATCGCCGAACACCCAATTTACTTATACACTGTCCGACAATCCTTTTTTCAAAAAAGATGCCCAGAACGTCATTAATACGCTATCGATTAATCAATTGAATACGCTAGGCAATGCATCTCTGCTGGATATCTTTCTAAGCAAAGACAATGTGGTCGAACCTCATATTCATCAGAACGCGACTGAACTCGTGTACTGTATTGCCGGCGGGGCTGTCGTATCACTCATCAATCCTTTTACGAAAGAGCTGCTGAACTTCACGATCGCGCCTGGCCAAGTTGCCAATGTGCCGCAAGGCTGGTGGCATTATGAGGTGGCCAATCAGGACAACACCCATCTGCTGGCCATCTTCGACGCTCCGGTGCCGGAGGTCATCTTCGGCTCGGATATCTTGCGGCTTACGCCTGCCCATGTGCTGGCGCATACCTATTGTCTGGATGAGGCCAAGGTGAAGGATACGCTCGCTCCAATTACAGACACCGTCATCATCGGACCTCCCGCTTCCTGTTCCAAGCAGCATCCGACTCAGATGCAGCCGATGATGAATCACGGCGGCATGAACATGTCACAGATGGCTCCTGCCCCTTTTCAGCAAGCGAACCAGAACCAGACCTATCATTATCCGAACCGTCCGATCTCCGGCGAATCCGAGAGCTGCTATGCTCCGCTGGATCAGCCCTTTCATCCGATTCCGTTCCTGTATCGGAGATGGGCTTAACGAAGGCCGCGCAGCACTAACAGACGACAAAGCAAAGAAGCTACGCATGACGCACGTAGCTCCTTTGCTTATTTCTTTATGGAAAAAGACTGTATGCTCATACAAAATACAGGCCATCAAACGCAATCACGTCGTCGTCAACCGTATAACGCTTAGTCTCAAGACGCTTAAGGATTTCATTCGAGAACTCTTCAAAGGACTGGGCAATGACCTCTTCATAGCCCATCCCTGTCTTCTTGCTCCAGATTAGCGGCTTGATGCGATCCTCCCGGACCCCATTCACCTCTTCCTCATCCTCCAGCAGATCGTTCAGCATGGACCATGTTTCTATGATATCCGGAATCGGCACATATATCGGCTGCGACACCGCTTCGATATGCGCTAGTATGCTGGCCCAGGCTTCCTGCGCAACTGCGCTTCACCACCACTCTTCATAAGCTCCGCCTAAGGGCAAGGCATCATCCTAAAGCCGCATCCTACCTAATCTGCCAAAGAAATCTCATGTTTAGCAAATCGGTCCCTTAGCTCCGCTTCATGCGGAACCCACTCCCAGTCGCTCCATATCGATAGACCTGTGAGCTCGATTAGCTTGTCTGCCGCTTGTGCCGGACTCGCCATGCTTGCGAGCACATCCATCTCTTCCTGAGGAATATCCAGTGCTTCCCGCAAATAGTCATCATGAAGCCGCTCTTCCTGGAGACCATACTCGCTTCTGGTCCACTCTTCGCAAAAAATTCGTTCGGCCTGAATCTCTCCCTTCTGGAATACCGACAGCTCGAAAATCTCATCATGAATAAATCCGACCGTCATGACTGGCTCTGCGACAAGCCTGGACAGCGATTTGCCGATACGCTTCACCGTCCCCCATACAAAATAGTCATGGAGAACACTGACCCACTTTTCGTTGTTTTCGCTTATATACAGGACAAGCTTGTCCTTATCGGATTCATGGTGTGTCCCCGTTATGTCCGTGTCCCTCTGATCCTCATCCGATAACCCTAACAAGTCAGGGTTCTGTGTCGCTAACGCTCTGAATGCTTCAATCGACTTCTCCAAGCTGTCCGACTTCATATGCAGATTCGCAAATGATCTTCCCAAAGTCTCGCCTCCTGTATTCTGCCGGCAACCCTACGCTTCTTGCAGGCATCATGTTGGTATCTTATTTCCATTATAGGTATTGACCCTCCGCGGTCTACCGACTTTTTACCTGAATTTGGGGGCGTTGGGTCCCCCTTCTTATCCTTTTGAAAATAAAAAGAGCCCCAAGCCATATGGCTTGGGGCTCCCGCTACTTGCATAAACCATCCATCCTTATACTGCGTTCACAACAATCTCCTCATCATCATTGCGATTGAACGCTTCGCGGTCGAACTCGCCTTCAGAATTGGCTACAAGGAGCGACGTAACCGTTGTGCCTGTCGCATTGACCGCTGTGCGGCCCATATCGATCAGCGCTTCGACGCCAGCTACTATCGCAATGCCTTCAAGCGGCAGACCAAGCGCCGTCAATACGACTGTCGTCGAGATAACAGCCGGACCCGGCACGCCTGCCACACCGATGGACGAAATGATGCTGACCAACACAAGAATAATGTAGTCCGTCAGGGACAATGTGATGCCGAACAGCTGCGCCGAGAAGACGGCGACGATAGCAGGCCATACCCCGCCGCAGCCGTTGAAGTTGACCGACGCGCCCAGCGGAGCGACGAAGCTCGCAATCCGAGGAGAGACATGCAGCCGCTTTGTAATGACTTCTAGGTTAATCGGAAGCGTAGCGTAGCTGCTTCGCGTCGAGAAGGCGACTGCGATCATCGGATAGATTTTGCGGAAGAACTTCAGCGGGTTCACTCTGGCTACGAGCAAGACAAGACCGCCGAAGATAAGCACAAAATGCAAAATCAGAGCCACATAGGAGGATATGATAACACTGCCAAGCTCCGTCAGCGTCTCCCAGCCATAGCGGGCAGTCATGCCTGCGATTAGGGCGAATACGCCGTATGGCGTAAGGCGAATGACGAACTTGACGACCTGGTGAAGGATCTGAGTCAGCGAATGGATCAGATCGCGAACCGGCTTCACCGTTTCTTCGTTTTTGGAGCCTACTTTAATAATCGCAATGGCAATGAAGATCGCGAAGATCAGGACAGGTACAACCTTGCCTTGCGCCGCTTCATTAATCGGATTGGAAGGCACCAGCTCCAGAATAACCTGCGAGAAGGTCGGAATTTCGCGTGCGGCAAATTCAGCCGGAATATCCAGATGCAAGCCTTTGCCCGGATTGAAGGCAAGCGCGACCAGTAGACCGATAATCGAAGCGATTCCCGTTGTTCCAAGGAACCAAGCGAACGTCTTAAAGCCGATTTTCCGCAAATAGTCCAGACTCTTCAACGACGCGATGCTGTTCAGCACCAATACGAATACGAGCGGAATAACGAGCATTTTGATCAAGTTGACATAGATGCTGCCGAAGGTCGTAATGCCTTTGATCTCGAATGATTCGAGGCTTTGGAATACGATGCCTGTAATAACTCCGATCCCCAAAGCAATCAATACCCGGGTACCGAATCCAACCCGCTTCCGGGCAAGGAAAAACAACAGCGCAAACACAAATACGGAAACGACAAAGCTGTACCAATTCGTTTCGATGGCTAGTAACAAGTTGTTATCTATTTTATCCATCCGATTAAACCCTCCTAATCCTATAATTTTTATCGGAATATCGTATTCAATTTACAAACAATAAATGACATTGTCAATCCGTTTTACGAAAAATAATTTTATGGAATGTTATGGGAAATGATGTTTTTCTTTAATTCCGACAAAAACTATAGGAAAAATTAAAATAATCATTGACATCGTGTATCGGTCCGCATACACTAAAGCCAGATACAGTAGGAACAGCCACTTTTATAGGGACTGCGAACGATCAAATTAATCGACTGGATAACCAGAGATTCAATGAGAGCGAGTTTTTGCTCTTGTTGGGTCTTCTTTTTTTGTCCGAATTCATAATAAAGGAGGGTCTAGGGCGGACTGTATCCCTCTCGTACAGCAATTGGCAAGCAACGACTACAAACAAGCTCCTGGCATGGAGCCATCGCGAAAGGAAGGTCTACCAATCATGAAAAAACCAAAGGTAAACAAGCTGTCCATTACACTGCTCGCATCTGTCGCCGCGTTCACCGTGCTTACGTATGCAGCCGTATCCGCCAACAAGGCTCAAGTGGAGTCTTCCCATAATGATCCGGGTACGCAAGAGATTGTCGCTGCCGCTGCCAACGAGTCGGAAGCTCCGGCTGCTGAGGAGCCGGTTGCGCCAGTGAACGAACCGTCTCAAGCGGTTGCAACGGAAACGGCTGTAAACGACGCTGCTGTCGAAACAGTGGCACAGGTTGAAAAAACGGAAGAAGAAGCTCCTCTTGCAGTTGATGCTCCGGCAGCGCCTGCCGCAAAGACAGCTATAGAAGCGCCAAAGCAAGAATCGAATAACGGAGCAGCGAAGACATCCGCTCCAGCTCCGGCAGACAATAAGACGGCAGTAGAGACGACAAAAACCGAGCCTCAGCCATCTGCTGAACCGCAGAAGGAAGCTCCTGCTGCGACAACTCCAGCGAAAGAGAGCAAATCTCCTGCGCCTGCTGCTACGACTGAGCCGAAAGCCGCGCCAGCACCGGCTGCTACGGAATCCAGCCCAAGCAAATCGATTAATTTCGTCAACAATTCCAATTCGTCCAAACCAGTGACGGTTGCAAAGCCGGAGCCTGCTAAAACGAATAGTACTTCGGAATCGTCGTCTTCCGGTTCTTCCTCTTCGGGCTCGGCTCCGGCAGCTCCTTCCAAGCCGACGACGCCAGCGCCTGCCACACCTGCGCCAGCGCCATCAACTGGCGGCGATAGCAGCTCGGAAGAAGAATGCTAATCCCATTACAATCAGAGGAGAGATACAACTATGCAAAAGCGCAGCTTTAAAACGATACTGACGTTGTTATTGGCGCTCACTCTGGTACTGCCGGCGGTCTCCGCCGGCCCTGCCAGCGCAGCGGACAACGCTCCTGCGAAAGTCGCCAAGTACGGCACTTATACCTCCTATTTCTCTGACTCATACAGCGAGCTGGCTGGCAAGTCGAACGTATTCGAAACCTTGACTTACCACCAGCTGTGGAACTTGTTCAATTCAGACGGTACATACGTCGTTCTGTTCGGTGGCGCGTGGAGCGATCACACGCAATCCGTCATTGGTTACATCAATGATGTAGCGAAGGAATACGGCGTTAAAGCAATCTACAACTTCGATACTAGATTGGACGGGGACACGGCTTCCGCCGATATTGCGGACAGCAGCAGCCCGGATACATACCGCAAGCGTTATGTGGAGCTGGTGAACCAGCATTTGACGAACCTTGAGCTTGAAGGCGCGGCCAAAATCTCCTATACCGTCGGCGCCCAATCTGGCGAGGCCGACCGTATCGAATCACCTTATCTGTTCGTCTATAACCGGACCAACGGCGATGGAGCAGCCCCGATCGTATCGGACTTGCAGGAGCTTCTGACCGAGGCAGACTTCCAGACCGATGGCAAGATCGATCCTGCCAAGGTGGAAGCCTATAAGGCAAAGGTACGCGAGGTATTCGATCCGATCTCCAAGGAAACGGACGGCAAGAAGGCAGCCATCCACTCCCTGATCGATAACGAAAGCTATTTCAGATCCACTTACAATGCAGCGGCGGGCCGAACGGTCTTCACAGGCAGCCGCGTTGTATTCCAGACTGTCACGTATGACGAGCTGAAGAAGCTGCAAGAGAGCTCCGGCGACTATGCCATCCTGTACGGGGGTCCTTGGTGCCCGAACACGCAGCCGGTCATCGATCTGATTAACCAATGGGCGATTGACGAAGGCATTCAGACGGTCTATACATGGGATACAAGACTGGACAACGGCTTTGACCCGGTCACAAAAGAATTCAAGAGTGCCGAGCTTCATGTGCGCGACGTGAATCATCCCAATGCCCGTATCTACGTCGATCTGGTCAATCAGTATTTGACGAACATTACGACAGCGAACAGCAAGCATGCGAACGGCAATCCCGCTGCACCGCCAGAGACGCCTAGCGGCAGCTATCTGATCTGGTCCGGCGAAGGCGAGGGCAGAGTCTATGCGAAGCGCCTGCAAGTACCTTATGTATTCACGTATAACAAAGACAATGTCGACTCCACTGGCACTTCCGCTCCAATCTACGGACATGTTGAACTGATGTACACTTGGACTAACATTGAAGAAGGCCATACAAGCGGCAACCGCGACCGTTTCAAAAAAGCGCTGAATCTGCTGTCTACCAGACAAGAATCGGTGCCGACTGATCTGACTACGGTCAATGCTTCTTCGTCCAGCGCCAAAAATGGCCAAATTAAAGGCGTATCCGAAGCGCTGGAATACAAAGCGAACGGTTCCGATGCTTACCTGCCTGTAGAAGGCACATCCATCACAGGTCTGGCGGCTGGAACCTATCAAGTCCGCTACAGGGCAAAAACAGGTTATAATGCAGGCGCTACAGAGCCTACAGAACATTATTATGCAGCCGGACAAACGGTGGATGTCATTGTGAGGGCGAACTCGGGCTCCCCTGGAAGCGGAGACCCAGGCCCTTCAACTCCATCTCCGGAGCCGACTACAACACCTGAACAATCGGGCAGCAATGGCAAGCCTGTTGCCGTGACGCTCCCTGCAAGCAAGGATGCAACATCGGGGATTACAGTTGCGGTTGTAAGCGAAGAGGAAGCTGCGAAGCTGATTGAGGTTGCGAAGCAGGATGCGGCGGCTGGCAAGCCGACTGCTGTAGAGCTGAATGTGAAAGCCGACTCCGCTGATGGCACGACGCAAGTGACGCTGACGCGCGAGGACTACAACAAGCTGATTGCCGGCTCCAATGTGGAGCTGAAGGTAAATGTAGGGTTAGCCTCCATTGTGTTCGATTCCGCAGCCTTGAAAGCGATCGGCGAGTCGAAGGATACGGGCGACATCAGCTTTATTGTCGCCAAGTCCTCGCTCACAGAGGATGGCAAGCAAGTGCTCGGCGACAGACCGGTCTATGACCTGAGCGTATTCGCCGGCGAAACATCCATATCGGAATTCGGCGGAAGCGAAGTGTGGGTCAGCATCCCTTACCGTCTGCAAGCTGGCGAGGATGCGCAAGCCATTATCGTCTACCATGTCACAGGTGAAGGCGAGCTGCATACGGTGCGCGGTCAATATTCCGCTGCTGCGGGAGCTGTAGAATTTGGGACAACTCACTTCTCGCAATATATTATCGGTTACAACAAAGTGGCATTCACCGATGTCCCTGCAGGCGCTTGGTATGGTAATGCCGTCACTTTCCTCGCTGCCAGAGACGTGACGAATGGCTCCGGGAACGGCGAATACAATCCAGGAGCAGCCATTACACGAGGACAATTCATCGTCTTGTTGCTGAAAGCATACGGAATTGAAGCGGATGCTGCGAATGCAGCCAACTTCTCCGACGCCGGCAACACGTATTACACCGGCTACCTGGCTGCCGCGAAGCGTCTGGGCATTACGACAGGCACTGGCGACAATCAGTTCAAGCCGAACGACCTGATTACACGTCAGGATCTGTTCACGCTGCTGTACCGTGCGCTTGAGGTTCTGAAGGAAGTGCCGGCGAAGCAATCGAATGCTTCCACCGCTGACTTCAGCGATGCGGGTCAAATCGCAGCGTACGCTCAGAAAGCGTTCGAGACGTTTGTGGCTAGCGGAGTCGTATCCGGCAACGACGGCCAGCTGTCGCCAAAAGCGAATACGACAAGAGCACAAGTCGCTCAAGTGCTGTACAATTTGCTGGCGGCAAATTAATTCCTTCTATATAGAAGGTTCTCTACCCAACGATTGAACAATTTTAAGTATGATTGCACAACAGGCAGCCCTCGGCTGCCTGTTGTTTTTGCTGTTCATAAAGTGCAACGTTAAAGGGGCAATATCATGGCATCGTCGCTCCAATTGCGTTCTTTTCGCTGAATACGGGCATTTAGCGCTTAATCGGACAAATCTCCGCAAGTGTGCAGAAAACGCTTGCCAATTACTAAGGAAGTCTGTAGAATCATCAAAGGAATTTGTCGAATTTCATTAAAACTTCAAGGAGAATGATCTATGAGTAAAACGATCGGCGTCCACGAAAGGCCGCCAGCCGTCCCAAGCCTTCTGCTCAGTCTGCAGCATCTATTCGCGATGTTCGGCTCGACGGTACTCGTACCCAACATTTTTAAGATCGATCCCGCCATCTGCTTGCTGATGAACGGTATCGGCACCCTGCTGTACATTCTCGTTACAAAAGGCAAGATCCCGGCTTATCTGGGTTCCAGCTTCGCCTTCCTCGGACCTGGCGGCGCGATTATCGCCAGTGAAGCGGCAGGCGGCGGCTATGCGGCAGCGCTTGGCGGCTTCATCGCGGCAGGCGTTATCTTCACCGTTCTGGCCTTCATTATTCAAGTAGCCGGCACGGAATGGCTGAACGTTGTCTTCCCTCCTGCGGCTATGGGCGCGATCGTCGCGATTATCGGTCTTGAGCTTGTGCCAGTTGCAGCTAAAATGGCCGGTTATATTCCTGGCGATAAGGATGATCCTCTTACTTGGGTGATGAATCCCAATCTCGTCATCATATCGACAGCAACACTAGCTGTTACGGTTCTCGGTTCGGTGCTATTCCGCGGTTTCATGAGAATTATCCCGATCCTGTTCGGCATCATCTTCGGCTACGTACTGGCTTACTTCATGAAGGAAACCAACTTCGACAATGTGGCCGATGCTTCCGTCTTCACCAGCCCGACCTTTACATTCCCTGAGTTTCACTGGTCGGCGATTATAGCGATCGCTCCGGTCGCGCTGGTTGTTATCGCTGAGCATATCGGCCACTTGATCGTAACAGGCAATATTGTGGGCAAGGATCTGACCAAAGACCCCGGCTTGCATCGTTCAATGCTCGGCAACGGGATCTCCACCATTCTGTCCGGCTTTGTCGGCTCCACGCCGAATACAACCTACGGCGAGAATATCGGCGTACTGGCGATCACGAGAGTCTACTCTACTTTCGTCATCGGCGGCGCAGCGGTGATCGCCATCGTCCTGTCGTTCTCCGGCAAGTTCTCCGCGCTTGTATCCGGTATTCCTACCCCGGTTATGGGCGGCGTATCGCTGTTGCTCTTCGGCGTTATCGCAGCCTCCGGCTTGCGGATGCTGGTGGAATCGAAGGTCGACTACAGCAAACCGACCAATCTGTTCCTTACAACTGTCGTTCTGGTCATCGGCCTGAGCGGCGTGAAGCTTACGTTCGGTGACGTATCCTTCAGCGGCATGTCGCTGGCGACAATCGTAGCGATCGTGCTTAGCCTGCTGTTCAAGCTCTTCGAAGTGCTTCGCATGACGAACGACGACGACGCAGCCGCTCATTAATAGGACAAGCTGCCCTGCCAGTGAACCTTCGGGTTCACCGGCAGGGCTTTTTCGTATTATCGAAACGAAACAGGTCCGGCAATCGTATGTAAAGTCATATATCGATGAATATGGAACATGTTGTTCGTTCTGTAAGGAGGTATGCCCTATGTCCGGATTCGGACTACTTGGTTTGCTTATGCTGCTTATTATGTTCATGCTGTTTCTTCTGAATATCGCCTCCAGCGTATGGGCCTATCGCGATGCAAGACGGTTGGGCAAAAACAATGAATACGCTTTACTCGTTCTTGTCGGCACGATTGTGTTCCCCGTTGTAGGCTTCATTATTTATTTGGTTATCCGCAAAGACTAACCCGCTCCCCACCTTTGCGCTTCTGCCACATCATCCTCTCGTGTAATACCTGAAGCTTCCAGTCACAAGCGTCTCGTCCTATCATCGCGGCCGATGGGCCGCATCCTTTCTCCTTCCTCGCCGTCTGCAATTTCACAATCTTGCTTTTCCATCTTAAACAGCGTACATTCGTTCCGTCTTTCCGCTATACTAGGAGCAGAAGGAGTGAGACGGATGGCGAAAGAGCCGAATGATCGATTAACGACTAGTCTGGCAGCTCATGTTCATAAAAGACGACCCGGCATCATCTCCGAGGAGCAATGGACCGCCATCTGTGTGAATGACGGCTCCTATGACGGGCGGTTCTATTATGCGGTGCGAACAACGGGCATCTATTGCAGACCTTCCTGCAAATCCAGACCCCCGAAGCGAAGCAACGCGGAGGTCTTCCCCACTTCAGCAGACGCCGTCTCTGCCGGCTATCGGCCGTGCAAACGCTGCAAGCCTGCTGGCGAACGTCTGCCTGACGAGGAATGGTCAGCTCAAATTGCCGCATATGTGGACCGGCATTATATGGAGGAGCTTGATCTTGCGACGCTGGGCGAGATTTGCCACGGCAGTCCCTATCATCTGCATCGCACGTTCAAGAGAACAACGGGTATGACGCCACTTGCTTATATTCAGCAAATTCGGATGCAGCATGCTGCAAGACTGCTAGCCGAAACGGACAGCCCGGTATCCCGCATAGGCGAGCTCGTCGGCATTCGCAATACGCCTTACTTTATTACCTTGTTCAAGAAAACAAACGGATTGACGCCTGCCGTATTCAGGCAGCGGCAGCATATAGGAGGGATATGAGGATGGCAACACTGACGAGAACTCGCGAACAAACCGTTTACGGAGCGCTGCTTGAGCACGGCAGCTGGAGTGTGCCGATTGGGGCTACCGAGAACGGGCTATGCTGCGTAGGAGCAATCGGAGAATCACTAGAGGATTTGATCCGGCGCGAATCTTCCCGATACAAGGCGTCACATTGGGTGCGAGATGACGACAAGCTTAAGGTGTATATGAACCAGCTTAAGCAATATTGGGACGGAGAGCGCCTATCGTTTTCGTTCCCGCATGATGTCAAGGGAACGCCCTTCCAACAAGCCATCTGGGAGGCGCTACAGGCCATACCATACGGCGCTACAGTCTCCTATTCGGATATTGCACAAGCGATCGGCAAGCCCGCAGCGGTACGGGCGGTCGGAAGCGCGATTGGAGCCAATCCCGTGCTGATCACCGTCCCATGCCATCGTGTCGTGGGCAAAAACGGCGCGCTCACAGGTTACCGCGGCGGCCTCCCGATGAAAACCAAACTATTGGAGCTGGAGCATGAACATGCGAACCGGGCTTTATTATAAACAACCAAAAACCGTACTGAACAAAGGGACAGGCTTCCTCTCCGGCTACACCCATTCGCTTAACCCGTATGCGGGCTGCGCGTTCGCTTGTTCCTATTGCTACGTCAGAGGCATGCCCGTCTCTCTCTTCCGTCAGCAGGAATGGGGGACATGGGTCGACGTCAAGCAAGGCGCGGCGGAGGTGCTTCGGCGCCAGCTTCGCACGGCGAAGAAAAGAGGCCCTGTCACCATCTTCATGTCATCGAGCACAGATCCCTATCAGCCCGCCGAATATGGAGAGAGGGTCACAAGGTCGCTGCTGGAGACAATGGCCCAGGAACCGCCGGACTTTCTGCTCGTACAGACGCGCAGCCCGCTGGTCACGCGCGATATCGACTTGCTGAAGCGGCTGGGAGATCGGGTGCGCGTCAGCATGACGATCGAGACGGACCGCGAGGATATGCGCAAGCTGTTCTCTCCGTCGGCTCCTCCTATTGCCGCGCGACTGCGGGCGCTGGCTGCGTTAAGCGAAGCAGGCATTGCCACGCAAGCGGCAATCGCCCCGCTTCTTCCTAGCAGCGAGAGCTTTCCTCGCCTGCTTCGCCAAGCGACCAGGCGCGTATGCATCGACGACTACTTCAACGGCGATGGCAGCGGCGGCAAGCGGACGCAGCGGCTGGGTCTGGAAGCTCTATATCGTAAGCATGGCTTATCGGAATGGTACCATCCGGAGGCTTTGCAGCTTGTAATCGAGCGCATCCGCCAGGAATTCCGGGATGGCGAATGGCTCGTTAGCCAAGAGGGCTTCGAGCCGTAACAGGGAGCCATTACAGCTTCTCGTATCCTTATCGCGAGAAGCTTTCAGTCAGGCGGAAGAATGCTTTTAGCATATCAGGATAAGGGTTGAGCAAATAGAAAGAGCGGCATCCAATGGATGCCGCTCTTATCTTTATAAGAAAAAACTCGCAATAATGCCGCCTAACGCCGCCAGCGTGCTTATGGCGCCGCCGAAATTACAAGCCCTAAAGGCAATAACAGGATAGAGAGAATGAACAACATTCGAACAGCCTCCTCCTACTATGAACCTATACCGAGCTCATAAGCTATTGCTTGGCAGCCTCGCAGAACTGGCGCAGCGCCTGCTCCACAATAAACCGCGGACAAGCCAGATTAACGCGCAGCCAGCCTTCGCCCTCTACGCCGAACATAGAGCCTTCGTTGAACGCAACTTTTGCTTTCTTATGCATCAGTTGCTTGAGGCCGTTCTTGTCAAGGCCAAGCGCACGGCAATCCAGCCACAACAGATAAGTGCCGTCTGGCTTCATCGGCTTCACTTGCGGCAGATGCTCCTCCAGATAAGCGAGCGCATAATCCAGATTGCCCTTCACGTAGACAAGCAAATCTTCCAGCCATGCCTCGCCTTCATTATAAGCCGCCACAACCGCATCCTGCGCGAAGTGCTGCGCCATATGAATACTCAGCGTCTTGATTCGCTTGTCGAGGCGCGCTCTCATGCCGCTGTTCTGTATAACCATAAAGGAGGTATGAAGTCCCGGCAGATTAAAGGTTTTGGTCGCAGCCAGGCACGTAATCGTAATATCTGCAAGCTCTTCCGATAGCGATGCGAACGGTACATGCTCATGGCCGGGGAAGATCAGATCGCAATGAATCTCGTCCGACACAACAATAACGCCATAACGAAGACAGAGCTCGCCCAGTGCCAGCAGCTCGTCCCGGCTCCATACTCGCCCGCCCGGATTGTGAGGGTTGCAGAATAGCAACAGCTTCGCGCCGTCGCGGAACAGAGACTCCAGATGCTCCAAGTCCATCTCGTAGCGGCCGTCCCGATTGATTAGCGGATTAAGGGCCAAGACCCGCTCATTGCTCTCGACTACATCGTAGAACGGATAATAGACAGGCGTCTGTATCACGACTTTATCGCCAGACGCAGTGAACTGCTCGACAGCCAGGCTCAGCGTCGTGACGACACTTGGGCTGTCGACAATCCAGTTTTTCTCGATCTTCCAATAATGTCTGCGCTGGAACCAGCTCATAATGGCGTCAAAATAATCATCCGTACGGATCGCATAACCGTATGCTCCAAGCTCTACCCGCTTGTGCAGAACCTCTCTTACAGCTGGAGGGCTCGGGAAGTCCATATCGGCCACCCATAACGGTAAAATATCCTTATCTCCGAATAACGGCCCTACTTGATCCCACTTGTAGGAACGCGAATTTTTACGATCAATCAACTCATCAAATGAATAAGACAAAGCTATCACCCCGTCGTTGTTATCGCTCCTCATGCCCGAGCTGGTCTATTTCTCTATCTTAACCATTCCTCTATCTGAAATCAAAGAAAATCAAGCCGCAGCAAAAGATCGCCATCCACTGCCGCATGATGCGAAGGGATGACGATCTGTTTGGGATTGGTTATGCTAATCGAATGCCGGTATGACTGCGCCTTTATAGGTATCGTTAATGAAGGATTCAACAACCGGCGATTTCAGAGCCTGCACCAGCTTCTGTATGGCGGCATTGTCCTTATTGTCCGGCCGGACCGCCAATATATTGACGTAAGGAGAATTCTTATCTTCAATAAAGAGCGCGTCCTCTGTCGGATTAAGATCCGCTTCCAGCGCGAAGTTGGTATTGATCGCCGCGATGTCCACCTCATCCAGTACCCGCGGCAGCGTAGCTGCCTCCAGCTCCACAAACTTGAAGCCGCGCGGATTGTTCTTAATATCCGATACCGTCGCTTCGACGCCGGCACTCTCATCCAGCTCGATCAATCCATGCTGCGCCAACAGAATAAGCGAGCGGCCGCCGTTGGTCGGATCATTCGGAATGGCGATTTTGGCCCCGTCCTTCAGTTCATCGATCGATTTGATTTTATGCGAGTAGACGCCGAAGGGCTCAATATGAACGCCGGCTGCCTTCACCAGATCATAGCCGCGATCCTTATTGAATTGAACAAGATAAGGCTCATGCTGAAAGAAGTTCGCGTCTAGCTGCTTCTCGTACAATTGCACATTGGGCTGAATATAGTCGTTGAATTCTACGACCTCCAGCGTGACGCCCTGCTCCTTGAGCACGGGGATTAAATGGTTCAATATGGCGGCATGCGGAACCGGCGAGACGCCAACCTTGAGCTTGACGCTCTCTCCTTGCGGCTGGCCGCCTTCCGTGCCGGGGGAGGATGGCGAAGCGCCTCCCGTTCCGTTGTTCGCTCCATTGTTGCCGCAAGCTGCCAGCATCAGAGCCAGCAGACATAGAATCAGCATTTTAATCGAATCGTTTCTCATGTGTACCTTCACCTATTTCTTATGGAATGGTTGGATCGTTACCTTCGGCTGAACGTCCGGACCAGCATATCGCCCACCGTTTGCAAGATTTGAACCAGAATAAGCAGTAAAACGACAGTTACGATCATGACATCCAGACGGAAGCGCTGGTAGCCGAAGCGCAAGGCAAGATCGCCTAGCCCGCCGCCGCCAATTACGCCAGACATCGCGGTATAGGAGACAAGCGTAACGGCCGTTATCGTAATCGCCGCAATCAACCCCGTTCGAGCCTCCCGAAGCAGCACATGCAGCACAATCATGCCCTTCGAGGCTCCCATTGCTGTCGCTGCCTCGACGACTCCCTTGTCAACCTCACGCAAGGAGGTTTCCACCAGCCGGGCGAAGAATGGAGCGGCGGCTACGACCAGCGGCGGTATCGCTCCCTTCACGCCAATAGACGTGCCCACGATTATTTTCGTAACCGGCATGATCAGAATCATCAGGATGACAAACGGAACGGAGCGCAGCACGTTCACGATAACCGACAGTATGCCGTACAACGCCCTATTCTGCAGCAGTTGGCCTTCAGAGAACAGGAACAGCACAATGCCTAGCAGCAGCCCCAGTATAACCGTGAACAGCAAGGAGAATACGAGCATATACATGGTTTCATTCGAAGCTTTGAAGATGTCGTCCCATCGGACATCCGAGAAAAAAGAAAACGGGTACGAACCAGCCATTGTAGCCACCTTGCCTGTCATAGTCTGCTCACCCCTAGTCCCTGCTGGCCCAACTCTTCAATAATGCGATCGACCTCGGCATCGCTGCCCCTTAGCTCTACAATCAACTGCCCATACGGAACATCCTTCATCTTGGATACGGTGCCTTGCAGAATGGCGAATGTCGCTTCCGTACGCCGTACGGTCTCATACAGGACAGGCTCATAGGTCTGATCTCCCCGGAAGTGAATACGCACCATTCTCCCTTGCGCGCGATAAGCGTCAATCGCTTCGCTCCCGAATGTATCGGACACTTCACTGACGAACTCTCTCGTGATTTTGTCCTGCGGATTAAGAAAAACGTCCAGTACCGTGCCGCTCTCCACAATTCGGCCATGCTCCATTACGGCGACGCGATCGCATACGGAGCGAATGACCCCCATTTCATGCGTAATGAGCAGAATGGTGATGCCCATCTTGCGATTGATCTCTTTCAACAGCGTCAATATGCTATCCGTCGTCTGCGGATCAAGCGCCGAGGTCGCCTCATCGCAGAGCAGCACCTCAGGATCGTTGGCCAGCGCTCTGGCTATGCCGACGCGCTGCTTCTGTCCGCCGGAAAGCTGCCTCGGATAATGATGCTGATAGGCAGTCAGACCGACCAGCTCCAGCAGTTCATCGACACGCGTCTTGATCCGGTTCGCGCTGAGCCTGGCGATCCGCAGCGGGAACGCGATGTTATCCCGCACGGTCGCGGTCGTAAGCAGATTAAAATGCTGAAAGATCATCCCGATCCGCTTCCTTTTCTCCTGCAGCTCCCTTTCTCCTAACGCCGTTAACTTGTCCCCGCCTACAATAACCGTGCCCCCGGTTGGCCGCTCCAGCAGGTTCACGCTGCGAAGGAGTGTGCTTTTCCCCGCTCCAGACCGGCCGATTACACCGAATATTTCTCCCTTCTCCACCTTCAAGTTAATGCCGCGCAGGGCGATAAAGGATGATTTCTTGCCGGTCTGGTATACCTTCTCGATGTCGATGAGATCAATCAGCGGGAACACTCCTTTCTGGATGTGAATCATACTCAACGATAAGGATGGAATATCTGCTTTCCGTTACACATTCAGGATTGACCCTATTTTTCATATTAAGCACCCATAATATTCATAGGACCCCTGCCCTTCATGAAGCAAATTAAGCCAGTCAGGATTGAATGGAGGGGGAATCCGCAGTATCCGACAACACAGAAAAAGGCTAACCCGTGAGACACGGATTAACCTTTAGCTGTCACGTAACTAATAATGGTACTCTCTCTATTGCTTCCTTAAAGAGTCACATTGCATTCGGCATGGGATCGGCCAACGTCCGCCAATCCATCTCCAACTCCTGATCGGTCAGCAGACAATCGTCAAGTCCTGCCGTAATGCCTTCCCTGTCCATACTGATGCCGATAAAAACAAGCTTGTTGATTCGGTCCCCATAATCCGGATGCCATTGTCTCGCCAGATCGGGTTCCTCCAGCAGGATGGCTTTCTGTTCCGCTGCCGGAAGCGCGGCTACCCAGTAACCCGACGGGCCGAATTGAACGGATGGCCCCGCTTGGCTGAGGCTTTGGGCCAGCTCGCTGCGTGTAGCCAGCCACACGATTCCTTTTGCCCGGACCACTTCAGGCGACCAGTCCTCCATCCAGCTCATGAGCCGAACGGGATGGAACGGTCTTGCGCGCTCATAGACAAAGGATGAGATACCGTATTCCTCCGTCTCCGGCGTATGAACGGGCTTCGACAGCTCCTTCATCCAGCCCGCTGAGACGCTGGCCTCTTCAAAGTTGAACAAGCCCGTATGCAAAATATCGGACGGCTTCACGCGTCCCTGCTCTGTACGGATGATACGCGCTCTAGGCTGCAGCTTGCGCAAGACTCCTTCCAGCTCGGCAAGCTCCTCTTCCTCCACCAGATCACATTTGTTAAGCAGCAGCACATCACAAAATTCGATCTGGTCCATCAGCAGATCGACCACATCGCGCATATCCCCTTCCCCTACCGCCTCATTGCGGTCCAGCAGTGATTGACCCGAGGAGAAATCATGCCAGAAGCGGTAGGCGTCCACGACTGTCACCATGCAATCGAGCTGGCAAAATTGCGAGAGATCGATGCCCAATTCTTCATCAACGTAAGTGAACGTTTGCGCGACGGGCACCGGTTCGCCTACCCCGGTAGATTCGATCAATATGTAATCGAACCGCCCCTCCTTCGCCAGCCGCTCAACCTCCTGCAGCAAATCATCGCGCAGCGTACAGCAGATGCAGCCGTTGGACATCTCCACCAGCTTCTCTTCCGTCCGGCTGAGCCCGCTCCCGCCCCGCACCAAATCAGCGTCTATGTTCACCTCGCTCAAATCATTGACGATCACGGCTACGCGCAAGCCCTCCCTGTTGTTCAGCACATGGTTAAGCACCGTCGTTTTGCCAGAACCGAGATAACCGCTTAATACCGTTACCGGGAGCTTATTGGGATTGCCAAGGGTGGTTTGTTCATACTTCATGTCATTGCACTCTCCTTAATCGTAATTATTACGATTATAAGACACGAAATGAGGAATAGCAAGTTTGAAATAGGATTGGCTCCCATGCAGCGTATGTAGATGAGTTACCTCATATTGGTTCATACTCCCGACAAGTTGGGCTAAGATTGCCTGCTGATTGCATCACCTGTAGGCGGGCATCGGCATAGAATACAAAAAAAATCAGCACCACAAGTGCTGACTTCTCAAGCTTTCCTCGTACGTTCATTTTGATGAAAATGGAGTGATTTCATGTCATATTTTCCGTTCGGCCCACCCTTTGGGCCACCCGGGGGACCTCCAGGACCGCCGCCAGGCACTGGACCAACTCCCGGTCCTCCAGGCGGTCAGCAAATGGCGCCAACCTCGCCGCCGCCTTCATTTGTTCCACAGCAGCAATCCGCATCCTTGCTAGCTGTCGATCCGGGCGGAATTCGCCGCTGCATGTTCCGATTTACGTATATCTGGATGCATCACGGCCAGCAATTCTGGTTTTTCCCCGTGTTCGTAGGGCCAAACTCAGTAGCAGGATTTCGATGGACCGGCTTCTCCTGGATGTACGCCGGCTTTGATCTGAGATCGATTCAATCGTTTACCTGTGTTTAAGGACGATCATTTTGTCTTTGCAGATAAAATTAAACTTCGTATTCAGTTTATCCGGGCCAGCCTTCTTCAGCAGCTTGAACACATGTTCATTCAATTTTCTCACACGCTTCGGAATAGGCACACAGATATAGCCGGGGTGATGTTCTTGATCACAGCATGAACAGCATCCGCCTTTTTTCGATGAAGCACCGGCAGCAGCAGCATTGTTCGCGATGGGAGAGAAGGCATTGGCCTCAGCCATAGCCGCCACCGGGGTTGCGCCGGCATTCTCGCGGATAACCCGGCTTTGGCTCGCCACGTTGCATTGCGCAGCATTGATGAACGGGTTGCTTGCAGGGATAAATGGGAACATGACATTGTTCGGGATGTTGTTATGCGCTTCTCCAGGGTTGGAAGGATCGTTAATCGTAAAGCTGTCCGAGTTATTATTCAGGAATCGGCCAAACAGAACATGTCCCGCTTCATGCGCCAAAGCGTAGGTATCAATTGCATCGTCACTCATGACACAATTACCTACAATACGGAAATTTGTTGTGCTGACAAAATTGTCAAACTGCGGACCAGCATTGCCGATCGCTCCTGAGCTTAAGGTTGGCCCGCTCACATAGACGACGTAAATGGCTACCGCATTATTCGTCGCCGCTTTCGTCTGCGAGATCAGATTGACGATTCTGGGATCGCTAATCCCCGGTACAGTGTTCGCAACTAGCGTCACGTCATCTCGGAAAATAATCTGCAAGTTGTTGAAATTGATATTGCAGCTTACGCCAGGGAAAAAACCTGTGCTCCATACCGCTGTCGCTCTTGCAATATCATTCGCCACCCTTGCCAGACGCAGCTCAGCCGTATCACTTGACCTAGCGCCTCTTGTGAATATACTAACTACATCAACTGTCGCCATTCATAAACCGCCTCCTTCAAAAATCTAAATTAAGGGTTGTACAATAATAGAAGATGCAGCAAGTTCAAGAATGGCTTGGACAAACAGACGCAACAACCATCTGTTTTTTCTACAAATAAAAAAAGCTTAACCAGGCACACAATGTCCGGTTAAGCTTTTTATGATGGTTCGCTGGCCAAAAACGGCATATCACCGTTTTCATTTCTTCATTATTTCTGGATTCCCCTTGTAAAAATGCGAAACGCCACCATCAATTGATCTCCGAGTTTCCCTTCAACTCCGCTAGTACACCAATCCATTAAGGTGCCTTTATATAATTTCAACGCCGTCTGCGCCATCTCTTCAGCTGGAATGTCACCGGTCAGCTCCCCTGCTTGCTGGGCTTTTTGGAAAATAACCGTCAGAGCATCTACCTTGGCTTTCATGCTGCCTTGAATCGTTCCCGCCGAGCCGGCGGACAGGAGCTGCTGAAGGGATACTCTCACCAGAGTCCGGTTGCCATTAAACGAGTCTCCTAATTCTTTTACCAGAGACAAAATTTTTGGCGTAAAGGGAGCTTCTGCCCGCTCGCTGATTTGGGTGATTTCGCTAAAAAACAACGCTTTTTGAATGCGGACTAATACTTCGTCTTTCGTACGAAAGTAATTAAAAAAGGTGCCCTTTGCCACACCAGCCAATTCGGTAATATCAGCTACGGTTGTTAAGTCATATCCTTTGCTGGAAAACAATTGATAAGCCGCGTCAATAATGTTTTCTTCTGTTATGCGCTTCTTCTCTTCCCGATTCACACATACAGCCTCCCTTGCCACTCATTGTATCACGACATCGGCTTTTCTTTAAGATGAACCGCCAAGCTAAAAGTTGACTGATAGTCATAATTTTGTGTATAATTCAAATTGCATTCCAAGTCATGCTTTGGGAGGCATTAAATCAATTCCAAGATGAATGGTTCCGATCGAAATTAAAAAGCAAAGCGGCCATAGATTCTTGATCCGCTGCTCAATATGAGGTGATGCGTTTGTACAGTCGATTTTATAAAAATATGAGGCATAATAATCTCGTCAGAAAGAAGCTGGGCATGCCGCCGTTTCGAAAACCCTGTTTTTTTTATTTCAGAAAGTTGTGTTTCTTTAAGTGAAACCACTATAACCATGTGTACAGCAAAAAGCCCGGAAGAGATCGATCGCGAATCGATATCTTCCGGGCTTTCCTTTCGTGCAATCGCACCTCCATCAGCGCTTCGGATACAGCGGATAATCAACCGTCGGCGGCACATCAATCAGAATGAGCCGGAGCGGCATGTCTTCATCGGCTTTGATGATGACATCATGATCATCATCGGCACGCGCCACGATGAAGTCTCTTGGCTTGAAGGGAGTCGAGTCGCTGCCGTCTCCATCAGACCATGTGCCGCCTCCGCGAATGGCGAGCGCCGTCAGCGCCCGGCCGCTTGATACCGGATGCCTGTACGGCCTGCCGGCATCGATGACGACGTCCCACATTTGTGCGTCAACTGTAAGGGAGATGGGCGAGCCGTCGCCTATAATCGTTTTCTTCAAGTAGCCGTCTCCCGACTCCTCGGGAAACTGATCGTGCTCGTATTGGTTGTACGTCGGTTCCATCTGAAGCGCCTTCTCTATATGAGGCTCGAACCAGATTTGGAAGCCCTCCATGTTCGGACCGACGAACCGTTCCTCGTGGCTGACGCCCGAACCAGTCTGCATGAGCTGCACGCCGCCGGCACCAATGGTGCTCCGTGTCCCCAGCGTATCGCCATGCTGGGCTTGGCCGGAGACGACGTAGGTCATGATTTCGAATGCCTGATGGGGATGAAGCGGAATGCGGCCTTCTATTGCCGTCTTTGCCCAAGCCCAGTAGAATAGCGGTCCAACCCGTTTGATTACCGAGCCTTCTCCGGAGAAGCCGATTGGCTTCTGCTCCGTAATATTGCCCCCGTCGAAGGCGCCGATCGCTTGAAGTGCAGGTCCATATACCATCGTTTGCATGAAGTTTCCCTCCTGGAAATGTTAGTTTGTATTCTTTTGCCCTTATGTTGCGAGAGCAAGATGTGCTTAGCGGATTACCAGTTGCCGATAGCATACGCTCCCGGTCCAATTAAGGCGAGACCGACAGCGACGACGATGAGGATCAGATTGTATTCCATGCCGTTCTGCGTAATCCACAAGCCGTTCTTGCCGTGAACCTTGACGATTGCTCCAATCATCGGAATAACGATCAGTGCGGCAGCGATCGGCATCCAAAGGCCGAGCGCCAGCAGCAATCCGCCGATTACTTCGAACAGCCCGATCACGATTGCTGCTCCGACACCAGGCTTGATGCCGATGGAATCGAACCACCCTCCGGTTCCTTTAAGCCCCGGGCCGCCGAACCAGCCGAGAAGCTTCTGGGCGCCATGCCCGGCAAAAATCAACCCGATAACTACTCTCATAATAAGTAACCCTGTATCCATATTCATGTCTCATTCTCCCTTAATTCAAAATTGTAATTCTTTAATTTAAGATATAAGCTATATTTTCAAGCCCTCTATGAGCGAGTCTTCCTCCGTGCAAAATGAGAAGTACGTGATGCTAACGCTCTCCATCCGAATTCTCACGCCGATCTGCTGTACTGACTGTTCCCCTAGTGGGCCCCCGACAATAGGATACACAGCTGCAGCAGATTGCTCTGCTGTCCGTCATATGGTTTCCCTCCGTTTCTTCATTTATCTTAAATTTAAGATATATGAATTTAAGTTAATTGTCAAGGGCCTTTTCAAAAATAATAATGGGCTCCTGAAAGACGAACGACCGCTTCCCGGCGGAATACCGAGTAGCGGTCGCATTCATCTAGGACAACCGTACAACAACTAAATAGATGCCTTTACTTCGTAAATCTGACGGTAAACGTCCGGCCTTTCGCTCCCGCCACATTGACGGTCAATTTGATAGATGGCGATACTTGCTGCACCGTTATGGCCGGATCGCTCGAATCAAGCGTCCATCCCGCACGGCTGAGCTCCATCGAGATTGTAGATTGGCGCTGGGTCGGATCAGACACCGCAATGACAAGCTCGTTGCCCGTCTCCTTCACAACGGCCGAAGCTGGTCCTCTCACGGCAATTCCATCCACTACGGCAGAGGTCCAGTAGTTGATCGCCGTCAAGCCAAGCGTATGCTCCCTAACCGATTGGACGCTTGTGCCGTTGCTCAGAACCGTAATGTCGGGTGATTCGCTGTAGCTTTGCGTCGTGGCGGTGTCGGCATTAGGAAGCAACACATAGGAGTAGTGACCCATGTTCGGATTTGTTCCGTGCGGGAAAGCTACGCTCGTATATTCCCTTGTGACCGGAGCTGTGGAACCCCCGCTGTTCACCTCGCTCCAGGAGCCCGTGCGCAATTCCCGCTTTCCTTGCAGCGTAGCCGCTCTCGGGAAGTAGTAGCCGATATCCCCTTTGCCATCGCCGCTCAGATGTGCCCAGGTCACATCGGACCATACCGTATTCCAGCCCGGCTGCACAGGTTGAACCGTTCCGTTGACCGTCAGCGCCTGGCCGCCGCTCTGCACCTTGCGGTTGTCCACGATCGTCTCCACCGTACGCCCGTCTCCGCCTGTAATACCTGTTCCTATCGCAACGATTTCATTATCGAAGAAGAACCATGACTTCTTGCCGGTCAACGAGCTGTTCTCCATATCAAGCTCCATGCCCGCTGACCCGTAAAGCCCATCCAGAGTAGCTCCGCCCGCCCATGGCTTGGAGCTGAAATAATATTTCCAGTCTGTTAGCGGAGCTGTCGCGTGATCCGTTGTAATGCCGGGCAGCCGAAGCATATCCGCCGTCGCCCAGTACCCGTCGCTGAATTGAGTCAAATCATTATTGTACAGATAAGTCACGCCATTGCCGGTATGCCAAGGCTTCTTATTCTCGCCGTTGCCGTATTCATAGCTGGCAATACGGCTTGAGGACATGCTGATGCCAACGGCGAAGCCTGGCCGCGCATGAACGACGCGATCCATGGAGGCGAACACCTTGTTCCGGCTTGCCTCCTGCTCCGGCAGAACAGCGGAATCACTGAGCAGACGCTTGAGTTTGTCAATATCGTATACGCTTAAGCCGACATAGTAGTTATCGAAGGAGGTATCCTGCTGAAGCCAGCTCTTCAGAACGGACTTTATACGGTCACCTTCGGCTGCCGGTGCCGAATGGGCCAGCCGAAGCATGCTGCGGATGGCGCCCCGGGCCGTCGTATGATCCGTAGACAGTTCCCGGGATATAGCACGCCCGCGCACCATATCCATCATAGCCCCTTTATAGATAAGTGGCTCGAAGGAATCTTCGATCCAGCGATACACATTGCCGGCTTCCGGGTCGTCCGGCATCCATGGAGATTGATGCAGCAGGTCGAATAAGTCGCCCAGCCGGTCCAGCAGCACTGTGCCATAGCTTCCCGTATAAGCAATATAGCCATGTTGGACGAATGAACCGTCTCTGTAGAAGCCGTCCCCTTGCGTCACAAAACGAAACACAGGACTAAGCGCGTTCTTCGCTTGAGCAAGCTTGGAAGCAGATTGCCCCGTAGCTCCGCGCAGCGCAACGACAAACACTTTGTCCGCGAGATTGGCTCCCGTCTCCACCAGGCTCGGCTGAACGGTCCTCCGCGCCGGATCGGGAACAAAACGGTCAATCGCCCGATTGAAATTGCCTAATTGAACGGATGACAGGTTGTCATACAGCAAAACCGCAATATCGTTCAAATGCTGGGGCGAGCCAATCTCCCAATCCCACCAATTCTTATAAGGAGAGACGGTCTCCTTGTACCGATTCGCATACATCCAGTCCAGCGCAGCCAGCAGATCCTGCAGCAGCGCTTGATTGCCATATAGCGGCGAACCCGCTGTGGCATAGGCAAGCGCCATGTCCTTCAATCGGCCATAAGCCCCCGTAACATGGGAGGATTCCGTCTTACTGGACAGATCGCTCCATAGATAGCTGCGGACGCTTTGTTTGTTCATCCGATCCCAATGTCCGCTGCCGCCGCTATTGCTTACTCGGCTTGCCATTGCGGCAACAGCAGCGTTCATATCCGCATCCGCAGGATTGTAATACGCGTTGCCGGTCAATTGCAGAAGCCGCTTCTCCCGCACTGCGCTGAACAGGGACGGATCGACTGGCGGCTGTGAACCGCCGCCGCTGATGGATACGGCGTCGAACCAAGCCGTTCCGGTAGCGCTTTCATAAAACAATTCGATTTTGACTCGCGTCACATTGGCCGGAATAACGAGCTGCAGCGTTTGCTCCGTCCATCCCGTCGTTCCCTTGATCGGTGCCGATGCCGGACCGTCGCTAATTTTCACATTGGCGCTGTTTAAGTATTGCGTCCTTATGAATGCACCGCCATTCGATAAGCCGGATTGCAGCGCTTCCGTCTTGATCCACCCGCTTAGCAGATACGTCTCTCCCGGCGCAACCTCGACCGTTTGCAGCACATCTGCCCGCGCCGAAGCCGCTGCGCTGATCCGAAGCGAACGGGAACCTTCGTAATAGACGGCAGAATCGACGGCCAGTACCGGGGATCCCACAGGAACCCAGTGGGTCCAAAAAGCTGGCTGGGACCCTTGCCAATAACCTCCGGCGGACTGGACCGTCTCGAAGCCGCCATTTGGCACATCTGCCGCCGCCGCTTCCGCAACGGATCTACCCGCTTGCGGAAGCACGTCCGCAATCAAAACAACCGATAGTAGAATACTTGTCGCATAACGCAGCCATACACTCATGTTACATTCCTCCTGATCATTTAATGTAAGCGCTATCATTTATAAGAATGTGATCACTATAACTTGTTTCTTTTTGTAGTGGAGGGTCTATTTTTGACTTTGTTGTGCGTTTTTTTGTCCAAGCACAATAGGCGCTCGCCGGATAGAAGCTATGCTTCCTCCAACGAGCGCCGATGCTTGGTGATCGCCTGACTGCTATAGCACGATCAGACGAACCTCACGGGGCGCTGCGCCCAGCTCATCGAAGATGAGCAGTTCATTATGCTCCCGCAGCTTGTCTGCCGGGATTTTATAATACTCCTGAGGCCCGATCCCCCAATATCGTCCGATGCAGAAGCCGTTCACCCAGACCGTTCCTTTGGTCATGCCGCCAAGGAACAGCTTGAGCTTGAAGCCCGCTTCCCCTGCTGTTGCCATATCGCTGCCGCTCCAGTGGAAGCTCGCCCTCCACCAGCGCGGGCTAGGTTCTAGTGAGGCGCTGGCCGCTTCCATATCGCCGACAGCGCTCCATTCGCGCCTCCGCTCCGGCAGAGCGGCGGGCATCGTCATCCACGAATCCAGCATGTTCGAGCTGTGATACAGATACAGGCTCAGCTTCGGAATGGAGGTTAGGCCCGCAGCCTCCAGCTCCAGCAGATTGTCCCCTGCCAGCAGCAGACTGCTGGCATCAGCAACGCCATAGGGAGCGTCATCCCGGTTCCATGCCGAATCATTCTGCAAGCAAAGCGGAACCTGATGTCCATTCAGGCGCAATCTGGATAATCCATAACCAACGATAATCGCCCGGTCATACCCTTGCTCGTTGCTCCATGTTTTGTATAAGCCAATCCGTCCCTCTATCTCCGGCAGTTGCCGCAAGGAATGAGCACACCCGGCTCCGTCTACCTGCCAGCCCTCCAGCAGAGAGATGCGGCGGCCATCCAGCGCAGGCGCTGCGCTAAGCCCTTTGGGCTCCCCCAGCGTCGCCGTAAAGTTGTAGCGCCCCATATTCTGGCACCAAATCTGCAGCAGGTTGCTGCCCTGCTGCACAGGCAGGGTTACCGCAGCCGCCCCGATCTCATCGCTTCCACCGGCATATGCGCCGTTGATGAACACCTGGACAGGATCTTCAATTCGCGGTAGAAGCAGCGTCCGCTGATCCGACCGTTCCGCTTCGAATCTCGTCTCATAGAGCAAATGCCCGCTGTGCTTGCCGAAGGTGCTGAAGTCCAGAGGAGCCTGCGCCACACTGCCGGCTTCCCTGTAGTCATCCGGATTCTCCGGCGCATAGTGCCAGTCTTCCAATACCGGGTGAGCAGGGTGCTGCGCCGCCGCTCCATTCGGCACGCCGGCTTCCTCTACCGCTGCACGATGCGTCACCTCTAGCTGCAAGAGCACAGCTTCCCCGCTCCGAATTGTAATCATTCGCGGTTCAGATCCGTGGAAGAGCTTAAAGTGAAGATGACCTCCCTCCAGCTTACTCACTTGAAGCGGAAGCGGACAATCCACCTCGTAATTCCCGATGCCGCCCATATTCAGAACGAGGGAGGATCGCTGGCCCGGCTCATGATAGAGAACGCCATGGCCACTACGGATACCGGTCGTAAAGCTTGTCAGCGTGTCGATGACGATTCTCTTCCCGTCTTGCGTCTCGCTTGCCGCCACGCCTGTAACAACCGGCAGCATTCCGTCTCCTTCTACCGTGAAGTCAGCCCATACCGGCAGCTCTCCGAATATCGCCTGCCCGCTGACTCTCTCTTTATCCCTATTGGTCACGAAATGCAACATGCCATCGGCATGCCGCAGCGTTCTTCCCGTGAAAGTCTTGCCCAGCGGAACAGGACAATACACCTTCTCCGCTTCCGTCAGCACGTTCTCCATCCAGCTGACGAAGGCATGAAACCGCTGGAGCGCCTTATACTTGGGAGTAGGGACCAGATATTCGTCGAGCGGCGCATCGTAATCGTACGAGGTAACCATGAACGTATCTTCGCCGATCGTGCGTCCTGCCCAATGATCGAAGTTCGTCCCGCCGAAAAACATATAATAGTTGATCGCCGTAAACCCTGCCTGCAACAGCTCGTAACATGCGCGCTCCAACTGCGGCGCGCTCTTCTGGCTGGCCTTGGCTCCGCCCCACTTCTCGAACCAGCCGATCCAGAATTCCATGACGCCTTTGGGCTGGTCCCTGTACCGCTCCTCCAATATGCGGGCGTGCTCATCCGCACCAGACCAGAAGTTGCGGAATTCCACTGCTCCCTCTACACCGCCATAGCAAGTGACCAGCGGCACATCAATGCCTCTCGCAAGCAGTCCGTCCCGCAAATATGCCATGTAAGCCCGGTCCGGCTGCCCGTAGGCCTGGAATTCATTCTCCACCTGTACCATAATAACGGTTCCGCCCGCGGGCCATTGATGCCTCGCTATCCGGGGTACGATCTCATCCCAATAGCGATCGACATGGCTCAGAAACCGTTCATTCATCGTTCGGTACTGGATGCCTTCCTCCGCCGAGAGCCACCAAGGCAATCCGCCGAAATCCCATTCCGCGCATATATATGGACCGGGACGGACAATGACATAGAGGCTGCGCTCCGCGCATAAGGCAAGGAAATGCTCCAGATCCTTGTCCCCGCTGAAATTCCAAATCCCGAGAGCTTCTTCGTGCCAATTCCAGGGGATGTACGTCTCCACAGTATTGCAGCCTGCCAGCAGCACCTTGTCCAGCAGCTCGGCCCACTCGCCCCTTGTCAGCCTGTAATAGTGGACGGCTGCGGAGCGGATGAACAAGCGTTCCCCTCCGATTATCCAGCTATGCCGGTCGTAAGTGATACGCTTATATCCATGTTCCTGCGCAGATGCCGCTCCGACTATTTCGTGCGTCCTCCTATCATCCCGGTCGTTCATGATATTGTCCTCATGCCTCTCCTTCATCATTGCCCTCCCCGAGCCGCTTGCAACGGATACCAATATCCGCGAATGCCGCGCTCCAGCCTCATTAACGCTTCCAAATAATAATAGTCGCCCCAGACCGTGAAATCATCCGGCGCAAGATTGCCCCTGACATAGTACGAGCCATGTCTTAGCAGCCCTTCCGCCTCAGGGTCGTCCATCGTTGAATAACGCGCAATTAGCGAATCGACCGAAGCCGTTAATCCCGCCTGAAGCTCGCCTTCATCGGGATCACCAGCTGGCAGATGCTCCAGCAGCTCTTGCAGGCCGGCGGCGACAATCGCAGATGCCGAGCTGTCCCGGTACGTATCAGGTCCCACCGGCGCATGAAAGTCCCAATATGCGACATGATCCTCAGACAGGCGACGGAGAAAATATAACGCCATCCGCTTCGAGGTATCCAAATAAGCCTTGTCGCCCGTATACCGGTAAGCCAGCGCAAAACCGTACACGCCCCAAGCCTGCCCCCGTGTCCAGGTGGAGCCATTGCTGTAACCCTGATGCGTCGTGCCGCCAATCGGCTCGCCACTCTCCTGATTGAATATAAAGGTATGATAGGAGCTGTCGTCGCCGCGCACCAGGTATCGCCTCGTCAAATCTGCTTGCCTCACGGCAGCTTGCCGGAAGCGCTCCTCCCCCGTCTCATTGGCAGCCCAGAAGAGAAGCGGAAGATTAAGCAGGCAGTCGATTATAATGCGACCGCCTTGAGCTTCATCGCCAGCCGGTCCCCACGCTTGAATGTACCCGCCGGCATCCCGCCAACGCTCCATCAGCTTATCCGCTGCCCGCAGAGCAAGCTCTCTGGCATCAGAGTGGCCCAGCACCAACCATTCCGCTTTGGCCGACAGGGAATACAGGAAGCCGATATCGTGATGATCCAGCACCGTATTATGCTCAAGCCTCAGCCGGAAGGTGTCTGTCACCTTGCGGGCGGCATCGGCAAACACCTGATCACCGCTATATTCATAACAAAGCCACAGCATACCCGGCCAAAAACCGTTCGTCCAATCATCGTTTTCGATACGTTCATATGCCCCGCCGTTGCTTCCGATATGGGGAAACTTCCCGCCAAAGGCGTCGATATTCCGCCTGATTCGTGCGACGGCATCCTCAATAGCCTGCTTGCGCATTCTCATCACTCTCCCAAGCTTTGCATTTGCTCAGCATTGTACCGCTTCCGGGGCACGCGACCTAGGGCGTATTTTTGCTCCAATGTGCACTATTTTGATCCTGCATGATTCATATGCCGTTTCCAGCACCTCTACTGCATTCTATGCTTGCCAAAGGACAAAAAAAATCCCGGAAGACCGGAACTTTACTTGTCCCGATACTCCCGGGGCGTTGTGCCCATATATTTTTTGAAAACCTTGGAGAAATAGGTGCGGTCCGAATAGCCCAGCTTCAGCGCTACCATCTCTACCGATTCCTCGCGCTGCTCCAGCATGCGGGCGGCTACCCCCATCTTATGGCGATGCAAATAGTCGGTAAAGTTTTCTCCCGTCAGCCGCTTGAAATAGCGGGAGAAGTAACTGGAATTCAGGCACAGATGATTGGCTGCATCAATAGACGTAATATTGTCGAACAAGTGGTCCGCAATGTAATGATCGATTTCTTGCAGCTTCGGCTCCTTGTTCACGCCTTCATCCTCTGCCGCGCGCATGTCCAGCAGCCGCTCCAGCCTCCAGCGGAGCATGCCAAGCGTATCCTCCAGCGTCCCTGTTCCTTGCAGACAGGCGTAATATTGCTCGCTGACCGTATGCGGCGCGTATTGCAGCTCCAGGAGCCGCAGCAGCTGCACAGCGAATTGAATCAGCTCTGCGGAATCGATCCCGCGGCTGCGCGCCGTCCCGGCTACGCTCTCCAGGCTTTGCAGAAGCTTGTCCCGATTCTTCTCCCGAACGGCATCGGCGATCTCCCGCTTCTGCTGCTCCAGGAAATGGCCGAGCGGATAAAAGAAAGGCTCCTCTTTATTCCCCGTCCAAGCCAGCAGCGCGCCCGGCGCATAATAGCTTCTCTCCTTCAGACGCAGCAGCCGCTTGTAGGCAGCGCCTATGGCGGACGCTTCCAGCTTGCCCGGGCCGCACAGCATCCGTACTTGCACCTTGAGATATTGGCTGCACCGCTCTTGCACTTCTCTCAGGTATGCCTGCATCCGCTGCTCATAATTGACGGTGAGGGACGGCTTGTAATTTTGCAGCGCGATCAGTCCGCGTTCCTCGTCGAATACCGTAATCCCCTCGTAGCCCTTGGCTACTTCGCTTGCTATGTTATAGACCGAATATCGAATGAGATGGATATCCTTCGCTTCATAGCGCGGAAGCAGCGAGGCGTACTCCAGCATGCCGAGGGCCAGCATGTAGGACGGGTAATGCCACGCAATGCCAAGCCGCTTCGCCGCTGCAATATGCGCTCCCGTGTCTCCGCCCTTCACCAGCTGCCGGAACAGGGACAGCTTCAGCACATCCGCATTGCGAAGCAGATCATCGCGATAGGAGATTTCATCCGGCAGATGGGCGGCGGAGCGGAGGCTCTGCACACAGCCCAGCAGACTCGCCTCCAGCTGCTCCGACGTCAATTCATCCTTGATGAGATAATCATTAGCGTTCAGCGTCAGCGCCTTCTTCGCGTAATAGAAATCCTCGTGGCAGGTCAGAAAGATTATGCGCGTCTCGGGACTTTGCCGCTTGAATTCCGCCGCCAGCTCCAGCCCATTCATCTTGGGCAGGCCGATATCGGTGATGACGATATCCGGCTGCAGCTCCCGGAACAGCTGTAGCGCTTTGACACTGGAGTACGTATCACCGCAGACCTGCAACCCAAGCCCCTTCCAATCAATCAGCTGGCGCAAATATTTGAGCATCGGCACATCATCGTCTATGAGCATCACTTTGTACATCTTAAGTCACACCCCCCTTTCCATCGCTGAACCGTCCGCCGGTATTCGAATTTCGGCCATCATGCCTCTTTCCTGCTTTCGGGCAAGCCTAAGCTCCGCGCGGGAGCCGTAAGCGAGCTGCAAGCCCTGATAGACGCTAATAAGGCCAACACGCTCATAGGATGCATGCTCGGACGCCTCCATCGGGTCGAACAGCCTGTTCAGCATCTCAAGCTTATCGTCCGGCATGCCCCCGCCGTTATCGGTTAACGTAATGATAACCAAATCTGACGCCTCATCACGGCAAACCTTGACCCCGATACAGGCTTCCTCCTCCAGCTCCGCAAAACCGTGAACAATCGCATTTTCCGCCAAAGGCTGGAGCAGCAGCTTCGGAAGCATCACATCCTCCAGCTCCGCAGGAATATCGGTCACGAATGCGATATGCCTGTCGTTGCGCATCTCCATAATCTCGATATAATGCTGCAGCAATTGGCATTCTTTCTTCACCGACGAAGGTTCGTTCACCTTCATATAGGCACGCAGCAGACTCATCAGCGCATCGATCTTCATGCTGTGCTCGCGGTCGTTGTGAACGGCTAGGCTGCATTTGATCGAATTAAGCGTGTTCAGCAAAAAATGCGGACGGATCTTGGAGAAAATCGCCTGCATCTCCATCACTCGCTTCTGCTCCTGCTCCTGCTCAATATCGGCAATTAACTGATTGATGCGATCCAGCATATCGTTCAGCGTACCGCCAAGGGCATTGATTTCGTCCTTGCCCCTGACTGGAAAGCGCACCGTATAGTTGCCTTCGCCGAATTGACGTGCAACCGCTTCCAACTTGCGAATTGGACGGTGCAAACCTCTGGCCATCAGCAGCGACAGCAGATAGAAACAAGCGACGAACGCCACGATCAGCATCGCGCTGGCAAAATAGGTTTTGGAAATTTGGCCGAGCACATTTTCTTCCGGCAGATCATAAATGAGCCGCCAATTCGTTCTTGATATCGCAACCTCACTGCGGACGGAGCTGATTTGATCTTCTTCCAGCAGGGAAGCATCTCCTGCGATTAACGAACCTGCGCTGTCCAGCAGCGCGTAGGAGCCCGAGCTGGTCTGACTGAACAGCTTCTCAAAGTAGCCTTTGGAGATACCGATCACGATCGAGGCCATATATTCATCGGCGCGATAGTCGCGCATCGCTCTTGCAGCATAATAATATTCATTTTCGCCTTGCCGCTCGCCATGCGCCATGCCGAGCCACTGGACCCGTCCCGACAGCGTCATGTCAAGACTGCCTTTCACCTGATTCCAGTGTCTCTCCAGATAGTCCATGCCACCGGGACTCTCCGCAGACGGAATGATAAACCCTTCCGGATTGACAAGGAACATATGCAGCTCCGAGTTCAGCGCCTTCATCGAAATGGGGCCGAAGCTGTCCTTAAGCGCAATATATTGCTCATAGTCCGTAAACTGCTCAATTCCCTTCATCGTCATAAAATGCTTCAGCCGGGGACGCAGATTCGCATCCTGGATCATAAAATCGGACGCAAATACGAGATCATCCACCGTCTTGGCAATATCGCGCGCCATAACGTTCAGCGTCCCCTGATTAGAGGCGTGAATCTTATCGACAATATTGGCCTTCGTCGTATGATAGGACAACAGCGATACCGCAATGAGCGGCAGCAGCACCAGGATCAGGAACGAAAGCTGGATACGTCTATAGTATGAAAATTGGAACATGTCCATCCTCCTTCCGCCTATCCATTATACTGGCCGCCCTCTGACATGAACAGAGAGAGGAAAGGGAAAAGGGAACATCCGATAGGGATGTTCCCGGGCGCTAGCGTAGCCGCCTTGTTATTTGCTGTTCTTCTGAATGACTTTATTCGCTTCGTCAACCATCCACTGCTGCGCTTCATCTGCAGACTGCTTGCTAAGAATGAATTTGCTGAAGCCGTCGGTCAGAATTTGATCCAGCTCCTTGTCGTATGAGACGACCACATTGGAAGCAGGAAGCGGCTTGATCTCATCTGTGAACAGCGTGTACATCAGCGAATCCAGATCGTACAGCTCCTTGTTCTCTCCGATCAGGCGCTCTACGATTGGCTTCGCGTCTCCCTTGATCCAGCCCGGCAGCTCGATGCGCGCTTCGCCCAAATTCGTAGAGATGAAACGAGCGAACTTGTAGGACTCTTCTTTATGTTTCGAGCTTGCGCCTACCGATACAAAGTTGCCGCCGATAAAGACGGATGGATCTGCTCCTTTGGAAGGCAGCGGCACAGGCGCAATAGCCGTCTTGAACGTATGCGGATATTTCTCCGTATCGCCGATCTCCGAGATCATCCAGCTGCCTGTCAGCATCATCGCTGCTTTGCCGTCGAAGAACTCTGTGCGGTAAGCCAGCTTCGCACCAATAACATCGGAATACGGCTTGGCCGACTTATCTTCCGCTTCCATCGCGCGGCGAAGCTCGAAGAAGTACTTGAAGGTAGGGTCGCTGAAGTTTGTCTCGCCTTCCTCCGTCAGGAACGGATGGCGCATATTCACTTGCGCTGCCGGATTCATATACAGCGGCCAGCTATGGAAGTAAGCTCCGAACTGCTTCGTGCCGTTGTTGTCCTTTGTCAGCTTTTTGGCATAGTCACGGAAGTCGTCCCATGTCCAGCCTGCCTTTGGCACCTCAAGCCCCGCTTCATCCAGCGCATCTTTGTTCAGCACAATGAAGTTTGTTGTTGCATTGGTCTGAATACCATAGTAATTGTCGTTCATCTTGGGATTAACCATATATTCTTCTTCCGGCTTCATGCCTTCTGCCGCATAAAATTCATTAAGCGGAGCGAGTACGCCATTCTGCGCACGTGCGAACAATTCGGATGAATTCGGGAATGCGATCAGATCCACTTGCTCCTCGGAAGCGACCAGGAAGTCGAGCTTCTTCATCGTCTCCAGCGAGTTCCCCGGCACCAGCGCTACCGACTCGACACGAATATTCGGATTTTCTGCTTCAAACTGCTTGATATACTCGGCTGTCGTCTGGGCTTGTACATCATTGTCCCAGTTGAAATACCGAATGGTTACCTTCTCTTGCGCCGCCGGCTCCGAGCTTGGCTTCGGAGTTGCACTGCCGGTATTCCCGCTATTCCCGCCATTCGAGGACGAGCAGCCTGCCAACACCGTTACGGCAAGCAGGATGATGCTTAAAAGCAAAGTCGCGTGCTTCTTCATGTTATTTCCCCCTGAACATAAATTTGTTAGCGCTACCGCGATTACATGACTGATTATATAGCCGCCGATCTTGCCGGGGTGTGTACAATTTGATTCTATTCGTGCAAAGATTTGACTTTATCACCCGGTGACGCGTTATCCCTTTACGCCGCCAAGCGAGATGCCTTTAATGACATGCTTTTGCAGCAGGATAAAGATAATGACCAGCGGTATAATCGCAGACAAGGAAGCCATCATCAGCACGGCGAAGTTGTCCGCATAGTCGTCGCGGAACAGCTGAATGCCAAGCGTAATGGGATACAGCTTCTTGTCCAGCAGGAAGATCAGCGGATTCTGGTAGTCGTTCCAGGTCCAGATGAACTTGATAATGCCGACGGTCGCCAGGATCGGCTTGCACAGCGGCAATATAATTTTCCAGAAAATTCTGAAGTAACCCGCTCCGTCCATCTTGGCCGCTTCCAGAAAATCATTGTGGATGCTGGCCATAAACTGGCGCATCAGGAAGGTGAAGTAGATGGAGAACATGCCCATCATAATAAGTCCGGTATGTGTATTATACAGTCCCAGCCACTTCATCAACAGGAAGCGAGGTACCAGCGTCGCCTGCTCCGGGATAATCATGAACGAAAGCAGCAGCGCAAAGATCAATCCGCGCCCCCGGAATTGCATCTTCGTGAAGGCAAAGGCCGCCATTGAACTAATGATCATCGTAATGGCTGTCATCAGAACCGCTAGCTTCAATGAATTGAAGTAGAACAAATGGAAGGGAACATTGCCCATCCATACCGCCTTGAAGTTGCCGACCGCATTCCACGCTTGCGGTATCCACTGTATTGGGAAGGCCATAACATCCTTCTCATATTTGAAGGCTGCGGAGATCATCCATAGCAGCGGCACAAGAAAGATCAGCGAGAAGGCGCCCATAAGTACCGTCGTAATGATTTTGGTTAGTTTGCTTTTAGTTGTATGCATCGGTCAGGCTCCTCTCTAATCTTGTGCAAATCGCTTCTGCAGCACCCACGTCAGCATCGTCAACAGCCCGACGATCAAGAAGAGGAGCCATGACAGGGCGGATGCGTAGCCCATGCGGAAGTTCTGGAAGCCCTCCTCGTAGATGCGATAGACAAGCACCGTAGATGAGTTGAAGGGTCCTCCCGATGTGAGAAACGCTACGATATCGAATACTTTGAATGACCCGATCAGCAGCGTAATGAACAGGAAGGTCGTCGTCGGCGCGAGCAGCGGCAGTGTAATTTTGTAGAACTTCTGAAAGCTCGTAGCACCGTCTATGCTTGCGGCCTCATACATCTCCTCCGGTATGTTCGTCATGCCGGCGAGATAGATGATGATAATATAGCCGACAATCGCCCATACCGCGATAATGGCAATCGACAGTAAGGCAAAGTCGGGGTCGGCAAGCCACTTCGGAGGATTCTCGATGCCAATGGAGAAGAGCATCCGGTTAATCGGGCCTTCTGACGGATGATAGAGCGCGCTCCATACAGCCCCGATCGCAATGATGGAAGAGATATAAGGAATGAAAAACGCTACTTTAAAATAGCTCTGAAAATGGACGCGATTATGGATGATGACCGCCAGAATAAGCGATAGGATCATACTGACGGGTACAGTCATCAACGTGTAGATGAGATTGTTGCTCAAGGCTTTATGCACCTTCACATCCGACAGCATCTCTTTAAAGTTGTCGAAGCCAATCAGCTTCACCGAAGACAATCCGCCCATCAGATTCCATTCGCTAAAGCTTAAATACAGGGAAAAAAATACGGGAAACACATACAGCAATATAATGCCGATTGCTTCCGGGCCAAGAAACAGCCAGCCGAATAAGGCTTCTTTGCGACTGTTGTTCCAGAAGCGGCGTTTTGGCGCAGGAGCTTCCGCTCCCGCTGGCTTGCTCAATTCCATCAGGGTTCACCTCTGCCATCTGTAGTAGTGTTTTCATCTTACGCCGACTGAAATCTGACCACAGGCAAGAATTCTGACTGAAACGTGCATTTTTTTGACCTGCTGCCGGCATGGCATCCCTGGCGATTATTTGACGATAAAGGATTGATCCGCATGCCCGAGCTGACGGCGGAGCCATAATACCTCGCCGGTTAATTGAACCTCGGCGAAACGATAGCTTTGCGGTCCTTGCCGCGAAATAATCACATAATCCGAGATCCCTCCGCTGCCGCTTCGTATCTCGAATCCGATGGCCTGCGCCTCGTTCAGCACTTGCTCGCTTTTGCCGCGAATGTCAATGGGTGCAATCGTCAGCTCGGCTTCTTCCAGGCGGTCGAACGGACGGAGAAGAGTCACGACTGTCGTATACGGCCCCGCTTCTTCCGTCTCCAGCACAATCTTGGCGGATCTATTTTTTTCGTTGTAGTGCCGCGCAATCCAGCAAGCCTCCTGCCGGATTCGGACTCCCGCTCCTGCGGTCTGCATGAGCAGATTGCCACCTTTCTGATGCGCGGTAACGATTCTGCCCCGTTGATGGTCCACCTGAAGAGGCGTATCCTCCGCAAAGTGGAAATGAACGCCGTATCTATGCTTGCCAGAGGAACGGAACGTATCGACGATGATCCAATACTCCGGCTTGATATAGAGGATTTGGCGGTGTACGGCGACCGGAGAGCTTAACCTCCAATACCCATCATGGCCCGCTTCGGTATAATCGTAACGCTCGCTCGCCTTGAAGAACGCATTAACTGGCAGAGCAGGCTTCTCCCAGCTCCATGTGTCGATATATTCGGTTGAGGGAAGCCCGTCCACCGACAGCGTATTATGCTGAAGTGATGGCTTAAAGTACTGCCGCTCCTTGCCCTCCTTGTACGTATAGCGGCCGGTATCGATTAGAAAATCCCTGCCCCTCGCATGTAGCTCCACATGGAGCAGATCATCATGTCCATGGCCGGACATCGCCAGATGACCGCCGTCCATGAGCAGATAATCATCCTGCCTGCCCCAGCCTGAGCGCATGACCATCAGTCCAGCAGGCTGTAAGGCTTTGGATGTATAGTCAGGCAGCTTTCCGGCCAGCCGGTCATAGGCTGCGATCCCTTGGGCGCCAAAGTACCACAGGCTGTCGTAGTCCGGGGACGGATAAGCGAGCGCCCTTAGGTCCTGCCGCCCGAGCAGCAGCGCGCCTTGACACCATTTGTCCCGCACATCGACATCGTCGCTGTCGCTCAGCATCGGCTGGCGGCGATTCGGCTTCGCAATCGCAATAGAAGCATCCAGCATGGCATGAAGAACGGCGTATAATCGCTGGCGAGGGGGCTCGATGTTCAGTTCGCCAAGCCATACCGTCTCAAAGAGATGATCCAGCACCTCATGATGGTATTGCGGCGATTGCTCGCCGTGGAAGCCGTCAGCCAAAAACTGAGCAGCCGACATCTCTTCCATTCGGTCCAGCGCAGCTCTCTTCCATTTCGCGGCATTCTCCAGCTCGGGATACATGACGGCGATCTGGTACAAGCCGTTAGCCGCAATAAATCCCCAATTGCTCTGCACATCAAAGGCGGTATAGGCCAGATGCAGAAACTCGCCATGCAGCTCTGCCTGCGACTTCAACAGGCCCTCCAGCACGATCCGCTCCGCATGCCACTCCGACGAAGAGGCGATACACGCATAGCCTTTCAGCCAGTTGGTGAATCGAATCGAAGCGTCAATACGGCGCCAGCGTGAATTCACATTGTAGCCACGATGCACGCTGTCCGCCATCTCTTCCCGACTGATCCCGTTGTTCGCGCACCAATCCTTGAGCAGACGAATGTAAGCCTTGGCGAAGCGCCCTTCTCCTGTTAGCCAATAGGCTTGTCCCAAATCACGCATATAGCTCATCCGATTGAGCATATACGTCCACTCAACGTCGCCTTCGCGGACATAATCCCACTGGATGTCCCCCTGGAACGTTACCGGCTCCTGGCAAGGCTCCATATCCCAGCGGGAGTTATAGATGAAGGTGCCTTCCGCAGCCAGCGCCGCCCGGCGGATGGCCCTGCCCGCTTCCTCCGGCCACAGCTCCAGACACGCCTTCACAATGAAAGCACGATCCCCCGGCGACCAAAAAAATTGCGGCTTGCCGCTCACGTTCCGCTCTTGCTTTTCCATGAATCCATCCCCCTGTATCTAATGGTATTGGCAAAAGAAGAGCAAGCCCGCAGCCATCGCTGAAAACTTGCTCTTCTACTCTCTTATGCGTTTCTCTCTTAGCTGCCTGGATGTGCAAATATAGACGGAATTCTAGTTTAAACCTGTTGCAGTGTTAACGGGCCAGCCAGCCTCCATCGACAGCGAGGACATGCCCGTTCACGTAATCCGAAGCGCTCGAAGCGAGGAATACCGCCGCTCCCGCAAGGTCTGACGCCTCGCCCCAGCGCGCTGCCGGAATGCGGCTGACAATCGATTGATTGCGCGCTGCATCTTCACGGATCGCTTTCGTATTAGCTGTAGCAATATAGCCCGGCGCAATCGCGTTCACCTGCACATTGCGGCTTGCCCACTCATTGGCCAGCGCCTTCGTCAGCCCGGCTACCGCGTGCTTGCTTGCCGTATAGGCCGGAACGAGAATGCCGCCCTGGAAGGATAGCAAGGAGGCAATGTTAATGATCTTGCCTTGCTCCCTCTCCAACATGCCCTTGCCGACCAACTGGCTAAGCTGGAAGACCGCATGCAAATTAACGTCAATCACTTCATGCCACTTAATTGTGTCATACTCTGCAGCAGGCTCCCGCCAGATGATGCCGGCATTATTCACCAGAATGTCGATTCTCTCGCTGCCGATTTGTTCTTCATACTGACGGTTCAACTGATCGAGATCGCCAAGGTCAATCCGCACTTCCCGGGATTGACCGCCAGCTGTCGCAATCCGGGCAGCGGTCTCCTCCATATTGCCGCGATGACCAAGCAGCAACAGCTCAGCACCCGCCTCCGCCAGACCAAGCGCGATGGCTTGGCCGATTCCGGAAGCTGCGCCTGTCACAAGCGCTTTTTTGCCTGCTAGTGAAAAAGGATTATTCCTCATGCTCGCATCTCCTTATTTCAAGGTACTCATCGGGACGCTGTCCATGTCCGTGAACGTATAGTTTTCCCCCGCCATCGCCCAGATGAACGTATAGCTGCTAGTCCCGACGCCAGAGTGGATAGACCAAGCCGGAGAAATAACCGCCTGTTCATTGCGCACGACTAGATGGCGTGTCTCTTCCGGCTCTCCCATAAAGTGGAACACCAGGCCATCCTGCGGCATATCGAAGTAGAAATACAGCTCGCTGCGGCGGTCATGAATATGCGCCGGCATCGTATTCCACATGTTCCTCGGCTCCAGCAGCGTCATGCCCAGCATGAGCTGGCAGCTTTCCACGCCGTCCGCATGAATATATTTGTAGATGGTCCGTTCATTGGATTGCTCAATCGATCCCAGATGAGCAGGTGTCGCTTCCGCTATCGCTACCTTGCGCGTCGGGCAAGAACGGTGCGCAAGCGTCGATACGAGATAATAACGCGCAGGCTGCGCCGCATCATTGCTATGGAAGGTCACCTCTTTATGGCCCAAGCCGATGTACAGGCAATCCTTGGCCTCAAGCTTATAGGTAACTCCGTCTACGATGACATAGCCAGGCGCTCCTACATTAATAATGCCAATCTCCCGGCGCTCCAGGAAATATTCCGTTTTCAGCATATCGCCCGCTTCCAGCTTCAGCCCTTCCGCCGTAGGCACCGCGCCTCCCATAATCATGCGATCTTCATGGGAATAACACATACGCAGGCTGCCTTCCACCATCAAGTCTTCAACCAAATAGTTCGCTCTCAGCTCTTCTGTTCCATAACGACGCGCATCGTGAGGGTGTACTGCATATCTGTTTTCCATTGTTTCCGCTCCTTCTTTTCGTTTCCTATTACTATGCGGTATAGAGCGGCCTTTGACAGGACATATTTTTGACCCGGTTGTGCATTTTTTTGACTTAGCCAGAATTTTCGATTTTCCGCATTTGAATAGTAATAAAAAAGAGCAGCGGATACAATCCGCTGCTCTGCTTACCAAATCGATCATATTGTTGAGTATTAACTTATAAGAGTTGAAGCTTCTAAAATCTTCTTCATTGAACAGCCCTTTCTACATTTCTGAGTTTTATAAATATTACCACACTTATATAAAACCCTTTTTTGACTGATAAGTTGCAAAAAACCGGCCATCCATAATGGCCGGTTCTCGCGATATTTCGTAGATTGATCTATGCCGTTTGTTTATTACGTTTGTTGAAGTTCATCAGTGTGTACACGCTGCCTGTGAGCGACAGTCCCCACAGCAGGCCCTTCGCAAAGTATGCCATCGGCACTTCGTAATGCGTGATAAGCAGGCAAGCCAAGAACAACAGCGAGCTTACTACAGCAATGGCATTTTTCATCGTTTATTCCTCTATGGCAACCATCACTAGATTTTATAAGCCTTCATCGCCTTACGAATCTCTTTCCAGCTTGGGCGCTTGCCGTACATCAGGACGCCTGTGCGGTAGATTTTAGCCGATACGTAGACTGCGATGTAGATAGTCACCAGCAGCAAGCCGATCGACAGGGCTGCTTCCCAGAATGGAACATCTGTCAAGCCGAGACGCAGAATCATCACGAATGGCGAGAACAGCGGGATAAACGATGTTACTTTGACCAGCATGCTGTCCGGTGCGCTCAGGCTGAAGATTGCAATGTAGAAGCCTGCAAGCGAGATAATCGTCATTGGCATAGTCGCTTGACCCAGATCCTCTGTGCGGCTTACGATAGAGCCGACAGCTGCATACAGCGTCGCGAACAGGAAGAAGCCAGTCAGGAAGAAGATAATCGCATACGCAAGCAGAAGCGGATCAATCTTCGTCAGATCAATGTCGAGACCTGCCAACGCGCCTTTGTTATGCGGCAGCGATACGTTGAGCAGGATAACGATAACGAAGAACGATACCTGGCTCAGTACTACCGTGAACATACCGAAGATTTTGCCGAACATGCCTTTCAGCGGCGATACGCTCGTAATCAGAATCTCCATAACGCGGGAGCTTTTCTCTGCCGTAATTTCCGCCGCAATCAGCTGGCCGGAAGTGATAATCGCCATGAACAGGAAGATGATGATGAAGTAGATCAGACCCATGTTCACGCCTTGCTCTGCCGGCGTTCTGCCGCCAGCGCCCTCCGCAGAGGAGATTTGCACTGCTTCGATCTTGATCGGCGCATTCAACTGCGCGACTTGCTCATCCGTCAGTCCGGCATCTTGGAGAATCGTTGCCTGGCGAATCAATTGAAGTGCGCCTGTCAAATTCTCAGTTAGCGAGAACTCCATCATCTTCTCGGATTTGTAGCTCATCTCCGGGTATCCACTTGGCGTCATCGCGCCAAACTCCAGGTAACCTTTAATATCATTGTCTTTAATCGCTTGCTTCAGCTGCTTCTCATTCTCTTCGGCGCTGCCTTTGTCAGGGTAAGCTATGAGTTGAAGCTTCGCATTCTCTTGCTGCTCGTAGAAAGCCTTCAGGCTGTCGCCGGTTGCCGTTCCTTCAGCCGCTTCCGTATTCGCAGACTGAATGTAACCGATATTCGTCGTTTTATCCCCACCCTTATCGAACTGGGAAATGATATAAGGAAGATTAACTCCGATACTTAAAATGACTCCGATAATAAGCGTCGTTACAAGGAACGCCTTGCCTTTAAATTTGTTGCGCGCTGTAAACCCTACTACTGTCCAAAAACTATTCATGGCGATCACCTACCGTTTTTATAAAGATTTCGTTCAAAGTTGGTTCCTTAATCTCGAATCTGGTGACAGTCGATTGGGCCATCGCATGGCGCAAAATCTCGCTGCCTACCGCTTCATTCTGGATGCCGATCTCATAGCCGTATTCCTGCAGCTTCACGCCTGTCACGCCGCTAATGTTCTCCAGACCTGTAACGTCATTCTCTGTGCTCAAGATGACACGCTCACGCGGATACTGCTTCTTGATGTCCTTGATGCCGCCCTTCAGCACCGTGTTCGAACGATGCAGGATTGTAATGTTGCGGCATAGCTCCTCGACATGCTCCATGCGGTGTGTCGAGAACAGAATGCTCGTACCGGAGTCTCTCAGCTCCTTGACCGTCGACTTCAGAAGCTCGACATTGACCGGATCAAGTCCGCTGAACGCTTCATCCATGATGATGATGCTCGGACGGTGATTAACAGCAGCGATGAACTGGATTTTTTGCTGATTGCCCTTCGACAGCTCCTCGACGCGCTTGTTGTAGTATTCCGGAACCTCGAATCTCTCGAGCCAATACTTCAAGTTCTGATCGGCATCCTTGCGGGACATGCCGCGCAGCTGGGATAAGTAGATGATCTGATCGCTGACGCGGATTTTCGGATACAGGCCTCTCTCCTCCGGCAAATAGCCGAGGCGGCTTAGCTGCTCATTGCTGTAAGGCTTACCGTTGTATTTGATCGATCCGCCATCCGGATAGATCAGGCCCAGTACCATACGCATGGTCGTTGTTTTGCCTGCGCCGTTCGCGCCCAGCAAACCGTAAATTTCACCTTCGCCCACTTCAAAGCTGATGTTGTTGACCGCCGTCTTCTCGCCATATTGCTTCATGACTTGTTCTACTACTAATGGTTTCATCTCGCTTTTCCCCTCGCTTCATGTACTCGTTTGCTTATTCCATCTTGCAGCAGCAATGTGCTCATAATTTCATCAAGCTCCAGCGCTTGCTTGCTTAAAATTGTAATGCCTTTCGTCTCGCACCACTGCTCCGCTTGATAGGCTTCGCTGGTCGTAATTCGGAATGATTGGCCACCGACCGATTCCATTCCGCATTGACCCGGCATCTGAGAAGCAATCTGGCTAGTCAATCCTTCGCCTGAGACGAAGAAGGTAAACCAACTGCTGAACAATTCATCTTTCTCATAGACCCCAAGCACCCGGCCCTGTGCCATAAATACGATGTAATCCGCCAGCCGTTTCACTTCCTCTACGATGTGAGAGGTCATGAGAATCGTACGATCGCCAGGCTCCATATACCGGTGGAGAATCTCGATCATGGACTTCCAGGCCAGTGGATCAAGCCCAGAGGATGGTTCATCGAGGAGCAGCAGATCTGGCGCGTGGGCCAAGGCAATCGCGAATTCGCACTTGCGCCTCATCCCCTTCGACATCTTCCCAAGTGGCAGATTATCGTTGACCTGCAAGGCGAGCAGCAGCTCCTGATAGCGGTTCACATCCCAATTCTTATACCAGTAGCTGTTGAATCTAGCTTTCTCGAATGCCTTAAGCTTGTCGTCATGCTGCAGCGACTCCTCCGGCAAATAACCAATTTGCTGCTTGATCGGAGCATCATCTCCAGTGCCGATGATATGGTCCAGCACTGTCACCGTTCCATCCTGCGGCTTCTCCAGATCCAGAATCATGCGGAACAGCGTACTCTTTCCGCTGCCGTTCGGACCGACAATAGCTGTAATAAATCCCTTGGGAATATCCAGCGTAATAGGCCCCATCTTGAAATTCGGCTTGCGCTGCGCAATATCCTTGAACTGAATCGCCTGCTCCTCTTGCCAGTCGCTCATGATGTATCCCCTCCTTGCCCGTAGTGTCTATGAATCACTTCGTTGAAGAGCTCTATCAATTCTTCTTCCGAACATTGCATTCGCTTGCCCGCCGTTACGGCTTGATCAAGGGCATCGATCACCGCCGAGAGCCGGTGCCGGTCACGTTCTTGTTCTCCGACTTTCGCCACGTAAGTTCCGGTACCTTGCCTTGTTCGGAGCAGTCCCTCGCTCTCAAGATCGCTATATACTCGTTTTACCGTAATGACACTGCATTTGACCGTCTGAGCCAGCTCGCGGATCGAAGGCAGCAGCGTGCCTTCCTCCAGCTGGCCGCTTACAATCAATGCCCTTAGCTGGACTTCGATCTGATGATAGAGCGGCTCTGCACTTTGTTCATTAATCTGTATAGGCAGCCGCATCGCTTCACCCGCTTTCTCCTTTAACTGGTATAGCTCCTTGTTCTCAGTTTCTTCTCCATGGCTCTCCGTACGATCATGAATGATGCTGCGCCTAACAGAACCCCGATCAGCGGCAGCCACCAGCCGCCTTGTTGAATGATCTCATAGCTCAGAATCACCAGACTGTCTCTAGTTGTGTAAGAGTAAAGCACCATCCCCGCGAGCAATAGCAGCGAAATTACCATGCAAACCCAGAAGTACTTTATTCCCGAATACCCTGTCTCGAAGTAGAGATAAATAATGCCGATTGCAACCGATAGGCTGATCCAGAACAACGCGTACAAGACAAAATCCATCAGTCTCATATTTGCTCCCAGCGATCTGGCGAATAAGTAGTAACTTGTGAAAAATACGATCTTAGCTATTAGGCCATTAGTAAGGTATAATACGATCCGTCCCAGTGCGATTTGCTTAATCGTTATAGGCATCGTGCGCCATGCCGCCAGCTTTCTCGTAAAGGAATCCATCTTCCAATAAATCCCTGAATTTTGTGTAGACATTAATCCCAGCATCGGGAGCAGCGAGACCGTAATGAAATCCATGGCCCAGAATGCGAATGTACTATTATCCTCTCTCGAATCAGCGAACATCGGTACAAGAAATATGAGCAAGTATCCGATAAAGATGAGGGTAACGATGTGCTTCCACCTGATTCGTCTTAATTCTTCCTTCGCCAGACACCAAGCTCCTTGCCATGTGTTCATCTGGCAGCCTCCCTTCGGCAACCGTATATACTTGCTAATCACTGTGTATACTGTGCTGTGTTTATATACTGTATATATCTATATACACAGTATATGCACACCTCGGATTGTTGTCAATACATCTGCATCATTTTTTCAACAACTTTTTCCAAAGTCCCTTCCATACAAAAAAACAGCCCTCCATCTGGAAAACTGTCTCATCAAGCACTAGCTATCAAATATACGATTCGGACATATACACCGTTTACAAGCGTTTCTCTCACTCTGGCTTTCAAACGCACCACTTGCTCAAACAAGGCAAATGCCGCTACAATGCGCTTAATAGAAAAAAGCCACCCTTCCCAGGATGACTTTCTTCAATCGGTTACCCGAATATAGCTTCAAATAATGGCTTGGCATCAGCTGCCGGATACAATACGTACAGGATCGAATATACCGCTACACCGGTTATAGCTGTAATAAACCAAATAATCGAGGTGAATCTGCCAAACTTGCGATGCTTCTTGAACTTCTTCTTATAACCCAGCGTGATCGTCGTAATGCCGAACACAGCCGCAACCGTAGCAAGCACAATATGGAACAATAAGAATACAAGATAATACGGCTTCAGTCCATCCGGACCATTATAAGGCGTGCTGCCGATGATGAACGTTCTGGACGCATAAATAATAAAGAACAAAATTGCTGCAACAGCCGCGTACACCATCACCTTTTGATGCTGCTCCAGCTTCCGCTGTATCGCGAGGCGCCATCCGAACGCAACCAGAATGGCGCTAAGCACGATGAAGAACGTGCTGACTGTAGGCATAAGAATATTCAAGTCCATGTTAATCCTCTCCAACTTCAATAATTTAAGCGTGGGTCCATCTAGCCGTTAGGCTGTACCGGGATTGGTCCCTGGCGTGCCCGGATTCGGCAATTCGTCATCAGCATGATGCTCCCGCTTAAACCATTGCTTGAAGATGTAAGCGAGAATAATGCCGTACATAAGCTCCTGTACCAGCTTCATAATAATACCGCCCAGCTGCTGATCATCTACAACCCCAAGTGTATTAAAGAATTGAGGGCCGCCGAACTGCGCGATCAAAAGACTGGTATCGCTGCCTGGCATACAATAGCCCATAGCCGTCGCCCATACTTGCGGATCATTGTACGTAGCGTACATGCCCGCTGGCGAGAAGATAATAAGCGCACATGCTGGCGTAAGCAACACACCGTTCGCGAATACATATGCCATCTTCTTCACATGGGTCAGCTTATTCCATTCCGCAACGGGACTGGCAATCTGCCACCACATCATGAATGCGGTAATGAAGAGGATCACATAATATAAGCGATGCACCGTGAAGTTGGTCATGACGTAATCATGCACCATCGGTACATGATAGATCGAGAACAACATATTAAACGCTACTAACGTAACGATAGGATGCATTAGAAATCGAAGCTTCCTCCAGAAGCTAGCCGAAAACGCTGCGCGCCAGATAAATGCCGGAATCCCTAGCAAAATCATCGGCGGAACGATGAGATAAGAGACCGACATATTCACCATATGGAACGTAAACATCAAGTGACCAAGCAAATTAAAAGGACCGCCATGACAGAGGTATACCAGCACGATTGCCGATACAAAAAGCGTTTTTTGCATAACAGTAGCCGGGACTGCCCCTGGATGGCGCTTTTCCCTCCATGGCCCGATCAGATAGAAATAGAGGATGACCACCGCGGTCATCGCAAATAAAAACATAGGCGTCCACAACTCAGTGAAGGAGAAGTACTTGTTTAAGTCTAACACTAGAGGAGGCTCCTTTCTCATGCACTCAAGCATTTGTTACGAAAGAAGAGGGACCCAAACCGGGACCCTCCTCTGTTCAGTTATATATGGCGGTATTCGATTACCACCAAACCCAATATTCAGCCATGATCACGCAGGTAAATACTACGAATACACCGGACAGAATACCGATTAAAGCGAACACATGACCGCGATCTTTCATGTGCATCCAGAACGCCATCTGTACGAATACTTGAAGAACAGCCGTTCCGAGAAGAATGATATAGATAAAGTCTTTGTTGATCTCGCCGCTAATTACCGTTGCAAACGCGATGAACGTAAGCAGAATGGAGAAGATAAAAGCGACAATATGTTTCTTTGGACCTTCTACCTTGTGACGTTTGGTGTTTTGCTCCGTGGCGGAATGATTGCTTGCCATACGTTAAACCACCTTTCCCATCAGGTATACAACCGTAAAGATGAATACCCATACAACGTCGATAAAGTGCCAATACATACCGGCTACATATACTTTCGGTGCGGTAACAACAGTCAGTCCTTTTCTCGACAGCTGGATAATCAGCAGCGTAATCCACAGAATACCGAACAATACGTGCGCTCCGTGGAAGCCAACCAGCGTATAGAAGGAGGAGCTGAATGCGCTCGTTGTGAAACCATGGCCTTCATGTACATAATGTACGAACTCGTAAATTTCAAGGCCAAGGAAACCTGCGCCGAGCAATACAGTAACGATTAGCCAGTTAATCAGGCTTTTTACCTTCTGCTGATGCATCGCTTGAATCGCGAATACGCTCGTCAAACTGGACGTCAGCAGGATTGCGGTAGCGAAAGCTACCAGCTTTAAGTCGAACAAATGATTGGCGGACGGTCCGTCAAGCACTTGGTGACGGAGGGCAAGGAACGCTGCGAACAGCGTACCGAACAATACCGTCTCGCCGCCTAGGAACAGCCAGAAGCCAAGGACTTTATTGCGTCCCTCAAGGGTCGCCTTTTCCGGCTCATGAGGCAGTTGGCCTTCTACATGCGTGTGCGCGCTCATGCTTTCCCCCCTAGATCCTTCAGAATTTCTTCTTCCTCGATATGGAAGCCATGATCCTCAATCACCGAACGAAGCATCATACAGATCAGTGTAATGCCAAGGCCCACGATACCGATGAAGTGACCCATCGTCAAGCTGGTTCCAAGGAAGTGTCCCCAATCCGGCGAATACATGAAGCCGAAGCCTGCGATGAACAAGCCAAGACCCATAAAGAACGGCAGGATTGATGGTGATGGCATATGGATCGGCCCAATCGGTTCAGCAGGCGTCATGCCGCTGTGGCCGTCTTGCTTTTCTTTCCAGTATGCGTCATATCCGCGTACAAGCGGAGTTTGTGCAAAGTTGTACTCTGGCGGCGGCGATGCAATCGTCCACTCCAGCGTACGTCCGTCTTCCCAAGGATCGTTAGCTACGCCTTTAGGTTTAACGGCAGTTACTACGATGTTGATCAAGAACATAACTGTACCAATACCCATCATAAGTGCGCCAATGGTACTGATCATGTTCATTTCGTTGAAGCCAAGACCGTCCAGGTACTGCCAAATACGTCGCGGCATACCCAATAGACCAAGGAAATGCTGTATGAAGAACGTCAGGTGGAAGCCGATATAGAACATCCAGAACGTCCATTTGCCAAGCGATTCATTCAGAATGCGACCGAACATTTTCGGCCACCAGTAATGAAGACCTGAGAATAAGCCAAGTACCAAGCCGCCTACGATAACGTAGTGAAAATGCGCAACGACAAAGTACGAGTCATGGTACTGAAAGTCAGCCGGTGCTGCAGCAAGCATGACGCCTGTTACGCCGCCCATGACGAATGTCGGAATAAAGCCGACTGCGAACAAGTTCGCCGCTGTAAATTTGATGGAACCGCCCCACATTGTGAACAGCCAGTTAAAGATTTTAATACCTGTCGGTACCGCGATCAGCATCGTTGCGATGGAGAACAGCGCGTTCGCTACCGGACCAAGGCCCGCTGTGAACATGTGATGCGCCCATACCATGAAGCCCAGGAAGCCGATCAGGATGGTAGCGAATACCATGGAGCTGTATCCGAACAAACGCTTACGCGAGAACGTACTGATAACTTCGGAGATAATACCGAAGGCCGGCAGGATGAGGATATAAACCTCAGGATGCCCGAAAATCCAGAAAATATGCTCCCACAGAACAGCGTTGCCGCCTGCGGATGGATCAAAGAAATTCGCATCGAACAGTCGGTCGAACATGAGTGCCGCCAGACCTACTGTAAGAGCAGGGAAAGCGAACAGAATCAAAGCCGAAGTAATGAAGACTGTCCAAGTGAACATTGGCATACGCATGAACGTCATGCCTGGTGCACGCATGTTAATAATGGTAACAAGGAAGTTGATACCGCCGACTAGCGTACCGATACCTGCAATCTGCAAGCCTAGAACATAATAATCGACACCATGGTCACCGCTGTAAGTCGTTCCTGCAAGAGGAGCGTAGGATGTCCAGCCTGCGTCAGGCACATCGCCTACAATCCAGCTCACGTTCAGCAGGAGTCCGCCGAAGAGGAACGTCCAGAAGCCAAGCGAGTTCAGGAAAGGAAAGGCAACGTCGCGTGCTCCGATTTGAAGCGGAATGACCGCATTCATTAACGCAAATATCAATGGCATCGCTGCCAAGAAGATCATAGTTGTACCGTGCATGGTAAGCAGTTCGTTGTATGTATCTGCTCCGACGAACAAGTTTTGCGGCTTCCAGAGCTGAATCCGGATCAGAATGGCTTCCAGACCGCCTACAAGGAAGAAAAAGCCCCCTGCAATCAAATACAAAATACCGATTTTTTTATGGTCAACCGTTGTCAGCCAGTCCATAATGCCGCTGTAACGTTTGACCGCATGCGCGTGTGCATGAGCCAAGGTAGGTACCTCCTTCAATCACTGATGATGGTATTATTCGTAATCAAGCGTTAATTCAGAAAGATACTTCGCAATACCTTCAATCTCTTCTTCCGTCAGATCGTATTGATTGGACATCAGATTGCCTGGTTTCACGGCTTCGGGGTCCTTGATCCATTTGTGGAGATTGTTGTATACCGTATCTTCATGATCGTACTTCTGATCATCAGCGTCTACATTCACCAGGATGCCGCCAACGCTCTCGCGGCTGCCGATGCCTGTAAGGTTAGGGAATGCAGGTCCACCCATGTCGCCCACTGCGTGGCAAGTCAGACATTTGCTTTCGAATGCAGCCGCAATAGCCGGGTCGCTTGGAAGCGCTACAGGCTCTTGCAATGCAGCAGCCCAACGATCGAAGGAATCTGGGTTAACCGATTTTACTTTAAAGTCCATTAGGCCATGGGAAGGTCCGCACAACTCGGCGCATTTGCCCAAGTAAACGCCTTCTTTCGGCGCGGAGAAGTACATGAAGTTTACGTTACCGCCCGGGTTTGTATCGATTTTGCCTGCAAGAGACGGAATCCAGAACGAGTGAAGCACGTCAGCCGTCTTCGCTTCGATGGAAATCGTCTTGCCTGTTGGAATAACCAGCTCTTGAGCCGTCTTGATTCCAAGCTCAGGATACTCGAATTCCCACCAGTACTGATGCGAGGTCACGATAACTTTAACCGCATCTGGATCATCGCGGTAGTCCTTGGCTAGATTGAAGACCGATTGCACCGTTGGCACGCCAAGAATAATAAGCAGGATAATTGGAATGACTGTCCAAATAATCTCCAGCTTATGGCTTCCTTCCACTTGCTTCGGAATCGTCTTGTCTCCAGGACGTCTGCGGAAACGGATAATTACGTACAAAGAAATTGCAAATACGACAACAACTACGAGACCCATGATGATAATTGCTGTCTTCATCAGCCCGAATTGCTCTTCCGCTACTGGACCCTGAGGATTCAGCGTGGACAAGTCTTCCCGTCCGCAAGCGGCTAGCACTAATACCATCATGGCCATTAGTGGCGCAAGCCGTTTTACAAATTGCCACCGTTTCATCATTAATCAACCCCACTTTTGACGTTTTCGCAGCTGCCTGATTTTCACGTGGCAAGCGGCTTTGCTGCGTGTTTCACAGATGTTTTGACAACTCCTGCAACTTAAATCACTTTATTAAATATAAAGTTGGGAACCCTATTTGTCAATGTTCCACAGAGAGTTCACAAATTGTTCTCAAAGCTGTCAAAAACGCATATTTTCGCCGTTTTCGGGCTCTTGCGTTTGCCGTTTGAAGACTTCTTATCCTGTCGAATCGCCTATTAACAGCTTGCCTTTCTCTCCTACATTGTGCACCAAACCCATGGTCAATTATGTATGTCCCGCATAACGTATATTTACTTCGTCCGAACCTACACTATAGACAAGTCAACTTCACCTGAAATGGGGTCCGCGATCGATGATGAAACGAATGGCCTTTATCCTTCTGTCCGTAGCGGTCATAGCCGCGATGTCGGGCTGCAACTACGAGCAGCTTGTGCAGCAAAGCGATTATGACTACGGCAGCCGGCAGCCTGGCGATCCCAAGATGATTGGCGCCAAGGCTTACGGTGGCATGACGGGCAACACCCATCAGCATGACAATGCCTTCTTCGAATACAGTTCCATTCTATCCAATAAGATTAGCTCGTTAAACGGGGTTGCATCATCTATCGTGATGCTTACTGACAAAAACGCCTACGTCGCCCTGATGCTGGACTGGACGGCTGTAGGTACAAAGGGGTCAAGCGGTACAGAGGAACAGAACAATACGGGTACCAATACCGGCGTATACAATGCCGACAACGGCAGTCCTTATGGCAATGGCCGTGTCTTAGTCTCGCCGTATAATTCCTACTTCTCCGTCAATGACCATCATGACTTGTCTCCAGAACTGAAACAAACCATAGCTAAGCTCGTACGCGGCTACGTGCCTAGCGTTCAGGAAGTTCATATTTCGGCCAATATGGAATTCGTGAACTATTTCAATGAATACGCCAAGGAAGCATGGGGCGGACGTTCGCTTACGCCTTGGATTGATTCCTTCAATACGGTTGTGAAATACCACTTTGCTGGCGGCAAGGTGATGCCGGAGCCGATTACCAATCCTGGGCAGCAGCAGTTCCTCCCAGACTCCAATCAAGTGCGCAGATAATTTTTTTCTTCTATAATATATGCGTTTTGTTTGTATGCAGGGGCAGGCAATCGGATTTGCAACCGGATGCCTGCCCTCGCTCTTTAGTTTTCGGTACCTTTCTTGAGCCGCATGGCATCAATGCCCTGATTCAAATGATACAACGCCGATTCATATGCCTTGCGGTCCTTTTCGCTTTGTGACAATTGCCCGAGTCGTCTGAGCTCTTCCTGAAGCTGCCCCGTCAGTGATATAACCCGGTCCTTCGGCTTAGTGGCTGAAGGCTCAGGATACGTTCTGCCGTCAGCCGTCTGGAAAGTCACTTGTCCATCGCCTTCCAGCTGCGCCAGAAACACATCCTCAAGCTTCAGCTTGTAGCGCTTCAACTCGTGATTCAGCCAGTCCTCGGAATGTCCCGACACCTGCAGCTCCTCAGGAATGATATGTCCGTCCATAATGATTGAATACGGCTGGCTTTCCTTGCTCATCGTCCATCCTAGCATGGCGGGCGTTATCGGCTGATGCTCCTTTTTCAACTGAACGTTCAATTCTCCGCTGGATTCCATTACCGCAAATTCAACGTCCGCGACGCGATACACATCTTTCTGCCGCAGCTGCTCCAGCAGTTCATCCAGCGTGATACGCTCTTTCCGCATTTTTTTCTTGGAGAGCTGGCCGTTATGGATCAGTACCGTTCCTTTGCCGTCCACGACATTGCGAAGCCTCCTGCTCTTCAGGGTCCAAAGCTCGATACCAACCGAGAAGCTTACCCATACGACTAACGACACGATGCCCAAATACCAGAGGTTGTCCAAATCCAGAGAGATGTACGCGGCAATGTTACCGATGGAGATCCCCGTAATATATTCGAACAAAGACAACTCGGAAATTTGGCGTTTGCCCAGCACCTTCGTTAGGATGAATAAAATGACGATGGACGCCAATGTACGTAATATAATCTGCAGCCAGTCTGGCATATCGCATATCCCCCTTTTCCTCCTATAGGTTAACCAATAGCAGGAAAGTAATGCGCTTGTTGCAATTATCAAATCATTATGATATGATAGTAAGAATGTTATATTTAACCCCTATATATCCCCAGTAAGATTCAATTTTACCCTCTGAATTTTGATTTCTTGACTACAATTCCGGACTCATGTTTCACAAAGACGTAATTCTGATTCACACTGGCGCGGTCATTGGAGCCGCAAGGACGGAAAAGAGGTAGGGTTTCCGTTGTTTTGGGATACAACTAACACAGCTTGGCTTACATGTTGTTTGCAATTTGCAAGGGGATGTCACGTGCTGCTTTATTAGGAAGCGGACTGGTTAAATATAAATTATAAGGGCTGTCCAGCCAGCGACGCTTATCGTTGCCGGCAGGACAGCCCTGTCCAATTTCATGCACTTTATTGCACTTTGACAGTGAATGGAACGATAAAGGTTTCTCCCTCCCGTTGGAACTGCCCCCATATCCGGTACAGTCCTTCATCCGGAAAGCTGGTGACAAATCTGGCTTCCGGTCCGCTTCCGCGCTCATTCACAGGATGTACATGCAAATATTGCTCCAGATCCTCGCTAATGATGACCACGTGGCCGATTGCGCCCAGATAAGGCTGAAGATCAGTCAAAGGAACGCCAGTCTTTGGGTGCCGAAAATCAAAGACCAGCTCCGTTTCTTGTCCAGCCGCAAGTTCAGTTATTGCAAGTTCGACAACAGCTTTATCCGTTGACTTGATCCGCTCCTGATCGGCAATTAACCGTTCAAGCGTATACTCCCCGCTAACATGGAGTGTGGTGGACACCGTTGTATGGGCATAACCGGCAGGCTGGAAGTCAGCAAACAGCTTATACTTTCCTCCTGCTGGAAGAACGATATATTGTCTGAATAAGCCATTGCCCGCGTATTCGGGATGCACATGATCGAAGTAGCCGAGGTCTTCGCTAACGATAATCAAATGCAGCTTTCGCTCATGGTTGTCTTCGAACTTCTGGAGCGGCTCTCCCTCTGCATCGGCAATCTGCAAGTCAATTCCGATGGCTTGTCCAGCCACTGCTTCGCCAGGCTGAAAGCTCCACTCCGCATATAGCTGGCGATCTTCCGCTTCGTCGCTATGATGACCATGGTGATGCTCAGCCTGATCTGACCCAGGCTGTTTGCTTTTCTCGATTGTCCCGTGATGATGCTCATGTCCTTGATCTGACGCAATAATCGTCTGATTGTGACTGCTATAAGCTGCTCCTTGAACGCGATCGGCACTGAAGGCTCCCAGCGTTCCCGCCAAAATAAAAGCGAGGACCGCCACATAAGATTGGCGATCCCTTATCATCTTCTTTATTGTCATAGATGCTGCATACTCCCTCTAGTTAGACGACGTCGTAGCCCTGGTCTTCGATGGCTTCTTTAATTGCATCCAGGCTCAACTTCGACTCATCGTACTCAACTGTAACGTTCTTGCTAGCCAAATCCACTTTACCGCTTGCGCCTTTCTGAGATAACGCCTTCTCAATCGCGCTCACGCAATGTCCGCAGCTCATGCCTTCTACTTTCAATACTGTGTTTGCCATTATAGGATACCCTCTTTCTTATTTCATTAGTTTATTAATTGTAACTAGCAGTTCTTCAAGCACTTCCTGTTCACCCGCTTGAACCCGTTCGACAACGCAGCTCTTCATATGGCCTTCAAGCAGCAGCTTGGCCACGCTTCCCAAAGCGGACTGTGCAGCAGCGATCTGCGTCAGGACATCGTCGCAATAGGTGTCCTTTTCGATCATGCCCTTAATGCCGCGAATCTGTCCTTCGATCCGATTGAGTCTGGCGTTTAAGCCTTGCTTCATTTTATCGGAATGATGGCTCTTGCGCTCTTCCCCATGGGAGTGGCCACAGCCTTCTATTGCAATAGCCTCATCGATTTCTTCCATCCACGATACCTCCATAGGGTATTTTTCTTACACCTTTATCTTATCATACCCCTATAGGGTATGCAAATCTTTTTTTCGCACAGAAAATGGTACTATGACAAAGGTTCCGATTATGCTACGATCCAGATAATGGAGACGCACTCCTCTAGTATGTACACTTAGGCTGCTCTGCAGTCGCTTAACCTTATGATGACACGGGCATAACAACTTGCAAGCTATATTCATTACAGGTTCTTAAGGAACCAACTTTCTAACAGAGAGGAAGTGCTCTTATCCAACACACCATCAACTTTGCCCATCGGGGAGCAAGCGCTTATTGCCCGGAAAATACGATGGCCGCATTCCGCCATGCTATCGAGCTGGGCGCAACCGGTATTGAAACAGACGTCCAGCGCACGAAGGATGGACGACTCGTACTGATTCATGACGAATCATTGAAGCGCACAACAGGAGACGGCCGGCTGGTCAAGGATGTCGATTATAACGAACTGGCCGGTCTGGATGCCGGCAGCTGGTTCTCTGATTCTTATGCGGGCGAGCGAGTCCCTCTGCTGGACGAGCTGCTGGAGCTGGTGAAGAATACAGGACTGGTTATTAATCTGGAGCTCAAAAACGGTGTTGTCCCTTATAAAGGGATCGAAGCAGAAGTCATCGCTATGGTTCAGGAGCATGGCCTGGGCGATCGCATCATTCTATCAAGCTTCAATCACTATTCACTTGTATTATGCAAGAAGATAGCATCGGATATCAAGACGGGTATTCTCTATATGGAAGGACTGTATCAGCCATGGGAATACGCCAAGTCGATTCAGGCGAACGCTCTTCATGCCTACAAATTCGCAGTCCTGCCCGAATGGGTGCAGGAAGCCGCAGAGCATGGCATCGCTTATCATCCGTTCACCGTTAACGATGAAAATGAATTGGAGCGCCTGCTTGCCTTCGGAGTGTCTGGTATCATTACGGATTACCCGGATCGGCTGGATGCCATGATGAGACGAAGCGAGAGGAGCTAGCGCAGAATGAAAAAAACTTGGCTGCTTGGCTTAGGTATTTTCAGTATTAGCATTACATGGGCGTTGTACAACGCTTTTGTCCCGTTTTTCCTGGAAGAGTATATCTCAAGTCTAGCCTTGATCGGCTTCATGATGACGCTGGACAATTATTTTGCCATCTTCTTGCAGCCGATTATCGGCCGCAAGAGCGACAGCACCGACACGCGGTTCGGCAAGCGAATGCCGTTCCTTATCATCGGCATCCCGCTCGCTGCCGTATTCGGCGCGCTTATTCCATGGCACAACAGCCTGGTCATGCTGGTCGCCTTCATGATGCTGATGAATCTGTCCATGAGCTTATACCGCTCGCCTACGGTAGCGCTTATGCCGGATATTACCCCACCGTATAAGCGGTCGCAAGCGAGCGGCATTATTAACTTTATGGGCGGAGTAGGGTCGGTGCTCGCTTTCGCGGGCGGGGCTTATCTGTACAAGCAGCATAGCTCGCTGCCGTTCCTCTCTTCTTCTCTCTTGTCCTTGCTTTGTCTGGTTATCCTGCTCTGGGTGATTCGGGAGAAGAGAGACGCCCTTTCCTATCAGCCTGCGGAGCCGTTGGGAAAAACCTCGTTCCGGGGTGAATGGAACCGGCCAACTGTTATGCTGTTTTTCGCCCTCTTCTTCTGGTATTTCTCCTACCAAGGAGTGGAAGCACTCTTCTCTCTCTATGGGAAAAATCATCTCGGCATGACCAAGGACGAAGCAGTTCTCTCGCTTGCCTTCTTCTCGCTCTCCTTCGTTATAGCAGCTATCCCTGCAGGGCTGCTCGGCAAGCGATTCGGCAATAAACTTGTCATTATGGTCGGAATTATTGGGCTCATCGCTACATTCGGGTTCATTACACTGGTCGATTCCGTGCTGGCTTTGCGCATTTTGCTGATCTTCGGGGGTATCTTCTGGGCTTGCATCAACATTAATGCCTATCCTTTCATCGTGGCGCTTGGCAAAGAAAGCAGCATCGGGACCCGCACAGGCATCTATTACCTCGCTACCTCTCTTGCAGCCGTTTCCTCTCCGCCGCTAATGGGATCGCTTATCGATTGGTTCAGTTACTCCGCACTGTTCTATATCGCAGCCGGCGGCATGGTCTTTGCCCTGCTGTTCCTGCTCGGTGTGAAGGATGATGGCATAGCCAAGTCGCCTCCGTCAGAGACAACAGCTAACGCAGTCTAACCTATACGAACAAATAAGGGTTGCCTAGAACGGTCATGGAAGACCGATCAAGACAACCCTTAATCATTAGTGAATGCTGTTTTTACTGAAGTTGCCGCCCATTACATCGGATACATGCTCAACCGCGATAAACGCATTTTCGTCAACGGATTGCACGATTCCTTTCAGCTTGGCCAGCTCGAGACGAGATACGACACAATAGATAACCTTCGTATCCTCGCCGGAATATCCGCCTGTCGCTTGCAGCAGCGTCGTGCTGCGGCCAAGGCGATCGACGATGGATTGGGAGATTTCCTCGTATTCCTTCGAAATGATCGTCACCGACTTCGACTCCTCCAGACCTTCTACGACGATATCAATAACTTTAATCGCTATGTAGTAGGTGACCATGGAATACATGGCGGATGACCACTCGAATACAAATCCCGCAACAAGAAAGATGATGACATTGAATAACATAATGACTTGACCTACGGCCATCCGAAGCTTCTTCGAAATCAGGATGGAGACGACCTCAATTCCGTCCAGCGCGCCTCCATAACGTATAACGAGACCCACACCGGCACCCAGAATCATTCCGCCGAACAATACGGCAAGCAGCTTGTCATCCGGGAAGGCTTCCACATGATGCAGCATCGCCGTCGTCAGCGACATGACCGTAATGCCGTACAGTGTCGAGATGGCAAAGGTTTTGCCCAACTGCTTATAACCTAAGATTAGAAAAGGCACGTTGATTATAAACAAATACAAGCTCAGCGGCAGAGGCGTAAGGGCAGACAGCATGATTGACACGCCCGCAATGCCCCCGTCAATTATATCGAATGGAACCAGAAACAATTCTAACGCTACACCCATCATAACGGAGCCAATGGTTATGAAAATAAATCGTTTCACAATCTCCGCCATGGATAACTTTTTATGCTCTTTTATACTCGCCAATGGTGGCGCACCTCCATATCCTTGCGGCCCGGTCGATCCCATTCGATAACGCTATGCCTGAACGGCAGATTAATCGATGTATCCGGCTAAGCCCTTCTCCATAAAATAGTCCATCTCGCATTCTAAAATTTCTTCTACCTGAGGTTCTTCTAGCTGTACATCACGCTTGCTTACAATATAATCCGTCAGATCATCGATATCGATATCTACCTCGCCGTTCTTATCCGCTTTGGCATTCCCGATAAAGGCCTTTTCGTAACGCAGTACAAGTTCAATATATTTCCGCTCAACCTTGATGCGTTCCGCTATATAGGCAATCAATTCCTGCTCATTCACCTGTTCGCTCATGTCCACCCTCTCCTATCAGAATCCTCTTACTACTTAACCATTTTTTTATTATACACCCGAAAAGGCCTATTGCGCACCCTCCATATCATGACCGAATTTCATAGTCTCCATAACGGACTTTCGATTATTGCATATTGAATCTGCCCGAATGCGGGTCTGCGGACCAAAAAAGCCCTCTGCGTCTTATCGACTACAGAAGGCTTCCAGCACTAGGAGAGCAGGTTCACGATATCCTTTTCAATCTTGGCCGGCTCATCCGCCGAACCGTACCGCTTCACAACTCTCCCATCCCGGTCGACCAAAAACTTTGTGAAATTCCACTTGATCGCCTTTGATCCGAATACGCCGCGAGCCTCATTGGTCAGATGCTTGAATAAAGGATGCGCATCGCCGCCATTCACATTGATCTTGGAATAGAGCGGGAAGTTGACGCCAAAGTTCAATTCACAGGTTTGCGCGACTTCGCTGTCGGTCCCCTTCTCCTGATTGCCGAATTGCGAGCTAGGGAAACCAAGAACAGCGAAGCCTTGATCCTTATAATCATCATGCAGCTTCTGCAGGCCTTTGAACTGAGGTGCAAATCCGCATCCGGTCGCTGTATTCACAATAAGCATGACTTTGCCCTCATAAGGCGCTAACGTCTGCTGCTCGCCTCGAATCGACTTCACTTCAAAATCGTAAATGGACATATCCTATTCCTCCCTAACCGAATATCGATGATTTAATTAAATTGTATCCAATTTATTGGCCGCCGTCAATCTTTTCCGCCAGCGCACCAAAAAATCCCGACAGTCCTGTCGGGATTTACTATTATTTTAACCGTTTATTACCGTCGACCGAATGCCGCTCCGGCAAGTCCAATCAGCACGCCCAGCACCGCACCTGCCGCTACCTCTCCCGGCTGATGGCCCAGCGTCTCCTTCAGCTGTTCTTTGCGCCGCTTATGATAGATGCCGGGATGATGGCCCGCCAGCTTCTCTACATCGGCATCCAGATCATTAACTTGAATCGCGATTTCACCCGCATGACGGCGGATATTCATTGCATCATACATCACAATAATGCCTAACATAGAAGCAATGGCGAACTCAGGTGTTCGAATGCCGTGCTTGGATGCGGTATAGGCTGCCAGTGCGGCTACGCCGCTAGAGTGAGAGCTCGGCATTCCGCCGGAGCCGACGATCTTACGTACATCCCATTTCCCCGTTTTGCTGTAATGCCAAGGCAGCTTCAATAATTGCGCCGCTCCGACGGCTGCGAGAGCCGTCGTCAATCCTCGGTTGGACATGACCCCAATTACCTCCCGTTATAATGTCCATGTCAGTGTTCCCTGAAGTGATTACCTCCATTCGATCATAAGCGACACAGCTTATCCCGCTTGGTTTTTCACAGATTTGATTTCGCACGATACAACAAGGGCTGCTCCATTAGGTACGAAACCTATTGAAGCAGCCCTCATATGTTCAACTATTGTTATTTAATCGCTGCATTGATTTCATTCGCCATCTCGGCTACGGAGATCAGACCGCCGCCGGACAGGTACCAGAACTCAGGGTCCAGATACACGATGTTGCCTTCTTTGAAAGCTGTCGTGTTTTTCACCAAATCATTTTCAACCGTTTCTTTCGCGCCAGCTTCGCCGGCAATTGCTGCATTACGGTCTACGACGAACAGGTAATCCGGATTTTTCTCGGAAATGAACTCGAAGGAGATTTCATCGCCATGTGTGCTTACTTTAATGGATGGATCAACTGCGGCTACGCCAAAGACGTCATGGATGATGCCGAAGCGCGAGCCCGGACCATACGCGCTGATCTTGCCTTCGTTCGACAAGATGATCAGGCCGTTTTTGCCTGCAGCCGTTGCTTTGTCGTTTACAGCTTTCACTGTAGCATCAATGTCAGCCAGAGCCGCTTCAGCCTCGGCTTGCTTGCCGAAGATTTCAGCCAGCGTGTGTACGTTGGACTTGAACGATTCCATATAGTTCGACGTGTCTACGCCCATGTAGATCGTAGGAGCAATATCGCTCAGCTCTTCATAAGCGTCGGATTGACGACCGGAAATAATGATCAGGTCAGGGGAAATGCCATGAATCGTCTCGAAGTCAGGTTCTTTCAGCGAACCGGCATTTACATATTTCGAATCTTTATATTTTTCCAGATAGGAAGGAACGCCTGCTTGCGGAAGCGAAGCAACTTCAACGCCCAGCTTATCCAGCGTATCCAATGTACCGTAGTCGAATACAACCACTTTCGACGGACTCGCTTTCACCGTTGTTTCACCCAATTGATGTTTGACGACAATATCAGAAGCCGGAGCTTCTGCCGACGGGGATGGCGACGGCGAGCTGGAAGCATTGCCTCCTGTGTTTTTGCCGCCGTTATTGCCTCCGCATGCAGCAAGAGCCATAGCGAATACAAGCAGAATTGCGATTAGACCAAACCTTTTTTTCATCATGTTCACTCCTATTTATTCATCTTTATTTGAAATAGACGCCGATTCGGTTGCCGTTGACCAGCTCGATCGGAATGTCCATATCATAAATATCTTCTAATACGGCGTTGTCGATAATCGTTTCCGTAGGACCTTCCTTCACAACCTTGCCGTCCTTCAAAGCGACGATGTAATCGGAGTAGCAGGAAGCAAAGTTGATATCGTGAATGACGATGATCACCGTCTTGCCAAGCTCTTCGGCCAGCCTGCGCAGCACTTTCATAATTTGGACCGAATGCTTCATATCCAGATTGTTAAGCGGTTCGTCAAGAAGAATGTATTCGGTATTCTGCGCGATGACCATCGCGATGAAAGCACGCTGGTTTTGACCGCCGCTAAGCTGGTCCAAATACCTGTATTGCAGCTCCGTCAGATCCATATATGCGATCGCTTCATCAACCTTCTCCCAATCTTCCTTCTTCAGCTTCCCTTGCGAATAGGGGAAACGGCCGAAGCTGACCAGTTCTCTTACCGTCAGACGCAAATTCACCGTATTGGATTGTTTGAGGATAGAGATTTTTTTGGCAAGCTCGGTGCTTTTCCACTCCGAGATGTCCTTCCCGTCAATAAGCACCTTCCCGCTATCCTTTTGAAGCAGGCGGCTGATCATCGAGAGCAGCGTGCTCTTCCCCGCTCCGTTCGGACCGATAAAGGACGTGACGCTCCCTTGCCTGATCTTGAGCGATACTTTCTCGACTACCGGCTTGCCGGCGTAGGATTTGGATACCTCTTGAACCTCAATCATGATTTACTCTCCCTTAGAAGCAGATATAAGAAGTAAATTCCGCCGATAAAGTTGATAATGACGCTGACCGTCGTCTCGAAGGTAAAGACACGCTCGACAATCATCTGGCCTCCGACCAATGCGATAATGCTGATCAACATCGTGCTTGGCACAAGAATGCTGTGCCGGTAGGTTTTCATGAACTGATAGCCTACGTTGACAACAAGAAGGCCAAGGAATGTAATAGGGCCGACCAGCGCAGTCGATACTGCAATCAGAATGGCAACGATAACAAGCAGGTTCATCACCACGAAGTTGTACGGAATGCCGAGATTAACCGCATGCTCTCTGCCCAGCGACATCGCATCCAGATATTTCGAAAACCTTAGGGCATACAGAGCAACAAGCGCCAGGAGAATGATGGACAACACCAGCAAGTCGGAATTGACATTATTGAAGCTGGCGAACATCTTGCCTTGCACAACCAGGAAATCATTAGGGTCAATCAATACCTGCATGAAGGTGGTCATACTGCCGAACATCGTGCCCATGACAAGCCCGATCAGCAGCAGGAAAAACAAATTGCTGCGGCCTTCCCTTTTAAAGATCAACTTATAAAGGATGCCGACAAAAATCAGCATGATACCGACTGTAAATCCAAAGTTGAGCATTTTGTTCGTGCTAGGCAGACTGACGACGCCAAAGGCAAAAATAACGACGGTCTGGATAAGCATGTATAAAGAATCCAAGCCGATAACGTTCGGGGTCAATATCCGGTTATTCGTAATCGTCTGGAAAATTAATGTGGCATAAGCAATTGCGCCGCCAGTAAGCGTAATCGCAAGTACCTTCTTGATTCTGCGTTCCAGTGCGTAATCCCAGTTATGCGGCAGATCTACGAACAAGAAGGCGGCAATGACGCCAAGGGCCAAAGCGGCGAGCAATGTCAGTTTAAGCTTCATAGGCTCTTCTCCTCATCAGCAGATACAGGAATACGATACTTCCGATCACGCCGACAGTAAGCCCGATTGGTATTTCGTATGGATAGATGATCAGCCTGCCCACGATATCGCATACCAGCAAAAATACCGCCCCGAGTAAAGCTGTATGTACCAGGCTTTTCTTCAGATTGTCCCCTACATAAAGCGTTACGATATTCGGAATAATGAGGCCAAGGAACGGAATGATGCCGATCGTCAGAATGACGACAACCGATACCAGCGCCACGATAATGAGACCGACGTTGACCACGAATTTGTGATTGAGGCCCAGATTGACCGAAAACTCTTCCCCCATACCCGCAATTGTAAATTTGTTCGCGTACAGATAGGCGAAGATCAGCAGCGGAATGCTGATATACAAGAGCTCGTAGCGGCCTGTCATCATCGCCGACGTACTGCCTTGAAGCCAAGACGTCACATTCTGGATCATATCGTTTTTGTATGCAAAAAAAGTGGTGATCGAATTAATAATGCCGCCGAACATTAAGCCGACCAGCGGAATAAAAATGGTATCCTTGAATTTGATCCGGTCCAGAAACTTCATGAACACATAAGTGCCTGCCAGCGCAAAAGCAAAAGCGATCAGCATCTTCTGCATCGTCGTCGCAGAGGCGAAAACAAGAAGCGCCACCAATATCCCCAGCTTCGCAGCATCATCCGTGCCCGATGTTGTAGGCGATACGAATTTGTTGCGGCTAAGCTGCTGCATGATGAGACCGGCGATACTCATGCTAATCCCTGCAATAAGAAGACTGACCAGCCTTGGAATCCGGCTGATGGTGAACACCTGCCACTGCTTCTCCGTCATGCTGAACAGGTCTGTGATGGATAGATTTTCTGCTCCGATAAATAGCGATGTGACCGACAAGAGCACAAGCGCTGTGACTAACATCCATACTTTCATGTCTTATCCTCAGATCTGTCATCCGTTTATGAAATAAAATGAGATAGTGATTATCACGCTTAGTCATAAAAATAAGCTTCCGATAATCTCCGCTCACATGCGGTGATAATGATTATCATAAGCACAAAGCTATTATGCCATGCACCATTCCATACGTCAACCTTTTAGCGATAATAATTCTCAGTCTTAGCAAAATGGCTCCCTAATATGACAGAAAAGTGAACAATGGCTACTTGTTATTTCCAATTAGCCCTAGTCGGCAGCGCAGCGCATGAGATGAGGCGCTTTACGCCATTCTAACAAGAAGGAGGTGAATGCTCTTATGTCCACATCCAAAAACCGCAGAGAAAATGCTTGGCACCAGCGCAAGCACCAACAGCGTCCATCGCATGGGAAAGTCAAATCATTCGAGGAGTTAAGCGAGGAAGGCACTTCATCTAAATCCTAAACAAAAAAGCGGGCTCGCATACGGAAATCCGTTGCTTGCCCGCCATATATATCCCGCCGTTCAACCTTTAAGCGACGACCATTTTCACTTCTTCATACTTTTCGTCAAAGGAGATGCGAAGCTCCTTGTTCTCTACATACCAGACATTATCCTCTTCCATGTAAAAGAAGATACCCTCTACCTGCTGGCTAAGAACCGCATTTCTGGGTTCATCCTTCGTGATGCCAAGCGACAATCCTGGGTGCACGCTTCCGCAGCCTCCCAGCCGTACGAAGATACGTACACTATCCCCTTCGCTTAAATCCATCTGCTCTTTGTACCAACGTGCCGCATTCTGTTCCACAATCAGGTTCATCGCGTGCCAGCTCCTTTCATTCTGTCAGGATGCGCGCGGCATCCTTATTCCTCCATTATAACGCGAGATGCTTGTCTCTATCACGTTACATTTTACGGAATAATGACGTTTGCTAGCAGCTAGTCGCGTGCAGGCGCTCGCTTGAGAAGGACAACAGAAGCCGCCAGCAAAGCGGCAATCGCAATCAGTGAGGTTATGATCGCCCACCACGACGCAGGCTCCATCTGAAGCCAGCCCGAACTTGTCGCAGCCTGATAGGCCAGTCCAGTCAGAGCTCCCGGGCTCCATGCCATATACTTCGGAATCAAACCTGCCAGCACACTCAGCAGAATGGCTGCCCCAAGCGACGAAAAAGCAGCACCTGCCGCGCTCCGAAGTGCCGTGCTGAACAGTAGTGTCACAGTCAGTACAAAGGAAAACCAAAGGCCGTACAGGATAAAACTAAGCAAGAAAGGAACTACGTCCACATACTCAATTAAAAGCCATGTGTAGTACCATGCCGCCCCATAACCAAGGAGCAGCGATCCCCAAGCGAGCAGCATCATGCTCAGCCACTTGGACAGGATGTAAGAGGCATACGATACAGGTTTGACCAGCACAAGAGCGGACGCTCCGTTATTCCGCTCGCCGGAGACAATGCCCATGCAAGCCAACGCCAGAATCAAGATACCCATTACTCCGAATTGAGACAGCGTATCGGCAAGCACTTGAGAGCCGACGGCAGGGGGAATTTCGATCACCGTGCCTTCAGGCATGTTGCCCGCCTTTTCAATGATTATTGGCATATAGTAACTGAGCACTGGCTGCATAATACCGAGTACGGCAAAGACGATTGGCACCCATATCAGCTTAAAGCTTCTCAGCAGCTCCAGACATTCCTTGCCCAGCAGAGTCAAGAATATCGCTCCGCCTGAGCTTCGTTTGACGGATTTCAACACTCCCGTTCCGTGTTGTGTCCCGCTGTAAGTTTCGTTCATGCGGTTCATTCGCCCACCACCTTCATAAATAAATCCTCCAGAGACGAATAACCAACCTCAAGTCGGCTGAATGGAACCGAATGCCTTGTCAGTTCCTCTAGCAGTGCCTGCCGCGCCTCGTCCATATGAATGGCGGTCATATGAAGCCGGTTGCCGCGCATCTCCGCTTCACTTAGCCAGCTATAACGTACCTCTCCGTTTAGCGATTTCTCTACGAATGCTCTCGCCCAATCCATCCCTCGCGCATTGTCCTCATCCAGCTTCAGCTCGATAACCGGCTGGCGATGCTGGCTGCGAATCGACGACAGCGACCCTTGCAGGGCCACTTCGCCTGCGCGAATAATGACAACGTCATCGCATAGCTCTTCGGCATCATGCAGCACATGCGTGGAGAACAGAACAGTCATCTCCGACTTCAACTCCTTGAGCAGGCGCAGCACTTCCCGGCGTCCGAGCGGGTCCAGCGCTGATACCGGCTCATCCATGACTAGCAGCTTCGGTTGATGGACAAGCGCCTGCGCTAGTCCTAGCCGTTGCTTCATGCCGCCGGAATATCCGCCCAGCTTCCGCTTGGCTGCATCCGCAAGGCCTACCCGCTCCAGCATCTCAATTGCCCGCTTCTTGGCGTCGGAAGCGCTGAGTCCGCATAGACGGCCGGCATAGACCACATATTCCATGCCGCTCATCCAATTATGAAATGCGGGCATCTGAGGCAGGTAACCTATTAAGTTCCGCCGATCCTCTCCGGGCGCCAGCGAATGGAACCGCACTTCACCTGCCGTAGGAGCAAGCAGCCCTGTCAGCATTCGGATGGTCGTCGTCTTTCCTGCCCCATTGGGACCTAACAGCGCAATACATCTGCCCTCCTGTATGCTGAAATCGATCGATTTCACCGCTTGCATGGTGCCAAATGATTTGGTTAAGCCTTTGACTTGCATCAATTCTGCCATTATGAATTTCTCCTTCCGAACAGGAAGAACGCGATTGGGCCAATCAATTGGCCCAATATGATGATGAGCACCCACATCATCTTCGGACCTCTCGTCTCTTCTGTTTTTACGCAAAGCACAAGCGCAATGATCATTAATAGGAGCTGAAGAAGGATAAGCGGCACAATAAGTCCCATCAGTTGCGATAATTCCAATGTCTCTTTCATCAAACGCACCCCTTTATTTTTTATTTTGTGCAGAAGCCCGCAGCTTGTCCCAGACTCTGAGTCGAACGGTCAGCCAATAGAACAGGAGAGGGAACGGGCATTGAATCAATCCCCATAGCCCCCAAAACCATGGCATACTGCCTCTCTTGCGGGCATCCAGGAAGAGCCAGGTGGATTGTGTAATCATAAGAAGGGCAATGAGCAGCCAGAACAGCACCGAATGCTTCAGTTGTTCTTCCATTGCTTTCTCCCCTTCCACACATGAACGAAGCCGATATAACTGATTGCACTAATCGCCACAAGCAACTGCAGCGCTGCGAACCAGATCCAGTCGCGCTCAAGAATCCAGAGCATGCCCAGCAGAAGCATCGCCGCGATGAGCCAGAATAAAGCCAGATCGCGCCACAGCTTCTTGCGTAGCTCCTGCTTATGGGAAGCGACGAACGACTCGAACGGTCCAAGCTCGGGTTCGCTGCGCTCATACGCATCATCCATCTTTTGAAGCTCCGCTCCGATATGCTCCATGAACCATTGCTGATCCTCGTCATGAGCTTTGTTCTTCTTCATGGCCTGACAACTCCTTCCTGAGCTGTTTCATCCCTGCATGTATTCTCGACTTGACCGTACCCACAGGCGCATCCACCATCTCCGCAATCTCTTCCTGCGAATAACCGTAATAGTACTTCAGCAATACGGCCATCCGGAGCTTCTCATCCAGCTCGCCTATAGCCTGGAGCGCTTCTGGCCAATCGTTCATTCGGCTGAGTGTCTCATATCGAAGCGCCCTTAGCGCGCCTTCCTCTTCGATCCATTTGCGTTCCCTAGCGCTTCTTCTTCCCCGATCGATCGCAAGTCTGGATGCAATGGCAATTAGCCAGGTCGAAAATTTGGACTGCGCCCGGTACGTCCCTATTTTTTCAATCGCCTTCAGCATAGTGTCCTGTGTAATATCCTCCGCCCGGCTCTTATCCATCGTTAATTTAAGGGTGTATTGATAGAGAAAAGAATAGTGCTTGCGCAATAGCTCCGACAACGATCGGGTATCGCCTCTCACGGCTTGCTGTATCAGTCTGGTTTCATCGGTCACCGTGTGCACTCCCTTCCCACCTCCGCCCTTTAGTGATTAGACGACGGAGGTTCTCCATTCGTTCATTTGCTTCTCAAAAAAATATTTCCAATTATACAAAGCCTGTTATACACAGCAAAAAAGCAACGGCGGACATGCAGCGCATATCCTATTCGCCATTGCTTATGCTTGGAATAAGTATCTTTATTATAAGGTTTTGCCGCTTCGGCTATACCAGCTCCATACAGGCTGGACATCGCTATGATCCATTCCTGGCACCTTATAGCTGAAGGGGCTGCCCAGCACATGAACCGAGATTGCAGCGATTCCCTTCCGCCGCTGGGCATCAGACCGCTTCACGGACATCGTGACAATACGCGGCCGGCGGACATAATACGTGATGCGCTGCAGCGTTCGCCTTCTTAATGTCAGCTGACCGTCCTCCAGCAGCAAGCCGGCTGCCTTGTGGCAGCTGATCCGCCACCATAACACAATCGGAATCAGCAGAAGCGACCATGCGCCTATCGCACCAAAGTAGGCAATGCAAGCTCCGGTCAAAACAACCGCAAGCAGCAGCGGAATACGGATGTAATAGATCAACGCCTTCCGCGGCGATGGCGCAAGCTCCCTCGGCTCTGGCAGCTTCATGCCCGGTACGAATTGATCGATGAGCGCTTGGACCTCCGACACTTTAATGAACGGATGCAGCATCAGCTGCTCTTGCTTGTCGGACGATACCACTTGCAGCTTGACTTCCCCGTAGCCCCAAATCTGTCTGAGCCAGCTTTCGTTCACGATAACCGCCTGCACGTTTTTGGGATCGAACAGGATACTCTTCTTTTCCAGCAGCCCGTAGGTAAGTGACAGTTGCTTGCCGTCCCGGCGCATCGTAAAACCGCTGTACTTTAAAATATAAAGCAGGATCGACAGAACCCACGCAAACAAGATGACAAAAATGGCAAGCCCGGCAATAAAGAACGCATTCGACATTTGATTCACAGAGTCTTCCACGACCTGCTCGAAGAAGTGCTCCGGAAAAATCAGGTTCAGAAAGTCATCTGCGAAGGAATAAAGACCTGCGATGAACGCAATCGCAAGGCCGAAATTCAGTGACGTTGCAGCTGCTTGGAAAAGCTTGCCTGCGTCAAGCGTAACGGATGGCCCCGCTTCCTCTTGCCGATTCGCGTTACTTGCAGCTGCTCCAACCGATGGACCAGCTGTGCCTTCGTTTGACATGGACGACAGTGTAACCGATGGCGCTAGTTGCTGATCTACCGCTGCCGAAACAGTTGCAAAATCCTCTTGCCCATCACCCTCATTTCCAACGACCGCAACCTCTCGATCGATAACGTTCTTGGCTTGAACAGCGCCCGCCTCGGAATAACTTCGCAGCAATTGCTTGATACGGTTCGCTTCATCCTTGGACAGCGTCTCCAAAGTGCCGTCCGCCTTGTTATTCCCGCCCGGCGTCTCAATCTTGAGCTGCACGACGCCCAGAATGCGCTGAATAAGCGGCTGCTCGATATTGACGGAATGAATCCGCGTATAATAGATCGTCTTCTCTTGCCGGAAGAACAAACCCGAACGGATAATGATCCGATCCTCCTCCAGCCAGAAGCCGAATTTCTTCCATTGCAAAAACGCAATAAGCGCCATAAGCACAAGAAATCCGCCTACTCCCGCATACCAATACCAGCCCAAATTGGACCAATCCGGTTTGCGGAGCAGCACAATGACCATCACCGGCAGAAAACCTTTAATAACGGATAATACACCAAACAATATGTATGTAGGATGCAACATGCGGCGATCATTCATCGGCTTCTTCCACCCTTGCCAATTGTCCGATTCTCCGTTTCAGCGATTCCGCTTCCTCGCGTTTAATTCCGACGATCTGATGCGTCGTCGCCGCGGTCACAACTGACACAGAAGCAAGCCCGTACTTCCTCATAAGAGGTCCGCTGCCGATCTCGACATGCTGCACACGCACCATCGGCACAAGCACATTGCTAATAAAGATTAAACCCTTCTCAATCTCCAACTCTTCCTCGAACAGCTCATAACGGAATCTGGCATATTTCACCGATGGAATGAGCCAAGTAAACAGCACAAGGGACAATACCAATACACCGGCGCTAATCCATACCGGAATAAGCGTCCAATCCTTCCACAGCGCAATAATCAGATACGCCACGATCAACAGCAAAAAGATGCCATTGCCGATAAGCTCCGATATGCGATATACCTTCAAATAGTCACGATGGAGCCGATTTTTCAATTCACGATTCATACTGGATTCTTCCCTTCTTTAGTCCCCCTCCTATTACACCAATTTTCCATATTAACGTCAACCTGCAATCAGCTCCGCAGCCCCCCTTATTTCCCATTCGAGCGGCTCCATAACGGTGAATGCTCTGGGATAAACCACTTTTGCAATAATGACTACTCCTGGACTTCTTAGTTCTACTTCAAAGTTATAGTGTGGATTCCAATACTGATAGGGAAACGTCTCCTCTGAGTTAATTACATCAAATACCAGCACCTGCACCGGATGGCGGAGGAATGAATTTGGCAGCGGCTTGCCGCTGGCATCCAATTGCAAGTTTCGCTGCAAATATAACGCGGCTTCCCGGGAAGCTGCGGATTCGTCTATCCGTACGATTCCTTCGCTTAATGCCGTCTTATCCACTTGCTGCGCTGCCGCATGTGCCGCGCGGTTGATCGCGCGCTTGCCCTGGGACAACGTCTTCATCGCCATCTCTTCCTCGACCTGCATCAGATGAACCGTAATCCATAGCGACATCATCGCAAGAATAAGAACGAGCTTGTACAAGGATACGCCTCCTTCTGTTACGGAACGTACTCGCTCATTTTCATGCCGAATGCGCTCATCCGCTCATGGGGAGCTACGGGCTGAATACCGATTAGCGAATCAATAACAAATAAATTTTCATACGGATAGCTGATCGTAAGCGAGATGCCCGTTCCTCTCGGAACGGGATGGCTGGCATCAGTAGCCGACGCACCGGAAGTCGTCGCATACTGATAGCGAATATCCTGCTCCCGCAGGCCGAAGCTTGCCAGTCTCCGCATGGAATCCCGCTGCATGGCAGGACTAATATAGCCGTACGTCCCGCTTGCGCCGACCTCCAGCAAATAATCCACCTCTTGCTGAAGCACAGCCTGTCTCACAATAACAACATGCTTATAAATAGGGGAGAACATAATCCAACACAACATGGCGGCGAACAGAATAAATAGCAGCAATTGCTTCAAGGACTCATACCCTTGAGATACTCTCCCATTGCGTCGCCTGTCCGGCTGACGCCCTTATTCAATCCGTCGTCGCCCTCTGCAACGGCTGTATACACAACAACCGCCGTAATGATCAGAAGAAGCGTCATTAGTATCGCTCTCATTCTCCTCGCACCTCCACATTCGTCGCTATGCTGCGCCCACTACGCTCTACGGCAGCAAGGTATTGATTCTCGTATTTGCTGCGTTGCCCTGTGATTGGATTTGGCTTCTTGTACCCGTCGAATCCTGCGCGATAATCGTATTGAACAGAACAACTACAACAACAAGCATCATGACCGTCATCAAAATATTGCGCATCCCTGTCACCTCCTCCCGTTGCTAATCTTGAACTACCCTTGTCGCTTTCGCCTATCCCAACGACTGAAACAACTTCTGCCCTTCTCGTACCCATGGATAAATAAAGACCTGGAACGTATACAAGATTGGAATTCCTGCAATGATGAACAGCACGTAGGATGTCGATTCCTTACGGCTGTCCTTCGCAAGCTCAAGCTTTTCCTTGTAGTCCGATATCCGAATACGGAGCAGTTCATAATACTGGCTGCTCTCATGCTGCCGAATCGCATCGATCGTCTCGACGAAGCTCATCCCGTCATCCGTGCCGACCCTCAGCTTGAATTGCCGTAAGGCAAGGGCGGGATCGTGATACCATTCCGCAAGCAGGCGCTCCATATCTCCGCGCATCGCTTTTGTATAAGGCATGCATCTCATCAGCTTGGCATGGATATTCAGATGGGAATCCGCAAAATAAAGCAATTGATTGCTGACCACATAGATTTCCTTCGTAAATTGCAAGGATCTCATCTTCTGCGCAGCACGCAGCCAAGCCCCGTCCACATACAGCGCTCCCGCAAGCAATAACGGCAAGGCGACCAAAGCCTGCAGCCAGATCGACGTCAGTTCGCTTCGAAGCAATACAAGAGACAGAGTCCCTGTCGCCATCCCTATAGTCATGGCAAGCTGACGAAAGAGCATGTACCATGCGGGATCAAACGTTATGCCGCAACCCGCGAGAAGAAGCTCCCTTTCCTGATAAGCGGCTTGCTCCCTCTTAATGCCGCATAGGCGAAGCAAGCGATCTGGAGGTGCAGAGCTATGCAGCCTCAGAAAGGAAAGTCTCTTCCATCTAAACGAGCGTTCCGGCAGCAGCCTTAGCAGCATATACATCCCCGCTCCTGCGAAGAGGAACTGTCCCAGAATAGCCCCTGCCCCAATCCATCCGGCAATCCAATCGTACAATGCCATCACCCTTACATTTTTTTGCGTGAGAGCCAGAGGCCCATAAGAAATGATCCGAATATAAGAAGAAGCGCGTTCAGGAGCATGTCTCGTCCTTGCGGGTCCTGCAAATAATAGAAGTAAGCATTCGCTTGGTTGTAACGCAGATTGATGCCGATGAACAAGGCCAGGAACAGAATCGGCGTGAAGTTGGCTACCCTGATCTCTAGCAAGCGGTGCCGCTCCTGTTCATTCGCCCGGCGGGCCTTCCTCATATCGCCCAGCAGCTCCCTTAAGCTCTCCGTAACCGGGACACCCTCCGACAGCGCGACACGTAAAATTTGCACAAAATAATCCGACCATAAATGTCCGAGCGAAGCCCCCAGTATCCGCAAGCTTGCCTCGTCATCGCCTCTGACCGAGAGGTTGCGGTACAACTGCTCGAATACAGCTTGCATCGGTCCAAGCAACCTCTTCTCCTCAATTGTTCGCTGCAAGGCAATGCGGACATGGCGTTCTCCGGTTACTAAGTAACATTGATAGAACAGCTCCACAGCGGGCAAAAAATCAAGTTGGGCTCCCATTCTCCGATGAATCAGCAAACCTCTCAGCCAGATGTAAGGTGCCAATCCAACGATCAATCCGAATAGAAGCCCGCCCTTCGCCGTCTGAAAAAATAGGCCTCCCACCGCAACACCTCCTACAAGCAGCAACGTCGAGATTCCGAGAAAGGTATCTGCCCGCAGCTTCATTCTGAGCGTCTCCAGCAGCTCCGCTATATGTGTTATAAGCTTGGCATACGATTGGATCCGGCCTGCCAGCATGCTGCGCAAGCTGTAAGGCGATTCATAGGTCAGCCGGCTGCGAAGCTGCCGCTTGTCATCGACAGAATCCAGCAGTACGCGAAAGACTATATATAATAGAACAAAAAGCAGCAAACCTCCTGATAATAGCACAAGATCACCCATCCTCATCCCCCTTGCCGAGCCATGCGCCAGCACGATCCGATGGCGGATTCGGATAGAGCCAATCGTTCCTCGCCTCATCGTAGACCGCCCAATCCCGAATATGCACTTCACCGTCCCGCCATCCCATCTCACCAATGCGGGACACCACTCTGCGGCCGCCGATCAGCTTCATCTCCACACCAAGCTCAGTAACATATTCCGCAATTCGTTTCGTCAGCCGTTCGGGATTCATGCTCCTGCCATCCAGCATGCACATATCGGTAATAGCCTCCGGCACATCCTCCAGCCGATTGGCATGCACGGTCGTCATGCTGCCGGTATGTCCCCGCGTACATGCCCGCACGTAGATGTTGGCATCTTCGTCCCTGATCTCCGCATGGATAATGCGCTGGGGCGATTGGCGCAGGGCTAGCTTGAAGGCCTGTGCTGAATGATGAGCCTTGTCATCTTCCGCAGCTTCGTATTCAATAATATTCTTATTCGGAAAATCCCGGCCAAGCATCATCTCGTACCGGCCTTCAATGGTAATGATCCGCTCTTCATCTGGCAGCTCGGCAATAAGCGCTTTCATGAGATTGGTCTTGCCGGAGTTGGTCGGACCGATAATGACCAGATTGTATCTAGCCTTTAGTGAAGCCAGCAACAGCCGTACCATATATTCGCTAAGCGACTGATACGGTTCAGCAGCCAAAGCATCAAGCCGGAAATGGCGGACGGTATAGAAGCGGATAGTCAGAGTTGGACTGGACGTAAACCCGAAGCCGGTCATCGTCACGCGCGAGCCGTCCTGAAGCATGACCTCCGCCCATCGCTTCCGTGGATTAATCCGGTCATTGTTGTACAACACCAGGTTTTGCTGGATACGCTCGACATCATGCACGGTGACGAAGCTATAAGGTGATAACGAAGCCATGCCGCCACGCACCTCGTAGATTCTTGTCCCGACTACCTGCAGCTCTTCCAGACCGTCGCGGCTTGCCAGCACCAGCTCCAGCACATTCAGCCCTACCACTTCTGCAAATAACGCTTCCGCAAGCGTCGCATAGGGATGCTTCCACCCTGGCAGCGTATGAATGCGCAGGCGAATGAGCCGATCCTCAATCAAGGCTAGCACTTGCTCGCGTTCATGCGGAAATCCCAGCACGGCCCGATTGAGCGTCTCACTATACTTCCTTCGCTCTTCTTCCGTCATGCCTCTTGGCGCACTCAGATAGGACCTGATTTCCTCAGCAAGCCTATCGAAATCATCCGACCCCTTATCCGTCCGCTCCTGCGCGCTATTCTCTTCCCGCCTGGTTTCCTCGCTTTGCACTTTCGCTGCAAACTCCGCAATAGAGAATCTGTCCTGCACACCTTTCATGAGGAGCCTACTCCGTTCCGATGCACATTAAGCCTGCGGTACCATGGCTGTCTAACCATTGACGGGAATGCGCTCCGTACGCCATGGCGCTCCAGCAGCTTGACTGCCGGCTTCCTCATCGCCATCCTGCCCCCCGGGTCTTCTCTCAGCCATTCATCGTAACCGCCTCTGTCCAGACTGGCGAACAGCGAATCGTTCATTCTGAATTCTCCTATCGGTGCGGTTCCCAGCTCCTTACATATGTCGTTCATACGATAACCTCCCCTTCTCCATGGATAGTGAACAATGACACAATCGTACTGATTCGGCTGGACTTGGAAAAGCGGCGAGACGCTTCCGATCCAGCGCCGCCCGTCTTCCTGGAAATGCGACAGCGCAGGGGTCGTCACCAATACACGCGAGTCCGCTCGCCGAATGCTGCATATCGTGGCTGCATTATCCCAATATGCGCCAACATCCAGTACGACCAATCCGTATGTTTTCTCCGCTACGTCCAGCAGATGTTCAATCTCCTCCGCCCCGACAAACTCCGCTCCCTCCCGGTTTAAATTGCCGAACAGGACATGCAGATTAGCTCGTCCCCCCACCGCGTAATCCGCACTGCGGAGCATATCCGGCGTCAAGGAGGCCGAACGAAGCTCCGGCTGTAGTCTGTCGAGCGTCACGTCCGGCTCATCCTTCCCCAGAAAGCGATGAAGCTTCGCGCTCTTGAGGTTCAGGCACAGATATCCGACCTCTATGCCGCCTAGTTCCGCAAGCCTGTATGCAGTCGCGAAGGCCGCCGATGTCGTCCCGATATTAGGGGTTGTGCCAATAAAAGCGACTACCGGAGCCGCACCATTATTCCCGCTCACCATCCTCACCCTTTCCTTCCGCTTCACGTCCGTCCTTGATCCGGTCATAAGACTCCGGGCTGTACGCAATCACAACTTTGACGCTTCCGCTCTTGCACAGTCGGTCGATCTGAAGCCACTGCGCCTCCGTCAAATTAAGATTCACATATTCGATCATCGCATTGGCATCGCGCCTCGCCACATACATGCCATCCTTGTTGCCTTCGGCAAGCGACATCAGATGCGATTGTTCCAGACTGTCGACCTCCACATTGGCCGAGCTCTTCACCGATGCGACAACGACCGATTCCGGGAAGATGCGCAGCGACTCCTCCTCTGCGCCTGATGCATAGAGGAGAACCCGGTCGCCGGCGCGAATTCCGTTCGAGATGGAGCGAATGTACTCCTTCGGAATTTGAAAGGTCGACTCTCCCATCCGTGGATGCAGGTAATGCTCATTCAGCTTCCAGGAGAGAAGCGCCTCGCCTTTGCCGAGTGGCATGGCCGCTTCAATCCCCGAGGCCATATCTAACTCTGAGAACATGTCGCTCGTATAAGCGGCAATCGGCAACCGCGACAATTCCAGATCGCTCCGCTGGAGCCGCTCGCCGGCTGCTATGAATCGCTTGGGCACGATGACAGCTACCGTCTCCTGTTGTTCCAATTGATCTCGCTGCAGCACGTACAGTCCGTACACTAGCGCCGCCGACAGCATCGCTGCCGTCAGACTGAGCCATAAGCTCCTTCCTCTTCTCATCGCTACCCCTCCTCCGAGCAACAAAAAAAGAACGCATTCAGCAGCCGCTGCCGGCTAACTGATTGCGTTCTTCGCAATAGATTGCTCTACTATTCGTTCAAACATGAATTTGAGCCTATAATAGCAAACTCATCCTCAAATTGTCTACCCTTAATTTTGTGACCGATCCTGCCGGTCGGAAAACAAGCCGATTTGCTGTCCCATTCAGACAGCCGGCCTTTGTTATCTTAGAAGTCGATCAGGCCTACGCTGATCAACAAAGCGTCATCCACTTTGCGCATCGTCTCATCGTCCAGATGCGTGATTTTATCCGTTAAGCGCTGCTTGTCGATTGTGCGGATTTGCTCCAGCAGCACGACCGAATCTCGGTCGAAGCCATGAGTTGCCGCATCCATTTCGACATGCGTTGGCAGCTTTGCTTTCTGGATTTGAGCTGTAATGGCAGCTACGATTACAGTAGGGCTGAATCGGTTGCCAATGTCATTTTGAATGACGAGAACGGGACGGACTCCGCCCTGCTCCGAGCCGACGACTGGGGACAAATCGGCAAAAAACACATCTCCGCGTTTTACGATCAAGCTCTACACCCCGCTTACGAGACGGCCTAACGTATGGTCGGCTTCTTCCTCCGCTTGAAACGCTTCCGAGGCCATATTCAGGTTGATTTTTGCCATTTCCATATATCCGCGCTGCATGGATTCACGGATCTGGCGCTTTTTGCGTTCCACCAAATACAGCTTCATAGCTTGCCGAATAAACTCGCTGCGATTGGAGTTCTCCTTGGCTACGATACCATCGACCTCCTCGAGCAATTGATCGGGCAAGCTGATCATGATCCTTTTCGTATTATGCACATTGGCCACCGAACTCGCACCCCCAAGACTTTTCCAAAAACCCCTATTACACATTATGACAAATTCTTGCCATTACTATACTTCATCATTTGTATGCCTATCGTATATCAATTATGCTATATGCGCATTCTGCCCATATGAGGGCTGCTTAGATACATTCGATCTTCGCAGGCGCATTCCCTGCACGACATGATAAATAATTCAATTGGATATTCCAGCCATTCTCACCTTATGCCAAGTCGTTGCGCGACTTCACAACCGCTCCATTCTCCGTATAGACCCGCGGGACGCGCGCAGCAAGCATACAAACTACTTCATAATTAATTGTGCCAAGCTGGTCCGCCACTTCTTCCGCTGTAATGGAGGCACTCCCTTGCGTCCCGATCAGCACCACTTCTTCTCCTGCTACCACAGGAGCCGCACCGGGATGATTCCGAACAGGGTCCAGCGCAATCATACATTGATCCATGCAGATTGTGCCTAGAATGGGCGTCTTCACGCCGCGTACCAATCCATGCGCCTTGCCGCCCAGCATCCGGCTGTAGCCGTCTGCGTATCCGATCGGCAAAGTGCCAATAAGCTCTTCTTTTTCCGTAAAATACCGTGTGCCATAGCTAATTCCCCAACCTGGCGGCGCTGTCTTCGTCCAGACGATCTGCGTCTTCAGCGCAAGCACCGGCTTCAGCCCGACTCGCTCCTTGTTCACTTCTTCAGAAGGATACAAGCCGTACATGCCTATTCCGAGCCGCACCATATCGCCTGCCCATTGCGGTGTATCGATGCCTGCGGCACTATTGGCGGCATGCACGATCGGGATTCTCCAGCCTCGCTCCTTGACACCGTCCACAATGAATTGAAAGCGCTCATATTGCAGCTTCGTATAGGCTTTATCCGCCTCATCCGCCTTGGCATAGTGCGTGAACAATCCTTCGATCTCAAGCCCAGGCGTATTCAGCGACCGCTCAATGAAAGCAAGCGCCTCATCCTGTCCCAGCAAGCCAAGGCGACCCATGCCGGAGTCAATCTTCACATGCGCCTTCAGCCTGCGGCCATCCTTGTGATCTGGCAATTGCCCAGCAGCCTCCCGCACATCATCCCGGAATAAGCTGATCGTAATGTTATGCTCGCGCGCGATCGCCAGCGCATCCGCAGGTACGAATCCCAGCACAAGAATAGGCGACTGAATGCCGGCCCTGCGTAGTTGAAGCGCCTCGTCCAGAAACGCGACGCCCAAAAAATCTACGCCGAAGCGTTCAGCCGCCTCCGCTATTTCGACCGCTCCGTGACCGTACGCATTCGCTTTCACCGACGCCATCAGCTTGCATCCGGCCGGTATAGCCTCCCGTACAGCCTGTATGTTATGCCGAAGCGCATCCAATGATATCTCTGCCCAAGTCGGGCGATAATACGATTCCAAGTCGCTCACCTTCTCCTCAATGCCAAAAACGAAAACAGTCCGAGCAGCAAACATTAATAAAATAATGTTAAACGTTGCTGCTGGGACTGTCAATGAAATGAGCACCAGAAATGGCTAGTACCTCTTGGAAATTCGTGCGTCGCTTGGCAGACTGCAGGTTATTTATCCATTTCTCCTTGAACCGATTGCGCGATTTTCCTCATCTCGACATCCGGCAGATCGGCGCTGGAGAGACGGAACAGATTGCCTTGATACGTCCAGGTCAACGTCTGAAGCGAATTATCTTCGCTTGTCGTCAGCTCGCCTACCGTCGTGCCCAGATCAATTAGAACGCCCGGCACCAGTGAAGTTGCGATATCTTTCGGCTGTGTCTGAATGATTGTAAAGTTGAATGCACCGTCATATCTTGTGATTATGCCTTTGTTGCCGCCATAATCGATATCCATGCTATCCTTGAAGGCCACGCCTTCAGGGATATGCGATGGCGCCAGCGCTGTGAATGGAAGGGAACCTTCTCCAACATTACCTGTGGACGCGCTCTCGTCCGGGTTGCTGGCTTCCTCGTCGTCTGTGCCTTCCTTGTCAGGGTTTGCATTCTCATCAGGTGCTGTTGCTTCATCCGTCTCCTGCTCCGGTGTCGTAATCGTCGGCTGATCGCCGCCGCTGCCTGTCTCGCCGGAATTGTCCGTTGCCGGAGGTGTAGCGGCCATATTGGCTTGCGTCTCGAATACGCTCTTGTCGAATTTCTCGCCGAATTTGAACGTATCGAACTTCACGTCGACCATAACCGAAGCGTTCGTGTCGCTCACTTCCACTTGAACCGGGCTGAGGTCGTCTTTGTTCAGCCAAATCTTTTGACGGGCCAATGAGCCATTATTGTAATTCGCCATCACATCAAATACATACGCTTCGTCGTTCACGGCGAACTGTCTGGAGTTGTCAACAATAATGCTTTGAATGAGGGTTTGATACAGGTAGACCTGTCCCTGGTTTTGCGGCCAGTCGCTTTGGAACCGGAATACCTTATTCAGCTTCGGCGTCAGTACGAACACACCGTCGTCGTTGCGGAGCACGATTTGCGTAATATCCTTTTCTTCGTTCGTCAGCTTAATGCGGTAATAGTGCGGATTCTGATAGGAAACCTCCACTTGATACTCCAGCGGCTGCTGGCCGGTATGAAGCGTCATCGTCCCGCTTCCCTGATAGCTCTCCATGCTGCTCACTACTTTGTCGAGCTCCTTCACCACGGACTCGGCGTCCTTCGTACCGCAAGCAGACAATAGTAGTGAGAAGCACACAATAATTGCCGCGGTCCATGTCATGCGACGCATGAAATCATCCCCTCTGCACACATAGTATTTTACTGGCTGATACTATGCATATGAGGGGACTTGGACATTTATTCGGACTAGTTGTGAGCTTGGCTAAATAATTCTTTCCTGCTTCTTCCTACTTCGGCCGTACCGGAATACAGAAATCAAGCCCGAACAGAACCTGCGAGTCTGAAAGCGGCTTCCACAAGTTGATCACCATCGAATGCCGTGAACTATCCCACAAATAGGGACTGACCGGCAACCACTGGGTATGCGCCAAATAGATTAGATCACGTGTAACGTCGTCCCGCTCCTCCAGCCGAATGACAGCATACTTGCCGCCAGGTATGACAATCGGCTCAACTTCCTCGCCGACACCACATACCGCATCGGTCGTTACGCAAGCTGAGAAGCGGTGTCTTGAAGCAGGCGTAACATAGGGGTCGTTATGAACCAGGCCAATGTACATCGTATCTCGCCTATGCAAATCTCTCGCCATCAGCCACTGCCCCGCTTTCTCGTAGGCTTTCGCAACATCCTCATTGTACTTCCCAGTGTTGACTGTTCCTTGATAGCGGACGCATACCGCTTGCCGATCCGGGAAGTGCTCGATCCTTATGCGCAGTTGTGAGTACTTCCGCTCCAGCAGCTGCAGACGCTCCTCATGCTCGCCTTCTGGTACGCTTTGGCTCCAGAAACGCGAGGTAATCGCCTGCAGATGATACCGTCTGCGGTATTCCGTAGGGGACAAGCCGGTATAAGTGCGGAACGTTCGGGAAAAATGGGCGGAGGACTGCAAGCCGCTCTCCATCGCAATATCGGATATAGTCCGCTCGGGGTGAAAGGTAAGCAGCTTAGATGCCTTCTCGACGCGCAGCCTCGTAATAAAGCGATGCAAATTTTCATTCATGACCGCTTTGAAGATACGATGAAAATGATAGGGAGAAAAAGCCGACAGCTTGGATAACTCTTCCAAGGACAAGTCGGCTGTCAAATGCGTCTCAATGTAATCGGCGACCCGGTGAATATGGGCATGGTGCTCCTTCTCAATCAATAAGTTGCGCAACACGACCACCCAACTTTTTTTATCATAATTATATAGCAAAAATTGTTAAGAACCTAGCAAAAAATGAAAAGATTTGCTCCTTTCTGTCGGATAAAATGAGAGTCATTCCCATCCGAAAGTGAGGTCTATAAAAATGAATGTAAGAAAAAACATCGCTTGGGCCAGCTGGCTCATCATGCTTTCTGCCTTGCTGATTCTAAGCGGTTGTACTCGAACAGCTGGCGAAGTGAAGCAGACGGAACAGTCCGCTTATGACCAACAGTGGCAGACGGCGCTTCCGCAAGACCACGGCTTCGATTCCGCAAAGCTGGATGAGATTTTTGAGGACATCAAAAACAGACCGATTTATTCTGCCGTTGTCGTTAAAGATGGCTATATTGTCGGCGAGTATTACAAAGAGAATAATCCCGGCAAAGTGTATCCCGTGAATTCTGTAACCAAAAGTATCACATCGATTCTGATTGGCATTGCCATCGATCAAGGAAAAATCGAGTCTATCGACAAGCCCATATTCGATTATTATCCGGAATTGGCCGCACAAGAAACGGACCCGCTCAAAAAGAGCATCACGATTGCCCATCTGTTATCGATGACCTCCGGTTTCGATTGGCCGGAGTGGACTCCCGAGTGGAACTATTTTGTGTATCCAATGTTTAATGCGCCCGACTGGAGCACCTTCGTTCTGCAACGGGAAATGGCTAGCGCACCAGGAGAGAGATTTAATTACAATACTGGCGGCTCGCAAATTTTGGCCTCGATTCTTAAAATGGCAACCGGCAAGAGCGAGGCGGATTTTGGCAAGGAGGTTTTATTCGAGCCTCTTGGTATTACGCGTGAGCTGGATTGGCCAAGCAGCCCCGACGGTTCTAATTCGGGAGGATTCGGCTTGCAAATGACCGCGAGAGAACAGGCCAAGCTTGGTTATCTATATTTGCAGGGCGGCAAGTGGGAGAATAAGCAGATCGTACCAGAGCAATGGGTAGAGAAGTCAACCTCCATCCATTCTGACGGGAGCCCCCCTTTCGGAACTTACGGCTATCATTGGTGGGTGGGCTCACACGAAGGGGAATCTTACTTCCATGCAATGGGATATGCCGGTCAATACATTTTTGTCGCGCCAGAATCGAACCTAGTTGTCGTATTCAGCTCACAATCTCCGAACAACTCTGCAATGCCAATCCCGATTTTCACAAAAATGCTCGATGCGATCGAGAGATCGGCATAAACTCCCTATAGCTTGAGTGTGCTATCTGAAATGGAGATAGCTGTCCGCAGTATTACCGCATATACAGGTGCTGGCTCATAGCAAATAGCCAGTGCCTCAAGGCCACTGGCTATCCTCATCCTTACTTCGCGCTAAGTGTTACAGCTTCAGCTGTACCCCATGCACCAACTGGAGTGATCTCATTGTCGCCGCCGGCTGACAGCTTGGCTCCGTTCTGGAGCTTGAATACACCGACGCCTGCGGGCTGCCTTGCTCTTTGCTTGGAGCGAGCTCCAAAGCAAGCACGACCATTTCAGAATAATTGAAAGAGAGGTTGCTACAAGTCGTAGTAAGCGACTTTTCCTTTGCCAGCTGGACCTACCAGGTTAGATTGTCCAGAGCCGTACACCTGCTGTCTCACACCGTCAATAGCAGGATCGACATATTGCAAAAACCAATCTTCAAGTCCTGCGCGCATTTCCTCGAGCCTTTCCAGATGCTCAGGCTCATCGATCAAATTATGCTTCTCATCCGGATCATCCAATAGGCAGTAAAGCTCATGCGGTCCATAGGGATAACGGTGCACATATTTCCACTCTTTGCTGCGGATCATTCGAACCGGCCCATACTCATCAAAGATGACAACATGCTTATGCTCCGCCTTGTCTTCACCAAGCAAGTATGGCAGGAAGCTTAAGCCTGGAAGCTTGTTATCGCCATGCGGCGGCAAGCCAGCATATTCCAATAGGGTTGGCATAAAATCATAGCCGCTGACGAGCTCATCATTTACTATGCCTTGCGGTATGCTGCCTGGATGCGAGAATATCGCCGGTACTTTCACGGAGCTATCATACATGTTCTGCGGGTAGGTTCCGTTGCCTTTTCCCCAAATGCCATGATGACCGCAGTTATAGCCGTTATCGCTCATAAAGCAAATCATCGTGTTCTCACGCATATCCATTCTCTCTATTTGATTTATTATGCGCCCTATGTTTTCATCCATTGCAGTAATTGCCGCAAAATATCCTTGCAGATTCGTATTACGGTCATCCCAATAAGGCTCCGTTTTGATGTGCCACGGATGGAGCGGCTCCTGCGGACAGGATTCGAATGTGCTGCCTGCATAAGAGTCAACCAAATGCTGCGGATGGTTATTAATCCAAGGCGTATGCGGTGCTGTGTAATGCACGCTCAAATAAAATGGCTGCTCCGCGCTTTGTTTGGCCAGGAAATCGATCGCATCATCTGTAATTAGATCCGTTACATAACCAGGCTCATTCACGGGTTGACCGTCCCGTATCATCGGAGCGTTATAGTAACTGCCGCCGCCAAATTGGTGGACATACCAATGACTGAACCCCTTTTGCGGGTTTATGCTGTCGCCCAAATGCCACTTGCCGCTTATTGCGCATACATAGCCATGATCAGCAAGCATTTCAGTATAGGTAGGCTGCCCCTGCAAATACTGGATCGCTTTGTCGCCCATACTGCCCTCGCAAATCCAATCATGTACGCCATGCTGTGATGGTATGCGCCCGGTAAATAACGAGGCGCGCGCCGGTGAGCAAACAGGAGAGGTGCAGAAGAAATTCGAAAAACGAATTCCTTCTGCTGCCAGTCTGTCAAGGTTAGGCGTTCGAATATCGCTGTTGCCAGCGCAGCCCATGGCCCAAGCCCCCATATCATCACACAATATAAAGATCATATTAGGTCTTGTATTTTCACTAGTTGCCATACTCCACACTCCTTCCAATCTTCGAGGGGCTATTTTTGCTGCGCTTCATAAGCTGCGTTAACTGCAGCTAATACTTTATCTCCGCCCTGTTCGCGCCATTTTTTAGACAGCTCAGCCAAACCTTTATCAATATCAATCTTACCAGCGATCATGTCGAAGTAGTATTGATTAGCCAGCTCGCTCAAAATACCTTTTCCAAATACTGCGCCCATTTCAATTTCTTCAGGTGTTGTTACATTAACGAGATTCGGTACCAGATTGCTTGTAGCAATCTCGACAGATTCCTTGGCACGATCAGCTTGAGGCTCTGTATGCGGCAAGTAGTTTCTGGTAAGCGGCCATACTACGTTGCCCCATGCAAGCGGGTGCGACCAGCCGTTGGAAGCGAAGCTGTCTTTTGCGCGTTCTTCTTCATTGTAATTAACGTTGTCGCCATCCTTCGTATAATGGACGCCTTCAATACCAAGCTCCAGCAGTTCTCTGCCTTCAGGCGAAAGCATAAACTCCAAAAATTGTGCTGCCTTTTCAGGATCTTTTGCCTTCGTTGTAATCGCTGTAAACAGGCCGCCCTTAGGGTTTCCTACCATACCATGTTTGCCTTCAGGTCCTGCCGGCGGATTGATAAAGCCCAATTTTCCAGTTGGCGTTAATTCCTTCAAGCTTGTTTCAAGACGATTCACATGACGGAACAAATTAGCTACACTGAATCCCGCTTTACTTTGGAAAAACTTTTGCTCGCGCTGCTGTGTATCATTAAGCAAAAACTCAGGATCGATTAGCTTCTCTTTCCACAGCTTCTGAATATATTCAACTCCCGACTTGAATGCAGGATGCTCGAACACAGGGGCTACCTTGCCGTCATTGTCCAAAATCCAGTCTCCATAAGGAAGTCCATAAGCGTAGAATACAAAGTTAAAGGAGGTGTTAAAGCCATTTTCTTTGGTACCTGTCAAACCATACGTATCTTTTTTACCATTTTGATCTGGATCGCCGTTAACAATCGCTTTTAGTGCTTCATAGAACTCGTCTAATGTTTTTGGAGGAGCAATGTTCAATGTTTCCAACCAATCCGCACGGTATGTCATACTTACATTTGATTTTTCCTCGATGAACGGATAGCCATAAAATTTACCGTCAACTGCAGTCCAAGAAAATTGGCCTTCCAGCTTTTCTCTTACAGTCGGCATTTGCGGCAAGTAATCATTCAATGGGACAAGCAAACCTTCTTCCATCCATTGGCTCAAAGATGAAGACGGGTATTGTGCTGTAACCAAGTCAGGAAAGTCACCTGTAGCCATTGCTACATTTACTTTTTCAAAGCCGCCTTCCGGTACAAATTTAAGTTCCAGTTCAATGCCTAGTCGCTTATTAATTTCCGCAATAATACGGTCATCTGGCTGAATAGGCTTGGCTGCTGAATCACCTGGTGTTAAATATACGATCTTTACTGGTTTGCCGCCTTCTCCGTCAGTGCCGGAGCTTGATTTCGGCGATTTTCCGCCGCCATTATTCGAACAGCCTACAATCATGGCCACGATTAGAATGAGACTAAGAATCGATACGACTCTGCTTTTATTGTTATTTTTCATATAACTGCCCCCTTTGTTGTCAGATCTTAACCTGTCATAAAGCTATTCTTTTACCGCACCCAGTGTTGCACCTTGAACGAAGTAACGTTGAAAAAACGGATAAATAAGCATAACAGGAATGGTAGACACCATAATGGATGCCATTTTTATAGATTGCCCCAATAGAAACGGGCTATCACCGCCGGATTGATACACGGCTTCATTGTCAATGAGCATCGCTCGCATAAATAATTGAAGCGGCCATACATCTTTGTCTGTGATATACATAACTGCTGTGAAAAATTCATTCCATTTGGCAACCGCATAAAAAAGTGAGATTGTGGCAATTGCAGGCAGCGAGAGGGGTAATACGACCCGCACTAAAATTCGGAAATCGCCGCAGCCGTCTATGCGTGCTGCTTCTTCTAAACTTTCCGGTACAGAAGCCATAAATGATCGCATAATGATGAGGTTATAGGTTTGCACCATTAGCGGCATCATGAGAGCCCACACTGTATTCATCATGCCAAGCTGCTTCACAACGAGGTATGTGGGGATAATGCCTCCACTGAACATCATCGTAAATACAATTAAAAACATGATCGCTCTGCCGCCAGGCAAGTAGTTCTTGGATAACACATACGCTGCGAGTGTAGTAACAATCATACTCAAAATGGTGCCTACTACCGTAACAAAAATACTGACACCGTACGAGCTCCAAAGCTGCTTCATCCCTAAAATATACTCATAAGCTTCAAATGTAACCGTTTTCGGAAATAAGTGTACGCTGGATTGCATGCTTTCACTTATTGGGGTAATAGATACAATTAATGAGTCCCAGAAAGGAAACAGCGTCAATAATGTAATCAAACCTAGAAAAGTGTAATTGCATACCTGAAATAGTTTTGCGCCTAATCCAGAGTTTTCCATAATCTGCTTTCCTCCTTGCGCTAATTAGCCGCGTCCTCATGCTACTAATTAGAATATGCCTTGATCACCTTTCATACGAGCAAGCTGATTAGCTATAACGAGCAGTACAAAGTTAATAATCGATTTAAACAGTCCAAGTGCTGCCGCTAAACTGAACTTGCCATCTGCCAATCCCGTTCGATATACGTAAGTGTCTATAATATCAGCTACGCGATATACGCCAGAATGATACAATACAAAGATTTGTTCAAACCCGGCCTCCATTAAACCTCCGATACGCAAAATAAGCAAAATGATAATCGTTGTGCGGATACTCGGCAATGTCACATGCCAAATGCGCTGCATCCGGTTAGCGCCATCCATCCTGGCCGCTTCATAAAGGGAAGGATTGACACCTGCTAGAGCTGCCATATAGATAATGGTGTTCCAGCCAAATTCCTTCCAAATCATAGAGCCAACTAATGTAGAACGGAAATAGGATTCATCACTTAAAAACCCTATGCTTGATCCGCCGAGCGAGCGTATCACCTGATTGACGATGCCCGTGTCTGTCGACAGCAAATTAATAAGCAACCCGCCCATAATGACCCATGAAATAAAGTGAGGCAAATAAATAATCGTTTGAACCGTTCTCTTGAATACCATCTTGCGAACTTCGTTAAGAAGAAGAGCAACGAACAATGGCAATGGAAAACCAAAGACCAGTCTGTACAAGCTAATGACAATCGTGTTCCAAAATACTTCCCAAAACTTGTCTAGCTGCATCAGCGTCTGGAAATGCGTAAGACCTACCCATGGGCTGCCATTGATCCCTTTTAAAATGCTGAATTGTTTGAAAGCAATCGTTGCGCCGTACATCGGATAGTAATGAAAAATAATGTAATAGGCGATTGCCGGAAGCAGCATCAAATACAAATTGCGATAACGCAAAACTCGTCTGACGCCTTCCATTCTGCTGCTCTTTACCTGCACGCTCATTCTTGATGTAGGGGCTTCCAAATTGGTTAGCCTCCTTTCTTTTCGGTTTGTGAAAGCCCTTTCATCATACGGTGCATATCGTTTTTTCAACAAGAATCAATCGCTATGATTAGGCTTAATTTATCGAATTAATGCGGTATCATTTGATCAGAATAGCTTCATTTCTTACAATAAAGCGGCTATTTGGCGATTTAACTGAGAAAAAAAACGCCTAACGGCGTCCATAGCTTAGGATTGTTGAGCGTTGAATTCAAGGCATTTATAGCCGTTTTTCAATTTCTTTATTGCGGTACTCAGTCGGTGTCATACCTGTTAATTTTTTTAGAGTCCGATTCAAGCTTTGTTTATTGCTAAAACCAGACATTTCGGCAACTTCATTAATATTGTAGTCCGTTTCCGTTAACAAGCGGCAAGCTTCTTTAAAGCGAATTTCTGTTAAATAATCAATAAACGTCATGCCCGTCGTATCCTTAAACAGCTTGGATACGTAATTGCTGTTCATATAAATCATATCCGATACAAGCTGCAGACTGAGCGGCTCTTGATAATGCTCCCGAATATAGGCAACGAGCTTCATCATCACCTCAGAATGCTTCGAACTGCTTTTAGACTCGAGGCTTCTAGAGATACCCTTCATAATGTGCAGCAGGTAACTGCTAATCTCCTCCGTCGTCCGCAGCTTCATAAATTCATAATGCCATGAGCTGCTTTCCATTTCCTCTTCAGGCAGTGAAAGCTCTATTCGCAATTTAACTAAGGCATTGAAAAGATGCGACAAAATAACATGTTTCAAATACATGCCGGATTGCTCGTCCTGCTGCACCTGCTGGAGTATAATCCCTTTGGTTTCTACTGCTTTATCAAAATTGCCCGACTTCAATTCGCCGGTCAGACGCTCAATATATTGCTGGTAATTAATAAAAGAGTTGCGGTTGGCACGATTCACATTGAGATCATGGATCGATAAAATACTGCCCATACCCGAAATCTTCTCATAATTCAACACTTCCACAGCTTCCTCGTAAGAGAGATGAATATCAGTCAGCCGCTCATATTTGCCGCCTATTCCAATCGTGATGAATTCAAGCAGTTCGATATCCTCAGCAGTCTGTTGTTGTATTTTGGCGGCAAACCGCTTCATTTCCTCTACTTGCCGTTCTTCACTTAGCCAATCCTCATGATGCAAAATAAGCACATCATGCTTATGATAAGCACTTATATATGCCCCTTTGTATGTCTCAGCAATTAACTGCTCGCAAATCGTTCTAATCTGGAAATAAATCCAGTTTTTCATCTTCTCATCCACTTGCAGTGCAACATGATCGGTTACTAGATGAACCCTTAAAACAAGCACAATATAGTTAGCTTCGCCCAAATCCATATCGTAATAATGCAGCTGATCTCTCGTTACAGCTTCATCTGACAATTTGCCCGACAACAAATTCGTGAGCAAATGATCACGCAGCAGCAGCTCTTGGCTTTGAAATTTTTGACGGAATGTTGTATTTTCTAATTGAATAGCATCAATAGAAGTGCGAATATAACTAAATTCATCCTGATGCTTCTGCCGTCCTTCCGTATTCATGGCTAGAGCTTGTACCATGCTTCGTATCGGACGATAATGACGATTAGAAATAATAAAAGCGAGCAGCAGCCCCACGATGAGCCCGGTAGCCGAAATAATAAGGGTCATAATAATAACATCATAAGAGCGCTTAAATAAATCATTATAAGGATTAAGCGTTACATAGATCCAATCATTAAACGGTGAACGCAAATACGTAATGAACATATCCATGCCATCGATATTTTGCACAAAATAGCCATTCTTTTCATCACTGAAAGCCGACATATCTACCCAATCAAAGCGATCCAGCAACACACTTTTATCTTTATAGGACAGCACTTCTCCATCACTGTTCAAAATAGCCACATTGCCAAGCTTTCTATTATTGGTGTTCACTACGGCATTATAAAGAACATCTTCCTTCAAGTTGATCATTAATACGCCAAGCTTCTTTTGATTGCGCAGCGGTGTGCTGACCATATAACTAATCAAATGCTCCTCGCCGTTATCACGCGAAACTAGCCGGGTAGCTTCCCAGGAAGAAGTAAGCTTAGATTGAAGAAAGCGCTCTAATGTTTCTCGATTGGAAAACTCACTCAAGCCAGTGATGCCCGAGCTGGATATGAGCTTTTTATTGTTTGCGCTATATAGATAGATGGAATGAATATAATTGGAAGAAGTCAGCCTTGTCTCAAACGTCTGAGAGGTTTCAAGCAAAAAACGATATTCATCTTCCAGATTCCAAGGCAGCACGGCAGATTTAAGGATACTTGAATTCAAGCTGAGCGAAGTGGTCATCTGCTGTACTTCATGTAAGGACTGATCGACAATTTTGCTTGTTTGCAGCAGCAGCTCGTTATTGGCTCCAACAATTTCTTCTTTCAACAGGTTGGACGTATAGTTATACAGTAATAATGCCAGCAAGCTAATACTGACGATGATGACGACTGCAAGTTGAAGCAGTAAGCGCAAATAGGCCGATTTCTTCATGATATTCCCCCCGATGTATAAAACACTGCATAACAAGGTGACTGTCGCCGTCCTTATGGCGATCATACGTTTCATTCCGGAGAATATAAGAACAGCTATGGGCTAATCACTTATACTTTCTTATATTTGAATGAAAATTGAATGCGCTTTCATAATATCTGATAATTCTTATATAATAACAAAAAACTTGCTTATTCAGCACTATTTTTAAGTGCCAAATAAACAAGTTTTTTATTTCCAATTTATATAAATCTGTTAGAACATCATGTCTGATAAATTTTAGCTCCCATAGAGCTTCCGCTAGCGCTAGATTCGGAACATGCTTTTAATAAAATAAAATAAGGGCTCAAAGTCATTTTCCAATGACTTTGAGCCCTTATTATTATATTTACTGCTTTAAAATGTCTTTCAAATCTGAATTCAGCATGAGTAGCTTCCACAGCATAGCCGCTGTCTCGGATCGGGATGCCTCTGCATCAGGACGAAGCTCGCCCTTGTAGCCTTCAATGATTCCTGCCTTTGCTGCCAGAATAAGAGAACGCTGCGCGTAACTTGATACAATCGACCAATCCTCAAACTCTGCATTCCCTTTCTGCGGCAACGCAGAATCGTTGACGAGTCTCATGATCATCGTGATCATTTCCTCACGCGTAATCGTTGCATCTGGCTGGAAGCTTCCGTCTAGATACCCTTTAACGATACCATGCTTCGCCAGTATAGCTATTTCGTTTTGTGCCCAATGCCCATGTACATCTGTAAATGCCGAAGCGCTTTCGTTACCAGACTTAAGCATAAATAGTCTGACAATCATTTTAGAAAACTCTGCCCTTGAAATCGCATGGTTCGGCTTAAAACTGCCATCAGCATACCCGTTAATAACCCCTAGCCTTGCAAACCAATCAATCATATGCTGCGCCCAATGCTGGTTAGTATCCGAAAACTTCTTCCCGCTCGTACTCGTTGAACGAAGTCGATCTTGCATGGATTGCAGCAATTCTTTCCAATTGATTAGATCACTTTTGAAAATGGATATTACTGTCGGCTCCGGTGTTCCCGTCGGCTCCGCCGTCGGTGTCGACGTTGGTGTCGGCGTCGGCTTCGCTGTCGGCGTTGGCGTCGGCTTCGCTGTCGGCGTTGGCGTTGGCTTCGCTGTCGGCGTTGGCGTCGGCTTCGCTGTCGGCGTTGGCGTTGGCTTCGCTGTCGGCGTTGGCGTTGGCTTCGCTGTTGGCGTTGGCGTTGGCTTCGCTGTCGGCGTTGGCGTCGGCTTCGCTGTTGGCGTTGGCGTCGGCTTCGCTGTCGGCGTTGGCGTTGGTGTCGCTGTTGGCGTTGGCGTCGGCGTCGGTGTCGCTGTTGGCGTCGGCGTCGGTGTCGCTGTTGGCGTCGGCGTCGGTGTCGCTGTTGGCGTTGGCGTCGGTGTCGCTGTTGGCGTCGGCGTCGGCGTCGCTGTTGGCGTTGGTGTCGGTGTCGCTGTTGGCGTCGGCGTCGGCGTCGCTGTTGGCGTCGGCGTCGGCGTCGGTTTCACATCTTCTTTAATCTCAAATACAACAGGCGCCAGATCATACATCATCCCCGATGCCAACACCACTTTAGCAGCAACCTTATAAACACCCTCTGCCGTTAAAGTTTCCAGGCTTTGCTCAGCTTTACCGTCATAGACGATCTCTTTCCAATTGCCGTCATTCACTCTATACATCGCTTTGTCGATGTTGAAGCCATCCACTGTATATGGAGATAACGCCACTTCAACATTGCCGCTGTATGTTCCGTTGTCCCCTTTCTTCCCCTTCACTGTCAATTCGAGTTGCGGCTTGGAGGACTCTGTATTCGTAACTGCAAACTGATACGTCTTTTTCTGCGCTGCGGCACTGGCCGGCTCAACCTCAACCTGCCATTCATTCACGCTTCCCGCTGCTGATAACAATAACGGCTGATCGATTGAGACGAAGCCTTTATTCGTAGCCATAACCTCGCCATCTCGATCCATCACAGTTACGGTTGACTCGCTATTGGATGCCACCATAATAAGATGAGTCTTCTTCAGATCGTTAGCCCTCAACGCATAGCTGGTTTGGTTCGGGTCAAAATCTATGGCAATTCCGCTTAACTTGACTGTGCTTAATGTAGCATCCAACTGATCTGCACTTTCATGGAAGAATACGCCTTGGACAGATTCGCCGGTCTGGCTGAATTGTACGGCAATCGTTTTCTTCTCCTCGGCGGCAAAAGTCAATAAACTGGCCGCATCGCTTGCCACATACTTGGTCTCCAATATATTCCCTTCGGCATCCAGCAGATGAATGAGCGCATTGCCAGAAGCTACAGGTGCCATATTCATGTTCTGCATCATTACGTTCACGCTCGTATGAGAAGCCGTATTCGTCTGCTCCAGCGTCAGCAATACATGATTTTCATTGTATTTGACCGCTAGATTATCAAGCGTTATCTTCGCTTCATTGTCAGACTCATCAAACTCCTTCAATACTTCGTCTTGAGCATCCTCAACCCATGTGCGCATATAAACGGTAATCCCATTACTCGGTATTTCCTGGAGGCCATGCTTCGTCAAATAAGCGCCGACATCGAACTCTACGGTCTCCACATAGGCCCCTTGATCAATCAAATTCAAATCGTCTGAATCCGATAGCTCGATCACTTTTCCGATCAACGAATCGTCCGTATACTTGTTGTCTTCATAAAGCGCGAGCTTAACGACCCGCCCCTTATTGCCTAAAGTTGTTCCATTTTTATTATAAACTGGAATAGATAATGTGCGCTTTCCTTCCTCTTCCTTCATCACCTTGATTTTTGAAATTCCCGTATCCGGCATATCCAGCCGCAGTGTACCTGCTGTCGATATTTTTTCGCCATCGGCAAAGGTAACCTCGACCTGATACGGAGCATCTGCAATCGGCGATGGAACGGTGTGATAAGCAATTACATTTTGTCCGCTGTTCGGCACCAGTGACATACTGCCATAGCTCGTTAGGTCCCCGCTAACCGTAATATCTACCGACTGAATGGCAGATAAGCCTTGATTAATAATATGGAACTGAATCGGCAAGTCATAGCCCGCAACAACCTCACCTGGATTATATACAACATAATCCGCATTGAATTGGTTATGGTACGTTTCGCTTGCCGTATACATCGCACTAACCGTCTTGGATACCGTAACAGGAATCTCTTCTCCTCCCGCTTCGCCTTCCTCCTTCGGCGTAATGGTACCAACAACCTCGGTATCGGTTGTATATGTTGTGCCCAGCAATAATGCTTTAATTTCCGTACCCGAGCTGTTGCCGATATAAGCGGATATCGTATCAATTCCTGTATAATCCGGCATGGCTCCCAGCTCCATGACTCCCGACAGGTACAATTCTCCGCCGTCTAAGCCGAGCTTCACCGCCTTCAATACATCCCGGCTCATCACTTCCTCAGCATTCGTATCGACCTGCGTTTCCTTCCAGATTAACGACAAACGGTCAATCTGCTTGTGTGCCTGCGGCATTTTCACAAACGTGAAGTTCGGATTGATTCTAATATCATTGTAGGACTTCACAGCGCTCAGACTATCGACAAACTCCGAATGAACCTCGCCGTCCTGATTAACGGCAAGCATCCGAATATCTTCCGCAACGCTGTCTCCTTCACCGCTTGTCGCATGCCAAGCAATAATAAAGCGTTCAACTCCATCTGCGAAGACCGCGCTCGTTAATTGCGGATTCTCATTCGCGTTGCGATCATTTGTCACCTGTAAATTTTTCAAGATGCCTTTCGTCTTCCAAGCAGACGTCTGGGCCCCCGTATCCCGCTCCGTATCAATGACTGCATACACAATTTCATTGTCCGTGCCGGCTACGTATTGCTCTGCCGGTATTTGATTCACATTGCCTTTATTGACCGCGTACACAACAGCCGTTGTCCCGTCAGTCAGCGTTTCTGCGGATATCCCCATCACTGTACCATTCGTACCGTTATACAGTGTCTCGGCATCGCTCCACATTCCGCTGGCTGTGTCATATACCGTATAGACAATACTATCCGATTCAGAGAAATCAAGCGGATTGTCGACATTGGATGAATATACGCTGCGGTAAGCGACGACGACCTTGCCATTGCCAACGGAGACAATCGGCGCTACATCAGGGCTTTGATTATTCGTCAGCCGCTGTGTCGTCCATTTTGTTCCGTCATAGATGGACGCCATAATTTCAGCGCTGTTGTTCATCAGCAACATGTCGGCGCCAGTCAGCTCTTCTCCAGCTTCCTTCTTAATGGTATCCTTTTGCCTTACCCAGACCGCGGCGATCAGATTGCCTTCGCCTGCAAGCTGCAGCCCTGTATCTCCATAGCCCTTAAGCGCAGCATCGGCAACAATCTCTCCACGATGATCGTAACCGCCCTGACTGTTGCGAACCGCCCAAGCTGCAACCGTATCCTCAATATTCGTACTGTTGTTGTCGGAAAGGTATACGAACAGTGAGCCATCCGCGGCAACCTGCGGATTGGAGTACGGATACGCATTGGATTGCAGCACCTCCGTTCCGCTAGACGCTGCAGCCATCGTTCTTCTCTTCGCGCTGCTTGACGCTTGCCATGCGCGGGCATATTCGCTAAGGTAGCTGCGATCCTCCATCGTCTGCGAGCTGAGAACCTGCATCGGATCTTCGCCAATTGCATTCATATATGCGAGAATGGCTACTTCTGCATTGGCTGCAGTAAGCGGAGAGGCACCATTTTCTTTCCAATAGTCCTGAATTTTGTTCCAGTTTTTCGACAGCCATGTATGACTATAGCGTAAAGAAGCAAAGTCATGTTTAATCGAAATAAATAAAAACTTAAGCACGACGCGTATGCCAACGACACTCTCCAGCGTCAGCTTATTGCCATACAGTACCCGATCATTGCTGTTTTGCAAATAATCTCGATTCAGCCAAGTGCTGGTGTTTTCCAGTGTTATTCTACCGAACACGCCAATCTTGGCTGCGATAATCGAATAGTCAAAACCAATTCCGCCGAATGCTTCAATATAGGCAATTATACGCAGTGAGGTCAAATAATCGTTAACACTGTCCTGCCCAGGGTTGCTCCACGGTTGGCCTGGCAATTCATCGAATAATACGGAGGCTCTGAATCCAACCTCGACGCCGCCGCCAATCGTTAAGGAGAAGGTGACCGGCACAATACCGGCCTGAACATTCCACACCCACGAATACTCGAAGCCCCCTCCTGCATTGAACCCGCCGCCATGTACAACGGCCTCCCAAGCATCCGTATTCACATTGTATTTAATTTCTCCAATGTAGTATCCGCCTACATTGAATGGGATGCTGCTTCCGGAATGCCCGCTTTTATTAATTTGCGAGAATTGGCGTCTTTGTTCCTCCATAAAGCTGCCCATCGCAATTTTATACAAATCTCCGGCGCCAGGCGCAAAATTGTTAGTAGATTGGAAAAACTCAACATCGCTGCTGCCTTGCGTCGATTCCATTTTATTAAGAGAAGCCGACATAATCATTTTGAAAACCATCGGGTCATCCGTCGGGTACACTCTCATCGAAAGCGGACCAACATCCATTTTCATATTTCCTAATAAGCTCAGTGTTTCCAGAACTACTTTATCGTTATTGCTCGGACCCGTGGTGCTTCCAGTTGTACTGTTCATGTCGTCTTTCAGCTTCTGAATGCTGGAGCGCAGATTCGTTCTGCTTACATCAGCTACCCCGATCATATTGACGGGCTTTGACCTTCCCGGGAAGCTTTTGCGGAAACTGCCCGGCTTGTCATAAAGCTTGAAAAGAACCGATTCCGATCGCGCTTTTTCAAGCCAGATCGTATCTTTGTTCAATATTTGCACATGGCGCGTTAGCCATATATCCGAGAACGGATATTTGACCGTCTGGTAAGACTGACCTTGCGGCAGCAAACCTTTTGTAGTTTCCAATTCCGCGTAGGCTTCCTCATTCACTTCTTCGCCCCACCATAAGAGTTCTGTCGTCAAATCAATATGCGGGAAGTCATTATTGGGTCCAAATTTGCCTATGTAATCCCGAATATCCATTTTGGATCTAGGATCGCCATTGCTCACATATTGATTGACGATCACCGGCGTTGGCTGCTGGCTTTCATTGCCGATCATGCGGGCGATTTTATCGCCGATGGTGATACGATCAACCGGGCTTGCATCCCCGTCAAATGTTAATAGGCTCGGATTATAGCGATCATCTTCAAATTGAGCTTCTATTATAAATTCAAGCTTGTCCTTGGCGGATAAATTCGCCGCATTCTGCTCCCCGGCGGCAAGAGAATAAAAGTCTGTCGTATCGAATATAACTTCCAGCTTTCCGTCCCCTGCCAAAGCTTCTGTCACGCCCGTACCGCCAATTTCTGTCGCTTCGGCATAATATCCGTTCTTATATACACCGCCGCGGTACGTCACTTTTCCGGTATATGGCTTACCGTCGGGCATTTTAAAGAATACTTCGACCTTCGACAATTGGCGAAGCTGCAAGATATTGATCGGGTACAGCTCCATTAGCGCCGGATTTCCTTCCTTCGTTAGCAGTCTGTCCTGACTCAATACCCCTGTATAGGTCGTGCCGTCAAAGGCTGAAGTGACATAAACATCGCTCGCTATGCCGCTTTCCTCAAACAGCGCCAGCTCTCCGTTCGCATCGCTGGTCACGGTTTGTTCAGCGCCATCGCCGTTCGTATACGTCAAGATTGTCTCCGACTTCGGATAGAATTGGAATACATACAATTTGTCCTTTAACGTCTCCACCGTTACATCCAGCTCCGCGCTTATCCCTGTGCGGGCATGCGTTGCTGTAATTCTGGTATTGCCGTCATTCAAGCCAGCCAATAAAAACTTTTGCTTCGGCTGATACGAAGAATTGTTGAATCTTTCAATATCTTCGATATAACCGTTGCTGCGGTGATAGATTGCGCCCGTTTGATTGTTGCCGGACTTCCAAGCGATCTGATCCGTAATTTCGCCCAGATCCTCATAATCCTTATTGTTGATCCCCAGCTCATTGTTCAACGTAATATTGCGCTTCAATGCGAGAATCTGATCGCTCGTCATCTGCTTGATGCGGTCGATATTGCTCAGCGTATACGATGACATGGACTGACCGTCAATCTGCACTTGCAAGGCGTCGCTTTTGTACACTTGCAAAAATAACGAATCATACGACCATGTCGAATCCATGCTGTTCTTCACAGCTAGCGTAATCGCATAGACGTCCTTCATTCGCTTGCTTTCGGTCACCGGATCAATGTTCAGGCTATAGCTTCCGCCTGTTGCCGACACTTGCACATCGCTAAACTGGCCCGTCGCCTTATCGAACACGATACGGCTATCCGGAATCAGCACTCCGTTTTTCGTAATCTGGAATTCAAATTCCCCTTTGTTAATCGGATCGAAATTGTCCAGCCTCCATGTAATTGGCAGCTTGCCGACCGAATCGAGCACAAACTGCCCCATCGACTTGTCAAGCGTGACGATCGCCGCTTCCGACTTCACGACGATATAAGAAATTGCGGAAAGCGTAGATAGCTTATTTTCCGGATTGGCTGTACGAATGCGAACCGTATAGCTAGGCACATTGTTGCTTGAAATGTCCCTCATATATTGCCCCGGAATGATAAAGCTTGTGGCATTGATCAATTCAGCGGTAGCCGGAGCTTCCCAGGACTGAGCCGGCTGCCGGGCAGCAAGCTGAGCCTCGTCAAAAAATCCTTCGTAAAATTCAACCTTGAAGTTGGCAGCCTGTACCGCGCCATTCGCTCCAGCCAATTCTTTATAACGCTCCATCACGTTGGTAGACCAGATCACATTGGCATCCTTATGTTTGTTAACATACACACGATTGGCAAAGCTCGGAACAACCACTGCCGCAGAGCCGTCAGCGCTAATCGTAAACGGCTGCGAATTTACTGTAGCTTCAGCAACTTCTCCATTGTTCTTGGCCGCCAAGGTGAAAACAACCTCGCCTGCCGACTTGGGAGCAATCATTCCATCGGCCATAATCTCTGCAATCGAGGTGTCGCTGCTGCGCCATTCGAACTGATCAGGCGTCGCGTACGTAGCATCCAAAGGATACGTGAAGTCCAGCTTTGTTGCCGTTGCATCAATCAAATTGACTACATACGGCGTGCCGGATGGCCACGATGCAGGATAAGTAATGGCTAAATCCCCGGAAGCAATATATTTCGGCTTTGTCACTTGGAAGTTGACCGCCTGACTTCCCAGCATCCCGAAATCCTGCGAATTTCCAGTATTGATCGCACCTGGTGTCATATTGCGATTGTAGTAAACTTTCGCCCGGAGCTGCTTGCCGTCTGTCGCTGCATCCCCGTCCTTTAACGCATCATATACGCCTTGCGTAATCTGCAATTCCCCTTCCAGTACAGGAGGAGACAAAGGAAGCCCATCTTCGCCCAGCTTCCAATGCAGATCAAATACGCCATTCGCCCTGTCGCCAATCGAAATTTGGACTCGCTTGGCAATGTCCTCGGAAGTCGTCACCCCATCTAGCAGCCAATCGGCTTCTCCGTTGGCGGTACTGAGCTGCAGCGTCGCTTTCAATGTCTGTCCAATCGTATAATTGGCTTTGTCCAGCATCAGCGACTGAAAAGCATCGCCCCGCGCAGGACTGATCATAATATTAGGCGTATTTGTAAAGTCCATCCCCCATGGAATCGCAGCAATTTTACGATATTCAAAGGCATTCGGCCCTAGCAATACAGCCGATGTTTCATCCAAAGCATCGACCACCTTTAAATCATCGGGCGTCATCCCCTTGCCAACAACAGCCATATAGCCGCCAATGAGAGACTGGCTTGGATATGCCAAATCGTAAACTTCCGGTCTTTTAAAATCGGCAAAAGGCATGACATCCGGATAAGCAACGCCGCCTCCGGCAAGCGACAATCTTGGCATGCTCGCCGCATCTCTCGGCTGCTCGCGTGAAATGATATTGCTGTAAAGAACTTGAATGGGCACAATCTGCCCTGTCGTATAGGAGCCCTCCTTTGCCTTGACCTCCAGCATTGACGGCTCGTTCATCGAAGCATCTCGATCGGCGCGGTAGTAGCACGCTGCAAAGCCTGTACCGTTCAGCGAATCGCTTTTATAAAGACCCTGACCTGTGCCTAATGTAAAGGAAAGGTATCCGCCGCCTTCATACGCATGGGTAAACGGCACATAATCCCGGGCAGTCTCCAGATTATCAAAATCTATTCGATCCAAATTATTAAAGTCGGAGAAATGCAAATAATCCGCACGCCCATAGCTAACCCAGACATAATTCTGAAAGCCGCTGAGGGTGCCGCTGAAATCAGCTCTTCCGGATACGCAATACGGCTGGACAAAATTTCGTTGAGCATACAGATTCGAAAATTTAACCGTTTTTGTCGTTTCACCCGGTTGAAATTCGATCGTTCCTTGAATGACCTGATTGTTCCGCGGTTGAATACGAAGCGTGCTCTCCATCAGCTCATAGGAAAAGGATACTTTTTCCGTTTGCGCCCTGTTTAGTTGAAACGTGAAACTGACTTCTTCTGTAAATGAAACACTGGTTTTTTCCTCCAGCTTCGTGACCGATACTACCGTTTCATCCCCATAATCATAACCGGTTGTCGACGCAAGCCCTTTCGCTCCCACTACCGGGTTGCCATTTTCGTCGACAAAACGTAAACCGCCTTCTCCTTCGACTTGCGACAACAGCGAGTCGAGACTGTCCAGATGGTCATAGCTCAAGTTATCTCCGGCAGACAACAGCGTTGAGAGCTGCTCCTCAATCGCTATCATTTGTATTAGTGCGGCAAGCGTGATTGGTTCGCCATCCACTTCGGCGATTTGTGTCAAATCGGTACTCTCATCCGCTAATAATCGCTTCATCTCTTCCAGCGTATAGCTATTGCCGTTCAAAAAAATAGGGTGGCTCAGCAACTGACCGCTCGTGTCGATCAGACCAAGCTTCTGAATCATCTCCAGTATTGCAGGTGCCTGCTCGGCACCATATTCCTCCTCCAATAGGCGCAGCAGTTCGGTATTGTAGGGACTATTATCGCTGCGACCTCCTTCCGGCGCCATCGCAAATGCCGATGTCGTTATACTCGTCGTCATCAGCACTAGTACTAACAGACATGCAACTAATTTCTTAATTCGAACTACAGATCTCATACATTCCTTCCTTTCTACAAAGAATCTCCTGCTTTCGACAATACTTTGCATTATATAAAAAGAAGTCTATGCTTGTAGTCCTACGAAAGTAGTACGTCGTGAAAAAAAAGACGATTGACTAATTAAAATACAGTTGGAAGCCGGCATGTTCTCAAAACATATAACCCGCAAGAAAGGCATTGGTGCAATACCTTTCTTGCGGGTTGCTTGGTGCTGTTTGAGGATAATATTTATTTCAGACTATCCAGCAGTTGCTTCAAATCCGGATGAAGATTCAAAACATTTAGAATGACCGTAATCGCCTCTGCACGTGTTGCATTGCCCTTCGGATCAAAAAAGCCGTCTTCTTTCCCTTTGATGATTCCTGCTCTTCCGGCATCCTTAACTGCAGCTTGCGCTGAAGTGCTTATACTGGACATGTCTGCAATTCTGGATATAATAACGATCTTTCTTCACGGCTAATGGATTGATCCGATTTAAAGAAGCTCCATCTAAAATACGTGCGACATAAAAAAACAAAAATAAGGGAACAAACAATAATCAACCTCATATGTCATACTACTATCAATGACCTTCAAATGTTAAGCACCTTGACAAAGTAATTAGATGAAATTAATTGGAATCAGTTCTAAAAATATCTAAATATAATAAAAAAGACACAACTCGCATTGTCCCATTTCAGACAAGCAAGCTGTGCCGTAATTTCGCCTCTATGAGGTCCAAACTATTAGAGATGCATAAAGATTTTACTTATAATAAGAAGTGTTCAAAGGCACAAATACAGCCCCATCCGATTTAATCTTGAAATTCACGAACAGCGAGCTCACTCCGCCGATATCAGCTTCGATGGTGACAAGTCCGTCTGCGACTTTGATTACCTTTGTTTGCTTCAAGATAATATCGTTGTCGCTGTCCTTGATCTCGATATTCTCCAGATCCTCACCGACAGCCGCTATTTGAAGATATAGCTTTTGATGCTCTTTCTTCGGATACAGCATGAAGCTGCCGCTGCGGTCTCCAGATGCATTATTGAAATACGCTTCCTTGTAATTAATGCCTTTGTATGTCGTTTGGGCAGGGTCTTTGGTATGGTACATATCATCAAAGCCCTTTGCTATTGCAGTTCCATCGACTTTTTCGCCTAGGATGATTGTTTTTGTAGCTGTGTCATAATCAACTGCTATTCCCAGAGCATCAGAAATCGCCCGAATCGGAAAATAATTAGAGTTGTTATAATTAATCGGCACAATGGCATTCTGATTAGCGTCTCTCAGTTGGATTGGCTTGCCGTCTACCTTCACTTTAATTTCCGGATTCAAAAATGCCTTAATCTCTTGCAGCTTGGTTGCTGCCAATGCTCCGGTTCCCATGCTTACCAGCATGGCTGCGCTGATGACAGCAGCAAAAACGCCCTTCTTCAAACTTTTCACGCTCCCATATCGTTAGTTAAAAGCCCCCATAGAATACCTAATTCCTAATATGAAAACAAGAGGCTTTTGGTATATTTTTCATCCTGGGCAACATTGAATTAGCGTAAAAGCCCAACTCATCACAAAAAGGCTCTCGATTAAAGAGCTCTTTTTGCTTTATCTAAGATGCATAATTCCGTTTCCTATTGTTAAAAAGTTACGCGTTCTCCAGCTCCGCAAGCCTGTCTTCATACTGCTTCAGCAGCTTATGAAGATTGCGGGTGCTGGCTTCGAGGCCGCCCTTACGGTTGCGGATCAGCCATAGACGGTCGAACTCCGCAATGATGGAAGCAAGCTCGCTATGAAGATTGCGCAGCCATGCGAGCTCCGCTTCGCCATCCGGCAGCTCCAGGCCGAAGATAAAGCGATGCAAACCGGAGCCATGCTCGATCAAGGAGATCGCATGCGCAAGCTCTTGCGAGACAATCTCCGCGTCTCCCAGCTTCAACCGCAGCTCGCCAATCGCATCCTTCTGCTCCTTCAGCCATGCCAGCATATCGTCAGAGCGGTAGTCAAGCTGGAACGGTATGCCCCTGCCACCAATCTCCACAAGCAGCTTAATGATCATATCAGTCTCCGACAGCAGCTTTTCTTTCGTCGACAGCCCTCGGTTCAGCAGATGGTTTGTATACGTCATATTCTCCAGCGTGCTGTTCTCCAGGTTGATGTAACGCCCAAGCTCGAGAATCAGCTTGCCCGCATGCCCGGAGTCATCCTGCAGCATACAGTCCGTCACATACCGCTCCAACTGCTCATGCTGCTCCAGGTTGGCTTCCGTCTGCCATCCGGTGCCTGCGGCATAAGCATAAGCCGGATAGCTCATGACCAGCGGCTGCCAGTGGCCGGAATCGCCCCAATCCGTCACAATCATACCGGCAGCACCGTATGCCTTGCCGCTGCGGGCGGCATCGGCAATGTTCGTCAGCATATTGTCCGTCCGTCCCGTAATAGACGACCATGTGCTAGTGCCCGGGCAGACGTAATACGGCACGCCATGCCGCTGCAGCAGCTTGCCGTTCGCCTCGAACGAGGTATGGCTCTCATAGTTCCAGTCCAGCACCGTAACGTCCTTCGGAAGCAGCGGAATAATCTCGTCATGCTTGGTCAGAATATCGCCCCACATCAGCGTGCGTTTCCCATGGCTGCGAATGATCTCGAATACTTGCTCTGCATAATCCATATATACCTTGCCCACTCCAACCCCTTGGGCGCGTTCTTTGCTTTGCCCTTTGCCAAGGCCAAATGGCTCATCCATATTCACATTGACGTATTCTGATGTAAAATGCGGCAGCAGCTCGCCGAACATCGTGCGGACCAAATCGATCGACCGGCTATCGAGCGGATTGAGCGTAAGCGGCGGCAGCTTGATCGAGACCGGCGTTTCCTGCCCGCCCGGATGCTCCGCGAGGTCGGCGAATTCCGGCTTCGCTAGCCAAGGCCCCATGTGGCCGAGACAGTTCTGATTCGGCACCAGATCGATGAACCGCTCCTTCGCATAAGCATCCAGCTCGCGGAACTCCGCTCCGCTAATCGGCGTTGCCTCCGGAAAGGAATCCCGGAACGACTCATAGTCGAAGCAGAAGCCTTCCATATAAAGCTGCAAATGGTTCATTTTCAGCTCGGACATCCGGTCTATTAAGGGGTACAGCGTCTCCATCTTTGGAATTTTGTTGCGTCCAATATCCAGCATAAGGCCCCTGACCGGGAAGTCCGGCTCGTCCTCGATGCGGAAGCATGCGCAAGCGATCCCTTGGCGGGTGATCAGCTGCTCCAACGTAACGACCGCATAGTGCAAGCCTTCTACTGCGCTATAGCCAATTTCCAACCGTTCGCCGTTCCACTCCACCGTGTAGCCTTGGGTATGCAGCTCCGGACGGCATGCAATATGCAAAATTGTCGCGGGCACGGATCCAAGCGACTCCGCTCCCTCGATATCGCTTGCGCTGCCCTGTCTGCGCGCTACAACTGCCTCAAGTCTATCCTTCACGCGCACGACGGACTCTGCTCTCCTTGCCTCTTCGTTCAAGCTCTCTAGCGCAAAGTCAGCCGAGAAGGAACCGCTCCCTTCCCGCAGCTCAAGCTTGCGGGGCTGCGGGTATAACGGAAATAATGATATATTCATCTGTCCAGCCTCCTATCTCCTAGTTGATGTCAGTTGCTCTCAGCGGCATTTAACCCCTTGATCACTTCCGCCAGCCTCTCTTCCGTAAACTTACCTCCGCTGAAGGAGATCAGTCCCCGAAGTGGCATATGCGACATGAACGCCTGGAGCATCTCCTTGTGCTCTTCCCCGACTGCCCCGGCAAACGGAAGCATACTCATAAACTGCTGGACAAAGGCTTTTCCCTTCTCCGACTTCATCAAATCCGATACCGTGGAGTTGCGGTGAAAGACCAGCGACTGTGGGGTTGTGGAGTGAACGGTCACTCGTTCCGACAGCACGATCTCTCTCGAAGATTGGCCGATGAGTATATCGAACTCCCCCGTCTCTACTCGCCAGTCACTAACGTCGGCATCATAGAAGGCGAAGCTCCGTTTATCCAGCTCGAACGAAACCGTCTTCGTTTCCCCCGGAGCCAGCTCCACCTTTACGAAGCCCTTCAGCTCCTTGTCAGGACGGATCACTTCTGATTCAACGTCACGTACATACAGCTGCACAACTTCTTTGCCCGCCACAGAGCCGGTATTGCGTACCTTGACCGTCACGGTCAGCCTCTCTGTATCGGTCAGCTCGCGCTTGTCGAGGGCAAGCTCAGTATATTCGAATGTCGTATAGCTAAGCCCGTGTCCGAACGGGAACAAAGTCTCGATGTCCTTCTTGTCATAATAGCGGTAGCCCACGAAGATCCCTTCCCTGTATTCCACCTTGTCTCCCTCGCCCGGGTAAAACAAATAAGAAGGATTGTCGCTCAGCCTTACCGGGAAGGTCTCCGCCAGCTTGCCGGACGGATTGGCATCCCCGAATAGCAGATCGGCGATAGCGCCGCCCAGCGCCTGGCCTCCCAGGTACGCTTCGAGCACAGCTTTGGCGCTGCCAAGCCAAGGCATCTCTACGGGCGCGCCGTTGCTGAGCACGACGATAAGGTTCGGCTGAACCGCCGCCACCGCTTCGATCAGAGCCACTTGATTGGCTGGCATGCGCAGATGCTTGCGGTCGAACCCTTCCGATTCATAGCGCTTCGGCAATCCGGCGAACAATACGGCTACATCCGCCTGGGAAGCCTGCTCCAGTGCTTCCTTCGTCAGCTCCTCGGAGGTATCGTCCTGATTAAGCTCGTAACCCTGAGCATACGTCAGCTTCACGCCGACGCCTGCCGAGCGAGCCAATTCCTCGCTAATATCCTCTAGACGTGTTGGATTGATCTGGGAGCTGCCGCTGCCCTGATAGCGCGGCTCCTTCGCCAGAGCGCCGATGACCGCCAGCGTTCCGGTCCGTCTAAGCGGAAGAATGCCGTCTTCGTTTTTCAGCAGCACCATGCTTTCGCGAGCCACCTCGCGGGCCAGCTGATGATGGGAGGCAGGATCGAATACCGTTTCGGGCTTCCGACCGTCGACAGACTTGAAGATTACGCGAAGCAGCCGCTCTACAGCTTGATCCAGCTTCTCCATCGGCAGTGTGCCGCCCTTGACCGCTTCGATAATGGCGCGATCTCCCTCGCCATGGCTGGACGGCATCTCCAGCTCCATACCGGCAGCCAGTCCCTTCACCCGGTCGTTCACCGCGCCCCAATCCGAGACAACAAAGCCTTCATGGCCCCACTCTTCCTTCAATATCGTAGTCAGCAGCGTCTCATTCTCCGCAGCGAATTCGCCGTTCACCTTGTTGTATGAGCACATGACCGTCCATGGCTGAGACTGCTTGACCGCGCCCTCGAAGCTGGCCAGATAGATCTCCCGCAGCGTCCGCTCATCCACGATAGAATCAGAGGTCATCCGGCGATGCTCCTGATTGTTCGCGGCAAAATGCTTCAGCGAAGTGCCGACTCCCTCGCTTTGCACGCCCTTGATATGATAAGCCGCCATTTCCGAGGAGAGGTACGGGTCTTCGGAGAAATATTCGAAGTTGCGTCCGCACAGCGGGGAGCGCTTGATGTTCGCACCCGGCCCTAACAACACTGCTACATTCTCCGCTTGGCACTCCACGCCAAGCGCTTGCCCCATCCGTTCGATCAAGTCGCGGTTCCAAGAGCTGGCTACACCGACCGCAGACGGAAAGCATGTCGCTGGAACGCTGTCGAACAAGCCCAAATGGTCAGACGACGCGCGTTGCTTGCGCAAGCCATGCGGGCCGTCCGTCACCATAACGGACGGGATGCCAAGCCTCTCAATTCCTTTCGTATGCCAAGTATCGAGGCCCGAGCATAGCCCCGCCTTCTCCTCCAACGTCATCTCTTTGATTAGCGCCTTCATGTCGCGATTGTTCCCCATCGTAATTCCTCCCCGCATATTGATTGACCCCTTAACTCTTTGACTTACTGTCCGTCCATACGAATTCCGCCGCTTGCGCATCCCGGCTGCTTCCGCCGATATACAATTTGAACCGGCCCGGCTCTGCCCCGTATCCCTTGCCCGGGGACCAGTACACAAGCTCCGCTTCTCCGATCTCGAATACCGCTTCCCCGCTCTCGCCCGGCGCAAGCTGAAGCTTGCGGAAGCCCTTTAGCTCCTTGACTGGACGCACAATACTGCCATGGCAGTCCTGAATATAAAGCTGTACCGTCTCTTCCCCGGCGGCATCGCCGTTATTTGTCACCGTAACCGCAGCGGTAAGCTTCTCGGTCCCAGTAATCGCGGAACGGTCCAGCCTCAGCTCGGAATACTCGAATCGGCTGTAGCTTAAGCCATAGCCAAACGGATACAGCGGATCGTTCGGTCCGTCCAGATACTTTGATATATATTTGCTGTTCCGGTTCGCTTCCGTCAGCGGCCGGCCCGTTAGGAAGTGATTATAATAGACCGGAACCTGTCCCTGATGCGCCGGGAAACTCATCGTCAGCTTGCCTGACGGGTTGTACGCTCCCGTCAGGACATCTGCAATAGCAAGGCCGGCCTGCGAGCCGAGGAACCATGTCTCTACGATGGCGCTGACATTCGCAGCAAACCAATCAAGCACTAGCGGCCTGCCGTTCGTCAGCACCAGCACCGCAGGTTTGCCCAGCGCCACTACTGCTTCCGCAAGACGCTGCTGCGCCTCCGGCAAGTGAATGCTAAGACGGGACGCTGCCTCCCCGGACATGTCGCTGCTCTCTCCAAGAGCCAGCACGACGATATCTGCTTGTGCGCTAATCCGGACCGCTTCCTCTATTCCGCCTTCCAGCGGTTCGTTGACGCCGCTGCCCTGCGCATATAGCAATCGGTCCTCTTCAACGCCGCTGGCGACAAGTCCCTCATAGAGCGATACCGTCTCATGCCCGTAGCGGGAAAATTGCCATGGACCGAGCAGATCCTTGCTGTCCGCGAACGGACCGACCAGCGCAATCTTGCCGTCGTCCTTCGCCAGCGGCAGTACGCCGTCATTTTTGAGCAGCACAATGGACTTCTGAGCAAGCTCCCGGCTTGCCCGGAGATGATCCTCATGAAAGTGGTATTCCTGCTCCTTCTCCGGACGGATATAGCGGAACGGATCATCCATCAGCCCCAGCTTGTACTTCAGCCGCAGAATGCGGCGGGCAGCTGCATCAATCGTCTCCTCCGGCACGCTGCCCTCGCGAACCAGCTCCGCCAGATGCTCATAAGAGCGCGTCGCCATCTCGATATCCATCGTCGCATTCACAGCCATCTTCGCCGCTTCTCGCTCATCCTCGGCAAAGCCGTGCTGAACGATCTCGTCCACTGCGCCGTAGTCTGAGATCAGCACGCCGTCGAAGCCAAGCTCCTCGCGGAGCAGCCGCTTTAGAAGTTCCTCGCTGGCTGCAACCGGCACGCCTTGATAGATGTTGAAGGCGTTCATGACTGATGCGGCTCCCGCTTCAAGTCCGGCTTGGAATGGCGGCAGATAGACATTCCGCAGCGTTGCTTCGGACATGTCCACCGTATTGTAGTCGCGTCCCCCTTCGGAAGCGCCGTATCCGATAAAGTGCTTCAGGCAAGCGACAATCGTCTCCGCATGGAACAGCGATTCTCCTTGGAAGCCTTCGACCTGCGCTTTTGCAATAAGCGCACCCAGGTACGGGTCTTCTCCCGAGCCTTCCACTACGCGCCCCCAGCGCGGATCACGTCCGATATCGATCATCGGACCGTGATTGTACACCGTGCCCGACGCACTGGCTTCCTTCGCCGCAATGGCGCAAGCCTCCTTGATCGCTTCCATATCCCAGCTGCACGACCAAGCAAGCGGCACAGGGAACACCGTCTGCGAGCCGTGAATGATGTCCGCGTTGAACAGCAGCGGGATACCGTGCGGCGACTGCTCCACGGCGATCTTCTGCAGCTTGAACACGCGGCTGACATCGAATGCGCCGAGGACGGAGCCTGCCCGTCCCTCCGCAATAAGCTTCTCCGGCGGATCGGTCGCAACCGCGTTGCCGAACGAGAAGTTCGAGGCCAGCACCTGGAACATCTGGCCGATCTTATCCTCCAGCGTCATGCGTCCCAGGAGAGATTTGACCTCCAATTCAATCTCTTCGTCGGACCGTTCTCGTACCGACTCCTTCCGGTAAGGAACAATCTCCTCGATAAGCGCTTCCGACAGATGCGGGCCGCGCCCTCTTGCGCCTTGAAGCGGCAGCTTGCCAATGGCAGGGATATAGATATCCCCCTCAAAGGCATCCTCCTTGAACGCCAAGCGAACCTCAATTTCCTCCCCTGGCATCCAGAACGCCTTCGCCTTGGCTGTCAGACTGTTGCCTTCGACCGACAGCGTATCAATCTGTATAGGAATAGCGAGCGGCTCCGTCGCCATGTCCAGCGTATAGACGGCTTTCTTCGAAACTTTGAAATGAAGCTTCATCTTCATGGATGGCGTCTCTACAATTGCATGCCATAATCCGATCATATCGTGTTCTCCTCCTTAGCCTTTCACAGCGCCGATGGTCAAACCTTTGACAAAAAACTTCTGGAAAAACGGATACGCGATCAAGATCGGCAATATGCCGATAACCGCAATTGCCATGCGGAACGTCTCGCTCGGCAGCTGAGCGATAATGCTGCCCGAGCCCATGCTGGCATTACTGGACAGAAATTCGATATCGCTCATAATCCGGTTCAGCACGTTTTGCAGATTGAACAGTGCAGAGTCGGTCACGAATACAAGCCCATTGTTCCAATCATTCCAGTAAGCAAGCGCCTGGAACAGCCCGATCGTCGCCATGATCGGCAGCGACAGCTGGAGCACGATCTTGTAATAAATCGTGAATTCTCCCGCACCATCAATGCTCGCCGACTCCAGAACAGGCTTCGGAACGCTGTTCATGAAAAATGCGCGCATAAGCAGCACATTAAATCCGTTCATCAGCAGCCAAGGCACGATCTGAGCCAGCAGCGTGTTTTTAATATCAAATAATTGCGTGTAGACCATATAAGTAGGGACAAGGCCCCCGTTGAACAGCAGCGTAAAAAATACGATAAAAGCCAGCACCATACCGCCGGGCATATCTTTGCGGGACAGCGGGTATGCGAGCATGGAGGTCATCAGCAAGCTTGCCGTCGTGCCGATCACCGTCGTCAGAATCGTAATGCCGTAAGCATTAAAGATCATTTTCGAGTTTTGCCACAGGTAATCATAAGCGGCAAAGCTGAGACTGGAAGGAAAGAACGTATAACCTTCCGTCACAATTACCTTCGAATCGGTCACAGAGGAGGTGAACAGCAGCACAAACGGCAAGATGCACGCTAGCGCGAACAAGCCTAATATGATGTGCGCCGACCAGCGCCAGCCCCGGTATTCTTTCGTCATATGAATCTCCCTCCCTAGAACAAGGCGTTGTCCTTGTCGAACCTGCGCACAATATAGTTGGATACCAGCACCAGAATAAAGCCGACCAGCGATTGATAGAAACCTGCCGCCGCCGACATGCCGATGTCGCCAAGCTGCATCAGCCCGCGGAATACATAGGTGTCGATGACGTTCGTTGTTTCATACAGCGCGCCAGAATTCATAGGCACTTGATAGAATAGGCCAAAGTCGGAATAGAAAATGCGTCCGATGCCAAGCAGCGTCAGCATCGTGATGATCGGCGTGATCATCGGGAACGTAATTTTACGAATTTGCATCCACTTTGACGCACCGTCCAGCTCCGCCGCCTCGTAATACTCGCGGTCGATGCTTAAGATAGCCGCCAGGAAGATAATGCAGGAGTAGCCCGCTCCCTTCCAGATATGGACGACGGTCAAAATATACGGCCAATACTTCGGTTCCAGATACCACGAGATGGGATCAAGGCCAAGCATGGGCAGAATCGTCTTGTTAATAAAGCCTGCATCCACGCTGAGCATGGCGTATACGAGATAGCTGACCAAAATAATAGAGATTAGATAAGGCAGCAAGATCACGCTTTGATAGAAGCCCCTCGCCATCTTGCTTCTAATCTCGTTCAGCAGAATCGCAATGGCGATCGCAATCGCCAAACCGAGAACAATAAATACGGCATTGTAGAGCAGCGTATTTCTCGTAATGATGTAAGCGTCGGTCGTTTTGAACAAATATTCAAAATTTTTAAGACCGATCCAATCGCTCGCCCAGATGCCCTTGGCATAATTGATGTCCTTGAACGCGATCGACAGACCGAACATTGGCAAGTAGTTGTTAATGATCAGATAAGCCAGTCCCGGCAGCATCATAATGTATAGCGGGATAAATCTGCGCAGCCGGGCTCCTCTCTTGCGTCGTGTTGTCGTATTCACCCTATTCTCTCCCTCTCTATCCGAGACTGCCTGGAATAATAAGCCCGGCCAACTCGTCATTGGCCGGGCAGCAAGTGTGGCATTCCACTATTACTGAACCGAGTTGTTTTTTGCCCACTCATCCAATTGCTTTTGCTTCTCGGCGATAATCTTGTCCATGCCGGCCGATTTCAGCTTGGAGATGAACTCCGGCAGCAATTTGTCGGGATCCACGCTTCCCGTCTCCAGCGGCAGCTTATATTGGGTAACGACATTGGACACCGCCGCCACTTCCGTCTTCACCGCAGACGCATCGAATACAAAGCCAAGCGCCTTGGATGGCTTGGAGGTGCTGTTGAATTCCGCCGTCTTCTTCCAAATGTCCGGATCATCGGTCTTCATGACATACGACAGGAACTGGTTGCCGAACATCCAGCCCAGCATGTTGTAGCCGATTGTTGTAGCATCCTGGCCAGCAGGGTAGGAGATGATATGGTCGGCTTCGCCCTTCTCCTTCACATAATGCTTGCCTTCAATCCCCCAGTCGAACAGGTTGACGATATCAGCATCGGAATACATCAGGTTCAGGAACTGCATCGCTTTCTCCTGATGCTTGGAGTTTACCGGAATGCCCCATAGCGCATTGGTCACGTTGCTTGTTGTCGCTACCGGCGGCAGCAATTCCTTCGTAACCATCTGCGTGCCGGATGCCTTCGACTCCTGCGCGGCGAAGCCTGGTTTCTGCAGCGCCATATAAGAGAAGGCCTTGCCGGACTTGATCAGCTCGAACGTTGTTGTCTTGTTCGTAGCCGCATCCGGCAGGATGTAGCCTTCCAGATACCACTTGCGGATACGGTCGATAAATGCCTTATATTCCGGCATCTCGTACATATTAACGATCTTCAGATCGTTATCGTAATTAGGCAATACGCCCATAAAGTCGCCAAGCGGATCGAAGAACACATGGTTCTCACGGAAGGACTGACCGACTCCGCCCGGTACGAGCGGTACAATATGAGGCTCGCTCGCCTTAATCGTTTTGAACAGGTTCTCAACATCGTCCAATGTCTGAATCGCTTCGATATCGATGTTGTACTTGTCTACCAAATCCTTGCGCATCGTGAGGCCATAGCTGCCCGCCAAGTCGCGCACGGTCGGCACGCTGTAGATTTGGCCGTTAATTTTGGTTGCGTTCAGATACTTCTCGTCGAACGCTTGTTTGATGCCTTCGCCATGCTTATTCAGCAGCTCATCCAGTTCGATAAGCTGACCTTTGGCAACCATGTTGCTGTACATTAAGCCGGAGACAAAGGTAAGGTCGAGTGTCTCGCCGCCGCTGAAGATCAGGTTCATGCGCTGAGCCCATTCGCCTGCGTTGATCGGCAGGAACTTGACCCGCACTTTAATTTTCTCCTCGGAGATTTTATTAATCTCATCCTCTACCAGTTGCAAGTCTTGCTGGGAGGTGCTGACGAGCGGGAAGGCTACCGTAATTTCCTCTACTTTCTCGTCCGGTTTGCTCCCTGTATTCGCGCTGCTGCCCGGCTGATTGCCGTTGCCTGCTCCATTGTTGCCCTTGCCGCAAGCCGACAGAACCAGGACAAAGCACAACAGCAGCAGAGTTGCCCCTCGCATGATGTTTTTCATTTTGTTCTCCCCCGCTTTTCGTATAATGGTTGGTGCTGTGTTCATTGTACGACCGCGAGCCGTCATGACTCTGCCCTCTTTACGACTTCCCACTGTCACTTTCACGACTTGCGGGCCGGGGACTAGCAGCTTGCTGCTGGCTGCGGTATTCCAGCGGGCTCAGGTTCAAATACTTCTTGAACATTCTGGAGAAATGCGAGAAGTTGGCGTAACCGACCTTGCTGGCAATCGTGCTGACCGACAGTTCCGTTTGCGCCAGCAGACCCGCCGCTAAGGTAAGCCGTTGCTGCAGCACATAATCGGATACTGACATACCGGTCTCTTTCTTGAATATCCGCGTCAAATAATCCGGGTTTAAGTAGACATGACTCGCAATATCGTCCCTGGAAATATCCTCGGAGAGATGCTCATGAATGAAAGCCTTGGCCTTCTCCGTTACACTCTGCGTCTGGTCGAGTGCACTGTCGAACTGGATCGACTTGTCCACGATATGGCGAATCCAATCCAAGGCATCGGTCGACGTGCGCGTCGCCGCAGCATGCAGCGTTATGGAGTCGTTGTCCCCAAATAGCTGATGCGCCTGGATGCCTTTTACTTGCAGCACATAATAGACCATCTGCTGAAAGTCTTGTATGAATTGATTCAATCGGTCGAAGTCCAGTCCGCCGGATGCGACCTGCATCCCCATATAATCTTCAACCGCCAGCAGCAACGGCTCGCGCGCGCCTTCCTTCAATAGAATGGACCAGGTTCCGATGTCGGGCGGCATGCCTCCTGAGGACAAGATTTGCGGGTCCTGCAAGGAGAATACCCCTTGATCATGAGCCACATTGTTCTCATCCAGCTTGCGCAGTCGAAGGAACATGTAAGCCAGCTGGTCGGGATGGGCTGTCTCTCCGATATAACACGATACACCCGCGAAGAAGTACGTGCGGCAAGCCTCGATCCATTGCTCGCAGCCTGCTCTCAGCTTCTCGTTCACCGCTGATTGCGACTCCAGATTCATCATGGCGAGCATATAGCCGTCGCCAAGCGAAATCAGCAAACCGTTTTCCAGCTCATTCAGGAGCAGTTCCTCCGCCGACTTGCGGATGGCGTACTCCATAATTTTTTCATCACGCAGCGTAATTTTTTTATGCCATCTCCGCACATGAATCAGCACCGGCAGAAAACGCATTTCATTCGTATAGGGAATATTGCGCTCTTCCGCGGCCTTTCTGATCGCTTCCGCATCTCCGGGGATGGCCTGGTTCAAGATGTCCAGCCAAAACCGCTCCACAAGCAGCGGCTGATACTGGACCCAATACTTCCCGTATTGGCTGAACTCGCTGTTCCGGTTATCCTGATCCAGCTTACGTATCGCCCTCTTGATCGTCTCCTCCAAATCCGGATACGGAATCGGCTTCAGCAAATAATCCAGGCTTCCCAGCTGGATCGCTTGCTTGGCGTACCCGAAGTCCGCATGGCAGGTGAGAAAGATCGTCTCCGTCCGGGGATAATGCCGTCTTACCCATTCCAGCAGCTCAAGTCCTGTGGCCTGCGGCATCTCGATATCGCACAGCAGGATATCAATCCTCTCCTGTCCGAATATGCCCTTCGCCTGCTCCGCGCTATGAGCAGTGAATACCTTGCTGATGCCGATAGCAGACCATTGCACACCCGACTTCAGCCCTTCCACTGCGATGAGCTCATCATCTACGATTAGAAGCTGACACATCGTCCTTCTCCTCCTTCTGAGACGAATCCGCTCTGAGCGGTATGCCCATCTCCACCACAGCTCCATGCGGTTCGTCATTATAGCAATCCATCCACGAGCGGTCCCCGTACTGCAATCTCAGCCGCTCCCGGGCATTCCATAATCCGATATGCTCGCCCTTCTCGTCCACTAGCTGCTTGCCCGACCGAATCGACTCCAGCGCCTCATCGGAAAATCCGGGGCCATTGTCGCGAACCGACAGGATAACCGTCGGCTCTTCCTCCAAGCCGCTAAGCATCGCTTCGATCGTCACCGTATTGGTGCCCTCCATCCGCACCGCATGCTTCACCACATTTTCCACAAAGGTCTGCAAGAGCAGTGGCGGAACCTGTGTTTCTTGCAAATATTCCGGCACATCGATCTCAATCACCAGACGATGCGGGAATCTGAGCTGCTGGATGCGCAGGAAGTTGCGGACATGCTTCAGCTCGTCTCTTAACAGCACAAGAGATTGATTACTTTGCAGCGTATAGCGGAAATAGTGGACCAGACACATCGTCATCTCTTGGATGAGGCTGTACTGCTTCACCTGCGCCAGATTGTACACAATATTTAATGAGTTCATGAAAAAATGAGGGTTGATCTGTAATTGAAGATGCTTCAGCTCCGCGCGTTGCTTGCTGATCTGCTCTTCGTAGATATGAATTTTCAATTCCTCAATTTGCGTAATCATATGATTGAAGGTTCGGTTCACTAGCTGAAATTCATCCTGTACGGAAGATTCCTCAATCTTCGTATTGAAATTGCCCTCTCCAATACGCCGCATTGCTTTAGTCATCTTCTGAAGCGGAAGCAGCAGCACCTTGCGAAGAAACCATAGGCTGAGCGGCAGCATAACAAGAGCGATCAGGATTACGACCAAAGCAGCCTTTGCCAAGTAAGGGAGATTCTCCAGAATGAGCCTGTCCGGCACCACCGAAACCAGATTGAAGCTGCCTTTCACAGAGGATTCGCCAACGACCAGATAATCCTCATCCGTCCCGGACAAGTAGTGGTTCTCGAACCCCCGGGTAAAGTCTAGTCCAGCATGAGCCAGCTCCTCCGTGCTGGATAAGATTTGCCCCTCACCGCCTACAATAAGAGAAGCGCCCCGGTCTCCCGCATGCATAGCGCTAAGCGGCTTCAGCATCGACTTCGCCTTCACCCAGGCGCCTATATAGAGATTGCCGTCCCCGAACAGGCGCAGGATGTAGAACTCGTCATTCATCTGCTGCACCCGCCATTTGTTGTTCAGATGAGTCGGCTGCTCCGCCAGTCCGATAGCAAGCTGCTCTACCGTTGCCCTGATGTTGGTCAGCTCCTTGTAGCTCATCTCGTCACGAAAGGTTTCTACACTATCCCGTCTAGGGATCGAGTAGACAAAAAAACCGTCAATATAGGGATAGACGATCAGATCCGAAGTCAGTCTCCGCGACACGCTGCTCTTCGCCATCATGTATTCATCCTCCGGGCTCGCCTCCCCCATGGCCAGCAGATTGGGCTCCGTCAGCATCAGACCCATCAAATGACGCTCCGTTTCGGAGAGCTGGTCATCGATCTGCTTCATGAAGACGGATACCAGGTTTTTGTTCGAATTCGCTACTTGGTTGTGAATGACATTCACGCTATACCGATTGTTGTAGATCAGCAGCGCGATCAATGGAATGGTTATACAGAGAAGGCCAAGCACCAGCCTGACCCTAATTGTTTGCCATGGGATACCGCCAAGCCGTCCCCTCATGCGCGATCACCCTTTTCTGTTCGGTTATCCGGCAGCTATCATTATCCGCAAAATCGTCCCTCTATCCTAACGCCTCTGCTCATTATGAGCTACCCGCCATACGACTATTCAATAGTACTTTCACGACTCTAATAGCTGCAAGAGACGCTGTTCTTTCTTCAGCACGACAAAAAAGACGCAGTCCGCTTGGCTGACTTAGCCAGGCAAGAATACTGCGCCATAAGGAACGATTCGGCTTCTTCAAGTTGATTCTATACAAACTTCTATAATAAGAAGGTTATTCATCAGTCTGATGAATGCTCCGGGCTTATGATGCGCTCCTTCTCTCCCGAGTTCTCATACGCTTCCAGAATAGAAGAGAGCAACCCTGGGAATCTCGCCTCCAGATCTACAGCACGCAGCGAGATAAGCCGTTGCGTGCCGACACAGCGTACATAGATGATGCCAGCCTCCCTCAGCGTACGGACATGGTGAGATTGTGTGGACTTGGCTACAGGCAATTCAAATTCACCGCAGGCTCTCTCCGGTACATCGCGTAGCTGAGAGACGATCATAAGCCGGAGAGGATCGCTTAAGGCATACAATACAGAGGATAAATGGATATCTGCACGGTCGGGATGCACTAATATTTTCATGTCTATAGCCCCCTGCAAAAATATAATGTAGATGATTGCATTATACCATAACGCGTGCTATGATTCTATTGTTCGATAACAATCGAACTTTAAAAATTGGAGGTGAAACCCCATGACTAAGCAAACTCATCATTCGGCTGAGCAAGGAGCTATGAAAGAAGGCGCTGTACTCGGACTGCTCGGCATTACCATTGTCGTCGTCATCATGAACACGATGATGTTTAATCTGGCTTTGCCGGATGTAGCGGAAGCCTTTCAGCTTTCGGCATCCTCAACCTCATGGATTGTAACGGGGTACTCCATCGTATTTGCGATCTCGTCCATTACGTACAGCCGACTGGCTGACTTCGTTCCAATTCGTAGACTTTTCATCATCGGCATATTGTCACTCAGTCTTGCCGCTATCGCAGGCTTGTTCAGCAATAGCTTCCTTATGCTGATCGGCGCGCGCGTTGTTCAAGCTTCGGGTGCAGGCTCGATCCCCGCGCTGTCACTGGTGCTGATCTCGCGTTATGTTCCGCTTGAACGCAGAGGGAAAGCAATGGCGCTGATTATGTCCTCGGTATCTTTAGGACTCGGTCTTGGTCCTGTAGTTGGAGGCGCAGTCGTCGAATACATAGGCTGGCATGTTCTATTCGTGCTGACCGCTGTCACGATTGTACTTGTCCCTTTATTTGCGGCTTACATCCCGAAGGAAAAGATGAAAAAAGGCTCCTTCGACGCGATTGGCGCCATCTTCATCGGCGTTGGTACAACAGGTCTGCTTCTGTTCCTGACGAACCAATCCTTTATCGCGCTGGCTCTCGGTCTAATATCTATCATCTTGTTTATTGTGCGCATCCGCACCGCAGCCAATCCGTTCGTGCTGCCGTCGCTCTTCCGCAACCGCTCGTATTTGATCCTGGGCGGGGTCGGCATCGCCGCATACCTATGCAGCTTTGCGACGCTGTTTCTTATGCCGCAAATTCTCGTGAAGCAATATGGACTAAGCGCTATTGAGGCGGGGCTGATCATCTTCCCGGGCGCTATGCTCGCGATGTTCGTTTCCAGACGTGTGGGACAGTATATTGATACGAACGGCAACTGCACCATCATCCGCTATATCCCGCTGTTCCTGCTGGCTGCGGTCGTGCTGTTCGCCCTGTTCGAAGGGTTGTCTTACTGGGCGATCCTGTTCATCTATATGCTGCTCAGCACTAGCTTTACGATTCTATCCAGCAGCGTCTCGAACGAGATGTCCCGTATTCTGGAGCCGTCCCAGATCGGTTCGGGACTTGGCCTGTTCCAGCTCCTGCAATTTTTCAGCGGCGCCTTCGGCGTGGCCATAGCGGCAAGCGCGCTGGTCTGGCAGAAGAACCTGTCTCTCTCCCATGCCTACAGCAATATTTACTGGGGATTGACCGTTGTTGTGTTGGCCGCTATCGCGTGCTCGATGCTGTACTTCAGAAGCACGTTCCGTAAAGCGCAGGTTCAATCCTAAAAAGTGATATCCTCAGAACGAAAAGCCCAAGACAATCGCCAACCGGCAGTTGCTTGGGCTTTCTTGATCTATCACAAGTTCAAGTTTACAATGAATTTTTCACAACATCGAGCGTACGAACATATTCGCTCGCAAGTATAGCTTGGTTCTCTGCATGAACCACTTGAATCTCGATAGCATCAGACTCGGTTAAACGGGCTTCAATATCTTCATCTTGCAAGCTGGCTGCCGCCGGAATCGAGATCGATACACTGCCTCTATGTTCTGCCGAAGGCTCTAAGGCAACGGGTTCCGATTGCTCTCCGTTTACACGAAGATGCTCCAAGCCGACCAGTTCCCTCCACTTCTCATCATGAATGAGGATTTCAATATATACCTTCTTTGAAGCGGGAGCTTCATTCTCAAGTAGATACTCGAACGTTACGAGCTTATCCTTACCGTCAACTTCTGTAATTGTAGCTTTCGTCTGGTCCTGTAAAAACCGTATAGGTTCATCTGTATGATCCTCTATATGTTTCTCCATAAGATCCTCTGTTTTGTGATCCGGATAGGACTTCTCGCTTCCTTCATTAGAACACCCCCATAGCAATCCTGCAACGATCAGCATTAATACTGACTTAACGTACATGGCTTTACAACCTCCCGCTTCGTACATAGCGTCTCTTCTTGTTAAGCCTAGCATAAAGGGGAAAATTGTAAATAGTTATCGGATGATCGAAACAAGTGTAACGCAATCCACCGCACCGCTAGCCATATCGCGCTCCATTGACCTTTTGAGGCTCATTTTTGATTACTTGCGATGAAGAAGCCGCTATAACAGGATAGAATGCCGAACACATGCGACAGGAAGTGGATGGCACAAACTCGGTATCATGCTGCGATGCATGAAGACCGCTGCCTCCTCTGGAGACAGGTAAATTTTTAGTTCATGCATGACGGATGATATAATGGGACTAACATCTTAAAGGAGGGCACCATGTTTATTGCAATCGGCATTGTTTTTCTGTTGTTATACGGACTTATTGTGTTCTACATAGGCTGGAGCGGCTGGTCTTGGATGAGGCCTTCGGTATCCCGGCGATTCCGTCTGCTCTATATTGCCGCACTTATCTTCCTGGCTGCTTCCTTTATTCTCGCCAGAGTGTTCGCCGGCTCGGCCATTCTGAACATTATCGGCTCCTATTGGCTGGCTATCTTCAGCTTGCTTGTGCTGATGCTGCCCGTCGTTCATCTGATCGTCTGGCTCTCCAGACTAACCTCCCTTCCTCGCCATCATGTACAGAAGTGGGCCGGCATCGTCACACTCACAGCGTTGCTCCTGCTCATTGGCTATGGCAGCTACAATGCGTATACGCCTACCGTTCGCTCTTACGATATCAGCATCGACAAGCCAGGTCCCGAAAGCGGCGAGCTGAAAATCGCGATGGCTTCGGATATGCACTTCGGCTACTTGTCTGGCAAAAAACACGCCATCCGGCTCGTCGAGGAGATCAATGCGCTGCAGCCGGATATCGTGCTATTCCCGGGGGACATTATCGATGACGATATCGTGCCTTACAAGAAGAAAGGGATCGGCGAGATACTCGCCGGGATCAAGGCGCCTTATGGCGTCTATGCATCGCTGGGGAACCATGACCGGTTCAACGGCGAGATGCAGGAGCTGATCGATCTTCTGGAAGAAAGCGGCATGACGGTGCTGTACGACGAATACGTGGAAATTGAGGACTGGCTTACCTTGATTGGCCGCAAAGACTATAGTGACAAGGAGCGCGCTGAGCTCGCGGAGCTGACCAAGGGCGTCAATTCTTCGAATACCCTGATGCTGCTTGACCATCAGCCGCTTGGCTTCGATATCGCGCAGCGGCAAGGCATCGACCTGGTCGTCTCCGGCCACACCCATCGCGGACAGATCGCGCCTGCGCATCTGGTTACCCAGCGATTATTCGAAAATGATTGGGGCTACCTGCAAAAGGATCAGCTTCATTCCATCGTCTCCTCCGGCTTCGGCTTCTGGGGACCTCCGATTCGGATCGGATCGCAAGCGGAAGTTGTTCTCATTCATGCTACATTCTCGAATAAGGCAGATTAATCGCCTTCATCAACAACGGGATGCCTCTAATCGAGGTATCCCGTTATTTGTTTTTTATCCGGCATGAGAACCTGAATCAGGAAAAGATTGACATGCAGCATGAATGTAAAGTACACTTTACGTAAAGTTCACTTTACATTTCATGAAACTTCCGTGATTGGAGGGATTCCTTATTAAAAATCGTATCCGGTCATTGCGATCCGATCATGGCATGACGCAGGAGCAGCTTGGTGAAATCATCGGTGTCTCCCGACAATCGGTCATCGCAATCGAAACGATGAAATACAACCCGTCTCTGGAGCTCGCGTTCAAAATCGCCAAAGCGTTCCGTATGCAAATCGAGGATGTATTTCTATTTGAAGAAAAGGGGGAGAAGTAGATGGTTTATCTCGGTATATACGGAGGGCTTCTGTTCGGAATAGCAGGATGGTATTTCGGCAGACGCGCCGCCGCCAAAAACAACGGACTGGATGAGATGCACGCTTATATGGCAAGCAAATCCCGCTCGATCTCCTGGTACTTCACGATTACGGCTATCTATGTTCTGATGTCGCTGGAAGTATTCGGTCTGTCGATCGGCACGATCCCGTCGCTGGCGATTCTGCTGTTCGTCCATCTGGGCAGTTGGGGGCTGACCTTCTTCATCCTTCATGCGCGCATGACGGAGGACCCTGATGAAGGAAGAAACAGCAAACTTCAACTTGTACTGAGTATTGCAATCGGCGTATCCTTTCTGTTGTTGTTCGCGATTATTTCCGCTGTGACAGGCGAGTGGCGCTTCCTGCTTGCCGCTATCCTGCCCGTTCTGATGAATGTGCTCGTTATGATATCCATTCGGAAGAAGCAAGCGGGCAACGGCCAGAAGGCGGGGTAAGAGCTGGCGCTACTGGCCAACGGGAACAGTCCGCGCTTACAAAATGAAAAAGGGGCGTATCCCTCCGCCATCTAAAATGATGACCTTTGGGATAGCCCCTCTATGTGATAAAGAAAACGACAAACATGACTTCTTCATGGTCTGGTCAAGCGGGCATTAATCCAGTTGAATCGGATTCGATTACCCTCTGCGCACTTGCTCGAATTCCGAGATCATCGCTTCTGTCACCGCATCCGGCGTATTCTCTTTCAGCCAGACCTGCCCGAACATCTGAATGACTTTAATGACGGGGAAATCGCCCCAGAATCCGATAAATTCTTCATTCAACACTACTTTGTCTACCACATGCTCGTTCATAGCATTTAGGGTCCGCTCCAGAATGTCGCGCGCGTCAGTGTCGCTGATCCAGTCATTCAGCAGACTGAACTTATGGAACGAGATCTCCTCTTTCCCGAAGTTGCAATAAAGCCGCTCACGAAGCCGAATATCCCGCGAGGAGCTGCCGGCCGATAGCTGGAAGTAGCCCGTTTCAGCCACCCATTTGCCCCACTTCGTGTTGTAATAGGCGAATTCACGTTCCTCCAGTTCGAAGGAAACCTCCTTCGACTCTCCAGGCTCAAGCGCGATCTTCGTGAACGCCTTAAGCTCCTGATCCGGCCTGATCCACTTGCATTCCTCATCATGGACGTATAGCTGCACAACCTCTTGTCCGAATACCGATCCTGTGTTGGTCACGCTGAAGGACACCGTGACGCCGCGCTCATGCTGGACCGCCTTCATCCCGGCATAAGCGAAAGTCGTGTACGACAGTCCGTGGCCGAACGGGAATTGCGGAGCAAGCTCCTTCTTGTCATAGTAGCGGTAGCCGACGAACAGTCCCTCCCGGTAATAGAGCTTGCCGTTCTCGCCGCGAATTCTCATATAAGAAGGGTTGTCGGATAGCTTGACAGGGAACGTCTCCGACAGCTTGCCGGACGGATTCACATGGCCAAGCAATATCTCTGCGATCGCCCGTCCGCTGCCTTGTCCGGTCAGCCACATATGAATGATGCCTGGTACATGCTGTACCCATGGGCGCATGGCGAGAGCGGTGCCGCTGCTTGTAATGACGACGCAGCGCGGCTGAACGGCGGCAACGGCCTGGATCAGCTTCACCTGATGAGCAGGCAGATCAATCCCGCTCAAATCATGCATCTCCGATTCCGCATACTCCGGCTGGCCGACGAACAGTATCGCCATTTCCGCAGCAGCAGCCAGCTTCGCGCTTTCCTCGATCAGGGCATCATCGATGATATCCTGCTGAGGGTATCCATCCGCATAGGTGAAGGCAATCTCGTCTCCCGCAAGCTTACGAAGCTCGTCAAGCGGAATATCAACGAACGTCGGTGTAACCTCGGCACTGCCTGCGCCCTGAATGCGAGGCTGTTTTGCGAAACGTCCAATGACAGCGATAGACTTGACCGCTTCGCGGTTGATCGGCAGAATGCTGCTGTCGTTCTTAAGCAGAACAATGCTTTCAGCCGCAGCCCTTCTTGCAAGCGTGTGATAATCGGAGGAGGTTGCTGCACCGCCAGCTGATTCGGTGGCTGCCGTCGTCTTGCGAACCAGTTCCACTATTCTGCGCACAGAAGCGTTCAGCTTATCTTCCGACAGCGCTCCGCTCTGCACGGCAGCAACGATAGCTTTGGCGTTGTAGTCTGCAGGACCTGGCATCTCCAGATCAAGGCCAGCTTTGAGACCTCGAATCCGGTCGTTAACAGCCGTCCAATCGGACAGCACGACACCGTCATATCCCCATTCCTCGCGCAGGATATCATTCAGCAGATGCTCATTTTCGCTGGCATACGTGCCATTCAGCAAGTTATATGAGCACATGATGGTCCATGGATTAGCTTTTCGCACAATCCGTTCGAAGGCGCTGAGATAGATTTCGCGAAGCGTTCTCTCATCTACCTCCGAACTGGTCACCATCTTCTCGTGCTCCTGATTGTTGCAGGCAAAATGCTTCACCGAAGCGCCAACGCCCTGGCTTTGCAGTCCGTTCACAAATGCTGCGCCCAGCTCGCCAGACAGACAAGGGTCCTCCGAATAATATTCGAAATTACGGCCTCCCAGCGGTGTACGCTTCATGTTAATGCCCGGGCCAAGCAACAGCTCCACGCCCATCTCTCTGCCTTCGGCGCCAAGAGCAACGCCGATCTCCCTAAGCAGCTCCGTATTCCATGAGGAGCCGATTGCCGAGCCGGTAGGATAGCAGGTTGCCGGCAAGTTCTGACTGGTAATGCCCATTTCCTCATCGCTGCTGGTCTTCCGAATGCCGTTGGTTCCGTCGTACATATGAATAGCCGGGATGCCGAGCCGGTCGATGCCTTTGGTCATCCACATATTGAGTCCGGCACACAAGGCGGCCTTCTCCTCCAGCGTCATTTCTTTTATCAGGTCTTCGGCAGTATGTTTCATTATTCTCCCACTCCTTTATTATAGCTTGCGGCTTACTCTTGATCGTTCGCAGCTTCTTTCGTGCTGGCTGCTTTACGCTTGAGCTTCCGCATCCTCTTTCTTGCGCTCTTGCAGATCATATACTTTGTAGAACGGGTACCATACGACGAACATAATCAACAGGACAAAGGCGAGCAGCACCAATCCATTGATGCCGGATACAATATAAGTCGAAATGCCGATTGGCGTATACCAGAGCTGGAACAGCTGGCTCGGTATATCTGCGAGTCCCCAATCCAGAGCCAAATAGACGATAACCGGGATGATAATGCCGTTAATCCACATTGGCACCATCAGAATCGGATTGAACGCAATTGGAGCGCCATAGATGACCGGCTCGTTAATGTTGAAGAGTGAAGGCACGACCGTCGCTTTGCCGATGGAGCTCAGCTTCTTCGACTTGGCGAACAGGAACAGAATAGCCAGCGGCAGCGTTGCGCCTAATCCCCCCACGCCTACCCAGCCGGAGAAAAACGTCTCGAACGTATTGATATTAATAGGGTCCATTCCTTTAGCCACAAGCGCGGCATTCTCCTCAATCGCCGGGAACCAGATCGCATAGAAAATCGGAACCATCACCCAAGGACTGACACCGAAGGAATAGAGCACTACCCCGATAAAGTTGAACAAAACGAACCCGGCCAGCGTCTGGCTGATCGCATTCAACGGTTCAAACACACTAATAATGAGTGCAAAGATATCGAAGTGAAGCTGGTAAATCAGAACCCATCCTCCTGCCAGAATAATAGCGATCGGTACAAGGAAATCGAACCAGTCCACAATAAATTCGGGCAGCTTGGTATCCTTGCTGAACAAGGAGAACCGGTTGAATACATTCATGACGACCGCCACGACAATACCGACGAGCAGTGCCGCAACCATGCCTGTCGGACCAAAGCGCTCCAGCACGAACTGCACGGAGCCGTCCTCGCCGAACGTTGGACTAAGCAGCATCAGGAACAGGGACAGGCCCGTAAAGCCCGAGATGAGCTTAATCTTGTGTCGCTCCTTCTTCTGCATAACCATATAAGGCGTCAGGAAAGAAATAAACAGCCCCAGCAATCCGAAACTGAACGTCGTAATCGGCGTCAAATCCGGCATTGCGGGTATAAAATCCTTCAATATCGAAACCAGCGTAATTAACGAACCGATAAAGATCATCGGCAGCGTCACCATAATTGCTTCTTGTATCGAGTCCACCCACACATTTTTGGTGATGGCCTCCATTCGCGGAGCAAATTTTTCCGTCATCCATTTCATCAGACGATCCATCCGCAAATCCCCCTATACAATTTGATTGCCTCATATGATTGCTTATTTAGTATAAAATTGTTTGATAGCGCTTTCTTGTCGTTATTTGCCCTGGATAGGTCGTTATTTTGCCGTATTATCGCTTGTTAGCTATAGATTGCCTAGAGGAAATTGTACCTATACAGCAAAAAACACCCCTGCCTCAGGGGTGCTTGTTGTCTATGATGATTTTCCTCCAAGAGCATATCGTCCATGCCTGCTTGGCTATTCGTAAATCGGTTCAAGGAGATACATCGCTACGCCATGCGGCGAGAGCGTGCAGTTCAGCTCATATCGTCCATGTGCCTCAATCGTTGTCGCCGCAATGGCCGGTCCGCTTCTTCCTTCCAAATACTCCAATTCTTCATGTGTAGGGTGCAGAGGCGCGCCGAGCTTTACCCACTCGTCGAATACAGAGCCGCAATCCCGATCCAGACGATAGCTTGTCAGCTTGTAGATTCCCGTCAGCCCTTCCAGCAGTACTGTGATGGCTCTATGCCCGTTCTCCTCAAAGACAGAATAACGGCTCAGTTCCGTCAAGCCTGACCAATCCCCGCTTGCGAACAGCTTGTCGACATGCGTGTAATAATAGAACAAAAGCTGCAGTCCGCCTCTCTGCCTCCCAGTCACGATATATCCGTCACCCTTGGCTATGAGTCGTTCTCCCAGCTTGCCCAGCAGCTTCAGCGCAAAATACCCCGGCTTCTTCAGGCCATCCCGATTCACTAGACCGAAACCTCCGTAGAATGGTGATGGCGGGACAACACTCTCCTCGAACACATCCGTGAACGACCAGAAGGCTATCGCATCCATCGTCCCGATTGTCGCTGCGGCATGGTGGATGACAAATGGCGCCATAAACATCGTATCGTGAATCAGATTCCGGTCGTATAACGAGAAGTTCCACTCTGTCATATACAGCTCCAGAGACGGCGATTTCTCTATGCCAAGCTTGGACCTCAGCCTGACTACGCTGTCAAGGTAATAGGAAGGCGGCATGATTCTCGTAAGCTTGTCGGCCTCATCCTTCCGCTGCGGGTACTCCGAATAGACATGGAAGGAGAAGAAGTCAAGCGGAACGCTTCTATCCTGGCAATAAGCCATGAAGTCCTCTGTCCATTCGTCATTCCATAATGAACCGTAGCCAAGCGCAGGCCCGCCAACCTTCAAGCTGGAATCGACGGCCTTGATGGCTCGTGCGGTTGCTTCATAGAAGAAGAAATATTCTTCCTTGCTCCCTGCCCAGCAGACTCCGGACAGGTCGGGCTCATTCCATACCTCGAAGTACCATTGCCTCACTTCCTCGATGCCGTACCGGTTGAGACAGTGAATGAGAAAGGCACGGACCAAGCCGTTCCACTTGTTCTGATCCGCGGGCGGGGAGATGTTGCCTCTCCACCAGAAAATCGTCTCCCCTGATCGGCGCAGCAGGCTCGGCATGAAGCCGAGCTCAACGAACGGACGAATGCCTGCCTCCAGCAAGAAGTCGTAAAGCTTATCTACATAAGCCCAGTTATAGATCGGCTCGCCTTCCTCGTTCTCCTGGTAAACCATCATTTCATCGTTGAAAATACCATGAAAGCGGATGTGGCTGAACCGCATCTCCCTCTGCATCTCCATAAACTGCTCACGCCAATCGTAGCGCAATCCCTCCGCCGCTCTTCCCGCTGTCGTCACTTTGTTCCAGTGCGGCGCATAAGGCGTACCCTCCGCAGCGGCATCAATCGAGAGGAGCACCTCCTCTTCCGCAGCGACCGGCGAGAGACGATGGCCTGTTTCCCGATCCTTCGACTCATCTTGCTCCAGATAACGGAACAGCGATTTCATCGCCTGAATGGTATCGGTCTCATAATAATCGCCGCTTGAGGATTCTTCATAGGTTAACGGCTTGCGATTCCCTTGTGCCGACCCGGCATTCAACGCCGATTCCCGATAGACGCTGGGCGTGCAGCCGAACTTTTCCTTGAAATATTTATTGAACAGCTTGACGTTCGCAAATCCGCAATCCAGCGCGATCTGTGTCATGCTGTTGCCGGTTTCCGTCAAGGCGGCAGCCGCCTTCTCCAAACGGACGGAGGTCAGATACTTCTGGAATGGCACTCCGATCTTATCGCTGAAAAAATGAGAGAAATAATGCAAGCTCAGATGTTCCTGATCAGCCATCGTCTGCAGCGTAATTTTTTGGCTGTAATGGCTGTCTACATATTGAAGGACACGGCTCAGCCTTATATAATCGTAATCCTTGGCATCTTTGTTGCCGACTTGTCCCGCATCCTTGGCGAAGTATCGCTGCAAGCATCCCGCCAGCAGTTGCAGGCTTCCCAGCGCAAAGCTTCGATAGCCTGGAGCTTTCTTGCTGGTTTCCCACGCCATCCGCGCCAGCTCGCTGCGGATCCGGTCGAACGCCCCACGATGGCTTCCTTCTCCTTGATCCGAGATGCAGTTCAGGCTGACTCCATCGCCAAGCAGCTCAGGATTGAATTGCAATGTAAGCAGCACATTGTCCTGTATCGTTCGCTCAATCTGATGGACGGCCATACTGTTAATCGCAATGATCCCGTCCTGCCCCAGCTCATATTGTTTCTGATCCACATGGACGATAACGGTTCCTTGCAGCACATAAATCAATTCGAGCTCTTTGTGCCAATGAAACGGGATATGCTCAACGCTGTTGACGAAGAGACGGATCGGCAAGTCATCCTGATGTTCAATCATTTCGTAGTAATAACGCATGGCCCGTACTCCCTTCCATCCTTCTATTATGGATGGATTGAAGGGCGGCTACAACAGCTTTGCAAAGAAATCCGTAACAATCTTGACCGCTTCAACGGCGAGATCCAAGAGCTGATCGATCTTCTGGAGGAAAGCGGTATGAAGGTGCTGTACGACCAATACGTCGAAGTTGAGGACAGGCTCGCTTTGATCGGTCGCAAAGACTATAGCGATAAGGACCGGGCAGAGCTCGCGGAGTGACTGAAAGCGTGAACCCCTCAAATGCTCTGATGTTGCTGTACCATCAACCGCTTGGCTTCGATATTGCGCAGCAATAAGACATCGACCTGGTCGTATTCGGCCATACCCATCGCGGCCAAGCTTCTGAAAAAATAGTCAGAGCGCCAGCCCTCTGACATAGAAAGTAAAGAAGCCTTCGAATCCACTTTGAAAGTGGAACGAAGACTCCTTTCATCAATAAACTAAATGATTGAACCTATAAACTCTACAGCACTTCGGAGGCTGCCCGCCCAGCCGCTCTGCCGGAGAACAGGCAGCCGCCAAGGAATGTTCCTTCCAGCGCACGATAGCCGTGCACACCTCCGCCGCCAAAACCGGAAGCTTCTCCCGCCGCATAAAGCCCTTGAATCCGCTCGCCTGTGGCATTCAGCACGCGGCCTGACAGGTCGGTCTGGAGCCCGCCCAGCGTCTTGCGGCTGACAATGCTTAGCCTCACGGCAATCAGCGGTCCGTTCTTCGGGTCCAGCAGCTTATGCGGCTTCGCCGTGCGGATCAGCTTGTCGCCAATATAGTTGCGGGCACCGCGAATCGCCGTCACCTGTAAGTCCTTCGTAAACGCATGATCCATCTCCCGATCACGCGCGATAAGCTGTCGTTCGATGGCTGACGCATCAAGCAGGCGACTGCTGACCAGCTTGTTCATGCCGTCGACCAGTTCCTTGATCTCGCGGGCGATGACGAAGTCCTCCCCCTTATCCATGAAAGCCTGAACCGGCCCCGGCGCGCCTGGCAGCACTCGTGACAGCACCTTGCGAACACTCTTGCCGGTCAAATCCGGGTTTTGCTCCGAACCGGACAATGCAAATTCCTTCTCGATAATCTTTTGCGTCAGAATGAACCAGGAATAATCATAACCGCTGTTCTGAATCGCTTCCAGCGTGCCAAGCGTATCAAAGCCGGGGAAGTTCGGCGCGGGAAAGCGGTTGCCAGTAGCATCAAGCCAGATCGACGAAGGTCCCGGAAGGATGCGAATGCCATGATCACTCCATATGGGGTTCCAGTTCTTCAGCCCCTCCGTATAATGCCACATCCGGTCGCGGTTCACGATGCGTCCGCCCGCTTCCTCCGTGATCCCAAGCATTCGCCCGTCCACATGGGCCGGCACGCCGGACAACATGCGCGCAGGAGGCTGGCCCAGTCTGCTCGGCCAGTTGCGCCGAACCAGCTCATGGTTGCCGCCAATGCCTCCGCTTGTGACGAGCACCGCTCCCGCTTCATACTCAAACGTATCCGCAATCTCTCTTGAGCTTGCTTCACCTCGCGCGGCATTGGTGGGAATTAAAATGGAACCGCTTGCACCAACAATCGCGCCATTCCGTTGAATCAGCTGATCGATTCGATGGCGCGGACGGTAATCGATTCTGCCTTGTGCGATATGTTCTCGGACCCGCCGTTCGAATGGCGCTACAATACCGGGGCCTGTGCCCCATACGATATGAAAGCGCGGCACCGAGTTGCCATGCCCATCTGCCAAGTAACCACCCCGCTCCGCCCAGCCGACCATCGGGAAGAACCGAACGCCCATGCCATGCAGCCAAGCCCGTTTTTCACCTGAAGCGAAATCGACATAGGCTTCAGCCCATTGCTTGCCCCAGTAATCTTCATCCTCGTCGCGGTCAAAGCCTGCTGAGCCAAGCCAGTCCTGCCAAGCCAATTCCCTGGAGTCCCGAATGCCCAGCCTGCGCTGCTCCGGCGAGTTGACCAGGAACAACCCTCCAAACGACCACCAGGCTTGGCCGCCAAGCGAAGCCTCCGGCTCCTGATCCAGCAGCGCAACCTTCTTGCCAGCATCTGCAAGCTCCGCTGCCGCTACAAGTCCTGCAAGCCCCGCGCCTATCACGATCGCGTCCGATCGATGCATCCTATACCCCTCCATTGACCTATTTCTTCTATCATCTTATGCAAGGAAGGAAATGACAATAGCTAATTTAGGCGAGATAACGGATGATTGTTATTTCACTGAGCTTAACCCCATATTTTCGAATACATTGGCTTATTCATGATCTCCGCCAGCTTGTCGGATGATATTTCCATGATAAGATAATCGCCTACGGCATGCGGTATCGGAATGCTGATGCCTAAAGCATTCGTAGTGAAGTAGCTGGAAGCGCCGAAAGGACGTTTAGTTGGGATCCAACACAAAAAAGCAGCCATTCGGCTGCTTTTTCTCAAGGCTTCAAAAGCTGTTCCACTCTTTTTTCGTGTTGCGCAAGTTCATTCCGTAAGCTGGAAATTTCAAATTCCAGTGCCTCCCGTATACGATGGATAGAATAGGTCAAAAAAATGGATAGCAAACTGGCAGTAAAGATTAGAAACAGAAAAAAATATAAAGCCATATCAAAATCTGCTGTATGTTGATGTCGCCGATCAATTAATATAATCACTCCATAACAACTAAAAATAATGACAACGATACTAAAAACCGCATTCAGGATAGTGAACTTTTTTAGTATTTCCGTTGAGTACATGATGTCCTCCTATGAATGGAATGGCGGTTAAATTGTCCTCATTCCATATATACTTATTGTGTTGAAGTATAATTCAATTGAAAATCTTTCGAAATTGGAGTACTTGAATAATTGTCCCAATTAAACATATCGAAACTGACCTTTAATGCACCAATTTGATTTTGTGAGCCATTGGAATTCTGAATATAATTCAAGATGGCATGATAAGTAAAATAGTCCCCATTATTGTTAGCCCCACTATGATTTGTACTCTCTTCGAACTGATAATCAGAAAGTTTCTCACCAACTGCAAACGTATCGCTATTTTGCAGACTCACCCCCGCACTCCCCAATGTTACTGTTCCAGTACTGGATGACATCGTATTAATGTATCCAAGTACAGTCGTGTAAGTAGATGCTCCAGGCAATGAGGAAAGTGCTTTTTTCAATAATTGCGCTGTGATTTGATCACCTACCTTTTTAATTCCTGTAAGACCCGAGTACTTATACATCCGTCCTTGCTGTTCCGTTTTAACAAAAACAGATCTGTTTCCACTAGCAAAAGAAATTTGTAAATTCCGATAAACAAAAACATTATTTCCATAGTAGGTGTAATTCCCAACACGTTGATGCTCAGCAACTTTAAATGAAGCAATCCATCTCGAGTCTTGCGACTTTACATTTACATATTTATATTCAACATATGGCAAAGAATAACTCTGGTAATGCTCTCCACCGATATAAATTGAATGGTAAAAAGTGGTTGGATTCGTCCACATCGTATATTGATCTAGCCCCATTATCTGGGCATCACTTATTCCCATCTGACTCAATAACTGTTGATCGCTTTGAAGTTCCAACTTCTCGCCTGTGTTAGCAATGTCTAGGAACCAGTACATATCTTTCCGGGAGTCTCCTTTTGTAAAATCACCTGCTTCCAAGTGACTAAAGACCTTCGGAAGGGTATCTTCAAAAATATACAATTCTTTGTTTGAATCCAGAAGATAAATCTTCAAATTAGCGCCAGACGTAACAGTAGCCTTTGCTTCTGCAGTCGATGCTACCAAAAAGTTATCCTTTTGATCGTCATTAAATATTTCGAAAAGTAAAATTTCAAAATTCTTTGTGGTGTCTTTTAAGTCGCCGACAACACTATTAGCCCCCCGTTGTGATTTATACCCGGCGTGCAGTGTTCCACCGGCATTCATGCCTGTCTCTTTTCCATTGTTAAGAACTGTGGCTTCGAAACTTATTTCATTCTTAATAATACTGACGTTCGATAACTTCATGCTTACATCATTTAATGAGCGAGCGCTACTTAACGAAGTTCTATTGGATGGAGGTCCCGTCAACGTTTTATTAAAATCGTCTACAGATAAATTTATTCCGTTCAAAGTAATTGAGGATTTGGAATCAGATTGGAAATCTGCAGCGCTTACGATATTGAAAGTGAACAGCATGCTGAATGCGACTAATACGGATAACATTCGAGTTTTCATACATAGTCTCCTTTTAATTAAAATTGGTAATACAGCATAGATTAATCAAGCTTATGTCTATTGTGTAAGCACCAATATTTGATTTGTTCCCTCCTCCCTTCAATTTTTCTTTGAGTTTTAAAAGGATAAATTATCCTCATTTGTTAAAACACCACCAACTGGGAGTTGGTTGCAGAAAATATAAAAAACCAAAAAAATTATTTACATCTTTATAGTCACTAAAATGATCGCTTATTAGCTTAATCTCACGCATCGAAAGTTTATAAAAACTTTCCTCGCCTCCTATTGGCTTGCCGTGTTCGCCTGATTATCGCCTATCACAACAAAAAGCTAACTAACAATGGCGGTTGACCTAATGAATGCGATATTCCACACATAATCGACAGTTTCGAATGCGGTTGATGTTTCTTGCGAAATACACGAATTACCGTTGCTCTCCGATCATCTTTGTTAATTGAAGTAGACATTCATCTCCATACCAATCTTATGCTTCCGTTCAACTTACCTTTACATTAGGTTACTTTTATCCGATCTATTAAAATTGATATCTCCATATACTGTAAAGCTGAAAAATGGAAGGCAGAGAGCATTTGCATGTTTAGAATTCCCCCTTTCCATTAACCACCCCGCCGTCCGTCCCAGTCCCTCCCCGACTCAAGGCCAGCATGAAGAATAGACCCGGGACCGTTACCGGAAGGCGGCGTACCCGGTAGAATAAAGACATAGAAACGAGCGAGAGGAAAGGATGAGGAACATGAGAAAACTATTCCGATCTAACACGGACAATAAATTGACTGGACTTTGCGGAGGCATCGCTGAATATTTCGGCATCGACTCCACCATTGTAAGATTGCTGGTCGTCATCACCGCATTCTTCAGCTTCGGAGCAGTAGTGGTGCTGTACTTCATAGGTACGATTCTTGTACCGAAGGCGCCGCTAGGCGATATGTCCTTCATGAATAACTATAATCACAAGCATTACTAAACTAAGCTGTACAAACAACCAAACTACAAACACAATCTAAGGAGAGATGAGATATGGGAATTTTGCAACGCGTCGTGAATATGACTAGAGCTGCTGCTAATGAAATGCTGGACAAGGTAGAAAATCCGGTGATGATGCTGAATCATTACTTAAGAGATTTGGACGAGGAAATTGACCGCGCCGAGCGCGCTTTGGTACAGCAACAGGCACAGGAGCGCATGATGGGCTCCAAATTCGAAGAGCTGAATACGCAAGCCCGTTATTATGAGGAAAAAGCGGTACAGGCAGCTACGGAAGGCCGCGAGGCTGAAGCCCGTACTGCTCTGGAAGCGAAGCTGCTGTATCAGGAGCAAGCGGAGGATACGGATCGACTGCGCGGTATCGCGGGGCAAGCCGCAATCGACTTGCAGCTGCGTGTTGAATCGCTGAAGGAAGAAAAAACGCGTCTGCAAAGCAAACGCGCTGAGCTGGTTGCCCGTGTTCGTCAGTCATCGGCACAAGCTGGCGGCAACGGATTCGCTGCCCCTCATCTGCAAGGCAGCGCCGCTGCACGCGGTTTTGAGCGAATCGAGCAGAAGGTGATGGAGTGGGAAGCTTCACGCGAGCTTTCCAAAACATCCGCCGGCAGCTACGTCAGCCCTGCTGTCCATGACCAGAAGCAAGAACAACGCAATGCGCAAGTCGAAGAACAGCTGCAACGCCTGCTGCAGAAGCAATCCGGCAGCTAGCCTTCATATAGATGAAGAACGCCCCGCTACCTGGCCGGGCGTTCTTTCTTCTGTTATCCCCTTGGCCAACTAACCCTAATAGTCGTGCCTTGACCCGGAGCGGTATCAACTGTAATATGTCCGCCCATCGCTTCTACCAGATCCTTCGCTATCGCCATCCCAAGTCCCGTACCTTCTGCCATCGCCATACTGTCTGTCCCACGGTAATAACGGTCGAACAGCCTACCTGCCATTTGCTCATCCATTCCTATGCCATTATCGGAGAACAGAATAGAAATGCATTCCGCTTGATCCTCATTCATGACCGTAACCGTCAATTGCGTATCTGGCGGATTATGCAGCAAGGCGTTAGCCGTTAAGTTCATGACTACGCGCTCCAGCCATGGCGCATGCAGCGTTATAGATATATCATGCCTCCACGGCACAAACCTTACCCTATGGTTGTCAAAAGAAGGATGGGACGCAGCTTGTTCGACCGAACGGCGAAGCCAACTGTTCAGTTCAATCTCTTCTCCTTGCGGCGGCTGCACGCCTGCGCTAATCCGGTACGTAATGGCAAGATCATTGATCAGCGTATCCATATGCGCGGATTTCTCCAGCATCGTTCTGGAGAACTGGCGCACTTCCTCCGCACTCCATTCATACCGCTCTTCCGATAGCATATGAGCATAACCTTTGATGGATGAGAGCGGCGTCTTCAAATCATGAGTGATGCCCGTTATCCACTCTTCTCGCAGACTCTTGTTCTGCACGCGAAGTTCCCGGTCTCTGAGCAACGTAGCAGATAATCGCTCAATGGAGTGAAGCACGTCTGAAAATATGCGGTACCGCGGCCTCCATCCGCCTTGGCGCCCGCGGCTTCTCGGAATTCCTTTCCTGTCTGCCGGTTCCTTATATTCCCCTTTGCCCAATAGATCAAGCCATGCCAGCATATGCAGCATAGGAGATCCGAATCGATGAGCATTCCATAAGGATAATAAGAAGAAGACCAGCACCAAAGCGAGGAACATTGCCGAGACGGCAATCAGCAGCACTTTACTCTCAGGCGGAAGCATTGCCGTATCGGATCGCGCACGCTCATACGCATTTGGCATAGCAACGAGCCATGTTCTGTCCGTGACATGGTCATAGATCGAATCGATATAATAACTGTAGCGTTCCGTATATATGGTTCGAAGGGCCAGTTCATGAACGCTGTATCGATCCGTCACATCATGCGGTTTATTGTAGGAAGCCAATTCAACTCCATCTCGATTCAGCAACTGCAGATATCCGCCAAGCACCTGCAGACGACTAGCGACCCCTTCCGGCAAACGCAATTTCTCGTGTTCATCAAATCTCCCCTGTGACGCGACTGCTTCTAGGATCGGTCCAATCTCGTTTTTTACGCCGTAGACAACAGTGTAGACCCGCCCATGTTTCTCCTGAATCCACAGATATAGATGATAAGGAAATGAGCTTTTGCCCAGCCAATAAGATACGATCTCGCCTGGCGCATATTTCAGCGGCACATCCTTTGGCGCATTATAGGACGTCTCCACTACGCCATTCTCATCCAAGCTTTGCAACCAGCCATTATTCTCTTTCACTTGCTCCAGCAGCTCCGGATCGAACCGAATGCCCTCAGGCGTCAGCTTCGATGATTCTACTAGCCTCTCCAGACCGACAGTTGAAAAATCCTTCGTGATGCTTATCTCAGCATAACGATGCGTAATCCATAGGAATCCCGCAGTTACGATTAGCAGTGCGACAACGCCAGCGATCGACAGCTGAAGCGTAAATCGCAACATAAGCCGCCTCTTCATAGTCATAGATGTCCCTTTTCCTGTTCTGGCTTATTAACCAGCTTATAGCCCATGCCTCTTACATTAACGATAAACTTCGGGCGGGAAGGATCTTCCTCTATTCTCTCCCGAATACGATGGATATGCACCATTACCGTATTGTCGTCATTCAGCGCATCGACGCCCCATACCTGCTGATACAGCTCGCTTTTGCCAAAAATCCGGTTCGGATGCTTGCACAGATAGAGCAGCAGTTGAAAAACAAGAGCAGGACAGGATACGGATTGGCCGTTCACGACCAGCTCTCCCGCTTCTTCATAGACCTGAAATCTGCCGTAATCATAGACGGTTGCTCGCCGCCCGTCGCCCAGAACCTTCCCCTGCTCGTTGGGCCTGAGCGCCGCCATATATCTCCGCAGCTGGGAACGAATTCGTGCCACAACCTCCATCGGATTGAACGGCTTCGTAATATAATCGTCTCCGCCTACGGCGAATCCGGATAGCTTGTCAAAATCGGAGGTTCGCGCTGTCAGGAACAAGATGGGCGCATCCGTATATTGCCTGAGAAATGGTGCTGCCTCCAGGCCGCTGCGTCCCGGCATCATCACATCGAGCACTATAAGATGATAGGTCTTCGCAGCGCATGATTCCAAGGCCTCCTCTGCGGAACGAACCGTATCGATATCGGTGAAGCCTTCTTTACGCAATACGGTTTTCATCATTTCAAGTATAGCGAGCTCGTCATCGACAAGCAGAATAGAAGCGTCGTTCATAATCGTCCTCCCATAGGTGTCCAGCTTTGCTTCTATTTTAACATGACGGGTATGAACCTACTTCGATAGCTGTCTTAACGGAGTCTTAATTTTCCTAGCTGCGCAATCAGCAATCCTTAAGATTCCGTTTAGGTTCTGTTTCATGCGCCTTTAAACTGAGGTGCTACGATGTAGATGACAAAAGGGTAAAACTGAACGAGATAAAAGGAGTGGGGACGTATGAAAAGCCAAATGCCAAGACGCTACAGAATCGTTGGAGCGATTCTCGCAACAGGTGCTATTGCGGGGATGCTAACCGCTTGCGGAGGGGAAGCCAAGCCTGCTGCCACGCCGCAAGCATCACAGGTTAGTCCGGGAGGGGAACAAGTGGAGAATGAAACGGGCCAGATAGAGGCCGCCAACTTGGCAAAAGCTATGCTGGATGGCGAATACTCGCGCATCTATAAGCAATTATCCCAAGAATTTCGATCTCAAGTAGGCGAGGAGGAATTCAAAGCGATAGCTGCAGATGCTACAGCAGGAATTGAATCCTTTAAGGAATCCAGTTCACTGAGGCTGAATGGTCTGGAGCAGCGGTTATGGTTAAGCACCTCTAATGAAGTGGGGATGTTTGCCGCATTTGACGAAGAAAACGTAATTGTAGCCCTTCAATTCCAGGCACTAGAGCAGCATGCCGATACCGACCAACTCTATACGAAGGCCACCTATGATTGGCCTATGCACGGGGAATGGTTCGTGTTTTGGGGCGGAACGAATGTATTCGACAACTATCATTATGCGCATCCTTCCCAGCGATACGCCTATGATTTAATTCAAGAGAAAAATGGCATGTCGTACGAAGGAGATCCCACCAAGAACGGAAGCTATTATGCTTTCGGACAGGATGTGGTCGCCCCTGCCGACGGAACAGTCGTTGAAGTTGTCAACGATATCGCAGATAACGAGCCTGTCGGGGTGATGAACGAAAAAGACCCTGCTGGCAATGTCGTCGTTATCGATCATGGAGAAGAGTACAGCTACCTCGCCCATTTGAAAAAAGGATCAGCCACGGTTAAAGTCGGCGACCAAGTGAAACGTGGCGACAAAATCGGCGAAGTCGGCAATTCCGGCAACTCCAGTGAAGCGCATATGCACTTCCAGGTATCGGACGGCAGCGACTTGTTCGAATCCTCCTCCATTCGCATCAAATGGTCAAATGAACTCGAACCGATTCGCGGAAAAACGATTAGCGCTCAAAAATAACGTTTAACGTACAAAGACTGCCCCTTAGTTGTCTGCATCTCCAACGCTAGATTCTCTCTAGAAACGGAGGTACAGTTCGGTGAGAACGGCAGTCTTTGTTCTTTATCGAGGATGCTCGTTTAACGTTATGTTATCAGCTACTCTTCGTATATCATCCGCCTGGTCATGCCGCCATCCACAGTCAGATGGGTGCCTGTTACGAAATCATTGTCCGGGTGGGTCAAATAAAAGCATGCCTTGACGATATCCACGGGCCTACCTACGCGTCCCGCTGGATGTTGGGCATGATCCTCAGAGCGGAGAGCGTTGTAATCCCCGGTCTCAATCCATCCGGGACAAATCGCATTCACGCGGATATGATCCGGACCAAGGGAGACCGCCATCGCATGCGTCAGTCCCAGAATACCGGCTTTGGATGCCGCGTATGCTTCTGAATTCGGCTCCGACATATGCGCCCGAGTAGAAGAAAGATTAACAATGGCGCCGCCGCCACGCTTTTTCATCTGAACCGCAGCCTCGCGGGAGCAGAGGAAGGTCCCCCGCAAATTAGTATGGATAACGCTATCCCATTCATCCAGCTCCAGCTCGTAAGGCGACTTCCAAATGCCGAAGCCAGCGTTGTTGATCAGGATATCGATGCCCGTGGCCAGCTCTTCGACTTCCGCAAACATGCTGGAGATATCGCCAGGGATGCTTAGATCGGCTGTGACCGAGATCGCTTTCCAGCCTTCCTCTCCGAGCTGCGCTGAAGTTGCTGCCAGACCGCTTTCATTACGATCGGCTATGACGACGCGCGCTCCGCTTCTCGCATAGGCCAGCGCAAGCGCTTGTCCGATCCCCGCTCCCGCTCCTGTAATGAGAACGACCTTACCTGCAAAACGTGTCTGTACCTGCTCTAATCCCGGCATTCTGCTCCTCCTTCATGATCTGTAATCGCTCCATGCGTCCTGATCTCTTGTTATTATAGCTCTTCCAATCCATGGTTCAAAATGTGAATCGCATCTGGCGAAAGGGCAAAAAATACGATATGATTTGTCAGCATACATCAAATGATCAGTCTGATAAAAAGAACGGGATGAACCACTATGGGCATAGAATGGGAATGGACTTGGCAAGTTATATTGATTATCGTCGCAGGGGGTTTTATTGCGGCATTCGTTGACTCTGTTGTAGGCGGTGGCGGTCTGATTGCCGTCCCGGCACTGCTGGCAGCAGGTCTGCCGCCGCATCTGGCGCTCGGAACGAACAAGCTCGCCGGATCGATGTCTTCGCTTACGAGTACGATCGCTTTTTTCCGGTCCGGGCATGTGGACCTCCGATTATCTGGCAAGCTCGTGCCATTAACTGCAATCGGAGCGGTGGCAGGTACGCTGCTTTTGCAGCTTGTCCCTTCGGATTGGCTGCGTCCGCTGGTCATTGTCATGCTTTTGCTGGTGACGCTCTACACGCTCTTCCGGAAGGACTGGGGAGCGGTCAGCACCATGCGAGCATTATCTCACCGAAGCTGGGTTGCTATGGCGGCTGCCGCATTGCTGCTTGGCGGGTATGACGGATTTTTTGGACCGGGAACGGGCTCTTTCCTAATCTTCGCGTTCCTCTTGATCGGTCTGGATTTTGTAAAGGCGGCAGGGAATGCAAAGCTCCTTAACTTCACCAGCAACTTCTTCTCCTTGATTGCTTTTATTGCGCTTGGCTCAGTGGCTTACGAAGTAGGATTACTAATGGGCGGAGCTATGGTCCTGGGTTCCATTGCGGGATCGAGAGTAGCGATTAAACAGGGAGCACGGTATGTAAGACCGTTATTTATCGGCGTCAGCGCATTGCTGATCGCAAGGCAGATATGGGTGATGGCGGTGGGGTAATGGACCCTCCGCCATCTTTTCGTCACATGTTGTGAAAAAAATCACATAATTCTTTTCGAAGCTATTGCGCTCCTCTTTCCGATCGCATATGATATTAACAAATAGATGATTGTGAATCATTTCACATTATAAAATAGATTGTGAAAAGATTCACTTGGCGAAGGGTGAAGCTAGCGTCCTTCGTTCCACACAAGGAGGAGATTGGAATGAGAAACATGAACATTGCTGTTATCGGATGCACGCACGCTGGCACGGCCGCTATTACTGGAATGGCTAAGCAATACCCTGACGCCCAAATTACCGTCTTCGAGCGGAATGATAACATCTCCTTCCTGTCGTGCGGCATCGCGCTTCATGTCGGCGGTGTCGTGAAGGATTCGAAGGGGCTGTTCTACTCGTCGCCTGAGAAAATGGAAGAGCTTGGCGTAACCATGAAGGTCCGCCACGATGTGCTTGATGTAGATGCCGATGCCAAGACGTTAAGAGCGAAAAACCTGCAAACCGGCGAAGAATTCGTTCACTCGTACGATAAGCTGGTCGTCACGACCGGATCGTGGCCGATTATTCCTCAGCTGGAGGGCATCGATCTGGAGAACGTCGTCTTGTGCAAAAACTACAATCACGCACAAGCCATCATTCAGAAAGCTAGACTTGCCCGCCGCATCGCCGTCATCGGTGCGGGTTATATCGGAATCGAGCTAGTTGAAGCCTTCGAGATGCTTGGCAAAAACGTCACGTTAATCGATAACATGGAGCGTGTGCTCTACAAATATTTGGATCGGGAGTTTACAGATGTCGCGGAACGCGCATTCGCTGATCAAGGCGTGAAGCTTGCGCTGGGTGAGACGGTCACATCGTTCCAAGGCAACGCGAAAGGCGAAGTGAAAGCCGTTGTAACGAACACTGGGGTACATGAAGCGGATATGGTCGTCCTGTGCATGGGCTTCCGGCCAAATACGGAGCTGCTGAAAGGGCAGGTCGATATGCTTCCGAACGGCGCGATCATCGTCGACGAATATATGCGCACCAGCAAGCCCGACGTATTCGCCGCAGGAGACAGCTGCGCAGTCAAATATAACCCAACAGGGGAGCATGCCTACATCCCGCTTGCCACCAACGCTGTCCGTATGGGCACGCTCGTCGCCAGGAACCTTGTTGAACCTACCGTCAAATATCTCGGCACGCAGGGCACATCGGGCATTAAAATCTATGACTACAACATCGCTTCGACTGGCATGACGGAAACCGCTGCAATCGCTGCGGGATTGAACGTGAAAAATGTCACAATCATTGATAATGACAAGCCGGAGTTCATGCCAACGTACGAGAAGGTTACGCTTAAGGTGGTCTATGAGGCAGCCAGCGGCAAAATACTCGGCGCCCAGCTGCTTTCGAAAATCGATCTGACCCAGTCGATCAATACGCTGTCGGTCTGCATCCAAAACGGCATGACCATGGATGAGCTCAGCTTCGTCGACTTCTTCTTCCAGCCGCATTACAACAAGCCATGGAATCTGCTGAACCAAGCAGGCCTGCAGGCGGTGTAAGTCGCGAATGGAAGGGACAATATGACTTAATTGCAGGAAGCGGGATGGTGCGTGCTTGCGCGGAACCCTGTATTCTTTAAGTGACTGTACGCGGGGATATAGGTCGATGAGACCAACTAAGTCCTTTACGCGCACATATCCGAGCCTTAAGTCGTTCTAATCGACCTATTGGCTTGAATCGGCTGGACTCGGGGCTTTAAGTCGGTGAAATCGACTTATTCAGTCACCCGCACCATTTCCGAGCTATTAAGTCGATCTGAACGACTTGCAGCGCTTGAAGCGGCTGGACTCGGGGCTTTAAGTCGGTGAAATCGACTTATAGGGTTGGTAGCGACCACCGCCCTCCCCACACTCGCCCATTGCATACTGGATGTATGGAGCAGCAGCATTAAAGATATGTACACCCGACAGCAAAGACGGTACGCACCAACTACGAAAGGCGACGCGGGATTCATCCCGGCGTCGCCTTTTTATATGAATATAGTGCCTAACTCCTACCACGCATTCACGCCGATCTTCTCCAGAATCTCGCTAATAAATGCAGGCTCGTCCTCCGGTGTACGTGATGTGATCAAATTCTGATCCACGACAACTTTCTTATCGATAAAACGGCCGCCCACCTTCTCCACCTCGGATGCGATGCCTGGATACGACGTCAAGGTGCGTCCCTCTAATACTCCGGCTGCAGCCAGAATTTGCGGACCATGGCAAATCGCGGCGATTGTGATGCCGGCAGAGTCGGCCTCCTGAACAAATTGTTGGACCTTCTCGTTGTCCATCAGCTTGCCCGGGGAGCTTCCGCCAGGAATGATGACGGCCGCATAATCGCTTGCTTTTGCTTCATCAATGGAAAGGTGAGACGTATATACGATCGTTCCCTTCTTGCCTTTCAGCTCCTCACCCGCCCGCTCGCTGATGATTACAGTCTCATGACCGTTCTTCACCATTTCATCGAACGGATTTTTCATTTCCGAATCCTCGAACCCGTCCGCCAGCAAAAACGCAACCTTCTTTGCATTCGTCATTATTAATCGCTCCTCTCGAATCTGGAATACGTATACTTTACCCTCTTCACCTTGATTTGAAGCAATTGGATTCTACCCCTAAAAAATATCGCATCCATATCTTCTCAATCTCGTATATCAAAATGGGACAAACTTCTAGCCCTATCGACCTTTATCCATTAATATAGGAAGAGATAGTTACAGGGACCATTTTCCCATATTACATAAAAGAGGTGATGACGCAATGTCCTTGATTGATATCGTCAAATATGACGGCACGCCGGATGTGTACGCATGGAAATTTCCGCATCAGGAGCTGGGCACTTGGACGCAGCTGATTGTCAATCAATCGCAGGAAGCGATCCTGTTCAAAGGAGGCAAGGCGTTAGACAGCTTCGGGCCAGGAAGACATACGCTTAGCACAGCCAATATTCCGCTTTTGAACCATATTGTCAACCTGCCGTTTGGCGGCAAGTCGCCGTTTACCGCAGAAGTATGGTTCGTCAACAAAGGCAGCGTCCTTGATATTAAATGGGGTACAGCCACTCCGATTCAGGTGAAGGACCCCCTGTATCATATTTTGGTTCCTGTGCGCGCTTTTGGCCATTTCGGACTGACCGTCGAGGATAGCCGGAAATTCCTGATCAAGATGGTCGGAACGCTTGGAGAGTTTACGAAGGAATCGTTATCCAAGCATATTCGCGGTGTAATGATGATGAATATTACCGAAATAATTACATCGTATCTGATTCATAAAAAAGTAAGCTCTTTGGAAATTAACGCGTATATCAGCGAAATTTCTTCGCATGCGCAGGCTAAAATCGCAGATGTGTTGGATGAATTCGGAATCAAAATCCATCATTTCTACATCGAAAATGTCAGCGTGCCGGATGGCGATCCCTCCATTGAGAAACTTCGCAGTCTGCTGAACAAGAGACTGGAGATGGAAATGGTCGGCTTCTCGTATCAACAGCAGCGCTCCCTCGACATTCTGGAAGGCGCTGCAAAAAATCCGGGCAGCGTTCATCCGCTCTTTGTCGGCGCAAATCTGGGGGGCACGCTTGGCGGCACGTTCAGCGGCCAGATGGATCGTGTCAGCGACGCCATGAACGCATCGCCTCCTCCTGCTCTTGCGAAATGTCCGCATTGCGGAGCGAGCGGCTCGGCGGGAGTGCCCTTTTGCAGCAATTGCGGCAAAAGCATGCGTGAAAAGGAGCCAGCGGCTCCGGAGCCCCCGGCCAAAAAGGTCCCTCATTGCGACAAATGTGGAACCGCTATAGCCGAAAACGCCAAGTTCTGCGCCAATTGCGGCGACAAGTATCATGCATGCCCGTCTTGCGGAGCCGATACGGCAGAGGACAGTGCGAAATGTAATGAATGTGGAACGGCGCTGCCGAAGTCTTGTGTAAGCTGCAAAGAAACGATACTCGGCGGATCTGCATTCTGCAGCCATTGCGGCACAAGCCAGAAGCAAGGAGGGTGATCATTTAATGACGATACGTCCGCAAGCTTTAAATTCAATTATCTTCCTGCTTATTGCAGGGCTTACGTTGTTCATTTATTTTGGACTTAATCCGATTGTTACCTGGGACTTGCGCCAGATCCTGGCGCTCTCAGCCATTCTATTGGCGGAACTGGTAGCTTGGCTGATGATATCCCGGTTAATTCAAGGCTCACGAGCAGGATACCAAGGTTCTTACATGACATACGGAATGATAGCCGGTCTCTATTTCGTTGCCGCTGTTGTTGCGGCATTCCTTGCTTTCCTTCCGCTCGGCGTGTATATCACGCTCCATGGCGTGCTGCTGCTTGTTGCGATCATCGCATCTGCGCTGGTCCGTGTGTCTTACTCCCATATACAGAATGTTGAACAAGGGGACAGCGAGCGGACTGCAGATTGGAAGCTTATGCTGACAGCAGCGCGGAATGCAAAGCTTGCGCTACAGCGATGGGAACCATCAGAACGTTCAAAAGTGGCACCCGTCCTTGATTCGCTAATTGATGATATCGCGTATAGCGATCCTGCATCCCTTCCCGCTCTTGCGGAGCTGGAATATACGATGCAGCTGGATATCCAGTATATCAATGGCGTCATCGAATCGGCGAAGCAGCCCAATGCGCAAAACGAATCCGCAGACCAGCTCATCGGTTCCATTCATCATCTGCGAGAACAAGTGAAAGCCCGCAACCTGCAACTGATTGCGAGCAAATAATGGAGGGTACGGGAAGATATGCGTGGTTTCGGTTACTTTTTTCAATTATATTGACAGTCGCTGGCGTTATCTACTCACTGTTTTCAATGATCTTTACGCCCATTATTATATCGCAAATTTCTTCACAGTCTGATCCTGTGTCAGCCGGCATCTTCTTTATCTTAATCCTTTTCATCATGTTCTATCTTCCTAGTTTCGGACTCTTTTACTTCGGTCATCGCATTCGGAAGAAGCTGAAGCGCAAGAATGAAGCAGAAGCTGCGGCCTATGCCGCTGCACAGTACAATCCGGTATACCATGTCCCGCCTGTTCAACAGCGCGTGGAAACCAAAACAGTCATCAATGTCGTAGAATCCAAGCCTGCTCCCGCCCCGAAAAAAGCGGCTTCCGTGTCCGTCGAATGCAAAGGCTGCGGCGCTCGGAGTGCTGTAGTTAAAGGAGAAAGTGCGTCTTGCGACTATTGCGGATCGCCTCTGGCCGCAAGCGCTCAATAAATTGTCGATTGCACCGATAAGTAACGGAGGATGAAATTTAACCTATGCGTATAATCAGAACAGTAATAGGGTTTATTTTACTCGCCATCGGTATCCTGTATGCCATTCTCTCTATTCTAGCAACCATTGAGATGAGCCCGGGCAATACCTCTGGAGAGATAGTTGGACATTACATTGGCCAGCTCTTGCTTTTCTATGGTCCATCCTTTCTGCTCCTATACTTTGGCTATCGGTTGATCAGAAAGAAGAAGCCGAAGAAACAGGATTTGCCGGTGCAGCCTAACCCTGCTTCATTTATTCCGCCCGTGCAGAATCAAGTCCATACCGTTATCAAAACTGTAGAAACCAAGCCGACACCGCCACCGGCTCCGAAAAAGACCGTGTCCGTGGAATGCAAAGGCTGCGGGGCCCGAAAGGCTGTTGCTGTAGGCGAAAGCTCTCCTTGCGACTATTGCGGTTCGCCTTTAACGGCATAAGCTTACAACACACAGCCTAAGATTTTTTTCATGCTGATTGCCAGCTCGTATCGGAGGTACAAAAGTTATGCGTGGTTTTAAATATGCAATGTCTATGGTCATGACCATATTCGGTACGGTTTACATCCTGCTTTCCGTCGGATTTACATTGATTTTAATCATGCAACTTCCTAACGGAGAAGCTCTTTCCATCGTACAGATCATCCTGTTCCTGCTCATGAATTCGCCTCCTGTCTTGCTATTGTACTTTGGACATCGCATCAGAAAAAAATGGTATGCCGAGCAACATGCAGCACTGCCGGCTCAGCCGATGTCCTTTACTACGCCCGAGGCGATCATTAAAGTAAAACCAACACCGGCTCCGGCCCCAAAAAAGACCGTATCAGCGGAATGCAAAGGCTGCGGGGCTCGGATGGCTATCATAAAAGACGAGGTTTCGTCTTGCGACTATTGCGGCTCTCCAATATCTGCGGCCAACTAAAAACATCTATACCGCTTGCTCTAACGGCTGGAATGTAAAACGATCGTTGCCCCGCAGCCTGCAACTAGTTGCCAGTAAATGATGGAGGGGTTGAAATTTTATGCGTTTCTTCTCACATATCCTGACCATTTTTGGTGTCTTATTCGCCATTGCTTCGCTTTTGTTCACAGTTGTAGTTGGCCTGATCACCTCAGAAACAGGCGACTCTGATCTTTCTGCATCCATTTCAGCACTTGTCTTCATGTTTTATATACCAGCGTTCCTGCTACTGTTCTTCGGCCATCGTATCCGGAAAAATCTGCGGTTGAAGATGGCGGCCCCGCCTCAGCCTGCACCTGAACCTAGTCCGGTTCAAGTCATTCAACCGCAGGTTCAGCGGCGTGTAGAAACAAGAACTGTGGTCAATGTCGTGGAATCCAGGCCCGCGCCCGCTCCGAAAAAAGCGGTGTCCGTATCCGTGGAATGCAAAGGCTGCGGCGCACGTAAAGCTGTCATAACAGGCGAAAGCTCGACATGCGACTATTGTGGCTCGCCATTAACGGCAAGAGGCTAAAGGCAGCGCGTTGGCAGCAAAAAAAGGCAGGCCCGGCGTTTCATATGCCAGGCCTGCCTTCCTTATTTATAACTTAGGCCATAAGCTTCTGCTCCTGCCCTCTTCTTCTTCCCAGCAACCGGCTAAGCGAGACGCGCGCACACCACAAAGCAAAAGCGACAAATACGAGTCCCCATAGCAAGGCTGGTACACCTGTCGCTTTGGCAAGGTTGGTCGCATCGCCCGCAGAGCCTGGCGTTTGCAGCGCCAGATAAAGAATGACAAATGCGGAGACAACCGATTCCACCAGGCACAGAAACGCAATCAGCAAGTAATAGCCCTGCTGCAGCCATCTCGGAGCCAAAAAAGCGACTGCGGCCGTCACAGCCGCAAAGCCAACGCTCCACGCCAGACCGTAGCCGTTGCGGACGAACAGAATAGCCGCGAGCCCGGCCATCAGAGCTATGATCGTCAGGCCCGTTTTCAAATTATCCTTACGGTAGAGCACGAACAGCAGCATCGCGAATAGCGAAGCCCCCACATACCCTGCCAGACCAATCGGTATGATCATCCATCCCTCTTGAAACTGCGTCCATGTCACTCCGCTCTGATCCGCATACAGATGAATTTCCATCACCCGCCCCTGCAGCAGCAACGCGGCTAACCCATGCGACAACTCATGCACCAGCGTATTCACATTGCGAAAAAACTCCGAAAACGGAATGAAACGCGTCAACACTAGAACAACAATAAACAGCAATGCCGTACGAAACCATGAAAACAATAAAGTCCCCCCTCTATGTTGAAAATAGTCCATTATCCCTACCTTATCATCCTCACGGGATTCCAATATCTACTATACCATTAACCGCATCGTCAGACCCGATTAACGTTATTCGAACCGGGACATCCGCTTGTATTTCTCCACCTGCATCAGAAACTCGCTCAAAAACGCCTCGCTTGCCGCCGACATGCCTTTTCGGTCATGGGCCCAATACAAATGGACGGCCGGCTTCTCTTCGATCGGGATCGGGACAATCTTGCCCATCGCGACATGCGGATCGTTTCTTAGCGAGATATCCATAGAGAAGCTGATCGCAATACCCTCGGCTGTTACGTATTTAGCCGCTTCCGTTCCTTTCGAATGAAACAGCTGCTTCGGCGTACCGTAGCTCAGCAACAATTCCTTCATGTGCCCTGACACGCCGACGAGCGGATAATGGAGAATATCGGCAAATGAGATGCTTTTCTTCGCAGCAAGCGGCGACTGCACCCCAACGCATGCCATGATCTCGCACGAGAGGAAGCGCTCTGCCCTTAGATGTTTATTCGCGTATTCTCCCGTAATGCCCATCAGCCCCAGGTCCAACCTTCCTTCCAGCAGCTTCTCTTCAATGCCGCCGGAATGCTCCTCCAGAATCTCCAGCTCGACATGCGGATGCCGAATGGCGAAAGCGGACAGCGTGCGCGGCAAGAAGCTGGTGCAAATGCCCGAGATAGATCCGATCATCAGCTTGCCTCGAAGCACTTCCGTATGCTCATTCGCGGCCGCCTTCAATTCATGAAGCTGAGCTAGAATATGTCTGGCTTTGGCAATGACCGCTTCGCCAGCTTCGGTAGGCACCGTGCCGCCTCTCATACGGTGGAATAGCTGTACGCCAACCTCCTGCTCCAGCGCTGACACTGACTGGCTGATGTTGGGCTGCGAGACATGAAGCTTCTCAGCGGCTATGGAAAAAGATCCGGTACTGGCGATTTCGACAATATATTGCAGCTGCTCGATTCTCATATGAACCCCCGTAGTATAAGTTGAAATTATACGACAATAACTATTAACTATTTTACATTACCCCTATGAATATGAGTTAATAATATCAGTTTATATCCTACTATTTCAATGAGATTAGGTGATATATTGTCAACCAAAGGCGAGTTGATCATTCAAGACGTGAATAAAAGCTTTGATCGCGAGGGTTATAGTCTCCACGTCCTCTCCCATATCCGTGCCCATGTGAAGCCAAGCCAATTCGTGTCGCTCATCGGTCCGAGCGGCTGCGGCAAAAGCACGTTGCTCAAAATTATAGCCGGACTCGATACCGACTATGACGGCAGCGTCTCCTTAAGCGGCAAGCCCGTTATCCGTCCCGGCAAAGATAAAGGATTTATTTTTCAGGAGCATCGATTGTTCCCGTGGCTGACCGCCGAACAGAACATTGCGGCAGATCTGTCGCTTAAGGATACAGCCGTCAGAGCGCAGGTAGACAGCATGATCGAACTGGTGAAGCTCAAAGGCTTCGAGAGAGCATACCCTCGCGAGCTGTCTGGAGGCATGTCCCAGCGGGTCGCCATCGCACGCGCCCTGCTTAGACAGCCCGATGTGCTGCTGCTGGACGAGCCGTTTGGCGCGCTGGACGCCTTCACACGGAGCCACCTGCAGGAAGCGCTGCTTGAGATATGGGCCAGGAACAAGACGACCATGGTGCTCGTCACGCATGACATCGATGAAGCGGTATTTTTGTCAGACAGAGTATTCGTCATGGGTGCAGGTCCTGGAACTATTAAGAGCGAGATCGCAATCGATTTGCCCCATCCCCGCAGCCGGACAGGCTCAGCCTTCCAGCAGCTTAGAGCCAGCGTCATGACCGCACTGCATCAGTCCGAAACAACAGAGCAGGACTGGGAGATTTAACAATATCCACCCAGCAGATCGCATGGCATCAGGCACCTGAAAGGAGCAACCGCATGAACAAGGCAACACGGCCCGCCGCCCGCAAGAAACGAAGGAACGGCCTAAGAAGATCGCTTATCGGCTTTATTGTACCGATAGCTCTGCTGCTCATCTGGCAGCTTGCGTCGGGCGCGGGCTTCATCTCGGCACAGTTGTTCCCTGCCCCGAGTTCCATTTTGAAGGATTTCTACGACTTGGTTGCATCGGGAGAATATTTCGGTCATTTGAAAATCAGCGTCTACCGTGCACTGTTGGGATTTGCAATCGGAGGCTCAGCGGGACTCGTTATCGGGCTTGCCGTAGGCTTGTCCAAACGCACGGAGGAAGCGCTTGATCCGACGCTTCAGATGCTTCGCACCGTTCCGCTGCTCGCGATTACGCCGCTCTTCATTCTTTGGTTCGGTTTCGGTGAGCTGTCGAAAGTGCTGCTAATCGCAGTCGGCGCTTTCTTCCCGCTCTACGTCAATACGTTCCTGGGCGTCCGCAGTGTGGACGTCAAGCTGTTCGATGTTGCCCGCATTCTGGAGTTCAGCCGTGCCAAGCAGATTCGCAGGCTCGTGCTGCCAGCTGCGCTGCCGAATGTGCTGCTTGGCCTTCGGCTGTCGCTCGGCATGGCATGGCTGTGCCTTGTCGTAGCCGAGCTGATGGGTGCAGACCGCGGCATCGGTTACCTGATTCAGGATGCGCGATCTTTCATGCAGACTGGCGTCGTATTCGTTGGCGTATTCACGTTCGCCATCGTCGGCAAGCTGGCGGATTCATTCGTCCGATTGCTGGAGAACAAGTTGCTGAAGTGGCAAGACAGTTATAGAGGGTAGGCAGTCCCATCGCGAATGACCCGGAAGTAATGTTCATTAACGGAAGTTGAACTCTGCGTTTGGCTCCGCAACGATTATATACGAGGTGGAATTAAGCTATGACAAACGTACCCTTGAAACCTTATTCCTTTGCCAGCAGGCTGCCGGCCATCGCTCCAATGGGGGCTGCCCAAGCTGCCAAGAAGCGCCAGGTGATTCCGCTATCCTTTGGGTCGCCGCATTCAGATACGTTCCCATATAAGCCATTAATCGGGGCTGCGACGGACGCAATCTGGACCCATGGCCGCGAATCGCTCCAATATGGCGGCGCAGGAGGCCCCGGCATTGTGCTGGACTGGGTTGCGCAGCGTTCCGCGCTCCGCTCGATTCACATCGATGCCAGCCAGGTTCTGATGACATACGGCTCGCAGCAGGCGCTTGATTACGTGGCCCGCGCCCTGCTCGATCCGGGTGACCATGCGTGGCTGGAGGGACCGACTTACTTCGGAGCGGTCAGCACATTCCGCACAGCAGAGGCGGAGCTTACTTCCTTCCCGATCGATGAGAACGGCCTCATCGTAGAAGAAGTAGAGCGAGCTCTTCAGGAAGCCGAGCGGCTGGGCAGGCCGATGCCGAAACTCCTCTATACGATGCCAAACTTTCATAATCCCGGAGGAATCAGCCTATCGCTTGAGCGACGGCAGAAGCTGGGCGAGCTGGCCTACCGCTATAACTTTTATATTTTGGAGGACGACGCCTATACAGAGCTCTCCTATAACGAACAGTCGCTTCCCGCTATCTATTCCTTTGCGCCGGAAAGGACGATTTACCTTAGCACCTTCTCGAAGATTATCGCCCCCGGCATTCGGCTTGGCTGGGCGATTGCGAGCCAGGACACGATTGCCAGAGTGAATACCTTTTTCCAAGGAAGCAAGGCCAGTGTCTTCTCGCAAGAAATTGTCGCGCAGCTGCTGACTAGACTTCCATTCGACGAGCATTTGAACCAATTGAACGATCTGTACCGCAATAACCGCGATGCAATGGTAGAAGCGCTGAAAACCCACTTCGGTGACGACGTGACCTTCAGCATACCGGATGGAGGCTTCTTCATATGGCTAACCTTCCCCGAAGGAGTCAATACCGGCGAATTCGTCAAGGATGCGGAGGAGCGTGGCGTCAGCTTCATTGACGGCAAACAGTTTTATATCGACGGGGGCGGCGCCCGCCATGCGCGGCTGTCTTTCAGCTATTGCGGCAAGGAGCAAATCCGGGAAGGCGTGGCGTTGCTCGCGCAATCCTACTATAGCTATCTCGATAACCGCCATCATTAATCCGGCTTTAATCGCCCGATATCCCACATCATGAAAGGTTAGGTGTACCTTAAACGTGAACCGACAACGGAAACAAATGAGCCTTGGAGCCTTCCTGTTCAGCTTCGGCCATCACTTTGCCGCATGGCGCCATCATCTGACGGAAGCGGACAGCGTCATCGATTTGAATTTCTACAAGCGGAATGCGCAGGCAGCAGAACGGGGCAAGATGGATATGATCTTCTTCGCCGACGCCCTCTCGCTGCCTGACAAAGAGGATGTCGTGCATGACGTCAGCTCCGTCTACCCGGATGCCTCTACCGTCATCTCGGCCTTGGCTGGCGTTACAGAACGGATTGGACTGGCCGCGACGGTATCGACGACATTCAATGAGCCTTTCAACCTTGCGCGGAGATTCGCCACATTAGATCATTTGACAGGAGGCAGAACGGCCTGGAACGTTGTGACTTCGACCAAAAACACGGAAGCGCGCAACTTTGGAGCCGATAATCTGCCGCACCATGGCAACCGTTACGAACGGGCGCATGACTTTCTGAATGCGGTCAATGCCCTATGGGATAGCTGGGAAGAAAGCGCCCTGGTCTTCGACAAGGAAAACGGTCAATTCGCCGACACCACGAGAATTCATGCTACGCTGCACGACGGACCGTTCTTTCGAGTGCAAGGACCACTGAATATTCCACGGCCTCCGCAAGGAAAACCGGTAATTGTCGAAGCCGGAACATCTGAGGCCGGACAAAAGCTGGCCGCACAAACCGCAGACGTCGTATTCACGGCTTGCGCCGATCTGCGGCAAGCCCAGCAATTCTACGGCCAATTGAAATCTCAGCTGGCAGCGTTCAACCGTCAGCCTGATGAACTGAAGGTAATGCCGGGCGTTATGTTCTTCCTGGGAGATACGGTAGAAGAAGCAAAGGCCCGAGAAGCCGAGTTCCACGAGCTGATCGTGCCGGAAGCGAGCACCTCGTATCTCTCCCGCTTGCTGAACTACGATTTGAGCGGATATCCGGTTGACGGTCCGCTGCCGGACATCCCGGCCGAAGGCAATTCCAGCAGAGCCAAAATGGTAATGGAGAAAGCAAAGCAAGACGGGCTTTCAATCCGCGAGCTCGGCTTATACTTCTCCGTAGCGCGCGGCCATCTGACTGTGACCGGAACAGCGGAGCAGATTGCGGACAAGCTGCAAGAGTGGTTCGAAAGCGAGGCCTGTGACGGCTTCAACATTATGCCCCCTTACTTGCCAGGCGGACTGGAGCAATTCGTCGATCGCGTCATTCCACTGCTGCAAGCACGAGGCCTGTTCCGTACCGACTATGAAGGAAACACGCTCCGCGAGCATCTTGGATTAAGTCGTCCTGACAGCCGGTATAGCTTGCTGGAAACAAACAGGCAATCATCTTAGAGCAACTAAAATGGATTATTCCATCATGATGGAGGAGGCTTCACTCTATGAAAACCAACCGCACATCTTTGCTGCTTATCTTATCCGCTATTATCGCTCTTTCCGTATTGGCAGCTTGCGGCAAATCGTCATCGGGCAATGATCCGGACAATGCGAACAACGGCAGCAGCAACGGAACAAAAAGCGCCGAAGGCGTCGTCGTCTCGATCGAGTCCAGCCAGATCGGACCGATTCTGATTGCGAAGGAAAAAGGATTCTTCGAAGAGGAATTCGCCAAACTCGGCGCTACCGTCAACTATCAGCCGCTGCAAAGCTCGTCGCAATTCCTGGAGGGCATTGCCGCAGGCAGACTCGACTTTGCCCGTATCGGCTACATTGGCACCATTACCGGGCAGACCGCAAATATTCCGTTCCTGTCGATTAGCGAAGGTAGCGACGGCGCAGGAGATGGCATTTTGGTTCAACAGGATAGCCCTATTCAATCCGCTGCTGACTTGAAGGACAAAAAAATCGCCGTTGCCAAAGGCAGCAGCTCATGGGGACTCATCTTGCGCGCGCTCGACAAAGAAGGACTGAAAGCGTCCGACGTAGAGATGATCAACCTGCAGCCGGATGAAGCGCAAAGCGCCTTCCAGTCTGGCAAGGTAGACGCCTGGGCGGTATGGGAGCCTGCGCGCTCCAACCAAGTGAATAACTTCGGCGCCAAAATCGTCGCCGATTCTAAGAGTATCGGTGCTTATACGCCAGGCTACAATATCGTACGTGCCAAGTTCGCAGAGGAGCATCCGGATCTGGTTGTCGCCTATCTGAAGGCCTATGAACGCGCACTCCGTTGGGAGAACCAAAATCTCGACGAAGCGATTGCCCTCCTGGCAGGGTTGAAAAAACTTGATGAAGAGACCGTCCGTGTCTCCATTGCGAACAACCTTCCTCTTAACCTGCCAATATCCGACACGGCGAATGAGAGTCAGCAAAGAACGGCAGATATTTTGCTTGAGCTGGGTGAGATCAAACAACAGGTCGACGTGACCGCTGTAGTGGACAATTCGTTCATTACAAAAGCGCTGGAGGAACTCAAAGCTGAATAATCAGCCATCTTGCATCTGCAATATCAAGCAGGGAGACCGCTAATAGGTGGTCCCCTGCTGTTTTCGTCCACATCTGCTCGCTTTATTTGATGAACGATCCTTCAAATAAATTCGCAACTTTTCCTTTTGTCCAAGCGTCCTTACTAGTAATAAGTTTACATAACCTATGACGAAAAACGGGAGAAGATCATGTTGATCAACAAGAAACGTTTGAATCTAGCCCTGCTTGCGCTTGCTATCTCACTCGCGCTGTCCGCTTGCGGCAGCGGCAATTCGAACAACAATTCCCATACAGGGCCTGGCGCCAGCGAAGATCCGGCAGTGACGACAATGCCTTCTGCGACACCAGAACCAGAGCCAACTGCAACCCCTGATCCCGGGGAAGACGGCTCATCTGACATAGAAGAGCAGCCGTCCCAAGCGCCATCGGAGCCTTCGGCAGAGACGCCAAAGCCTACAGAGACGCCTATCGTCACGGCCAAGCCAAGTGTGAAGCCTTCCGCTACAGTCAAGCCAACTCAGCAGCCATCCGTGAGGCCAACCGGAAAGCCGACACCGCAGCCTTCGCCAAAACCAAGCGCGAAGCCTTCCGCTACACCGAAGCCAACTTCATCGCCGAGCCCAACACCACAGCCGACGAAGCAGCCCTCACCGACGCCAACAGAAAAGCCGAATCCAGCTCCAACGATTACGGCGCAGAATATCGTGGATAAGATTACGGCCGATCTCGAATTTGTCGGTCAGGTAACGATTGAGAAAGCCATGGTTCCCGACTTCTACAACGGCATTGATCCGGACAGCCTCCTGGATGAAGGGATCTTTCAGCAAGCGAGCTTTATGATCTCCGCCAGCGAATTCTCGGTTGTAAAGCTGAAGTCCGCTGACCAATACGATACGATAAAGGAAGCCTTCGAATTCCGTGCAGCGGCCGTGCAGAAAACCTTTGAGGAATATTTGCCGGACCAGTACGAGCTGGCCAAAAACTTTAAGATCGTGAAGAACGGCAACTATGTCCTCTTCTGCATCTCCAGCAAGCAGGACGAAGTGATCGACATCTTCAATGGTTTTTTCAAAAAATAAGCTCTCCTAATCATAAACAGCGGCCGACGATTATACGTCAGCCGCTGTTTTTTTGTAGGCCCGTGCTAAGTAACTACATAGCCTGATTGTCGATAAATTGCTGCTCCACCAGCTTTGCATACAGCTCATGAGTTTGCAGCAGTTCAGCATGGGTGCCTTGGCCGGTCACCTCGCCTTTCTCCAGCACAATGATTTTGTCCGCATTGCTGATCGTAGACAGCCGGTGTGCGATGACTAGCGTCGTTCTAGCCTTCATGAGTTCGTTCAGCGCTTCCTGAACCAGCTTCTCCGAATCACTGTCCAGATGCGCGGTCGCTTCATCCAGCAACAGAATATCGGGATCGCGCAGCAGCGCTCTTGCGATCGCCAGACGCTGGCGTTGGCCGCCGGACAGCTTCACGCCTCTCTCGCCTACCTCTGTCTCCAAGCCCTGCGGCAGCGAGGCGATAAATTCAGTGAGATTGGATTGCACGAGCGCCTCTCTAATTCGGGATTCATCTGCTTCTGCGAGACCATACGTGAGATTATGGCGAATCGTCCCCGCCATCATCGGGCTATCCTGAGAGACATATGCGATGCGGCTGCGCCAGCCGTCGAGTCCGATATCCGCGATCGGCACATCTCCATAACGAATGATGCCGTCACTAGGATCATAGAATCGCTCGATGAGGGAAAATAACGTCGTCTTGCCGGTTCCGCTTGGTCCTACAATGGCAGTCATGCCGCCGGGCTGTGCCTGGAAGGTTAGATTTTTGACGATCGGCCTATCAGGCGAATAGGCAAAGCTGACTCCATCAAAAGCCAATGTCAGATCCTTACTGAGTGCGAACGGCTGGCCCTTCGCACCGGTCACCGATGCCCTCGACGACTCCGCAGGCTCCTCCAGCAGCTCAATGATGCGCATTGATGCGCCCATCGCCTTCTGGAATTGCGTGAAGAATGACGCCATCTGCGTGAACGGCATGACGATTTGAAACATATACAAAATTATCGCTACCAATTCGCCCGTGGACAAGGAATTTTGCGCGACTCTGACGCCGCCGTAGCCGATTAGCAGTACAAGAATAAGCAACATAATCGTCATCATGAGTGGTGATACGATCGACATAATCTTCGCTTCCTGCAAGCCGAAGCGGAACAGGCTCTTAATCCGTCCTTTGCCTTGCTTGTACTCTACCTCTTCCGCCAGCGAAGCCTTGACGAGCCGGATATCGGACAATACCCGCCCGAGGTCGCCTTGGAACAGCGCCGTCTCGTCCTGCATGGACTTGGAAATTTTGAACATCTTGCTGCCGAGCGGCCATAGAATAAGCATCGCGAGCGGCACGGCGATGAACATCAGCACTGTCATCTTCCAGTCGATATAGAGCAGAATCGCGATGCCCCCGATAATGGAGACGATGCCTCCGAGGAACGAGATCACATGGCTAATAATGAAATCCTTAATGACATTCGTATCATTCGTCACGCGGCTCATCGTCTCTCCGGACGTATTCCGGTCGTAGAATGGAACCGGAAGGCGGAGCACACGCTCCCACAGTTCCTTGCGAATGCCTCCGATAATGAACTGGCCGACGTAAGACATCGTATAGACCGAGAAGCCGGACGATACGGTCTGTACAATAAATATGGCTGCAAGCGACACAATCGTGAAGGTCTCCAGCGCCGATGCCGACAGCTGCTCCACCACATCCTTTGTCAGCAGCGGAATAAGCAGCGACATGGCGGTCTCCAGCAGTCCCAGTACGATAGCCGCCGCTATGATCCATTTGGCGGGCCTATGCTTGCCAATCAATGAGAAAAACGGTTTAATGTCCATCGGATTCCCCCCCATCCTCCTGATTCTCTTTCTCTTTCTCTTTCTCCTTCTCTCTCTTCTCAAGCTCCTCCATGACAGTCTGCAAAAAAGTCTCCTCTTCCTTGGATAGACTAATCTGGAACAGAACCGGGTCAAGGCTCTGCTCAATCTCCTGCTCCAGCTTCGAGAGCTCCTGCTTGCTCAACTGGCTTATCGCTGGTGCCAGCACCTCGGTCACGATCTGTACCATCTTACTGCCGACAGCCAGCACCTCTGGATCGGTCGGACTTTTGCCGGCCTTGCAATGCGACAGAAGCTCGACCAGCGTAAGGGTCATTATGCGCTCCCGCTCCAGCCTGACCTCCTCATCCACGCCCACATGGTAGATCGCATCTACCAGAACAGAAGGCATGCGCTCGGACAAATATTGCTTCTGGCCCTCTTCATTCTGAATGTTGTGAATGAACATGAGCAGCAAGCCGCTATCCAGCTTTTCCGTTCCGTCCACATAGGTTCTAAGCCGCTCTATTGTAAAGATCGCCTGATCCAGCTGCTGCCGTTTCTTCTTGAGCATCTCGTATTGAAGTGACAGCGACTGCTCCAGATCAGCCCCTGGCTCTGCGAAGTGCTCTGCAATTTCCTCCAGGCTGAAATCCAAATATTTCAGCGTCAATATTTGCTGCAGCCGAAGCAAATCCCGTTCCGTGTAATAGCGATGACCCTGTGCATTGCGGCCGGAGGGCGTAAGCAGCTCTTTCCGGTCATAAAATCTAAGCGTGCGCTCCGTCACCCCGGTCAGCTTGGCGAATGCCCCGATGGCGTAGGTCTTTTCCGTAGCCGATTGACTCTCCATCCTGTCGTCCTCCTCCCTCTATGATACGAGCATATCACTTGACGTAACGTCAAGCGCAAGCCTTTTTTTCAAAAAAAAACCTTGGCTCATCATAGCTTGTCAGCTTCGGTCGAATGATGGATAAGCACCTCGATAATTTTGGTTTTAATTACAGCATTCCTCTATATAATGAACTGTGGCTCTTCAGCTACCTATCCCGTTCGGAAGGAGCGATTAATGTGGAGAACAACTCGGTTCCGCCGCCATTCAGCGAAGGCAGCCCTCAGCAAGCATACCATCAGCATGTCTTGCAGCAGTCTCAGGACACTGCGCCTATCGTGTCGGTCAAGGAATGGATGCTCACCATGCTGCTTATGATCATTCCTGTTGTGAACATTATCATGATGTTCGTATTCGCCTTCGGGGAAGGCAACCCGTCGAAGCAAAATTACTTCAAGGCAGCGCTCATATGGGCGGCCATCATACTGGCCTTTTATCTGTTAATTGTCGTGCTATTGTTCGGGACGATTTTTGCGACGACCTTTTAGAATGGCCTTTCAAGCCTGGCACCTGCCAGCGACCGCTTCCCAAAGCGCGCATATAAAAAAGGCATAGGAGCCTGCCAGAACCTCTCTGGCAAACTTCTATGCCTGCGTGCATGCAATCAGGATTTCTTCCCTTTAGGCGCCGTCTTCTCTGGCGCAGCGGTTGGCAGAGGCGTCGCTTCCTTCTCCGGCGCAGCCGTTGGCTGCGGAGTAGGCTCCTCGCGGCGCTCCTCACTTCTTTCCTTCCAGTGATGCTTCTCCTTGTCGCCGTGAGCCTTCTCGAGCTCCTCGCGAAGCTGATCCTCGGTTTTACCTTTTGTCTCGATGCCATGCTTCTCCGCAATCTTCTGCAGATGCTCCAGACGCTTCGCCCGATGCTCCGCTTTGAAGGCTTCCCACTTCTCCTTATTGGCTTCCTTGGCAACAAGAAGCTCCTTCTTCAGCTGATCCGCGGATTTGCCATCTGTCGAGATGCCGAAGTAGACAGCCATCTCCTGCAATTTCTTCAGCCGGTAAGCTTCAAATTGCTCCTTGGACATCCCGCCGCGATGATGCTTCATATCCTTTTCGTCCTGAAGGACCGGCCCTTCAAGCATCTGGGTCACGGACTGATGGTCCGCATAGATGGCTGTATGGGACGAGCCTACGGAGGCTGCTGCGATGCCGATTGCGGCCGCCATTATCAGGTATATGTTGACCTTCTTCATTTGCTGTCTCACCCTTCTGTCGCAATGTATGTGGAGCGGATGCGTGTGCGCATTCCCCTCATTTGGAGTATTGTTCCCATACACAACGTCGGATAGACATGATTCAACAATTTATGACTTGGCCGTCATCTCCTCAATCATCTTCAGCAGCTCCGCCTTGGAGAAGTGCTCGCCAATAAATACAGCGACATCATTCACTTGACCCTGAGGCTCGATCCGCATGAAATCAGATTCCTTATACGCATATTGGAACAGATAACGGCTCCCGCTGGACATATCCGAGAAGGATACCACTCCCTTCGCGCGATAGATGGAATCCGGCAATTGCTGCAATAACGCTTCGAACGCCTCGCTCTGAACGGGGCCGTCCAAATAATGGGTGTACGCCATGACATGTCCATGGCTGTGATGATGCTCGTGATTCTCGCTATGCTCGCCGTGTCCGTTCTGCTCCTGCACATGCCGGTCGGCCATCTCTTGGAGGGCCGTTTCACTCATCCACTCCCAGTCGGTTATCCCGCAACGAACGGTCGGCATAATTGCCGCATGCGCATTCAGCTCCCTAAGCAATTGCTGCGCTTCCACCAGCTGATCTGGCGCCAAACGGTCGGTCTTGTTCAGCAACAGGAGCGTCGCGCATCTAATCTGTTCCACCATGAGCTTGTAGGTGCGTCCCTTGCCCAGCTTTCTTCGCTCCAGCAGCTCAGGTCCGTCTACGACTGTAATGACGGAGCGGAGCTCCAAGGAAGCATACATCGCCGCATCGGTTACCCCGTCGAGCGTCTCCATCGGATTGGCTGCGCCTGTCGACTCGATGATGATGGCATCAGGATGATGCAGGCCGATCAAGGATGCAATCTCCACCCCTAGATCGCCGCGAATGGAGCAGCAGATGCAGCCGCCTAGCATCTCAGCCATCGGAACATCGCGGTCGATCAATTCACCATCCAGATTAATGTCGCCAAGTTCATTCATAATAACAGCCGGACGCTTTCCCTCTTCCTTCATTCGGGTCAGCATGCTGCTTAAGAACGTCGTCTTGCCGCTACCCAAGAAACCTGACAATAAATAGACGGGCGTCTTCTGTGATGCTATAACAGATTGACTTTGCTCACTCATCATTTCATTCTCCTTATTCGATTCTATTCCCGAGCAGCTGTCCCAGCGCCTTGGCATGCGCTTCCTGAACGCTGGCGGCTATCTTCTTCGGATCTCCTCCCTCTAGCAGCTCCTGCAGTCCGTCGTTCAATGCCTCTGCGCCTTCTGTTGTCAGCACGCCGTCATAGACAGGAGTCAGGCTAACGCTATTCACCAAATCATACACTTCTGCAAAGATCGGAGATACCTTGCTCTTGTCCAGTTCAATTTTATAGCTGACCAATTGATTGCTCTCCAGCGTCCGCTGTTGAGCCTCCGGACCGGACATTGCATAGATCAACTCAAAAGCGGCTTCCTTTTCAGCGCCATCTGCATGTTTACCCAGCGCCATGCCTGCGCCGACTGCCCCTGCCAGCGTATTCGGGTCTCCCTTGCCGCCCGGAACAACTGGCAGCAGCGCCGCTCCCATCTCGCTCATCGCTTCCTGCGTCGCATTCGCTGCCAGATTCGTCAGCGCCCACCCGCCATTGATCATCATGGCCGCCTCTCCTCTTGCGAACATAAGCTCCATCTCCACATTATCGATGTGCTGGTAGCCTTCCTGGAATGCTCCCGCATCACCGAGCTGCTTCATATAATTCAGCGCTGTGATGAATGCCGGATCTGTGAAGCGGACGCCCTCTTCCTGGCGTGCCGCATACATGAGCCAATCCGAACCGGTCACACGGTCCGCAAGCGAACTGAAAATACTGGATTGAGCAGGCCATCCCGCCTTGTTGCCTAGAGCGATTGGCGTGATCCCCTTGCTGTTAAACTTACCGATCACGTATAGCAGCTCGCTCCACGTCTTAGGCACGCTCAGTCTGTTCTCCTCGAAGATCCGTTTGTTGTAATACAGGATTGAGGTTGGCGACAATCCCATCGGCGCCCCATAGACAAGCCCTCGATCATTGTAGGCTTCCAGCGAATTGGGCAGGAAGCCATCCCTCCACTCCGGATACGCATCCACCAGCTCATCAATCGGTTGAATCAGGGATGCGGCTGCATATTCCCTTGTCATCGACCCGCTCCATAAAACGAACACATCCGGCATATGGCCCGTCTCCGCACTTTCCTTCAGCCGCATTCGATATTCGTCAGGCGCAATCGCCCTTACCTTAAGCTTGATTTTTGGATGAGCTTCTTCAAATTCTTGAATAATCGCACGCATCGTCTGCGCGCGCAGATCATCTCCGGTGAAATTATGCCACAACGAAATGGTTGCCTTTATATTGCCGGACTTGTTGGCATCCCATGACTTAAGAATGCTGCAACCAGCCGACACGGCAAGAAGAACGGTCAAGGCGACAACTGCCATTGCAGTTCTTTTCATCCCGTGTTCCCCCCAAATGATAATGTAATCGATTGGTACGGTAACGAATTGGTGAATCCGCTTAGACAGTATGGCTTATGCAGCCCTCTTGTTTTTATCCCCTGCGGCGATATTCCCACGGCGTATAGCCCGTTTGACTTTCGAATAGCCCGCTGAAAAACTCCACGTCTCCGTACCCCACACGACTTGCAATCTCGCTGAAAGACGCATCTGTCTCTTTGAGCAGCTCCATCGCCTTCTCCACTCTGGTCTTTGCCACAAACTCAGCATACGTACGGCCGGTCTCCCTGCGGAACACTTCACTGAAATGATGCGGAGTAAGCTGGACGCGCTTTGCAACCAAAGCCAGCGACAGGTCTTCTTCCAGATGCTCCTGTATGTAGGTGATCGCACGATTCATAGGCGGCGTGCTGTGATGGCCGGAAGCGGTTAAATAATCCTTCAATAGTTCCAGCACGCGATTCATTATCTCCTCGCGCCCGTTCTCAGCAGCAAGCTTTAACGGAATCGGCTGCGCCTTGATCGCCGCCGGGGACTGTACGCCTGCCTCCTGTACTAAGCGATGGACTGACTCCTCCGCCTCCAGCAGCATAGAATTCAGATAAGCATGATAGGATTCCGGCGTTGTTTCTTCATCTGATTCCAACGCATCTACCACGCCTTCCAGCCAAAGCTGAAGCGCGGGCGCATCCCCTTCCTGCAGCAGTGCATACAAATCCTCCTTCTCCCCCGGCGAACAAGCCCGGCGGCTGCCCTTGCGGCTGCTAACGTCACGAGTATGGATCATTCGAACATCGGGCAGCAATCCGTGATACAGGAATGTGTGCTGCGCGCTGCCAATGGAACGCTTTAGTTCGTCGAGGCTGCAGACCTCTTCGCCTACCGCGGCGTAAAGCTTGCATTTCAGCTTGCGCTCTATTCGCATCAGAATGTCTTCCAGCTTGGCCAAGCTGCCTTCCTCGCCTTTCATAAGAGGAAGAATCAACAGAATTTGATCCTCCCGCAAAGCCGCTTCTCCCTCGACCAGCTCATCGATCACATTATGGGCTGCGAACAGCAGGAGCTTGCCATAACCGTTCTCTGTCCCCCAGCCGGTAGCCCCAATGCAGCAGACGACATAGCGCGAAGCCGTATCCGTCCTGAGCCTTGGCAAGAGTCTCATGCTCTGGCGCATCGTCGCATAGTCCACCTCGCCGCCCTGGATAAGCGTCTCAATTAGCTTCTCGCGCAGCTCGTTCCGGTTGCCGCTTTCTCCTCGCATAATGATACGCTCGCGAGCGTTACCTACCGCACTCTTGATTTCGTCAGGGCGACTCGTCTTGAGCAAATAGTCGCTTACCCCCTCCGTAATGGCCCTTCTCGCATATTCGAATTGATCATACCCCGTCAGGATAATCACTTCCGTGCTGGGCAGCAGCCGCTTCACTTCTCTAGCCAGGTCGAATCCGTTAAGCCCGGTCATCTGAATATCGGTCAGTACAATATCCGGACGCTCCGACTCCAGCCTTGCGATCGCTTCCTCCGCGGATGCCGCCGGCCGAAGCAGCTCATATCCGTATTCCGACCACGGAATCACAGTACTTAGACCCGTGCGTATAATGACTTCATCATCTACAATTAATAGCTTCATTCCGACTCCGCCTCCTCTTTAAGCATAAGCGGTATGGCGAAGGATACCTTCGTCCCCTCTTGATACGCGCTCTCAATGCGCAATCCCGACTCCATGCCATAATGCAGCTGAAGCCGCTTATGCACATTGCGCAGTCCGTAGCTCCCTCGCTCCAGCCTCTCCATATCCTGCTTCTGGTCTTCAGGGCCTTGAAGCTCTTGCCTGATCTCGGCCAGCTTCTCGGGTGCCATGCCAACCCCGTTGTCCTCTACGCTGAAGAGCATCCGTCCCTCTGACCGCTCTGCGGTCACTTTGATCTCTCCCGCCTCCGGCTGCTGCTGGATGCCATGAATGAGCGCATTCTCGATCAGCGGCTGCAGCAGCAGCTTCAGCATACGTTCCGCGCCCAGGTCAGGATCGACCTCCAGCTTGATCCAGAACTTGCCCGGGAACCGGATCGACTGAATATTGGCGTAATGCTTGGCGTGCGCCACCTCCTGCTCCACGGAGCAGAACTCTTCGCCTTTGTTCAAGCTGAATCGCAGAAAGTCGCTCAAGCTCCCCACCATATCGGCAATCTTGTCATCTTTGTTCATCAACGCCATCCAATGAATCGATGATAGCGTGTTATATAGGAAGTGAGGGTTGATCTGTGCCTGCAGCGCCTGCATGTCCGCTTCCTTCTTGCTGGATTCCTCCTGCTTGACTTGCTCAGTGAGCTGGATGATTCGATCGCTCAACTGATTGTAGCTTCGAACAAGCTGGCCAACCTCGTCCATCGATTCGACGGGATACGTCTGGAAGGAATCCTCTGGGCTTGAGCTTTTCAGGAAGCTCGTCAGCATCATAAGGGGATTTGTAATTCGTTGTACAAAATATAAGACAAGTAAAGAAGCAATGAGCATGGACACGCCAATAACGGCTACCATCAGCTTCAGCACATAGCTGTTCTCATTGCGGAAGTCTTCCATAGGCATAACGCCCGTCACGGTCCATTCCACGCCATCGACCTTGTCATAGAGCACGGTCCGCTTCTTTTCACCAGTCCCATCATATAGCCAGCCCGACTCATTCTCAAGCCTCGGGTCCGTAAGCAGCTCAGCAAGCTTGCCTGACTCCGCCGGATTCTCTCCGGTACCGGACAGTACGACGCCTTCGCTGTTGCTTAGCCACACCTCTCCATTTTCTGAAATACTGGCTTGATTCAATATTTGCGTAATGGCGCGTTCATTCAAGCTAATGACGAGCGTGCCCAAATGTCTATAGTTCGTTAAGCTGCGTATTGGCCTGACAAGCGAAATAACCTGATTCGTGCCTGTAGCTGTGTCCGTCTCATATTTGGCCGTCCAAAATTTGGTTCGTGACTGAAAATCCTCTATCCGTCCATCCGCGCTTTGCAGATCCGTATGGAATATGGTCGTATTCGAAATCGGCGGAGAAGAATGAACCGGATATATAGTAATATCGGAAATATATCGTTTGGAATAGACCAAATTAGATAAAAACTCAATCATTTTCGTTTGTTGAACCGGATCTGTTCCCTTCCCGCTCAAAAATTGCTGCACATCCTTCTGTCCGATCATAAAAAGCGATATATTGTCGGCATCCTGTACGATGAATTCCAGATTGGTCGCCATCTGCCTCAGTATTCCGGTGCCGGACTGCTTAGCCTTCTCTTCCGTTGCGGTTGCCGCCATATTATAAGCGAACAAACCAAGCGCAAGTAAGGGAATTAGAACGGCCAATAATAAAAATACGGATAGTTTACGTTTCAACGAGCTGCTGATCCAACGCATAAAACCTCATTCCTCCTGCCAAAAAAACCTCTATTTAGAATGACCATTTCGGCCATTGGCTATCTGCTTCACAGCCTATCATACTTTTTTTTAGTATAACAAAATTTTAGTTTGATTTTTCGTTTGTGTAGGTGTACCATTTGGACTAGATAAAGGTTAGAGGTATGGAAAGGGGGCGTACGTTGGAGACTATATCCCAAGAATTCATGTTTTTTTTCGAGCTTGCCAAAGGCATTGCCGCACAATTCGGGGACAATTGCGAAGTGGTCATTCATGACTGGTCGAAGCCTTACGACAGCACCATCGTCGCCATTGAGAACGGACATGTAACGGGACGCAAAGTTGGCGATCCCAGTACCAATCTCGGTCTGGAAATTATGCGCGGTACTTCCGACGGCGACAACCGCCACAATTATATAACCCAGACGGCGGACGGGCGCATCCTACGCTCTACCTCGATGTACGTGAAGAATAAAGCCGGTCAGATTATCGGGGCCGTGTGCATTAACCTGGATATCACCGATATCATGATGGCGGAGAAGACGCTTCAATCCTTGACGGGAAGCGGCCTTCAGCCTGTACGCGAATCATTCGTCAGCAATGTGAACGAGCTGCTGGATACGCTGATCATGGAGGCCCAGGAGACGATTGGCAGACCGCCGGCGCTCATGACCAAAGAAGACAAGATACGACTGATCCAGCTCTTGGATCAGAAGGGCGCTTTCCTGATCAAGAAATCGGGAGAGAAAATATGCGGGTATTTAAGCATCTCCAAATTTACGTTATATAACTACTTAGAAGAATCGAAATCTTGAAGGAATAATGGGAGGTTCTTACACAATGAGCCGTAACGCAAGCATAATCGCTGCAGCAATCGAAACGCCTGGCGTCGTCATCTCGCTGGAAGCGGTGGAATCCAACATTGCCAAGATGGCCGAAGCGATCAAGAAGACCGGCGTTCAGCTTCGTCCGCATGCCAAGACACATAAGCTGCCTCAGATGGCGCAGCGTCAGCTAGATGCAGGCGCTATCGGCATTACGGTTGCCAAGATCGCCGAAGCGGAAGTTATGGCAGCCGGCGGCATTACCGATATTTTTGTCGCTTATCCGATTGTAGCGATGTCTAAGCTGGAGAGAGCCGTCAAGCTCGTTCAATCCGGCATTCGCCTCATCATCGGCGTGGACAGCCTGGATGGAGCCCAGCGCATCTCGCAGGCTGCCTCGAAGCACGGTGTGCAGCTGGAAGTGAGAATGGAGATCGAATCCGGCTTGAACCGGACGGGCGTCGATACAGAAGCAGCGCCAGCCCTGGCGCAGCAAATCTCCAAGCTGGACGGCGTCTTGCTAGGCGGTATCTTCACCTATCGCGGCGCGATGCTCTCCGGCTCGGCAACAATGGACCTTAAGGCGGCAGGTCATGAGGAAGGCCTCTTCATGGTACAGACGGCCGAAGCGATCCGCGCCGCTGGCGTAGCGATTCGCGACATTAGCGTCGGCTCCTCGCCAACAGCTATGTACGCAGCAGAGATTGAGGGCATTACAGAGGTTCGTCCCGGTACTTATATTTACCAGGATGTCATGCAAGCGGCATTCGGGCTTTGCGAGACGAGCGATTGCGCAGGCGCTGTTATGGCTACCGTCGTCAGCCGTCCCACGCCAACCCGGATTGTCATCGACGGGGGAAGCAAGACGTTCGCAACGGACGTGCAGCCGGACAAAGCGCCGCTTCATCTGAAGGGCTTCGGTCATATCGTTGGCGATCCCGATGCTGTGTTCGAGCGCATGAACGAAGAGCATGGCGTCATCTCGGTCAATGCCGATAGTCCCTATCAAGTCGGCGACGTCATTGCCATTATTCCTAATCACATCTGCAGCACGATAAACTTGCACAACTTCGTCTATCTGCAGCAAGCCGACGGCACGCTGGTACAAGCGCCAGTAGCCGCACGCGGCCTGCTGGAGTAGCGCCATACGAGAGGAGATTGGCTAACCATGCTTGACTTAGTATTTAAGAACGGTAAAATTGTCGACGGTACCGGAAACCCTTGGTTTCGGGGAGATATCGGCGTCAAGGACGGCATCATCGTATCGGTAGGCAGCATCGATCAAGAAGCGCATAAAGTAATCGATGTCGGCCATCAAATTATTTCCCCCGGCTTCATCGATGGTCACTGCCACTCCGATCTGATGATTCTGGATCATCCGAACAGTGATATCAAGCTGCAGCAAGGCGTAACAACTGAAGTTGTAGGCAACTGCGGTCTGGCTCCTGCTCCGCTCGTTCCAAGCAATGCGGAGCTGCTGAAAACCTACATTCAGCCCGTTGTCGGCAATACAAACTGGGAATGGCCTTGGGAGACCGTAGGTCAATATATGGACCATGTCGCCAAGTCTTCCATCTCCGAGCATATTGCCACCTATGTCGCGCATGGCGCGCTGCGTATCGCCGTAATGGGCTTCGAGAATCGTCCCGCTACTTCCGCTGAAATCGTGCGTATGAAGGAATTGTTGGAGGAAGGCCTTCGTGCGGGAGCCATCGGCTTGTCCATCGGTCTTCTCTACGCACCGGGCAGCTATACGTCCCGTGAAGAGCTCGCTGAGCTTTGCAGTGTCCTGCCGAAGTATAACGGCCTGCTGTCCACTCATATTCGCGGCGAAGGCAACAATCTGCTCCCATCGGTAGCCGAAGTCATCTGGATTGCCGAGAAAACAGGCATCTCGCTTCATATCAGCCATCTCAAAGCCGCCGGCAAAATCAACTGGGGCAAAGTAATGGATGCGCTGGAGCTTGTCGAAGCGGCAAGAGCGCGCGGCATGGATGTAACTGTAGACGTCTATCCGTACAATGCGGGTTCGACTACACTGACGACAGTTCTGCCTCCATGGGTATTGGAGGGCGGCATTGAAGCGACGTTGGAAGCCTTCCGCAACCCGAGCCTGCGTGCCCGCATCAAGGAAGAGCTTAGCCACGAACAGACAGAATGGGATAACCTGGTATGCTCCACTGGCTGGAACAGCATTATTGTGTCTTCCGTGAATTCGGACAAAAACAAGCATCTGGAAGGCAAGCCTATCTCGGAAATCGCCGAGATGCGCAGCCAGCACCCTGTAGATTGCATGATGGATCTGCTGCTGGAGGAAGACGGACAAATCGCGATCGTCTACTTCCATATGTCTGATGATGACGTGAAGCAAGTTATCTCGTACGAGAAATCGCTTATCGCATCCGATAGCTTGAACTGCGAGATCGGCAAGCCGCATCCTCGCACCTACGGCACATTCCCGCGCGTCTTCGCCAAGTTTGTACGCGATGACAAGATTTTGTCGCTGGAGCAGGCTGTCCGCAAGCTGACTTCCTTCCCGGTTCAACGCTTCAAGCTGGGCAAACGCGGACTTCTTGTGCCGGGTTATGCTGCCGATATTACCGTTTTCGATATGGAAACGATTCAGGATACGGCTACTTTCGCCGATCCGCGCCAATTCCCGACAGGGATCTCACATGTCGTTGTAGGAGGCCAGCTGACTCTGTCGCATGGCGTCCATACACATAAACGCGAAGGCTCGTTAATTCGGGCTCAGCACTGCTGCTCGCATCATCATTAATCGGCAGCAACCAAAAAAGATTTAAAGGAGAAATGAACATGTCTAAAATCGAACAACGTCTTGCTGAACTAGGAATTACTTTGCCGGTATTGCCAGAACCAAAATTTCTGTACAAAACCGTGAACCAAACGGGCAACCTGATCTACACATCCGGCTTCGACTGCCGCATCGACGGCGTACTTATGTATGAAGGCAAAGTTGGCTCCGATCTGACCATCGAGCAAGGCCAAGAAGCGGCTCGCCAAGTTGTCATCAACCTGCTTGCTGCTATGAAACAACACCTTGGCGATCTGGACCGCGTTGTAAAGGTAGTTAAAATTCTGGCTTTCGTTAACAGCGCTCCTGGCTTCGGCGATCAGCCTTACGTTATTAACGGCGCTTCCCAGCTTCTGATCGACGTATTCGGAGAAGCAGGCCGTCACTCCCGTTCCGCAATCGGCACAAGCGATCTTCCGTTCCATACACCGGTTGAGATCGAACTGATTGCTGAGGTTCGTGACTAGTTCTGACGTCTGTACAATGTAAAAATCCCCAAGCGATTCTGTCGCTTGGGGATTTTTTGTCGTTATCATCAGCATGTGGACACGCTTGCGATTTGGTTCGTTGCAAGATCAGAGTCGAATTTGGATTAGAACAGAATCGTGCGTGTAATGATAACCAATAGAATGAAGAGAACAAGGATAGCGCCAGCGCTGTTTGAGCAAGGACTTCCGCAAGCTACGCCTGCTACTGGGTAGTGGGCGTTAGCTCCGCCGGATATATTTGCGCCAGATACATTGGCTGCAGACATGTTTGCCGCGTAATTCAAGTTGTTCAGCTCCTTTTTTTTGAAGGTACAGTATCCTATGTATTCTCCCCCGGGATGTATAGGCGAATCGGAAAATTGTGTGTTTGCTTATTTTTGCTTTGTGCCCACACCTTTGTTCATGTGCCACGGCATGTGGCCAGGCTACTCTAGCCCGTTGCCCCGTTATCTAGGCGATAGCCGAAGTTTAATGTCCTCATGTTACTTGCCCAGTCATATTGAACCAGAGGCGAATAACATACAGAGTACTCAAAACGTAAGGAGGTGCATGTAACAATGTCCGGTTGCGTTGGTGGTGCTTACGGCAACAACTCCGTTGGAGCGATCCTGGTACTCTTTATCCTGTTGGTGATTATCGCTTGCAGTTGCTTTGGCTTCGGCGGCTATGGCGGTTTCGGCGGCGGTAAATGGTAATCTAACGTCTGATATGTATCCTCCATGCATGCAGACATGTTCAGATGCCCTTGACACATTCGGAAAGGCTCGCTCAGGCGGGCCTTTCCTTCCGTATTGCGATGGACAAGACTTAAAGCTCTGGTCGCTACAAGACTAAAGACAGCTCAACTCAAGAGGAGCTATCTTCTTCGGCATCGACTGAGCTAATCGCAATACGGTTATATTGATCGTATATCTCCTGGTTTATGGATGAGCCTCACGAGCATAGCTCTTAACCGATGCGCGAACATAAAAAGAGAGCTGCCGCGGCAGCTCTCTTTCTCATATCCATCATTCCAGGTACCTGTTAGAATTAGTTGATCAATCCCGCTTGTTGAAGCAGCCTGCGTACCATCGCAGCCGTCTCCGCTCTTGTCATGGTTGCCTCTGGCTTCAAGTTGCCGTCAGAGCTGCCCTTCGCTAAACCGCTGTATACCGTCTCTGCTACGGACTGCTCTGCCCAACCTGCTACCTGGCCTCTATCCTTAAAGCTCGACAAAGCAGTTGCTTTTGCCGCATCCGATAAAGCTGGCTGGCTAGCGGTTATTCGCATAGCCCGAGCGATCATCACCATCGCTTCCTGCCTGCTGATGGTAGCACCTGGCTTAAAAGTACCATCCGTGTACCCCGTAACAATGCCGTATTCTACGGCCTTGCTCACTGCTTGATAGTACCAGGAGCTCTTGCTTACATCGCTGAAGGAACTGGATGAACCGTTCTCCTGCAGACCTAGCGCTCGAACCAATATGGCAGCGAATTCTGCACGGGTGACCGATCCCTCCGGATTGAAACGATCTTTGCTCGTTCCTTTCACGACTAGTCTGGAGCCCATATCATTGACGTCCTGCTTCGACCAATGCTTCTCCACATCCGCGAATGTAACGGGATTCCAAATTATCGAATACATACTGTTCGTCAAGCTGTTAATACGAGCAGAATACTGTCCGTCTTGTACAGATACTACTGTCGGAACATGATAAATAATTTTTCCGTCTTTGTCGAGCACGACTCCAGTCGTAATTTTAGAAGGATCAGTACCCTCTGGAAGTACGATCTCCCGTTCTACATAACTGTTGAATTTGTTCAACTGAACAGAGTGACTGCCTTTCGTTACGGTAATCGTGAATTCAACCGGCTGGCCTATAAGCTGTGCCCCCGATTGTTCGACCGCTTGACCGAAGCTTGCTTCTTGCTGTGAAGAGACTTTTTTTATCTCAACAATAATTTGCACATCCTCTATATTTGCTCCCAGCTGTTCGGCAGCCTGATTCAGATTCAGTTGCGACGCCGGCAGCGTATAGGCTGCGCCTTCGGTACGAATCTCCAGTGTAGCTTCTCGTTCATGAATCTTCGCCAACAGCTTACCACTCAGATTCACAGTAAGTTGCTCCGGATCGGCAGCAGCAACCAGAATCAATCGGGATTGCTGACCCTCTTCATCCAGCTTTTGCGCTGCCTTCTCCTCGTTCAATTGAACATCGATCGTCTTATTCTGGTTAGATGTGTTAACCTTACCCACCAAATCTTCCGAATCTCCGACCACTTTGCCCGATACAATGCTATTTCCCGTGTCCGTTCCAGTGTCTGGATTCGTTCCAGGCGTTCCCGGATTGGAAGTAACGATCCATTTGGCATACAAGATGATATTCTCTGTCCCTACTGTTATTGTAGAACCTACCGCATACGCAGTACCCGTTCCGTCCGCCTTTGTATTCCAACCGCCAAAGGAGTAACCGGATTTCCTTACGGTTCCGATTTCCGCAACCTTTATGGTTGCGCCAGATTCATATGCGATACCGTCTACTGGAACATTGCCGCTTGTATGCCCATTTCCGTTATACGTAACTGTATAGGTGACTGCAGGTACAGCCGACCACTGCGCATACAGGGTGACATTACCGGACACCTGCAGTGTTGTCCCTTGTGTATACGAAGTACCTGTTCCGTCAGCTTTTGTGTTCCAGCCTGCAAAGATGTATCCTGTTTTCGCCAATGTGCCGACGTTTTGAATCGTTGCAGTGGAACCGCCTGGATAGCTGATGCTATCCGAAGGAGCATCCCCTGATGTATGACCGTTGCCCTCATAGGTGATAGAGTATGTGATCTCTGGGACTTTCATCCAGATCGCATACAATATGATTTTGTCCGAACCAACCGTAATCGTTGCTCCTGCCAAATAACTTGTTCCTGTTCCATCGGCTTTGGTGTTCCAGCCCTCAAATGTATAGCCGGGTCTTTGAAGCGTTCCACTGTCAGCAACCTGAGCAGCTGTTCCTTCCGGATATACCTGGTTATCAACCGGGGCTTCGCCTGCAGTATGGCCATTACCCGTATACGTAATGGAATTGGTTGCTACCGGAACAGCCGTCCATTGCGCGTGCAGGGTGACATTGGAAAGCACGGTGATGGGTTGGCCTTCAAGATAGATCACCCCAGTTCCGTCAGCTTTCGTATTCCAACCCGCAAAAGTGAAGCCTGTCTTCACCATGTTTCCACTGCCGAGTACCGTCGCTGTAGAACCAGACGTGTAGCCTTGGCTATCCGTCGGGGCTACACCGGATGTAATCCCGTTTCCTTGGTATGTCACATAATATTT
>NZ_JBHVQB010000014.1:0-118612 GCF_042887015.1 Paenibacillus sp. NPDC057967
GGAGTGCAAGCACTCCATCAAGTCCGCTCGACTTGCATGTATTAGGCACGCCGCCAGCGTTCGTCCTGAGCCAGGATCAAACTCTCCATAAAAGTGTTTGACTTGCTCAATAACGTTGTTGCTTCGAAATCTCTCATAACCAGCAAGCTGATTAAGGAAACTTCGATATCGATTCAATCTTGCGATTGTATCGGGCAGTTTCGCTCGTTGTTCAGTTTTCAAAGAACAATCATTTGTCTTTCGTTTCTTACATGAAGCTTTCGCACTTGGCAGAGCCAATGTGAAAGTCTTCCGTGTCAGCCGTATGTCTCAGCGGCGACTTAGATAATATATCATGGATGCCTATACGATTGCAAGTACTTTTTTAAAAAAGTTTTCATAGAATATTATCTTCATATATATACAACCATTCTAGCATTGATTCTTCATTCTTTTTCGCATCTATATAATGAAAGGCATGCGGGGATTGCTCTGACCATAATAGCCGTTTGCCTAGTGGAGCATCTAACGTTTCATAGTACTCTTCTACAAGAGAAGACATCAAATGGCGTTCTTGCCTTCCATGAATAAATTGCACGGGAACCGATAAGCTTCCGGATTCCTTACGAAAGTCTATCGATTGAATCTCTTTCAGCAATCTCTCATTGTAAGCCAGCTTAAAACCCGATACCAAAGAATGATAGACATCATCTTTGGTGATTGCCCGTCTTCCGTCTAATGAAACATCTACGCATCTTCTTGTCGTTTTTGCGTTCGCTTCTTCCAACAACCACTGATAGCACAGCTTGTCATTCTCTGTCCAATTCACAATTTGCTAAAAAGCCTTATGGGATGCATGGTATTCCGAATAAACACATATCAGCTTGAGGCCAAGTATGGTTCCTCATGAAGGAATTTTATTTGAATAGGATTTGCCCATCCCTCTTTGATCCCAATATACAACTGTAATATGCTTCACCAGCTCCTTTGTACACGTGACTAGTGTATAATCTACTCCCCTACACGACACCCCGGGAATGGGCATACTCGGTCCCCCATGCAAAAATAAAAGAATAGGATTATTTTTCGAATGACCTTGTATAAGTAGCGTCTGATCGATGCCACCGATCTTCAACGTCTCAATAGCCTCAATTCGTTCACTTGGTAGCTTATAATCTCTTGTGCGCCTGCTGCTTATCCGCATCCTTACCATCCTCCTTGGGCAAAATTCTTTCTATAAAGAACTCCGCATGTTCATCCATCCGCCTCTCCAATTCTGCCATGTCTTTGTCGTCATATTGATGCAACTGGTATTCCGCATACACGGCAAACACCGTATATTGATATTCATAAGCTAGTTGTCTTGGCGGGAATGGATGGATCAACCTTTGTCTATCATGATTTGAAATGCGCTATCCACAAATTGCAGAATTCCGAACGCAGGTGGAAACATGTTTCTATACACCTCACGATACTCAGCAAAAATCGAACTTAAAATGTGTTCCTTGTTTTTGAAATGATAGTAGAGCGTGCTCTTCTTGATTCCTACCAGTCCAGTAATGTCTCTAATCGAAACTGCATTGAATCCCTGACGAGAGAACAAGTCAATCGAGACCTCCATAATTTTCTCCTTGGTACCTAACTACACCACCTCCCTCTTCATTTAACGAACGTTAGATAGATAAGCAGTAGTCTCTGAAGTTTTAGACAATATAAAAAGCCCGCCATTCGGCGAGCTTCTATAATATGATGGCTGGATTACATAGCACTGCTAATATTGCTTCGCTTTTGTATACATCTTGCTGTCTTTGATCATGGCTGCCTTCTTCTTGCTTTGTACTGTTCCTGCATCAAGTGTCGTGTCGATCGTCACCCATTTGCCGTTCAGATATACTTCATTCCAGGCGTGGTACACATCCAGGTACTCTGTCTGACCCATGACCAACTTAGTCGGGATGTCCATACTGCGAAGCATAGCTGCGAATAGAGAGGAATATCCGTAACAAATGTCTTTCTTAGAATCAAAGGTTCGTTCAATGCTAGGGAGATAATCGGACGGTACATTTTTGGCAAGTGCCTGATCATATACGATATTAGCTGTAATGAAATCATACACGGCCTTTACCTTTTCCTCGTCTGACTTCTTCCCTTTCGCGAGCTCCTTCGCCTTCTCAATCGGCTTATCCGAGCTTGTCCAGCGTATATTCTGAATGGAGTTCAAATATATGATATTTTCATCCTTCAGCTTCAAATGAAGCTTGTCTTGTTTCATTACCTTATAAGACTTCCCTGAGACATTCTCTAGCAATGAGACCGTATACTCCCCATTCCCGAGCTGCAGTGGAAAAGATTCAGTTTTTTGACCAACTGCTAAGTTGTACGTATAGCTCTCTTGGCCCTTCGTGATCATTACCTTTGTCTTTACGTTATTCTTCACATCATAGGAGACTGATATAACTCCACTCGATGCATTTGACTTATCCAACCAGCTATTGCCGGCATTAGCATATGATGTTGCTATAGGTACGGTTGAGAACAGAAATAATGCCGCAATAAATAGCAGAGTGAACTTACGCACGAACAACACTCCTTTCGGTAGCTGGCTGCCATCATCCAGAAGGCCCTATAGCTTTGCGTCCCTGACTTTCGCCAGGTTTGCCATTATCGAGTCTACTATTCGACGATTCGTTCGATATAGACCTATTCCATGTTCGATATAGTCCTATGAAAACAAAAATAAGCATGTCCATTCGGTAGCTGGCTGCCATCATCCGGAAGGCCCTATAGCTTTGCGTCCCTATCTTTCAATAGGTTTGCCGTTATCGTGTATTGCTTATATGGTTCTATACTACCACATTTTTCTAGTAAATCAATAGATGACTTGTCCAAATCTGGAAGAATAGCATTAGGACTGGACCTTTCTGTCGAGCGAGAGAACTAGCGCGTCGAAGAGATGAACAGCTGTGAAACTCGATGCCTCTGCTTAAGTCGGATGAACTGAACAAAAAAAAGGCTCCCCTGGCCAGAAATGACCAGGGGAGCCTAACTATAGTGTTAGCTCATTTGCTCCAGTATTTTCTTGCCTGCTTCTAATTCTGCTTCAAACTCATTACGATACTGAGCTATAATATCAGTACTATATCCATTTGCTTCGAGTTTAGAAGTGGTATCAGATACTAGGGCTTCGAATTTTGATGTACAACTATTTACCTTCTGAGAAATTTTTGTCTTTATTTGCTTTTGTGCATCATCATCAGCAGAAAAATACTCCAGTGCCAAATTTATAAGTTCCGTCTTGCAGCTGTCACGCAGTACTACTAGCTTACTTTCTGCATTAGCTGTAATTTGCTCATAAGTCTGCTTTGGAACTTCTTCTCCAGGTGGCACACTAGGTGGCACTTCCACTGATCCATTATCGCCTGGTTTAGTCTCCCCAGATTCACCCTCACGGTAGGCTTTTGACTCTGATGTTACAGTTCTTGTTTTGTCATCCCATGTAATTTCACTGCCTACTGACTCCGATAGAAACCGAAGCGGAACATAAATTGAGCCTTTATAAATGAATATGGACTGGCCCTTTGGAAGACTTTTTTCTTTTCCATTAAAAACGAGCTTTGCATTAGCTTGTTTCATTGATAAGGCAATACTCTCGTGAGGTTTCTTGGTGCCACCCGTTACTAGGAGCAACTCCTTCTTCAACTCGGCTAATTCTTGCGTATTCGGATCGTTAATCGAAACCATGAACTGCTCTGCATTCCATCCAACTGTTTTAAGCAGGGCATATGAAATATATCGGATTGGAATATAGGTACGCCCCTGATAAATAAATGAATACTGGCCATCCGGAAGCTTTAGTTCTTGTCCATCAAAAATTAGATTTATAGGTTGTGTCTTGATTTGAGCTGGCTTAGAAGCTGGTTCACTAGCTGCCCACGCCCCTGTAGGTATAGAAGCAACCACCAATGCAATAATTAATGACAGTAGAGCAAAGTATTTATTTTTCAATTATTCTGCCTCCTATGTATTAAGATGTTAGTGCAGCCGCAATACTTCCCATAGCGGCCGATCGAGCGTCGGCTTTTGCCTTTTCGTAAGAAGCGCTCCAGTTCGGCATTTCTTTTTCGTTAATACTTTCCTTCTTGTAATCTGATTTTGCATTTGCAAGAATAGATGAGAATTTCGCATCACACTCTGCTTCTGCTTCTAATACTTTAGTCAAGAAGTTTGATTGAATGGTTTCCAGACTCGCATCTTTATTTGATTTTAGTTCCGCTACGATTTGATTCATTAAAGTTGCACTCTTCGTCTTGCAAGATGCCGAAAGATCAGACATTTGCGATTCATATTTGGCATCGATCTTTTGTTTCGCCTTTTTCTGTTCATCCGTTATTTTTACAGGCTCTTCGTTTTTGTTATCTTCATCAACTTCAGGTGTCTTCACATTTGTATCTCCTGGTTTTGGAGATGGTGTCCCAGAATTATTACTCCCCGTATTTGCATTGGGGTTCTTCTTTTCTTTCAACATTTCTGCCCATTGAGCTTCAATCAATTTTATCTTCTCTGGGTCCCTCTCCCCTACCCACTCAATAGGGTAATCTGGATTCAGAATATGAAGCGATTTTCCATACTTTACTGTAATGCTTCTTAGTAGCTCTATTTCCTCTGCCGATAACTTAGATAACAACAAATCTCTAATTTTCTGCTTCTCTTCATTGGACAAATCATAATTTGCATTTCCTTGCAAATAGGAAATTTCTTTAAATGACAGACCTGAATTAAGCAAAATTGCAGCTACGTCAACCGCATCTTGGGTTTCGATATCCTCACCGCCAATGAGATCACTCGCTTTCTCAACAGGCTTCTTGATGATTACGGGTATTTTGGGAGTCTCATGAGGAATATTCTCTTGTCCTTCAATTTCATGTCGGGCAGCAATATCTTCGATGCTAATTGACTTAAGATAACTATAAATATAAATTAATATGCTTATCCCGATAATTAATAGAGCTCCTACTACAATTGCAGTCCATTTTAACCAGCGACGCTTTTTATGCTTTGGTTTTGTTTCAAATGATTCTGTCATTACTTCACCTTCTGTTAGTTGAATGTCTTACACTATTAATAGACGAAGTTTTTTAGAAAAAGTTGCCACGTTTTTTTCTTAGATGTTTGTACAGCTAGCTGCCACTTCATCCCAAGTAGAAAATGCCGTCTTAATAGACTCATTTTGGGACTCTGTTTCAGATTCGTGCTGTACAATAATAACCTCAACAAAATCTACTGCTTTTATGGCATGCATCGTTTTGCTTGGAATATGAAGAACATTTCCCGCCTGCACTTGCATATAATACCCGTTCTGGACAAACTCTCCCGTCCCTTTTACAACAGTCCACACTTCATCTCTGTTAGTATGCATTTGATAAGAGAGGAAATGACCAGGGTGAATACCAATTCTTTTTACGGTCACTCTGCGACCATTTGTATATTCCTCACGATCTAATACTCGTATCCATCCCCACTCTTTCTCTAAATAGCGCGGACTCTGTGACTGGTCGATATAATCCTTAAGACGAGGACTGGCTTTTTTGTCGGATATAAGAATACCATCAGGACTAGCCGCAATGATAACATTGGAAACTCCAAGTACAGTTATGGGCATATCAAGCTCATTTATAAGATGTGTGTTACTACAATCCTCACTAATTGTTCCTATGCCAATCTGGTTATCTTTCATCTCATCTGTAAGTGTGTTCCACGTACCAAGATCCTTCCAGTACCCTTCATAAGGAATGACTATAATGTTTGAAGCCTTCTCTACTACCTTATAATCAAAGCTTATTTTTGGAAGTTCTGCATAGTTGGCCATCAAAACGGAATAATCAGTGGAATAATTTTCGTTTTGCATCAATTTAATTAAGTACCCTAGCTTAAAAGCAAAAACGCCGCAATTCCAATAGGCTGATTGCTCAATTAGTTTTTGAGCATCTTCCTCTGATGGCTTCTCCCTAAAATGGCTAACAGAATAATATTCAGATCCGTCTTCCTGATCCTTATCAGGCACAATATAGCCGTACTTCGAAGAAGGATACACCGGTGAAGCACCAATTAACGCAATATCTGCATTTGATTGATTAAGTAGTACTTCCGTTTTCTTTAAAATATCAAAAAAATGATCCTCTACATAAGGATCAACAGGAAGGATGAGAACGGTCTCGTCTAAATCAACTTTAGCTATGGAATATAAGTAAGCAGCCGAAAGCGCTATTGCAGGAAAAGTATCTCTTCGTTCAGGTTCAATTACAATAGGAACATCTGAGTTTACTTGACTGCGTAAATTCTCAACTTGAGAATATCCTGTTGCAATAAATGTTTTGTTTTCTAGCCCGCTTTTGGAAATTTGGGACCATACACGCTGAACCATAGAAACATGCTCATGTTTTTCGTTTTCAAGCACCTTCAAAAATTGCTTGGAACGAGTATCATTAGATAACGGCCAAAGACGCTTACCCGAACCTCCAGATAATAATACTAACTTCATTTTTAACACCTCTGTCGTAAATCTCAGCGAGAATTTACTCTATTTTGGTTGGATTCAAGATTAATAATCTCCTGTAATCCTTGTTTAATTGGAATTCTTGGTTGCCATCCTAAAGCCTTGATTATTTGATGATTATCTAATCTACTGTGGACAATGTCTCCAGAACGCATATTTTCGTATAAAACCACCGGCTTAATTCCGGCTACCGTTTCAATAGCGACAATTAATTCATTTATACTTAGAGAGGTATTTGTGCTCACATTAAAAGTCTGGTTATCACCAGAAGTTAGTGACATCAAATTCGCTTGAACAATATCCGAGACATTTACAAAGTCTCTTGTTTGATTGCCGTCTCCATAGACGGTGATAGCTTGATTTCTCATTACTCTATCCATGAATATGGATACAGCACCGCCCTCACCTTTAGACGATTGTCTTACACCATATACATTGGCATATCTAAGAATGGTAAACTTAAGACCGCATAATTGCTGATACGTCTTTATATATATCTCTGGAACGTACTTTGAGATACCATAATTAGATATGGGAGCTATGGGATGATTCTCATCTATAGAATGAGATTGAGGCTGCCCATACACTGCCGCGGAGGAAGCATATACAATTTTTTTAACCCCATATTTCTTGCAGTTCTCTAGTACATTTAAAGTGCCAATAATATTAATATTGGCATCATCACGGGGGGAAATCATTGATTTTTGAACGTCAATTTGGGCTGCATGATGAATAACATAATCGGGACTCTCTAATTCAAACACATGACTCAACTGTTCACTTGTTATATCGCAATTATAAAAACTTGCATGTTCAGATACATGTTTCAGCATTCCCGTTGATAAATTGTCGACAATGATTACCTGATCCCCACGTTCTATCAGACTGTCTGCAATTTGAGATCCAATAAATCCGGCCCCGCCAGTCACTAAAACTTTCATAATGGTGCATCCCGCCCTATTAATTGTCTGACATATTTGGTGTTTTCCTTATTTTTAATTTTTAATTTCGCTACCGCATTGGCAACATTCTGACTATAATCATCCAGATTTTCGTAGAGCTCTTTGAAGTTGCGGAAAAGCAATTCGGAATCCAGATCTATATCAGCCCAGTTATCTCCATCCCCTACTCCTACACTTAGCCCCTCAAGCCCAACACTTCTCAAAAACTCATATACCTTGTGATGATAGACGATTCCCAATGATGGAATACCCAAAGTAGAGGAAATAATAATAGAATGCAATCTCATTCCAATCATCAGATCAATTGTATTCATAATTTCTAATTTTTCGTTTATCGTCTTTCCTTTATTGACCACTGAAACATTGCTTGAATCATTAAGTTTCTCAATTATTTCTTGATTAAAATTGTAGTCATACTCATCTTCCATAGGAATAAAGATGATCTCGAGTTCATTCTTATAGTGGTCATTTATTTTATTAATTAGCTCTACAATCGCTTGAAAATAGTTATTATACTTGTTTCTGCTATCCTTCCATAACCCACTTATAAACAATGGTGCTATGGAGATTCCAATCCTTCTCTTAGAAGAGCTCACCTTGTTATATTCGGAAGGCAACGACAGGCTTACAACGGGATCCGTTGTAACGACTACATTATCAATTCCACATTTCTTAAGCTGCTGATAAGACTCCTCGTCCCTTACCGTTATAACATCTACATACTTTAGCGTGTCCTTAACTCTATTCATATAATGAGGATGAATAAATGGCCCTGCACCAATTGCATAAATCATTATTTTCTTTTTAAACACTTTTTTATACAAATAGATTTGCCATAACCAAGGTTTAATGGCTATAGGATTCCAATCAGACAAGAATCCTCCTCCACCTATTAATATTAGATCTGCGTCTTTGATCGCTTTAATTGTTTTAAAAAATGCTGGTATTCTTCCTTTTACAAATAGAGCGACTATGCCTTTGAACGTAAACGGCAAATGTCTCACCGCATGAATACCTTGCTGCTCTGTATATCCCGGGTCAAAACTCATCGCCGTTATTGCAGCATTGTCCAAGGAGCTACGAATTTCTTCACTCATGCAATTAAGAATGACTTCGTCCCCTAGATTTTTATAACCGTACCATCCTGATATAACAATCCGATTCATCAGATCCTCCTAGTACTTAACCTGTAGTCCATTTCCTGGTACTCTTCACATATAGCATCTAACATGAACTGAAGTGTAAATTCTTGTTCTACTCTTGATCTTGATCTTCTCGAAAAATCCAATCTTTTATCATAACTCATTAACAACATCTCAATCTTTGTACTAAATTCACTTGGTAAGGGTGCGTTAACCAAATAACCATTAACATCATCCTGAATCGCTTCTCGAATTCCGCCTACATTAATCGATACTACTGGAGTGCCTTTAGCCATTGCTTCAATAATGGTCATAGGAAAAACTTCCCTCTTGGAGGTCAGTAAAAGAATATCCATTTCCTGAAGAAAGCGATCAGGATCAGAAACATTACCCAATAAGACCACATCGTCTCTCAAACCGTTCTCTTTTATAAATGTCTCTATATTCTTCCTTTCAGGTCCATCTCCAGCAATGTAGTATTTTATTGGCCGATTACTATTTTGCTTTAATAATAGCGCAGTATCCAAAAATAAACTGTGATTCTTTTCTTCTGATAATCGTGCAAGGATACCAATATTAATAATTCGGGTGTGGTCTACGGGCATATGATATTCAAACTTTTCTAGCTCTACCCCATTATAAATGGTGCGTATCTTCTCTTCCTTAACACCTAGATTTAACAAATTATCCTTTTCAAAGTTACTTACCGTTATTATTTTGTCCACAAAAGTATTTAGTATAAATGAAAATAATTTTGGTTTTTTCTCGAGCATTGTGACATTGTGCTTAGTATACATAACCTTGACGTTCCAGAAGAACAACTTAATAACAACCATATATAATGCTATTCTTAAGCAATTCGCATGAACCACTTTGATATTGTTTGTTAGGAGTATTCTAACAATATGATAAATATTAATAAGATGATTTTTCCGGGAGAGAAATTTGAATTTATCTTTATTCTTAAGCCGATCATATAACTCTCCAGGCCCGGCTGCAGTATACATGTCAATTTGGTTTTTATTCACATTATTTTCTATTGTAGTAAAGTAAATTTCTGCACCGCCCGTAGTGAGCTTGTCCATGAGAAAAAGTACTTTTGTACGCATTGGTTTCCCTCCTCATGTTTCCTCGCTTTTCCTATTGGACAGTAGATGCATAAAGATAAAAATGAAAATATACATATTATTTGGATAGAATTCTAGAATATTATTAAAGAACCCACCAATCGCTATGAGAATAAAAATAAATAAAGGGAAAAACTTATTCGAAAAATTTGTATTGCGCATAAGTGATTGTATGCTGTATTTCAAATAACTGAAGAACAACAGGAATAGAATACCCCCGCCTAATAGGCCAAACCATATAAATGACTTTAGGAATTCATTATCTGAAAAAGTGGTTAACCAGGTACCACTTGACACCTCACTATTTAACTTAACGCCTAATAAAGGACTATCACGTAAAATATTTAAACCTGCGCCCCATTTTTCAAGCCGCGAATTGTCAGTAATATCTGCTTTGAAAAAATACAACTCATTAAAATTAAAATAAACGAAAAACAAAAGAAGTCCTACAACCGAACTAACTATTATTCCGTAGAGCCAAATTACTTTCCCTTTATAGATGTAATACATCACTGTAATTACAACCAATAATATCAAAGTAATATAAGCTGACCGGCTAAAGGTTAGAATTATAGAGGATAATTGAAGGAGAACTATTCCCCATACAAGTAATGAATTATACTTTTCCAGTAACTTTTTTATGTATAATAATAAAACTATCAGTACGGCTATATAATAGTATGCAGCTGCATTAGGGTTTGCAAAAATGGACATAAGTCGGACTTTTCCAAGACCAGGAATTGAATATTGTAGCAATGTAGTATAATCTACAAAGCCAAAGTAATTGCTGGTTAAGAAGGAATATATGCCTATTAAGGTAACTATGCTGCTGCTGATAAAAACCGTCCTCACGATTTTTTCAATGCTTACATTAAACTTGGCCATGAACATCCATAAGACGGCCGGCACAAAGTAATAATTGTTTTTTACCAGCCATGCTACTGTGGTCGATACATCGGATAGTTCAATTATTTTCAGTCCAATTATTAAATAAAAAAAACAAAGCAAGTACATTGGCCACAACTTTGTTTTTTCCATTTTGTTTTTATTTGCAACTACAGCAGCAATCGCTACGGCATAGAAACTTAAGGAGAATATATTCATAATACTAATATCTAATATTCGGATATCTAAAATACTGTCGATTAAGAAAGTAAAAGGTAGTAAGAAAATGTATATTAAAAATAATAGTATCACGTTGTTTTCTCCTTGTTTCTATAGACTTACTCTACCGGGAATTAATAAGGGACAACAGTTTGTTTGATTGACTTAACCATGAATACTCTTTCTCTAACTCTTGGCGATTATTAATGTCATCCTTGTACATATCATAATCCTTTAAATAGCGTGCAATCTTTTCAATAAATTCGTCATCATTGTTTGCTTCAATCATGTATTCCGTTTTTATTGAAATTCCTTCAAAACTGATACTGCTCCCAATAATCAGTTTATTCATAGACATTGCTTCTAAAATTTTATTTTTCATGCCAGCACCAGAATACAACGGTGACACAAACACACTGGACTTATGGACGTAAGACCTTATATCATCCACAAACCCTGTGAATGCAACATGCTCACTCGTGAAGCTTTTTAAATGATCTGAGGGGTTTTTTCCAACTACAATGCACTTGATATTATTCTTATACTCTACAAGCTTTGGAACTATGTTTTTCACTAAATGTTCAGCCGCATCTGCATTGGGTTTATACCCTAGATTTCCTACAAATACTACATCGTAGATTACGTCCTCAGAAACAGGCTTAAAGTAATCTAGATCCACTCCATTGTTAATATAGTCGCTAATGCCTTTAAGATCCGGGTAGATCTGTCTATCGTGATATAGATCAACCTCAGAGATGTATAACAGCTTCCCAAAATGCCTCATATTCTTTCTGAACATGTTATGATATACTCGTTTTTTCAAATGCAAAATTACTTTCTTTAAAGGTGACGATTCATTTTTCAAATACGAATCAGTCAATTTGAATGGGGAATCACAAACAAAAAAGATCTTATTTTTCTTTATAATTGAGCAATACTTAATCATTGGAAGATCATGAATAAAAACAAAATCATATTCATTTAATTTGTTGCTGACTTCTTCATTATAAAGCTCCAATGATTTCACTGATTGCATGCTCAATAATGCCTTTATTTTTAAGATCAAATGGTTGGGCGGACGATGATTGATTATGATAATATCATTAAATATTTTTTTCAGCTGGTTTAGGCTATGAGCTTCATCCTTCTCTTCAGCTGTTTTAATATAGACGATGTCAATTTGAGGGCCATTCATATTTTTAAATAAATTTAGTATAGTATTAGCGCCTCCGCTTTTATGAGCGGGGTATGGTAATTCTTTGGTTAATATTGCTATTCTCATTAGTAATCACCTATAGATTAACTCATATTTGTCTACGACTTTCTCAATTGAAAAGTTTTCTTGCACCATGCTATAAGCTGAGTCCACCATTCGTTGGGATAGTTGAGAATCCTTCAACATTAGATGCATTTTCTCTGCAAGCTGTTTATAAGAGCCATTGTCAAACAGCATCCCTGTTGTCTCATCCTCGATAATCTCCCTTGGCCCATCACAGTTTGATGCAATAACTGAACATCGTGCTGCCATAGCCTCAATAATAACCATACCAAACGATTCATTACGTGAGGGAACAACTAAAAGATCCATTTCAGAAAGAATATCTGGGATGTCTTGTCGTTCACCCAGCAGCTTCACCTTTGTATATAAAGAGCTATTTGTTACTTCATCTACAACATCATCCATAAACTTCTTATCACTGCTATTGTTAAATGTCTCGCCTCCTATGATAAGAAAAGTTGTATTGCTATGATCTCCTCGCATGAGGAGTTCTTTAATTCCTTTAATGTAAATATCATGACCCTTTATTTCTTGAAATCTGGCAATCATTCCAACCAGTTTATGATTGGCATCTAACCCTAGTTCATGTCTAATTTTCTTGTTATTCACTTTATAATTCTCGATTTTAATCCCCAAGTATATTTGAACAATTTTTTTATTGTCGATGCTATAGCGCAATAAATTAGATTGTACATTTTTAGACACTGCAATTATTTGGTGACATACCGTATTAAAATAAATTTGTTGCCATGTACTAAATGTGATCCACTGTCCATGACAGGTATAAATAAATTTCTTGCCAAGTATCAAAGACATCAAACCAAAAGGATAACACTGGCCATGTGAATTAGAATGTACAATATCGTACTTCCCTCTATGCAAAAATATAAAGATCAGTATCAATACCATTGGCAACAGAAAGAATGTTTTTTTCTTTGCAAATAGCCGATTGTTAATTTGTACGTTTACGTTTTTATTCTCTAAGATGTCTACCAGCTTTCCTCGTGTTGGAGTTACTACCGTTATTTCATAATCCCTGTGATTCAATTCTTCAATTATATTAATAAGGCTTGTTTCTCCCCCGCCAATTCCAACAAGATCCGATATAAATAGGATTTTTTTCATCTATGCATCCTCATCTTTATTAGCCTTTGAAAATTTCCGCTTTTTCTATAAAAGCTCGATCTGATTGGTCAATATATTTATGTTTAATCAAACCTTGCTTTCTATAGTTCATATAATACTGGCCTTGTTCTTTTAAACGTTCATAATGCTCTTGATCACGATATTTTATTATCTTGGCTGGATTGCCGCCTACTACAGCACATTTAGGCACATCCTTTGTGACAACCGAGCCTAGCCCTATTACTGCTCCTTCGCCAATTCTGACACCAGGAATAATAGTTACATGGCCTCCAATCCATACATTTGATTCAATATAAACAGGGCGTTTAATCGATACTCCATCATAAGGCAGCGTATAAGCATCCTCGTATCTATGATTACTAGTATGTATGCTTACCCTCGGACCAATAATTACGTTATCTTCAATCGTAAGACCGCCCACACAGGCAAAGTAACTCTCATGTCCTATGTACACATTATGTCCAATTGACATGTTCTCTGGATTGAAAAATGAACCGCCAGAAATTTCAACGTTATCTCCCTTCAACTTGAACTTAATTTTATTAGGATTACGCGGATTCAAAAAATGATATACGGAACGGATTGCTTGATATGCCATTTTCTTTATCATTTTTTGGCCTCCAGTTATTTATTGGGCTAGTTCATTTATGTATTTTTTGGTCAGTAATATGATAAAAACTGCAGCAAACAAATACACACATAAACTTGTTACAGATGCACCTATGATTCCATACTTCGGTATAAGCAAGAGATTAAGCACTACATTTATGAGCAATTGAGATAGATTAAGTAAAGTAAACATCTTTTCTTTTCGAAGTGAATATAAAATTAAGCTGAGTGGGTTAATAAATACGCTTATAATGTAAGTTGCGATCAATATTCTAAACGCAGGTACAATGCTGGCGTAATCATTACCTAATACAATGTCCACTAGCAACTCAGAGCAAAACATGATGATTAGAAGCATGATCAATAATACGGGTATAAACATAAGAACTTTTTTGTAATAGTTCTTAAAATCATGCTTTCTTTGCAACTGTGCGACCTTAGGGAGTAACACAGTTGATATACTCGCTGAAATGACCGGGAAAATCATTGCTAATTGATTTGCACTCGCAAATAGACCAACTTCATATGAAGAGTGGAAATATTGAATCAGAAAAATATCTGTTCGCGTCAATATAATGACCGACAAGCTTGCTATTAATGACCACTTCGTAAATGTGAACATGGAGCCTAGCAGTTCTTTTCTATGAAGCAATAAGTCTTCCGTTTTGACTGATAGCTCTGTATAAATCATTTTAAAGAAAATGAAAAAAAATAAGACAAACGGAATAATGGCATATATGATTAAATACCAATCCAATTGAAAGTTACCAGCTTGGATCAGAATAAAACAAAGCACAAATTTTATTACGTTATTTGAGAAATCTAGTATAGAGAACAGTTTTAATTTATCATATATTTGTAGAAAACTATTAGAATATCCAAAGAGCGATAGGCCAATTGATAATATAAATGCCAAAACAATAAAGTAAGTATGGTCCTTATTATTAAAGACCAACTCAGCAATATGACCTGAGAAGAAAAGTGACACTATAATAATTAAAGCTGCAATGGATAGTTTTAAAAACAAGGTATATCTATTAAGTATATTCTTCTCTATTGAGCCTTTGCTTCGCTTGGATGCAAGAGTAACATAGCCTGTGTTAAGTCCCATGTCTGAAAACTGTGCCGCCAAGGTCATGATACTAAGTAAAGTTACCCATAATCCAAACGTCTCGGGCATTAAAGCTCTTGCTAACAATATATTTGTTAGATAGTTTAGTCCCTGACCCACTACCTTACTCATAAAAACACTAATGATAGCAACTAGATTCTTATTCTTCATTTTGTTTTGCAACCTTTAGCGTGGAGTAATTAAACTAATATTTTTTTCATCCTATCATTCATACGCTGTTGATTAAATTCATCCTCAATAAATTGTTTTGCATTCCTTGCAATAGACGCATTATATTCCTTATCTTGAATGAGCTTAATGATTTCTGCTTTAATTTCCTCGTTATCATCTGTCGACACAATATTAACTTTATGAGTAATATTGATTCCTTCGGAACCTATTGAATTAGTCGCTACTGGTATTCCTTCAGCCATAGCTTCAATGATTTTGGTCTTTATACCCGTTCCATAAACAAGTGGAGCTATCATTAATGCCGAGTCAGAGATCTCCTGTCTGACATCTGCAACTTCTCCTGTAATAATAATGTCAGGATACCGTTCTGCTAATAGTCTTATTTCATTCGACGGACTCTTGCCAATAATGTATAACTTCAGTGCGGGTAATGACTTTTTTAAATCCAGCCACATTTCCTTGCAAAAAAACAGCATAGCCGAGACATTATGCGGAATATCCATTCTCCCTACAAAAACCATTTTGTTCTCATCAAACACGCGTGGCTTCTGCGTCTCCGTCTTCTCAAATATCATAGGAATGCCAATACATGAGTTATGGCCCGTTTGTTCTTTAAACCTTTGCGCTTCAAGGGGGGAGGTAAATAGCAGATGATTAAATCTGCTGGACACTTGAATCTCATATTTTTTGAGCAACACAGACTCATTTTGAATAATTGCATATTTTAAAAGACGGCTATTTAAAATTTTCCGCAAAAAAGGAGGGATATTCTTTTCGAACCCCCCAAACATACTAGGTATATATTGAAGCCATTTTAGTTGCCTTTGGTATCTGACAGACAACAAATCATCATAATTTAATACATTTACGTGATTGGCATCTACCGTATATTCTGCAACCCGTACCATATCATATATAACAATATCGGGTTTATAGGATTGAATATAGGATTCTACCGTACGATGTGTCTTCTTGCTATAAAATACCGAGGTTTGGATAGGCCATTTTCTTCGGATTACAGAATTCTTCAATATATTTAGTATCTTCTCCACAAAACCTGGTTTCTCCAACATGTGGACTTTATGAATTTCTTTCGGAATTTTGTTTACAACTTCGTGTTTGTCCTTAAAGGTTAAATTAATAATCTGCGATTCCGGATGTATTTCTTTAATTTGTTTAATGTACTGCAGAAGAATATTTCTTCTGCCATCCGTATTAGGAAAAGGCGGTCGGTTGGTAATAAAGAGTATCGTCTTCATACTTCTCCTTTAATACTATGCATGGGTTAGACCCCATCTTTGGATTTTATCATGACACTTACTGTTTTAAATATGATTTTAATATCCATCCAAATGGTTCTTTTTTGAATGTATTTTAAATCAAGATCAACCATCTCTTTGAAGCTCAAATTATTCCGTCCACTTACCTGCCACAAGCCGGTACACCCTGGAATGACACGCAATCTCTTTTTGTCTCTTGAGGAATATTCCTCTACTTCTCGGGGGAGTGGCGGGCGAGGCCCGACTAAGGACATATCACCACGAATCACATTCCATAACTGTGGCAATTCATCGATACTTGTTTTTCTAATAAATTTCCCAACTTTAGTTATACGAGGATCTTCTTTCATTTTGAACATAGCGCCTTCTACTTCATTTTGATCCAGTAATTTTTCAAGCAACTTTTCCGCATCTGGTACCATGGATCTAAACTTATACATTCGAAACGGCGCTTCTCCACGGCCGACTCTCACCTGATAGAAGAAAACAGGAGCCTTTATATTTTCTAGTTTGATCATGACTGCAATGACTAGAAGCAATGGAGATATTAAGATTAGGCCAAGGCCTGCACCAACTAAATCCATTGCTCTTTTGGCAATAAGATATGGCCGTCGACTTTTCTTCTTTTCTCCTATTAGCAATTCTTCTCTGTACGCAGATGAAGTCTTACCTTCCAATGCTGCCTCAAGTTTATTTCTTAGTGGCGTAGGTGCCATTAAATATCACCTCTATTATGTAATTTCAATTCTTTAACATTTCCTTTTCGAGCAAACCTTGCATAATCTGAGTAAGGGGGCCTCGTAGTTCATCATTCAGTAAGGCAAACTCCAATGTCGTTTTAATAAAGCCCAATTTTTCACCAACATCGTATCTATGTCCACTAAACTCATAAGCAAATACACCCGTGCTCTCATTAACCCGCTGAATGGCGTCCGTTAATTGAATCTCTCCGCCTGCACCTGCATCTTGATTCTCCAAATAATTAAATATTTCAGGAGTCAGAATATACCTTCCCATAATAGCTAAATTTGAAGGAGCTTTACCGATTGGCGGCTTTTCAACTAACTGATTTACTTTGTATAGTTGTCCAATGGAAGAAGCAATATCGATAATCCCATATCTGCTAGTCTCATCAAAAGGTACCGGCTTCACACCGATGACAGACTGCTGTACCGCTTCATACTGCTCAATTAGTTGCTTGGTACAAGGAACCTCTGCTCTAACAATATCGTCCCCTAATAAAACTGCAAATGGCTCGTTTCCAATAAAATTTCTCGCACACCATACCGCATGCCCTAAACCTTTTGGCTCTTTTTGCCGAATATAATGTATATCAACCATAGATGATTTTTGCACTTCGCTTAATAGTTCATGTTTTCCTTTATCCAGCAGCGTTTGCTCCAATTCAAACGCATTGTCAAAATGATCCTCTATAGCTCGTTTCCCTTTGCCAGTCACAATAATAATATCTTCAATTCCGGATTGGATAGCCTCTTCAACAATATATTGAATGGTAGGCTTGTCCACAATGGGGAGCATTTCTTTTGGCATCGCCTTTGTTGCCGGCAAAAATCTGGTTCCTAATCCTGCTGCTGGAATAATTGCTTTTCTAACCTTGGCCACTGTTGCTCTCCTCACTTTCACTATATAAATGAATGAGCTATAGTTTCCTCCTGTCAAAGAAAAGCATAGCTCATTAATTTATAGATAAAGAAATGGGGCATCTAACCCGTCCTCACGTCACACCACCGGCAATACATGCCTAAGGTTCCTAAAACCCACAGCGTAACCGAGTACCCGGAGTGATAAAGGTTCACCGAGCATTACCTAAATGACATATTGATTTATTTTTCAGGAGCACCATAATAATAATAATAGGCTTCTTCTTTTGCTCTCCGTTTTACATTGTTTAATACCACGCCCAAAATACGGGCATTTACCGTCTGCAAATTATGAACAGCTTTTTTAGCAATTTCCCTCTTCACTCTTCCTTGATCCACTACTAGTATAGCGCCATCACTCTTTGTAGCTACGATCTGTGCATCTGTTACAGCCAGCAAAGGTGGTGTATCAATCAGTACGACATCGTACTTTTCACGAAGTTCCTGTATAAGTGCTGTCATTCGCTTGGAGTTAAGCATTTCGGCCGGATTAGGAGGAATAAAGCCGGAAGTCATTACATCCATTCCTGGTACATTAGTGTTCTGTATGGCATCATCAAGTGTACACTGCTGAGATAATACGGTCGACAATCCATGTCTATTGGATATGGAAAACGTATGGTGCGCGGTTGGCTTGCGCAAATCCGCATCAATAAGAATAACTTTTCTTTCAGATTGAGCAAATGTGATAGCCAGATTCGTTATTGTGGTAGATTTCCCCTCACCAGGTCCTGCTGATGAAACCATAATAACTTGTAACTTCTCATCGATTGATGAAAAATCAATATTCGTTCGAAGAGAACGATAAGCTTCAGAAATTGGTGATTTGGGATTGCTTAATGTAATAAGCTGACGTTTACTTTTCAACTGTGACACGCTCTAATTCACCAGCCTTGTATGTTCGGGTAGTTTCCTGAGTCTGATTTGATTTATGTTCCTCCGGATTCATTTTGGAGATCATAGCAATAGTTGGTAGTCCAAGATGCTCCAGAACATCTTTTTCAGTCTTAATTGTATCGTCCAGATACTCGATTAAGAATACAAATCCAACAGAAAGCATGAGTGATACCACAAATGCAATTGCAATGTTCAACTTTACGTTTGGCGAAACAGGGCCTGGATTAGCATTGACATCTGCTTCATTCAAAATCGATACATTTTCAACCTTAAAAATGTGCTGAATTTCACTACGGAAAACTTTGGATACAGCGTTTACAGTTTGAGCTGCCCGATTGTAATCTACATCTTGTACAGCGAGTGTCATGACCTGCGTATTATTAACAGAGCTTACTTGGATATGACTAGCCAATGCCCCTGCCGAATAACCAAGTTCAGGATATTGCGCTACTACTTTATCTAAAATTGCAGGTGTTTTAATAATTTCTTTATAGGTATCAATCATTCTTATGTTCGTATTTATTTGGTTAATATCGAGTTGTTGCGTAGCAATTTGAGAAGAAGTTTGATTTACAATAATTTTAGTAGAAGCCTCGTAAATTGGGTTCTTGAAGTACAAACTATAGACGCCCGCCAATGTGGAACAAAGTACTACGATTGCCAAGATCAAAACCAAACGCTTACGGATAATTAATAAGTACTGCTTAAAGTCCAATTCATTAGTCACTCTGACTACTCCTCCGTTGACTATAGTAAGCTCGTGCTTTCAAGAAAAAATCTTCCTCCCATCTACATGAGAGGAAGATCTAAATTGTTTACGCAATATTAGTTAGCGTTAATTGCACGGTAGATAATAACAGCTGCTTGCGCACGTGTTGCATTTGCATTTGGTGCGAATTTGCCGTCGCTGCCTACAACGATTTCTTTGCTAGCTGCGAATGCAACGCCAGCTTTCAACGTTTCGTTGATTTGAGCTGCGTCAGAGAATACTGCCAGAGCTGCATCGATATTAGCAACATCTTTCGAACCGTTTACCAGTTGCAGTGCACGAGTGATCATTGTAGCCATCTCAGCACGCTTGATAGGAGCGGATGGATCGAATTTTGTAGCAGTTTTGCCTTTGATAATGCCTTTATCTGCTGCTGCTGCTACATAAGGAGCAAACCAGTCGCTTGCATTTACGTCAGCGAAGTTTTCAGTAGCGGAGCCGTTCTCCAGATCAAGAGCACGAACCAGCATTTTAGCGAATTCAGCACGAGTTACATTTGCATTCGGATCGAATACGCCGTCTGCCTTGCCGTTAATCGCACCTTTAGCCGCTACTACTTCAATTGCACGGCCAGCCCACGAAGATACATGAGCAATGTCACCGAAAGTTACTTTGTTTTCTACAACTACATAGGAGGAGAAGCTGTCACGCGATTCGATTACCGAAGTATCCGTTACACGACCGCCGTGGAACTCAAGTCCGCCTTCAACGATCTTAGCTACGGACAACAGTTCTTTGTCCAGGCCAGTAGTGCTGCCCAGCGGAATGCTGATTACGATCGGACGGTCAAAGCTTGTAGTTGCTACGCCACCTACGGAAAGGCTGAAATCATATACTTGGGAAGCGGCTTTCAGTCCACCCAAAGCAGATTCATTAGCATCGGATTTTTTGAATCCAAAGTCGATTTGCTTGGAGAATGTGCCGCCGAATGGCAACTCAACACCGAATGCTCCAACTTTCAAGGAGAACGCAGGAACTTTTGCTTTAATTGCAGCTTCTACGATCTTTGCCGACAACTTAACTGCAACTTCATTCTCAGTTACATCACCAGCGTTAGCTGTTAATTTTGGAGCATCATAGGATACGCCAGCAGCATCTTGAAGTTTTGCGATAACTGCACCGATGCTGTTAAGAGCGATTACTGTGTTAGTTTCATCAAGGCTAACCGTTGCTTTACCTTCAACAATATCAACCTTTACAGAGATAACTGCCAGCTTGTTAACAAGATCACTTACTTGCTTCACAGCTTCTTCAATCAGCTTAGCTTTCTCTTCTTCAGTAGCAGCAGCAAGCTTAGCCTTCAGATCAGAAAGGTTGTTGATAAGAGTTTGTGCTTCAGCTGTAATCGTGTTGTCTACGATTGGACCAGCTTCACCAGTACCGCCACCAGGGCTAGCGTTAAGTCTCTTATATGCTTGATACAAGGAAACAGCAGCTTTTTCAAAAAGTAGCGGTTGGTTTACAGCTGTTTTAACAGAGGATACTACTTCAACAACGTCTTCTGTTGTCACACCGTATTCCAGGAACACTTTTTCGATTTCATATTTATTATTCGGAATTGCTGCTAGAACATCTTCAAACAGTTTGTTTACACTTACTTTATCTCCAAGAAGTTCCAACAATTCTAGCTCATTCTTGTTTTTCAAAATTTTGAAAGTTTCGTTTTGGATCGCAAAGAAATATCCTGCAATGTCATTAACTGTAAGATCAGGTACACCTACTGCTGTTGCATATGCTTGAATTGCGTCATGATGTTTCACGCGGAATTCCTCAAGCTTTTCTTCGGATGGAAGGTATGCTAGAGCGATTGCATCAACAAATACCTCTCTCAGAGCATCTCTTTGTGCTTGTGCATCAGGTGCATTTACATCAACAAGTTTGTTAACGATTGGAGCTACAACTTGTCCTTTAGTTGCATCGTCAAGTGCATCAAGTGCATTGCGAAGGTTTCTAAGATGATCCTTCTCTTTAGCTGTAAGAGCTTTCTCAACCTTTTGCAATTGTTTAATAATGTCTTGATTCGGGAATGTAGCGGAAGCCGCATAAGCAACATTACTTACTCCCAGCTTTTCTGCCAAACCTTTGTTGCTAAGCGGAATGCCTGCGAATGCAGACATAGCAACGCTTGCCGCAATTGTAGTTACTGCTAATTTTCTTCTTAAAGTCACTTTCTCTCACCTCTATAATTAGTTTAGGTCCCCATCGCAAAGATGAAAGACTAGTAAAACCGAAAGCCAACTTACTTCCCTATGTAGGAATCTTGTAGGTCTTGGATGCCTTTCCTTCTACTTCTTGAAGAAGAAAGAATAGAACTTTTTTATATGAAAACCTGTCGAAGTGCTCGCTTGCGGAGCTTCCTCGAACGGGTTATCCACCAAGACGGCGGCCGCGTTTCTCTTCAGATACTCGGACCATTGTTCACCCATGGATTTCTCTATGGCCTGATAGGCCTCCTGCATGCGAAATCCGCGACGCTCCACATGATGAGCATCGGAGGAAACGATATGGATATTGCCGCTTCTCAGGAGCGACCATGCAGCCTGCTCGATTCGTTTTCCGAATCCGCCAAGCAAAGAGTGGGTTGTGACCTGGGCGTATGCCCCCAGTTCAATCAATTCAGTCAATCTGCCGGGATGCTGCACTACCTCCGCATTGCGCTCTGGATGAGCGATAATCGGCTTCAGCTTCAGAATGCCCAGCTCATGAATGAGTTCTGTCATCACCCTCGGAATACGAGACGAGGGCATTTCCAACAATACGTACGCAGAGCCGGCCAATGTTAACAACTCGCCTCTGTGCCACGCTTCCAACAAATCGTCATGTACGCGTATTTCTTGCCCCTGTGCGATTCGAAGGGACATTCCCTCTGCAGAAAATCTGTCATTCAATGTCTGCACGTGCCTGGACACATCCGCAGCAGCATTGATATAGACTCCATTTGCATGATGAGGAGTTGCGATAATGACGTCGATCCCCTCCGCAATAGCTGCATGAGCCATCTGAAGAGAATCCTGAACATTTTGAGCGCCATCGTCTAACCCGGGTAGAATGTGTGTATGGATATCTATCAATTGATTCACGTCTTCCTGCTAGAATTGGTGTCAATCTAGTTATCGGCAAAAATTGACCAATACTTTATCAAGGATTGACATTCATAGCAGGTAACATATCCCGGTCTTCTTAATACCTATCAGTATATCCCACTATTTCCATCCTGGTAAAGTCAAAAACTGACAATTTGGCGCCTGAGTCGAGCTTTTTTTCAGAATTTGTTTAGAATTTGTCGAGAAATTATTAGAACTCACTCTACTATATAACGCTATGAAGGGTCATTTGGTTGCACTTTCCAGAAAACTTTTTTTTCAAAAAAATACCCCACTGCTGTGGGGCATTGATTTTAACCTGTAGTTTAGGCTGTTTTGAGACAACTACAGCTCTCTCATATGAGGGAACAACAGGACATCACGGATGGACGGAGAATCCGTCAACAGCATGACCAGACGGTCAATACCGATGCCCAGACCACCGGTTGGCGGCATGCCGTACTCCAGTGCACGGATGAAGTCATCGTCCATATCATGCGCCTCGTCGTTGCCCTGCTCCTTCTCCTCCAGCTGAGCCTCGAAGCGCTCGCGCTGATCAATTGGATCATTCAGCTCTGTGAACGCATTCGCGTGCTCACGCGCCACGACGAACAGCTCGAAGCGGTCCGTAAAGCGCGGATCGAGGTCGTTCTTCTTCGCCAGCGGAGAGATCGCAACTGGATGTCCCGTTACGAAGGTTGGCTGAATAAGAGTCGCCTCGCAGCGTTCCTCGAAGAAGGCGTTGAGAATATGGCCGAACGTCATGTGCGGCTCTACAGGAATCTTATGTTCCTTTGCAAGGGCATGCGCTTCTTCATCCGTCATTTGAACGCTGAAGTCAACGCCCGTTACCTCTTTGACAAGGTCGACCATGCTGACTCTGCGCCATTGCGGCGTAAGATCAACGTCATGTCCTTGATACTTGATCTGGGTCGTGCCGAGAACCTCTTGCGCAATGTGCGCAATCATATTCTCGGTAAGTGCCATGATATCCTTGTAGTCGGCATAAGCCTCGTACAGCTCAATCATCGTAAATTCAGGGTTATGGCGCGTGGAGATGCCTTCATTGCGGTAGACGCGGCCGATCTCGTATACCTTCTCCAAGCCGCCGACAATGAGGCGCTTCAAGTGAAGCTCAATGGCAATACGCATATACAACTGCATGTCCAGAGCATTATGATGCGTGATAAATGGACGCGCAGCAGCGCCGCCTGCAATAGAATGCAGCGTAGGCGTCTCTACCTCCAGGTAACCCAGGGAGTCCAAATAACGGCGCATCGATTGGATGATTTTGGAACGGGAGATGAACGTCTGTTGAACATCCGGGTTCACAATCAGATCGACATAACGCTGGCGGTAGCGCAGCTCCACGTCCTTAAGGCCGTGATGCTTATCCGGAAGCGGCAGCAGCGACTTCGTCAGCACGTCCACTTCAAGAGCCTTAACCGACACCTCGCCCGTGTTCGTCTTGAAGACAACGCCCTGTACGCCTACGATATCGCCGATATCGAGCAGGTCGAATGCCGCGAATTTGTTCTCGGCTACGGAATCCTTGCGGACATAGATTTGGATACGGCCTGTCAGATCCTGAATATGAGCGAAAGCAGCCTTGCCCATACCGCGCTTCTGCATAATACGGCCGGCGATGCTGACTTTATTGCCTTGCTCCTCCAGCTCTTCCTTGCTTAATCCTTCATAGGCACTCAGAATGTCCTTGGCATTATGCGTACGCTCGAATTTCTGGCCGAACGGGTCGACGCCTAGTCCGCGAAGCTCATCCAGCTTGTCTCTACGAATTTGCAGAAGTTCGCTCAGCTCCTGCTCGCTGTTCTGGTTGTTATCATGTTCCACTTTCATTCATCTCCTTAATACATTCGGCAAACGCTCAAAAAGCTTCCGGCAAGGAAGCTTTCGAAATCGTGAATCGCACACCTTATTTTTTGATATCGATAATCTTATATTGAATAATGCCCGCCGGAACGTTAACCTCTACGACTGTGCCCTTCTTCTTGCCCAGAATCGCTTTGCCAACGGGACTTTCATTCGAAATTTTGTTCTGGAGCGGATCGGATTCCGCTGTGCCGACAATCGCATATTCCATCGTATCGCCGAACTCCAGATCTTCTACCGTAACAATCGATCCAATGCTGACGGTATCGATATCAATGTCATCATTATTAATGATGCGGGCGTTGCGAAGCATCTTCTCCAGCGTAATAACGCGGCCTTCGATAAAAGCTTGCTCGTTCTTCGCATCCTCATACTCCGAGTTCTCGCTAATGTCGCCGTAACCGATCGCGACCTTGATCCGCTCGGCTACTTCACGACGTTTCACCGACTTCAGATACTCAAGCTCCTCTTCAAGCTTCTTCAACCCGTCCTGAGTCAGAATGATTTGCTTATCGTTCATCTTTCCGATTCTCCTGTCGTGTGACTAATTTTTCATACGTTGTATGAATTCACTGTTACTTAATATATTACGCATGATGACCATCATACCTGCTGGTGACTATAGTGTCTTGCAACTATTTGTTAGATTATATTGCACGATTATATTGCATGGTAACTTGAATGTCAATCGGAGCCAGCCCCGCCATTGAAACCGTTTCACTTCCCCGCCAAAAAGGAAAGACGACGACAAGCGGTTATTGTCGACCATTGTCGAATAACCGCCTGACGTGTCTTTCCCATGGGTTAATGTACAGGTTCCTCCGCTGCGCGGCCGGACGTTCCGGCTTCTGAGCCAACGCCCTCATTATCCAGCGAATGGATGTAATTCTCCAGAATCGTCACCATACGGTCGCGACCTGTCTCCTCCATAATGACATCCTTCACGCGAGCGCCTCCAGGCAGCCCCTTCAGATACCAGGCCAGATGCTTGCGCATCTCTCTTACCGCTACCGCCTCGTTCTTCAGTGCGATCAGCCGGTCCAGGTGAAGAATCGCCACATCCAACTTCTCACGCGGGGTCGGATCGCCCAGGAGCTCTCCGGTCGACAGATACTGGATCGTGCGGTACAGCATCCACGGATTGCCCAGCGCGCCGCGTCCGATCATAACGCCATCTACGCCGGTATGCTCTAGCATCCGCTTGGCATCCTCAGGCGAGAATACGTCACCGTTGCCAATAACAGGAATCGATACCGCTTGCTTGACGTCTCTTATAATGTCCCAGTTCGCCTTGCCGGTATACTGTTGCTCGCGGGTGCGTCCATGCACGCTGACGGCGCTGCCGCCCGCTTTCTCTACCATCCGTGCGTTCTCAACTGCGTATACATGCTCGTCATCCCAGCCGATCCGCATTTTCACCGTTACGGGCTTGTCGACGGCATCCACTACCGCGGATACCATTTCATATATTTTATTAGGGTCCAGCAGCCAGCGCGCCCCTGCGTCGCACTTGGTCACCTTTGGCACCGGACAGCCCATGTTAATATCGATAATATCGGCATTCGTCTGCTTGTCGACGACCTTAGCCGCTTCAACCAGCGATTCACGGTCGCCTCCGAAGATCTGCAAGCTGAGCGGCTTCTCCCGCTCGTCTACGAACAGCATCTCCATCGTGCGCTTGTTACCGTGCAGAATCGCCTTGTCGCTTACCATCTCCGCACATACAAGCCCTGTGCCGAACTCCTTGGCAATCAGTCGGAAAGCCGGGTTGCACACGCCTGCCATCGGCGCCAACACCACTCTGTTTTTCATCTCGATGTCTCCGATTTTCAGCATGCGGCTCCTTACTCCTCCTTCATGGTCATGAGTTCCTCATAGCTGATCCCCAGCGTCTTCGCGATATGGTTGAGCAACTTGGGATCATTCTTCCGTGTGCCTCGCTCCAGCGATCCCAGCACCGCTACCGATACGCCAAGCTCCTTGGCCAGCTCTAGCTGTGTATAGCCCTTCAGCTTTCGAAAGGCTCTGACGCGCTGCGCCAATTGATTGTTTTCCATAACGTGATGCCTTCCTTTCCTTCCCGAAGCGCCGCATAAGACGCAGCCTGAACCCCTTCGTGCAAAGGATGCGAATTCGAGATCACATCATGCAAGGGAACAAGCACGAACGCCCGCTCCATCATGCGCGGATGCGGCAGCGTCAGCTCCTCTTGATCCATTCTGACATTATCGTATAGGAGAAGATCGAGGTCAATGGTTCTTGGTCCCCAACGTTCATGTCGAATTCTCCCGAGGAGGCGCTCCTGCTCCAGCTGCTCGCGCAGCAGAGCCAAGGGCTCTAAGGTCGTGGACACGGCAATCACCATGTTCAGAAAAGAAGGTTGATCGGTATAGCCGACCGGCTCCGTCTCATACATGCCCGATACGCGCAGCACGCGGATATCCGGATGGGAATCGATGCGCTCGATCGCATCCATCAGCAGCTTGTCGCGCTCCCCCATATTGGAGCCAAGGGCAATATAAGCTTCGGCGCCTGCGGCTTTATGCTCGTACGATTCGGCCATCGGCATCCCGCTTTCTCGCCAGCTCGATCGTCACCCCGTCAAAGTGGATATCGAACGGCGGATGCGGCTTCGTCACACGGACGGTGACGTCATTGATCATAGTATAAGCTTCCAGTACACGCGATGCAATGTGCCCTGCCAGCGCTTCAATCAGCTTGAAGGGGGCCCCTTCCACAATCGACTTCGCCAGCGCGTGCAGCTCTGCATAATTCACTGTACAAGTGAGGTCATCCGTATTGGCGGCCTGCTCCAGGTCGATTCCCAGGTCCAGATCGACATAGAAATGCTGCCCCAGCTTGTTCTCTTCCGGGAATACGCCGTGGTATCCATAAAAGCGCATACCCTTTACGATCATTCGGTCCATGTTATGTTGTGCTCCTTCCGGTTTGCAACTCTCGCCTATATGGCTCGGCTGCTATCATTATCCGCGATAGAGGATCGCGTCTGTCATTAATGCCGTGCGCTTGTTTGCCTGCACGTCATGCACGCGTACGATCTGGCAGCCCCGCGCGATGCCAAGGGCTACCGTCGCCGCCGTTCCCTCAACGAGCTCATCCACTGGCAAATCGAGCGCCTGCTTGATGAATCGCTTGCGCGACGTGCCCAGCAGCACCGGGTATCCAAGCTCATTCAACTCGTCCAGACGATCGAGCAGTTCCAGATTATGTTCATAGGTCTTGGCAAAACCAATACCGGGATCCAGCCATATTTGCTGTTCATCTACCCCCGCTCTGCGGGCCAAGCCAACGCTAGCTTGGAGATCCGCCAGAACATCGGGAACAAAATCAGTATAATCCCTCGCATGACGATTATGGCTAATGATGACTGGCGCCCCATACTCCGCTGCCACAGCCGCCATATCAGGGTCGCCCTTCAGCCCCCAGATATCATTAATGATATGAGCGCCCGCTTCCAGACACTGGCGTATCGTTACGGCTTTATAGGAGTCTACCGAAATTGCGACCTCCGGAAGGGCATTGCGGACGGCCGCGATGACGGGCAGCACCCGCTTAAGCTCTTCTTCTGCGCTAACCGCCTCGAAACCCGGTCTTGTCGACTCGCCGCCGATATCCAGAATATCCGCGCCCGCAGCCACCATCTCCTTGGCATGAGCAACCGCTCGTTCCACATCATTATAGCGGCCTCCATCCGAGAACGAGTCCGGTGTTGCGTTCAAGATTCCCATAATTAGCGTACGTGTGCCCAGCTCAAGCTTTACACCGCCGCCCAAGTCGTAGGATCGCTTCCAATAAGTCGGTCTAGTCTTCATCATCTGTCACGTCCCTCCTGCTCAATCGTCTCTACCGGCTAGCATACCCTAATCTGCCAACCGCCCATTATACGGCGGTCGCTTCCCGGTATCCGCCTGGTACAGCGCCAGCAGCTTCATCGTCACCGGACCGGCTGAACCGCCGCTCATCTCCATTCTCGTGTCGGAATCATAGCGCGTTAGCTGTGTAATAGGAACCAGCTCCTGAATGGAATTGGTCATCCAGATCTCATCGGCCGCTGCAAGCTCTTCCCACCGATAATGGCCTTCCTCTGCTACATATCCCGCTTCTGCAGCAAGCTCCAATACACGCTGTCTAGTGATGCCGGGCAATATTCCCGTGTCAATAGCAGGCGTTCGGACGATGCCGCCAAGGAAGAAAAACAGATTGCTTACGATTCCCTCAGACAGCCAGCCTTCCCGAGTCAGCATTAGCCCTTCAGCTCCCGGCTGTGCCGGCATGGGATGTGCGTCCTCTTCGCCAGCCAATCCGAGCAGCTCTCTCTTCGCCATAATATTGTTCATATAATGAAGCGATTTGAATCGCACCGATCCTTCCGGCGTATTCCGCATGGTACGCAGTAGGCGCAGCTCTTTGCCAGAACGCATCGCTTCCTCATTCACTGGGGGCAGTTCCTTCACAAGCAAGATGATATTCGGCTGCTCATAATCTCCAGTCGGCAGTCCCAGCGCGCCTTCCCCGGCGCTTACCGTCAACCGTATGTAGCCATCCTTCAACTCATTCTCTCGCAATAGTCTGCTTATCCAAGCCTCCAACTCACCGATACTCATACCGAAAGGAATGCCCAGCTCCGTACAGCCCGCCTTCAAGCGCTCCATATGCCGCTCTAGCAAATATGCCCTTCCCTTGTAGGTACGGAACGTCTCGAACAAGCCCAGACCGTACAAAAAGCCGTGATCATAGACTGAGATCACAGCTTCGTGTGCTTCAACCACATTACCGTTCAGACCGATCTTCATTGCACAACGCCCAACCGGTGGCGCAGGAAATTGCGAAGCATCGTATGCCCATGGTCTGTAATAATGGACTCCGGATGGAATTGCACGCCCTCGATCGCATACTCCTTATGCCTCAGCCCCATAATTTCGCCCTCTGCCGTCTCCGCACTGATCTCCAGGCAATCCGGCAGCGTCTCCCTGCGAACGATTAGAGAGTGGTAGCGCGTCGCTGTGAATGGCGACTCCATACCATCGAAGATCGACTTGCCGTCATGCAGAATCGGGGATGTCTTGCCGTGCATCAGCTTCTCCGCGCGCACAACCTCGCCACCGAATGCTTGTCCGATCGACTGATGGCCGAGACAAACGCCGAATATCGGAATCTTTCCTTTGAAATGGTCAATCAGCGACAGGCTAATACCCGCCTCATTCGGCGAACAAGGTCCCGGCGAGATCAGGATATGATCAGGCGCGAGCTCCTCAATGCCGGCCAGATCGATCTCATCGTTCCGCTTGACGATGATCTCCTCTCCCAGCTCGCCCAAGTATTGCACCAGATTGTACGTGAACGAATCATAGTTATCGATTACGAGTATCATGCTCCACATCCCCTTTGTCCGAACCTATTTATAGAAGCAAAGCTCTTGGGTCCTTATTGCTCCGATTCTCTGTCTGTGAACCGCTCGCTATACTGAATCGCCTTCCACAGCGCCTTCGCCTTGTTCATCGATTCCTCATATTCGCGGTTCGGGTCCGAATCGATGACGATGCCCGCTCCAGCTTGAATATGAACGGTTCCATCCTTTATAGCCATCGTTCTAATAATAATATTAAATTCCATATCCCCGTTATAGTCAATCCATCCCATCGATCCCGTATAGGGACCTCTGCGCACAGGCTCCAGCTCTTCAATGATCTCCATCGTACGGATCTTCGGAGCGCCGGTAATGGTACCTCCAGGGAAAGTCGCTGCAATGACATCATAGGCATCCTTGCCTTCGGCAAGCTCTCCATCCACCTGTGACACCAAATGCATGACATGAGAGTATCGCTCGATGACCATCAGTTCCTTCACCTTGACCGTTCCGTACGTGGAGATACGGCCCAAATCATTGCGCTCCAGATCGACCAGCATAATATGCTCAGCCCGCTCCTTCTCATTCGTGCGCAGCTCTTCGGCGAACAACAAATCCTCTTCCTCCGTGCGTCCCCTTCTGCGCGTACCTGCGATCGGCCGCGTACCCAACTGGCGTCCCTTCAGCTCGACTAGCAGCTCCGGCGAAGCCGATACCAGCTGGAAATCCGGCGAACGCAGCATACCCATATAGGGCGACGGGTTGAATAGTCTGAGCCATTCATACAGCTCCTCTGGCGGTGTCGACACGGCTTTGGACTGCCGCTGGGCCAGATTGACCTGGAATACGTCTCCTTGCCCGATATAGCGCTGTATAGCCCGCACAGCGTCCATATACATTTCCTTGGAAGTAGGAGACTCAATGCCCGGTATCGTATTGACGTCTATATGAAGCGATTCCCCGTCCATATAGGCCAGACGGCTTGCTTGCAGCTTCTCCGCTCTCTCGCGCGCCTTCTCTTCCTCGAACCAGGTCAGCCAATAATCCGCCATTCCCTCCGCTCTCAGCGAGGCCTGATCATAGACAGCCTTCAGTTCCTCATCCGATTGGCCGAACGACACCGGACTATGTACGACGCAATAGACGACACTTCGCTTATGATCGACGACCCAGATCTCATTCATTCTCAAGAACAAATAATCTGGCAAGCCGGAATCATCCTTCGCAATCTCCGGCAGACGCTCGATGCTGCGCACAATATCATAGCTCCAGAAGCCCGCGCAGCCGCCCAGCCACTTCGGCCCGTCAGCATCGGCGAGCCGAGGTCCCTTACCGTCGCTCATCCATGCGCGGACCACCTCCAGCGGCTTACCCTTCCACTGCCTGCGTCCCTGTGACTGCTCGTCCAGTCCACGGAAGTCAATCGACTCCGCTTGCAAGCCTTTGCCCTTGATGACGCTGTCCGGATGCAAGCCCAGATAGGTGAATCTTCCGTCCTTGCCGCTCTCCAGAACAAAGGCATACGGCGATGCGTCCTGCCAAGCCTCCTCCCAAGAGATGACCTTGCCCCCAGGCTCCCTCTGAAGAGACAGCTCCTTCACTAGCGGCAGTGTTGTATAGGTTTGTTCGGCGCGCCACCGAATCCACTCTTCCCAAGCGGTGACCATCTTGTAAATCCCCCGATCCCTGATGCTTATTTCGCTCAGTATACAGAAATGCCCGGCAAAAGAAAAGCGCCTTCCATCCCGAAGAATGAAAGGCCCTTCTTATCGTTAGCTTTATAAATGCAACAAAGCGATTAGTTCTCGAAGTTGAACAGAGGCGTGCTCAGGTAACGCTCGCCGTTGCTTGGTACGATAGCGACCACGCGCTTGCCTTTGCCCAGTTCTTTCGCTACCTTCAGCGCTGCATAGATCGCTGCGCCAGAGGAGATTCCGCACAGAATGCCTTCTTCTTTCGCCGCACGACGCGCGTATTCGAACGCATCCTCATTCTCAACGGTAATGATACCGTCATAGATCTCACGGTTCAAGATATCCGGAATGAAGTTCGCGCCGATACCTTGAATTTTATGAGGACCAGGGTTGCCGCCGGACAGAATCGGGGATGCTGCAGGCTCAACCGCATAAATTTTGATATCCGAGTAGTTTTCCTTCAATACTTCACCAGCGCCGGAGATTGTTCCGCCTGTGCCGATGCCCGCAATGAAGGCATCCAGCTTGCCGTCCAGGGAGTTGATCGCTTCCACGATCTCAGGTCCTGTCGTCTCGCGGTGGATTTTCACGTTCGCTTGGTTTTTGAATTGCTGCGGAATGAAGTACGACGGGTTCTCTTGAACCAGCTCTTCCGCTTTGCGCACTGCGCCGTTCATACCTTCGGAGCCTGGCGTCAGCACCAGCTCAGCACCGTAAGCGCGCAGCAAGTTGCGGCGCTCGATACTCATCGTCTCTGGCATAACGAGAATAGCTTTGTATCCTTTGGCAGCCGCTACAAGAGCCAGGCCGATGCCTGTGTTGCCGCTTGTAGGCTCAACGATCGTGTCGCCCGGCTTAATGCGTCCTTCTTGCTCCGCCACTTCGATCATGCTGATCGCAATGCGGTCCTTCACGCTGGCACCCGGATTCTGGTACTCCAGCTTCACATAAATTTCCGCGCTATCTTCCGGCACGAGACGGTTCAAACGAACAAGGGGTGTATCTCCGATCAGATCTGTTACGCTTTGTACAATTTTGGCCATGGAATGAAAGTCCTCCTTATTCCGACTAAAATAGTTGGTTTTTGACTAATTACATCTTATCAATGTCGCGCCAATGTTGTCAATAGTCACTTTTGCTTTCTATTGGAAAAAAACGACCGCGCTCCCAGCACGGTCGTGTTCACTTCATCACCATCGCATCATATCGCTTCAAGAGCTCGTCCTCTACGACATTCAGCGGCTTGGCCCGCTCCAGTGCAAGCTGCCTTCGCGCCTGCTCGAACAGCCGGTCGCTGGCCAGATTGGACGTCGACTTCCGGCCCGCCAGCTCGATAATCGCGTAGCCTTGCTCCGTCAATTCGATTGGACCGGCTATCTCCGCTACTGCCATTCCAGCTGCAGCAACTAAAACCTCATCATCATAAAACGGATCATCCGCGTCGATCATACCCAGATCGCCACCGTCTTCGGCTGTAAATTGATCATTGGAGTAAAGCCTCGCCATGGCAGCGAACGATTCCCCGTCCATCAGCTTCGCCAGCACGCTCTCCGCCTGCTCCCTGGTGTTCGTCACAATCCAGCGCAAATGAAATTGCAGCTGCGGCTCGAACTGCTCCGGGTGATCCTGCATATAGCGATCCACCTCATGGTCGGCGACCGTTATATCCTTAATCGTAATATGTTCCAGCAGCAGTCGGTAACGGTACTCCTCTTGAATCTGCTCCTTGGACAAACCAAGCTGCTCTTTCATCATGGAGTAGAAGGACTCTTCGTCCCCGTAGCCCTCAGCGGCGGCGGCGATCTCCCGGTCCAGCTCCTCCTGCGAGATGCGAAGGCCCGTAGCCTTCGACTCCAATTCAAGTGCACGCCTCAGCATCATGACGCGAAGCACTTCGTCTCCATATTGCTTGTACAGCTCGCTCGTGAGCTCGGCACCGGTAATGGGCTGACCTCCCACCGATGCAACAGGCTTCTGCCCGCTCCCCTCCGTACCGGTCGGAGCCGGCGGAGAAGTCTGCTCACCCTGCTCGTTTCCTCTTAACCCAGGCAGGGGCCATACCTTAACCATCACCATGCCCGTCAGAGCAATCATACAGACGGCTTGAAGGATGACCACAGCCTTCAGAACCTCATTTCTCTTCATGGCCTGGACTGCCTTTCTATTATTGAACCGGCTTCGGCTTTGCTTGTACCAGCAATTGCTCCAGCCGCTCCTTGCCGAACGAATACTTCTCATTGCAGAAGTGGCATACCACTTCCGCCTTTGCATCATCCTCAATAATCATGCGCAGCTCGGATTCGCCGAGACTGATTAGCGTCTGCTCCACTCTATCCTCGGAGCACTGGCATTTGAACACTAGCGGCATCGTATCATGAATGACCAAGTCCTCTTCGCCTACGAGCCACTTCAGCAGATCCTCCGGCGTCTGGCCTTGCGCCAGCAGAGTCGTAACCGGCGGCATTTTCGCCACAGCTTGCTCCAGGCGCGTAATCTCGGCATCTGTCAGACCCGGCATCAGTTGAACGATATATCCGCCTGCATGCAGCACGGAGTTGTCGTTCTCTACCAATACGCCAACACCTACTGCCGATGGTGTCTGCTCCGATACAGCGAAGTAATACGTGAAATCCTCTGCAAGCTCTCCCGAGATCAGCGGAACGCTGCCCCGGTACGGCTCCTTGAGACCGAGGTCCTTCGTCACGTGGATATATCCGGAAGTACCTACCGCTCCGGCCACATCGAGCTTGCCTTTCTCATTGCTGCCATGATGAGCTTGCGGATGATCAACATAACCGCGAATCTCTCCGTCAGCGTTTGCATCCACAACAACCTGACCGATCGGACCGTCGCCCTTCACTTGAATCGTCAGTCTTTCCTTGCCCTTCAGCATCGCGCCCATCATCGCGCCTACCGACAGTGTACGGCCCAGTGCCGCCGACGCAGTAGGAAACGAATCGTGACGGCGCCGCAGCTCCTCCACGATATGGGTTGTACGGGTCGCGAATACGCGAATCTTCCCGCCCCAAGCCGTGCCCCGCACCAATATGTCCTTCAGCTGCTCTTCCATCTATTAGCCCTCCTGGTTGCGTTCATAAATAATTCTCAAGCCTTCCAGCGTCAGCAGCGGGTCTACTTCTTCAATGGTATCCGATTCAGCGGCAATTAGCTCTGCAAGCCCGCCTGTAGCTACAACACGAGGATTCACGCTGAACTCGGCACGAATCCGGTTCACAATACCATCAACCTGTCCAGCATAGCCGTATATAATACCTGCTTGCATCGAAGTAATCGGATTACGCCCGATTACGCTCTTCGGCTTCTGCAGCTCAATGCGCGGCAGCTTCGCTGCACGCTGATAGAGCGCTTCCGTAGAGATGCCGATGCCGGGCACGATCGCTCCGCCCAGATAACTGCCCGTTGTATCAATATAATCGAAGGTTGTCGCCGTACCGAAGTCTACCACAATAAGCGGATAGCCGTATTTCTCAATACCCGCTACTGAATTGACGATTCGATCCGCTCCGACCTCTCGCGGATTCTCATAACGAATGTTCAGCCCTGTCTTCACGCCTGGACCGACGATAAGCGGCGTCTTGCGCACATACTTTAAGCATAGCTGCTCCAGCGTCCGCATAAGCGGCGGAACAACGGAGGAAATAATCACACCGTCGACCTGCTCGATCTTGATTCCGGCGTACAGGAATAAATTATGAATGTTCATGCCGTACTCATCCACAGTCGCCGAACGGTTCGTGCTCAGCCGCCAGTGGTACAACAGCTCCTGGCCACGGTAGATGCCAAGCACAATATTCGTATTGCCTACATCGATAACCAGAATCAACCCCGTCCGACCTCCTTCTTTTCGTTCAGGTCCAAGCTAATGTCCAGTGCCTGGAACGAATAAGTCAGTCCTCCGACGGAGATGACATCTACGCCGCAAGCAGCGATGCCATGGATTGTGTCAAGCTTCACGCCGCCAGATGCCTCTACAATAATATGCGGCGATTTCCCTTTGATCAGAGCGACGCACTCCCGCATTAACTCATGCGTCATATTATCAAGCATGATGATGTCCGTGCCGCAAGCGATTGCTTCCTCTACCTGTACCAGGGACTCCGTCTCCACTTCGATCTTCATCGTATGGGGAATTTGGCGTCGTGCCGAGGTGACCGCGGCAGTAATGCCTCCGGCACCCTTAATATGATTATCCTTGATCATGACGGCATCATACAAGCCGAATCGATGATTGGAGCCTCCGCCGACACGTACGGCATACTTCTCCAGCATGCGGTGGCCCGGCGTCGTCTTGCGCGTATCAACCAGGCGGACAGGCAGTCCTTGAAGCGCATCAACATAAGACTTAGTTTTCGTAGCAATACCGGAGAGCCGCTGCATCAAGTTAAGCGCAAGCCGCTCGCCTGTCAGAATGCTGTGCGTACTGCCTTCCACTTCAATCAGAACCGTCCCTTTGGTGACGTGATCGCCATCCTCCACTCGTGCTTGGAAGGAAAGCTTAGGGTCAACAACCTCGAACACCAGCTTCGCCAGCGGAATTCCCGCAATCACGCCGTCCTCCTTCACATGAATGACAGCTGTCGAACGGGAGCCTGCCGCGATCGTCGTCTCCGTCGTGATGTCCCCGCTGCCGATATCCTCAGCAAGCCAGCTTCTGATCTGGTCTCTCATCTGCGCGTCATATCCGCCTGTCGTCCACTCAAACATCTTCAATTCGCTCCTCAGTCATGCCTTTTGTACGGTGCAGCACCGTATGTTTTCTCCATACCAGATCATCGCGCGCCGGGAAGTCCTCCCGGTAATGCGCCCCCCGGCTCTCTTCCCGTGTAATCGCTGACTCCGTCATCAGCAGCGCGCAAGTGAGCATATTCGCGAATTCGAACTCCTCGCGATCGGTCAGAATGGATTGGAAGATCGGCAGCTGCCGTTTCAGCTCCTCCAAGCCTTTTCTAAGGCCTGTCTCATTCCGCTTCAAGCCGACATACCGCACCATAATCTTTTGCAGCTTAAGCCGCCTCTCGACAACAGCCTGCATAGAAGCGCTATTGCGCTCCACCTCATTATAGAACTTCGGCTCCATCTCAAGCGGCGGTGAATGCTCGATCCGCTTCACAATGCGGCGGCCAAATACGATGGCTTCGGACAATGAATTGCTCGCAAGCCGATTCGCGCCATGCACCCCGGTCGATGACACTTCACCGCAGGCGAATAGCCGCTTGATATTCGTCTCGCCATTCAGATCGGTCTTCACGCCGCCCATCATATAGTGCATGGCAGGCGCGACCGGAATCCAGTCGGAGGTAAGGTCCAGCCCGTATTTCAAGCAATATTCGTAGATAGTCGGGAAGCGGTGCTTGACCATCTCTGCAGGCTCGTGAGTCACATCAAGATAGACAAAGGTCGACTTGGTCGCTTCCATCTCGCTGACGATTGCGCGCGCAACGACATCACGCGGTGCCAACTCCAGCTGTTCATGGTAGCGCTCCATGAAGCGCTCGCCCTTAATATTGCGCAATACTGCGCCTTCCCCACGCACCGCTTCCGAGATCAGGAAACGCGGCGCTCCAGGATAACATAGCGCCGTCGGGTGGAACTGAACGAATTCCGCGTCTCTTATGTAGGCGCCCGCTCGATAGGCCATCGCGACACCGTCTCCCGTTGCGACTTCCGGATTGGTCGTGTAGCGATAGAGCTGACCTGCACCGCCGGAGCAGAGAATCGTCGCTTTGCCGCGAACGAACAACCGCTCGCCATTGGGCTTCTGAACGATTGCCCCGCAGCATTCCCCGTCCTGCGTAACCAGATCAATGACGAAATGGTCATCCCATACTTCGATCTTCTCATTGGCGACTGCATTCTCGGACAGCGCACGTACAATCTCATAGCCCGTCGCATCGCCATTCGCATGCAAGATGCGCCGCTGGCTATGGGCGCCTTCCTTGGTCAAGGCGAATTCTCCATTCTCCAGGTCGAATTGCGTTCCCATCTTAATGAGGCTTTGCACGCCTTTCGGTCCTTCATGCACCAATACATCAACCGCTTCGTCCGAGCACAGCCCTGCGCCCGCAATAAGCGTATCCTGTCTATGGTAAGCGGGTGAATCCTCATCAGAGATAACGGCGGCAATCCCGCCTTGCGCGTATCGTGTATTGCTGTCGAGCAGCGACTTCTTCGTAATCATCAGCACCGAATGCTGTCTGCTTGCCCGTATAGCGGTAAAAAGACCGGCAATGCCGGCCCCAATAACGATGACATCTTTATCTAAGACGGGCAGCTTGTCCAGCTCCACGTCGACCAAATATCTAGGAATCATCACGCTAGCTCCTTCACCTCGGGGTCATCTTGATCTGTAGCCTGCAATTATCGCTTATAAGTGAAGCAGCGCATGCTACTTCACTTGCAGCATGCGCTCCAGCGACAAACGGGCACTGTCCGCAACAGCCGGCGGAACGTAGATTTGCGGCTGCATCGTCTCAAGCGCTTTGACGAGCTTCTTCAAATTGTTCACCTTCATGTTCGGACATACCAAATATTTCGATGCGAAGTGGAACGTCTTGTTCGGGCTATCGAGTCTCAGCTGATAACCGGTGCCATCCTCTGTTCCTACGATGAATTCCTGAACATCGGATTCCTTGCAGTATTTGAGAATAGCAGTTGTGCTTCCGACAAAATCACCAAGCTCCACAACTTCCGGACGGCATTCCGGATGGACGACGAATTGCGCGTTCGGATACTTGGCTTTCATCTCCTCTACGTCTTTCACCGTCAGCATGTCATGCGTGTTGCAGTAGCCTTCCCAGATGATCATCTTTTTGTCAGTATGCTGCTGAACGTAGTGGCCCAGGTTTTTGTCCGGTACCCAGATCACTTCATGGCCCTCAACCGAATTGACGACCTTCACGGCGTTCGCGGATGTACAGCAAATATCCGTCTCCGCTTTGATCTCTGCCGAAGAGTTGATATACGTAACCACCTTGGCGTTCGGATGCTGAGCCTTCAGCTTGCGCAGGCCATCCACGTTCACCATGTCTGCCATCGGGCAGCCGGCGCGTTCGTCCGGAATAATGACCGTCTTGTTCGGAGCCAGAATCTTGGCGCTCTCACCCATGAAGTGAACGCCGCAAAACACGATAACCTCGGCATCCGTCTGAGCGGCCTTCTGTGCTAGCAAGAAGGAATCCCCCCGGAAATCCGCTACTTCCTGTATTTCATCCCGCTGATAATAATGAGCAAGAATAATGGCATTACGCTCTTTCTTTAATTGCAACAGCCTCTCGCGCAGCTCGCGATTCTGCTCCGCTTTGCGCTCCAGTGCCAATGCTTCCACGATAGATCCTCTCCTCTTATGAGGGATGGGCCTTCCATTTGATGAACGATGGTCCCATTCCGTTATGCGGCATAGCGACTTTGTGAAATGATGCACAAACTTAGGGATTCGCTTGCCTATAGTTTAAACCAAAAGGGATAAATTCATTTGATTAAGATTTAATTTACACTTGGCAGATGGCTCTGTCAATGGATGTTTCCTCATTTTATAGAAAAGAAGCCCGTCCTTGCCGGACGAGCCCCCATTCATCGCTATACATGACCGCCACATGCCGAGCAGCGTCTGACCTTATGCCAGGTTCAACTGCCATGTGACCCCGAAGCGGTCGGCTAGCCAAGCAAACTTCCGGCTGAAGCCGTATTCGCCAAGAGGCATCAAGGCTTTTCCGCCTTCTGACAACTTCGCACATAACGTCTCGATCTCGGCCTCGGAGGAACAATTTACATATAAAGAGATCGAAGGCGTAAAGCTGAATTGGTGTTTGACATGACTATCGATGCACATATAAGTGGTGCCAGCCAGCTTGAACGTCGCATGGATGACCGTGCCCTCCTCGCCTGGTCCCTCCGGGCCGTACTTGGAGATGCTGATGACCTCGGAATCCTCGAATAGCGACAGATAGAAGTTCATGGCTTCCTCCGCTTGACCTTCAAACATTAGAAACGTATTGATTTTTTGCATGTGTTTTTCTCCTCCAGCATTCAGAATGATCGGCGTAATGCCGCCCTTGTACAAAGCTTTTCAAACCAAGCTGCGTATTATCCATTCAGCTGCGGCATCATCACCCTGGCCTCGATCAAAAAAATCGCACTCCTTCGCTGGATGCAATGGAGTACGATCTTTTGCATAAGAGCGGCCAAGGCAGGCCGCTCTTGATTCACGCTACCTTCTCGCCGGGTCGTATGGCTGTCCAAGCGCCGCAGGAGCGCTGGAACGGCCGACTGCCGCCGCAAGGACAATCAGCGTAAGGACGTACGGAAGCATATAGAACACTTCCGTCGGGATTTGCTTCGAGAAATCGAACAGCTGCGCGAAATTCCGCAGCGCCTGCGCAAAGCCGAAGAATACGGCTGCGCCTGCAAGGCCAAGCGGATTCCACTTGCCGAAGATCAGGGCGGCAAGCGCGATAAAGCCTTGGCCCGAGATCGTATTATGCGCGAAGCTGCTTGTTGTTGTCAGCGTAATCGTCGCTCCGCCAAGACCGGCAAGCGCGCCGCTCAGCATAACGCCGATATAACGATACTTCGTTACGCTGATGCCAACCGTGTCAGCCGAGCTTGGATGCTCGCCAACCGCGCGAAGACGCAATCCGAAAGGCGTCTTGAACAGCACGAAATAGCTGATGATCACAAGCACAATAACGATGTACGTCGTCGGATAGGAACGGAAGATGCCTTCCCCGATAATCGGAATATCGGACAGGAACGGAATCGCCACCTTATGAAACACTTCTGTCAGCTGGCTCGTCTGAGCCGAGCCGTCATAGAGGCTCCGGGTGAAATAAATAGCCGTTCCTAGCGCCAGAATGTTAATCACCACGCCGACTACGGTCTGGTCCGACTTGAATGTAATCGTCGCTACGGCATGCAGAAGGGAGAACACAACGCCGAAGACTATCGCCGCAATTAATCCAATCCATGGCGAGATGCCGCCAAGTCCTGCTTGCGTGGCATAGTCCGTCGCGACCGCAGCCGCGAAAGCGCCGGATACCATCAGGCCTTCCAGACCGATATTGACTACGCCGGAGCGTTCCGAGAACATACCTCCGAGAGCGGCGAAGATCAGTGCGGTGGAGAATACAAGCGTAATGTTAATAAGCTGGCCAGACACTTCAATAAACTGCATCCTACGCCGCCTCCTTCCGCTTCGCGCGCTTGCTCATGAACGGTTTAAGAATAAACTTCACGATGCCATGCGCCGCCACGAAGAAGATAACCGATCCGATAACGATCCGGACAATCTCTTGAGGCACGCCTGCACCGAAGCTCATGCCGGCAGAGCCATAGCTGAGACCGCCGAACAGGATAGCCGCGAGCAGAACGCCAACCGGCGTGTTGCCGCCAAGTAATGCAACGGCGATACCGTCAAAGCCATAACCAGGCGATGCCGCCATAATGGTCTGATTACCGAATACGCCAAGCACCTCGAACACGCCGCCAAGACCTGCGAACACGCCGCTGATCATCATCGACTTCACAATCGTACGATTGACGTTCATGCCAGCATAGAGCGCAGCATCCGGATTATGTCCGACTGCGCGCAGCTCGTAGCCTTGCTTCGTACGCCACAAGATGATGTAGAAAATAATGACACATGCCAGCGCCACGAACGTGCCCCAATGAATCCGAGCTTTGTCCATCAGTTGAACCAGCCATTCAATATTCATCAGAGCGGATTCATGAATCGCTCTAGACTTCTGCTGGCCAGGGTCGGTAAGGAACCTGGTTACGATGAAGTTGGCCAGATATAGAGCCGTCCAGTTCAGCATGATGGAGGAAATAACCTCGTTCACGCCACGCTTCGCTTTCAAGTAGCCGACGATGCCTGCCCAGAGCCCGCCGAATACGGCGCCCGTAATAACGGCAAGCGGTCCATGAATATACCATGGCAAATCAAGCAGGACGCCAACCAGCGTCGCACCTGTCATTCCCATAACGAATTGTCCTTCTACCCCGATGTTGAACAGACCCGTACGGAAAGCAAAGGCTACCGCCAGCCCCGTAAAGATCAAGGGCGTAATCGCACGAATGGTCTCACCCATATGATACGGGCTGCCAATCACCCGATTGAAAAGCGAGCTATACGCCAGAATCGGATTATAGCCGCCTGCCAGCATGGCAATGGCCCCGATCAGCAAGCCGAGCACGATAGAGACAACCGGCACAAGCAGCGATCTTTTTTCATTAAAAATCTTCTTGATTACGTCCATTGCCGCTAGCTCCTTTCCCCATCATGATCGGAATTGCCGGCCATCAATAAGCCGAGACGCTCATCGTCCCTATGATCGGCATCCACCGCACCAACCAGCTTGCCTTCATACATAACCTCAATCCGGTCGGACAACGCATACAGCTCGTCCAGCTCGAAGGATACAAGCAGGACAGCCTTGCCTTCGTTGCGGGCTTCCATGAGCCGCTTATGAACGAACTCAATCGCGCCGATATCCAGACCACGCGTCGGTTGAACCGCGATGATTAAATCCGGGTCCTTGTTCAGCTCGCGGGCAATAATCGCCTTCTGCTGATTGCCGCCGGACAGCGCGCGCGCATGCGTATAGATGCCGGAGGTGCGCACGTCGAACTCCTCTACCAGCCGGGTAGTCAGATTGTCCATTGCCTTCTCGTCAATCAAGCCCGACTTGCCGTATTCCGGCTTAAAGTATGTGTTGAGTATCATATTCTCGCTCAGCTTGAAATCAAGCACAAGTCCGTGCTTATGACGGTCCTCCGGAATATGGCCGACACCGGCATTGGAGATTTTGCGAGGCGTATCGTTCGTCACGTCTGTGCCATTCAGCTTCACATGACCATCCTGCACCTTGCGCATGCCCGTAATCGCATAGATCAGCTCGCTTTGTCCATTGCCGTCTACGCCTGCAATGCCGAAGATTTCACCGGAGCGTACCTGGAAGCTGGTGCCGTCCAGCACCATCTTGCCCTGATCACCCTTCATGCGCAGCCCTTCAACCGAGAGCACCACTTCGCCAGTCTTGTTCTTCGACTTCTCGACCTGGAAGTTGACGTCGCGTCCTACCATCAGCTCGGCCAGCTGGCGCTCGCTCGTCTCGCTTGTGCTGAGCGACCGGATGACCTTGCCTCTTCGGATAACAGTGACCGAATTAGCCAGCGCCATAACTTCCTTCAGCTTATGCGTAATAATGATGATGGACTTACCTTCTGCAGCGAGATTACGGATAATTTCGATCAGTTCCTCGATTTCTTGAACGGTTAGAACAGCTGTCGGCTCGTCGAAGATGAGAATCTCCGCGCCCCGATATAACGTTTTCAAAATTTCAACCCGCTGCTGCATGCCAACCGTAATATCTTGAATCCGCATCTGCGGATCTACTTTCAGACCATAGCGCTCGGAGATCGACTTAACCTTCTCGTTCGCGAGCTTGTAATCAATCGTAAGCCCCTTCTTCGGTTCATTGCCAAGAACGATGTTCTCCGCTACCGTGAAGGGCTGCACAAGTTTGAAATGCTGATGCACCATGCCGATGCCCAGCTCAATCGCTTTGGAGGCGCCGTCGATAACCGTCTGCTCTCCGTTAATCCAGATTTCTCCCTCATCCGGCTGATATAAGCCGAACAAGATATTCATAAGCGTAGACTTGCCTGCACCGTTCTCGCCAAGCAAAGCGTGAATCTCGCCTTTCTTCAGCTCGAAGTTAATGGAATCATTCGCAACCAAGCCAGGAAACCTCTTGGTAATGCCCTTCAGTTGTACGACTGCCCCGCTCTGATCCATGCGTTCATCATCTCCCGGGATCACATATAGTTATTCGCTCTTTCTGATCAGAGAAACAGGACAAGACCGGCTCATGCCGGTCTTGCCTCTGTGACCCATGCCAAGCTTTATCGTGAGTCCGATCTATCGATCTTATTCACCCGGAACCGTAATTTCTCCACTGACGATTTTTGCTTTGTACTCTTCCACTTTTTTCAAAACGTCTTCTGGAACATTCTTCGTGGAAGTCTCAGGAAGACCTACTGCGTCGTCTTTCAGGCCAAGTACTTGATGCGATCCACCTTGCCATTTGCCGTCGATCAGGTCTTTGGATACTTTCGTTACCGCCGCTTCAACGCCCTTCATCATGGATGTCAGCGTGACTTCGTCGCCGAACTCCAGCGATTGGTCTTTGTCTACGCCGATAACCCATACTTCTTTGCCGCTTTTCTTGCGCTCAATAGCTTCGTTAAATACGCCATTGCCTGTACCGCCAGAAGCGTGGAAGATGATGTCCGCGCCGCCGTTGTACATGGTAGCTGCAATGCTCTTGCCAAGGTCAGGCTTATCGAAAGCACCAGAATACGTAATCGTTACCTTTGCTTCAGGATTCACAGCTTTAATACCAGCTTCAAAGCCTTTCGCAAAGCGAGTAATAACCGGAATTTCCATGCCGCCTACGAAGCCGATGTTGTTCGACTTTGTCATGAGGCCAGCTACAACGCCTACCAGGTAGGAGCCTTCTTGTTCTGCGAAAGTAACGGATGTTACGTTCGGAGCTTCTACAACAGCGTCAATTACAGCAAGCTTAGCATCCGGATTCTCAGTCGCTACTTTTTTCAGAGCGTCTTCGAACAGCATACCGATGCCCCAAGTCAGGCTGTAGCCTTCACGAACGAAGTTATTCAGGTTCGGCTCCATGTCTGCTTCACCTTTGGACTCCAGGAACTTCGTATCAGCGCCAGTGGAGGCTTTCAGCTTCTGAAGAGCTTCCCATGCGCTTTGGTTGAACGATTTATCGTTAACTCCGCCTACGTCTGTTACCATGCCAATCTTGAAGTCTTTGCCGCTTCCGTCAGACTCGACTTTGTTTCCACCCTCATTTGTTCCGCCGTTTTTGGCTTGTCCGCAAGCAGACAATACAAGCGACAGAGCGACTACTAGCATGAGCATAAAGCTGAATGTCTTTTTCATGCTTCAATTCTCCCCTTAATTAAATTGTTTTTGAACATGACAACAACAAGCACAGCATTACCTTTACAGTATTGCTGTTTCTTGCCGCTATTATTTCATTATAGTGACAAAAAAATTTACGTCAATCAAATTGTGTTAGATACATTAACACCGCTACTGCATGTTTATGTAATGAATTGCATGAATAATCACGCTAGTTTAAAAAATGAAACGTCCCGCGGCTCCATGAAGGAGCAACGGGACGAAAATGGTTTACTTTTTATCTGGATCGTCGGAATTGTTGCCGGATTGAACCGGTGGCGTCGCGTCTTTCACTTCCGCCTCGTCACGAGGCTGGATGCGAACTTTCACATCGCCAATCTCGTCGATGATCGGTTCGGCAGTTGTAACCTCAGCAGATGAGGAGCCTTCGCCGGATGGCGATTCGCCTTCTACCTTCAACACGCCTTTTTCGATCAAGGATTTGATTTGTTCCATCTCAAGCGTCTCTTCCGTAAGCAGCGTATTCGCGATCAGATGCATCTCTTTGCTCTTCTCTGTGAGAAGCTTCTTCGCTCTGTCGTAGCAATCATTGATAATGTTCTGCATCTCTTGGTCAATCTCGTACGCAATGGCGTCAGAGTAATTCTGTTCATGACCAATGTCACGGCCCAGGAACACTTGACCTTGCGAGCTGCCGAACTGCATCGGACCGAGCTTGTCGCTCATGCCGTATTCCATAATCATGCTGCGCACGATGCCAGTTGCTGACTTGAAGTCGCTGTATGCGCCGGTACCGATCTCACCGATGAATACTTCTTCCGCTACCCGGCCAGCTAACAATCCAGTAACTTTATCAAGTAACTCTTGCTTCGTGACCAGCATGCGGTCTTCCTTCGGCAGCATGATGACATATCCGCCTGCGCGTCCCCGCGGGATGATTGTTACCTTGTGCACGAGGTCGGCATGCTCCAGGAAGAAGCCTGCAATCGTGTGGCCTGCTTCGTGGTAGGCCACGATACGCTTCTCGCGATCGCTGATGACACGGCTCTTCTTCTCCGTGCCGACAATCACGCGGTCAATCGCATCGTCGATATCCACCATGTTGATTTCTTTCTTGTTGCGGCGTGCCGCAAGAAGCGCCGCTTCGTTAAGCAGGTTTTCGAGATCCGCACCGCTGAAGCCTGTTGTACGCTTCGCGATAACGTCCAGCTTCACCTCGCCGGTAAGCGGCTTGTTGCGCGCATGGACTTTCAGTACCGCTTCGCGGCCTTTCACGTCTGGACGGTCAACCGTAATCTGACGGTCGAAGCGGCCCGGACGCAGAAGCGCAGGGTCCAGAATATCAGCACGGTTCGTCGCTGCGATAATAATAATGCCTTCATTCGCACCGAAGCCGTCCATCTCAACCAGCAACTGGTTGAGCGTCTGCTCGCGCTCGTCATGCCCGCCGCCAAGTCCGGCGCCGCGCTGACGGCCGACTGCGTCGATCTCGTCAATGAAGATAATACATGGCGCATTCTTCTTCGCGTTCTCGAACAAGTCACGTACGCGGGATGCGCCGACACCGACGAACATCTCCACGAAGTCGGAGCCCGAGATGCTGAAGAACGGAACGCCCGCCTCACCCGCAACCGCACGGGCAAGCAATGTCTTACCTGTACCTGGAGGACCTACGAGCAATACGCCCTTCGGAATGCGTGCGCCGACGAGATTGAACTTGCGAGGATCCTTCAGGAAGTCGACGACCTCCACCAGCTCCTGCTTCTCCTCGTCTGCGCCTGCCACGTCCTCGAACGTGATGCGCTTCTTCTCCTCGTTGTACAGACGGGCACGGCTCTTGCCGAAGTTCATCACTTTGCCGCCGCCGCCTTGAGCCTGATTCATCAGGAAGAAGAACAGTACGATGAGCAGAATGAACGGAATAATGGACGTCAGGAACGTCACCCAGAAGCTTGGGGTATCCATCGGCTCGGCCTTATACTCGAAGCCGTATTCCTTCTGCCAAGCATCGAGGTTCTGCTCTGCTGCGTAGGTGTTCATGCGGGACGTGAAGTTATCATTGTCCGCACCCTCCGGCTTTGTCTTATATTTACCCGTAATGTAATACGATTCCTTATCGTACTTCGCGGTAATCGATGCTACATTTCCCGCTTCCACAACTTGGCGGAATTCATCGTATCTCAGCGGCTTGGTGGAATCCCCTTGACCGCTAATATATTGAAAAACACCAACGGTAACCAAAAAGATGATCAAATAAAAACCAGTATTTCGGATAATCCGATTCATCCCCTACCTCCTCTCAGACGCTTTAGATATTTTACCATAGCATGACTTTCCATCACAATAGAGGCTACCGGAGGGCGGACATGTACGGTTCCAGCGCGAATTACTTTTCGTAAACCTGCGGCTTCAGAATGCCGATATAAGGAAGGTTGCGGTACTTCTCCGCATAATCCAGGCCATAGCCCACGACGAATTCGTCAGGCAGCGTAAAGCCTTTGTAGTTCGGCTCCAAGCTAACCGTGCGGCGCGCCGGCTTGTCGAACAGCGTGACCACGGTCACGGACTTCGAGCCTCTACGCTCCAATACGTCGATCAAGTAGCTAAGCGTCAGGCCGCTGTCGATAATATCTTCGACGATGAGGACATCGCGTCCTTCCACCGACACGTCCAGATCCTTAATAATCTTGACGACGCCGGATGATTTGGTGGAAGCACCGTAGCTGGAGACGGCCATAAAGTCGATCTCAAGCGGAACGGTAATAGTTTTCACCAGATCGGACATAAAAATAAACGCGCCTTTGAGGACGCAAATAACGAGCGGATTCCGCCCTTCATAATCAGCGCTAAGCTTAGCCCCCAGTTCTCTTACCTTGGCGCCAATCTGCTCTTCGCTGTATAACACTTCTTGGATGTCGTTCTGCACTTCAAAAGCCTCCTACGCGTTACCTATGTTTATGTGTATTCCCTTGTTCCTTATTCGTTGAGTGCCGTAATACGCAGAACTTGTGCGCTTCCGCTCCCTGGAAGGGCATGCGCGGATCGGCGGATGCCGGGAATCCACAGCAGCTTGCCGTCACCGTCGCAGAGCAGCGGATACAGCTCTCTACGGGAGGGCGGTACCTTCTCGTCAACGAACATATCTTGCACTTTTTTCGACCCATTTAATCCTAAAACATGAATTCTGTCTCCCGGCACGCGGTTGCGCACATGCAGCGGAAAGACCAGTCCGGCCACATCGAAATGTGCTTCCATGCGGGATGCCGGCTTCGCAGCCGCAGTCTCCAACCAATCTAACCGGAAGCTCCATCCGCTTGGCGCCGCTTCAATTCGTTCATCGCTTCCCTGTTCGATGACGTAATTGTACCAGCCTGCCATATCCGGTATTGCATTCGTATGTACCCATCTCATTACGCTGTATTCGCGCAAGCATTGGATCCCGCCTGCGGCGTCCATCCGCCATGTAGCTGGAGCATGCGAAGATGCCGCCTGCCGCATCGTCTCGACGGCGCCATAGGTTATGTTTTCCGTATCCTGAGACAGATAATTTAATATTAGTTTAATCAATCTCCTTTGTAAAGCGACGTGCAGACCGGACAGCTCCCGGCATTCCACCTGGCATTCGCCTTCTCCGCAGCGTACGATGCGGCTGAACCATTCCGATGCCTGCTGCTCCATCCAATCATCCTCCGCGCCGGCTACTTCAGCCAGTCTTTGGAGAGATTGAGGAAGCTGCGGGTTGAACTGCATTAAATAAGGAATGACATCCAGACGAACCGTATTACGGAAGTAATACCGGGCCAGATTACTGCTGTCAACGCAGTACGGAATCTCGTGCTCCTCGCAATAACGCAGAAGGTCTGACTTGTTCATACGAAGGAGGGGGCGTATGAGTTGCACATTTTTTTCGCGACGGACGCTGCTCATGCCTGAGAGTCCCGATAGTCCCGCTCCCCTGATCAGCCGCATCAGCACCGTCTCCGCCTGATCATCTGCATGATGGGCGAGCGCAATGCATGACGCGCCGTACTGAGTCGCTGTCCGGTACAGGAATTCGTATCGCTTCTCCCTCGCGGCAGCTTGCAGATTCAATCGGTTTTCTTCTATATAAGAAGGCAGATCCATGACAATGGTCTCGCATGGCACCCCAAGGCTCTTAGCGAACGATTGAACAACCTCCAGCTCGAAGGCGGACTCTTCCGCCCGAAACCCGTGATTCACATGAGCAGCAACCAGCTTAATGCCTTGGTCAGACAGCGCATGAAGCATATGAAGCAGCGCCATAGAATCGGGCCCTCCGGACACGGCCACCAGAATGGTATCGCCCTTCTCCCACATGCTGTGGGCAGCCGCTTCCTTCGCAAGTTCCATCTGAAGCGGTTCATTCATTATTCTATTGCCCTCCTCTGCTACATCCATACATTGCGAAGCAACCAGACGAAGATCGAGGCCGCGAGCAGAATCCCGGAGGTCGCAACGAGCCCCTTCAGCCAGCCCGGCATTGTGGAGGATCTGCGCGTCTCCTTCCGGTGCATCAGCAACCGCCACGCAGCCGCACCTTCCTCTGCGTCTCTGAACTCGCCATGCAGTGCCTTGCGCATCCAGCCAGCCACCGGCTTAAGCATCGCGCACCCCTCCGCTAACGCCATAAGCTCGACTGTTGATCGGTTCTGAGGCAGCAGCTCCTTCGTGAGCTGATGGAGGCGCTTTGGTTCATGCAACTGGATACATAATACGCTGAACGAGAAGAGATCGTACCTCGGATCGGCCGAACGCGAGCCGCTGTTCCAATACCCGCGGTCGTAGATCTCTGTGAACTGGCGGATGCTTTTGCCGGCAGCCGTCACACCCCCGAAGTCTACCAGCTCAACATGACCGTAGTCGGCCACCATCACATTCTCCACCTTCAGATCGCCGAATACCCAACCTGACCGGTGCAGCCTGCCAAGCTTGCTCAGCAGATTCAGCCCGACCAGAGGGAACCATTCCGCCCCTTGCTCCTTCAGGTAGCTGGCAAGTGTCGTTCCGCGCACATATCTCATCACGTAGAACGGATATTCCTTCCCGCCCGGTCCGTACAGATCATCGACGTCGAACAGGAACGGCTCCATCCCTTGACCCTTCTGCTGAGCAAGCGACTTCAGCACGTTCACCTCGGATTGCATGTCTACTGCATCCGCTCCCACCTTGAGCGCGTACCAATCCCTGTCCTTCTGGACCAGGTAGACTTTCCCGTTGGCCCCTTCTCCCAGCAGCCGTTCCACCCGGTACTTGCCTTGTCTCCACTTGCCGATTACGACGCTTCCGCGCCGCAGCTCCAGCTTAAACGACGTAGTCACCCATCATCCCATCCGTTTCATGTCTGCCTCTGCGGCCGTAGTCCCCCGCTTCGCCTTGCCTGTAATAATCGACCGCCTGCATAATTGCAGGTCCTGTCGGCGTTGTCCCGCCCATCTGCAGCTTGGGAAATATCGAATGCACGCCACTCAGATGGCTGGTCCAAGCCAAATCCATAATGCAATCATCGCCATGACGCGAGCCTGGGAAATGGAACACCGATATCTCACTCTTACCCTGTCTGGCCTGTAGGCTAAGCATCAAATCGTGAATTGCTTCTTCGACAGCGGCGAGCTTCGGCTTCATACTCGCGCTGGCATCGATCAGCAGCGCCACTCGGAGACCCGACGACTCGCCAAGCTCATCGATGACGCGCACGACTTCGCCTCGCTTCTCCGGTGGCAGCGCCTCAATAGAGCCATTGCCAAGCACCTGCTGCAGCTCCTTCTGCACCGCGATCTGAATCGTCTGTACCACGGTCTTCCTCGTCATCATCTGGACCGTCTGCGATAATTGCCGCGTATTGACCATACGGCTCAGTCCGCCGCCGGCACGCGCGATCTCTTCAATCTCTGCCGCGCCTAGCTCGCCTACATCCCCATGGTCGAGCACACCTACCACATTGACATGAATGCCCTCCGACTTGGCATGAGCCGCCGCCACCACCGGGCTGAGTCCCACATTCGAACAGCCATCTGTTATCAGCAATATTTGCCTCATCATCGTCTATCCCTCCGCATAGCAAAGTTATAAAGCCTTTTCTATCAGCTTTGCCTTTTTTGAGAGAGATAAACGCCTCTTACCTATCATTTTCCTGTTCCTTACCCGTATTTATCGGCTTTTCGCCGCTCCAAGGTAAGCTTCATATTAGTATAGCCCATCCCATCGGGGGTTGCCATCGCCCGAATCTGACAGGGTTCGAACCGAATTGGGCAGAAGGACACGGTGACTTCGGATAGATTTACAGACTTGGACGCCCCATAGATAATAGGAGTGTATGCCAAAAAATTCCTTGAAGGAGTGAGCGCATGTCGAACAAGGTTCTGCTGATTACGGGTGACGGAACAGAGGTTTTGGAAATTTTTTATCCCTATTACCGCCTGCTAGAGGAAGGTTATGATGCTGTCATTGCATCCCCGGAGAAAAAAGTGCTGAATACCGTCGTTCATGACTTTATCGAGGGCTGGGAGACCTACACGGAGAAGCCTGCCCATCTGCTGCCGTCTCATGCTTCCTTCGCGGATATCGATCCGTCAGAATATATCGCACTTGTCATTCCCGGCGGCCGCGCCCCGGAATATATACGCAACCATCCTGAGCTGCCGCGCATCGTCGAGCATTTCCTCCAAGAGGACAAGCCGATCGGCGTCATCTGCCACGGCGCGCTGGTGTTCATGGCATTGAAGGATACAAGCTACTTCGAGGGCCGCACGATGACGTGCTACAACGCCGTGAAGACGGATGTCGAGCGCCTGGGCGCCACGTACACGACGGACACGCTGCATGCCGACCGCAAGCTGGTGAGCGGCCACGCCTGGCCGGACCTGCCAGGCTTCATGAGAGAGTTCATCCGGCTTGTTCGGGAAGAGCAGGTTGCACGTCAAGAAGATGAGACATTAGTGCTATAAGAGACATTAGTGCTATAAGAAGGCAGTAGGCTATTCTAGCGGGTTCATTGGGGCCTGTTGGGGTAGCCTTTCTTCATGGGATTGAGTAAGAGCGGTTCGGTTATTGCGTTTAGTTATGTTTCATGTCGTAGGCTAAGAATGCTTTGTCCAGCCGCAATTGCATCAATTCCAGCCGTACGTTCACTTCCAGTTGGTGAACGCTCCTCAGCACTTCCTCGACCATCGCTTTGTTGAAGCGCTCGCCATAACGAAAGATATGGTCATACACAGCAACCTGGCATTGCTCCAGCGTTTCCAGCTGTTGATAGAACGTATCCTCCTGCTCGATGTAGAGATTGTAGGTGTCCATTGGTTTGGTCATGGGCGACTAAAATATGAAGGAATTCGAGGCTCCTCCCTCGCAACGTCAATCGTATTGTTTTGAAATCTCCAACTTGGCTCCAGATCGTAAATTCTGATTTTATCCTGTTGATATAAGTTGTCTTCGTCTGTTGCTTGTACGCATGTTGAAATGCTGACATATTGGTTGCCTCTCATATCGATTCCTCCTCCGATAGTAACAATATAACCAATCGTTGTTGTTACGCTTATAAGTATTACTCTTAAGAGTATGTAAATATTATATTACTTTTAAGCGTAAGTTTCAATGATATTCTTTAATGCTTATGATATATTACTTTCAGATGTATACTGTTAAACGTAATATTTTGTGGAGGAACTTATATTGAGAATCAAAATCCGCTTAAAAGAGATTCTTGAAAAGAGAGGCATTAGCCAACGTCAACTCTCCCTTAAAATGAATATGCGCCCCGCAACCATTAGTCATCTATGTTCCGATTCCGTAGACAGGGTTTATATTCGTACGTTGGAACAGATATGTGACGCATTGGATATTACTGTAGATCAACTGATTGTTTCCGTTGAAGATGATGCAGATTCTGAGGATAATTGATCAATGATTAACCCCCTGCTTAACGGTAATGGAGGAAGTATGAAAATTCATATACGCTTGCGTGAAATACTGGCGGAACGCGGCATCTCTCAAAGGCAATTCGCGCTTTCCATGAATATGCGAATTGCAACCATCAACCACCTCTGCTCCGATTCTGTGGACAGGGTCTATATCCGCACGCTGGAACAAATCTGTACGGCACTGGAAATTACGGTCGATCAATTGGTTGTTTCGGTTGAGGATTGTTCAGAGTCAGAGACCTAATTAGACCAATATATAACGTACTATAATCACAAGCCGGTTAAAGCAAAACTAAAGGGCATGAGTCCGGTACAGTACCGGACTCATGCCCTAGAAGCCGCCTACTATTACTTAAATGAATTACAATCGGGTCAGCAATGTCCCAACTAATTAATTTAATTCCATGTTGCCCCATCAATTCATCTTCAGTGATTAAACCGCTTTGAGTTATATTCTTCTCAATTGTCATATATGCTGCATTAGGAAAAGCTGGATTGAACGATACGTATTCCTCTAAATCTCCCATGTAATATTTGGAACCGCCATGTGGGTAGTATATTTCAATGAGATCACTTTTGAATAATGTGATTCTCTCATTTCCGCTTGCTAATCTATCTTCCCATCTTCTGAATTTACCACGACCTGCATCTATTCCAACACCCTTATACTCTATTATTAAGGTGTCTTCCATAACTTCCCTCCGACCATTTATATCATATACTAATCGAAATGGAAATTCACCGTAGGTAATTGCAGGTTTTTCCGGACTCTTTTCAAATAGATTTACAACATAGATAAGCACCGAGGGTAAAAATAATAATGATAGAAAAATAATAATCAAAAGTAGTAATACGAAGAGATTTACCTGATTTTATCCCCTGCTGGAAGTCTAACTTGCACTGTTCCTCATTTACAAAGATAAAATCCTTAATCATCTGGCCGCTTTCCGTTTCAACATGATCCAAAAACTGCATCCTCTGGTTTGCATAATCAACATGGTCTACGGAAAATTTAATTGTGTATATCCCACTTCATCAACCGTCTCCACCTCGATCGCATCCACTGTGACTGCATATTGATCGGTTGCACTTTTACGCAATCCGACTGTGTTGCCTAGATGATATGTTCGATTTCGCTGTTCTAAGTGGAATTTGCAATTTCAACCAGCTCTAAATACTTTTCCTCATTGATATAGTATTCATCTTTGAATTTAACTATAAAATCTCTGTTTTTGAACCCCGTTTGATATATCGTGATATTGTCAGCATCCAAAAACTTTTTTTTGAATGGAATTAGAAAAACCACTTAGAGTTATGAACCGCACCCTTACGTTAGATAGCATCTAAACAAATGGAATGCAGTTCATACTCACACGTGGTTTTTGTAACAGCAGTATTCAAATTTATTGTGTTAAACGGGTTGAGATTACATCTTCGATATCTATTAGAAACTCTAGTTGAGGCAAAGGTTCCATGCGCCAGACACTCAACTGACGATGATTATTATCAGTTATGCCTGACAATGAAGACCATTGCCACATCTCTCCTTCACCAACCCATTCTCTTTGGACTTCGCTTGCTTCAGCATCTATTGGTATATAAATATCCTGTCCCGTACTGTTATCATGGATGAAAAGCCGAACACGACTATTTTTTTGATACAAGTTTATTAACTCTAGACGATAATCCAACAAACCATCTGATGTTGTTTTAACGGGTTCGCTAGATACTCCATTTATTAACCAGCCTTCAATCTCAACAGATTTGAATAGTTGTATGGCTAGAAAAAAATGCGCGATTATTAGCGGCCATATTAGAATTTGAAATGCCGTTCCCTTTCGACTTTTTATGATGATTAGAGGAATCAAGAATAATAGAATAGCAGGAACCCAAATTACTGCAAATTTAATGGTTGTGACTAAATCTATTCCTCGTTGAAAGTTAGCGGTAGTACCAAGTAAAAACCAAAGAATAGAGATTCCAATTGTCAAAGTAGAGAATATGAACATTCTTTTTTTGAAGTTCTGCACAGTCTCCCTCCCGCGTTATAACCTCCGATATTAAAATGAGCCTTTTGAACCCTTACCCTTAGAGGATATACCTAAGGCGGGTTCAATATATTCCTTCCAAACTTTTTTATTACTATGCATGTATGAATGATTAGAGACCCCATACCAGGTGTTTCTTCGATATGCAGGCATCGTTACCAATACATTCTCAGCATCATTAAATTGTCGATTAGCTATTAATAAATTCCCCTTCCTCCCGCCACTAATTTGAACATCATCATATTCATTATATACGTTTATACGTTGTCTCACTGTTGTTTCAAGTTGATATTCACGTACTGGAGTTGCAATTGTAATTAATGTTTCTACCGATAAACCTTTGTCCGCTAAAAGATTTGTAATTAGTATCGCTACGTTCCCTCCATGACTATGACCAACCAACCTAATCGGTTCCCCGGAATTCTCTTTCTTTTTATGGTACTTATAAATATTCTCCGTCAACCTCTTAGCTTCTTTTGAACGTTCATCCTCTTTGTTTTCTCCATTCCATTTTAATCTCTCTACAGGTTCCTCGAACAGTAATTCAATATAATTTACAAAATCCCCAGTTTCTTTACCCCAAGTGTCAGGATCTGAAAATGTCCCATGAATAAGCCAAACTTTATGGCCCGTTGGATCAGCATACTTCAAAGGATTATTATGCACATACGTATAGAGATTCAGACTAAGAAGAATATCGAACTCTCCTTCATACGTATCCTCACTAACAAACCTACCTAATTCAGCGTCCAGATATCGTGCCTTAGCATAATACAAATGGCTTTCAGGGTCATATTCATGACCAGTGTAGGACAGATGAGTCTTTACGACAGAATCCCCAATTGGCTCCGCAAGCAACCTACCATATGCATCATACTTATAGCTCTCCGCGGCAGTCCCGTCCGAATCGCGAAGCTCAAGCACGCTGCCTAGATGGTCAAGGCTATAGCCATAGAAATCGCCGTATTCGTTCACTACGCCCAAACGGTCCTCACCATATACGATGGTGTCGGTTTGAATACCGTTTCGATACGTCTCAAGCACTTCTCCATAATGACTCAGCGGATCAAGCAAGTAAACGAAATGATCTGCTCCTGTAGATTTGCCCGTGCGATGACCGTCAACGTTATACGAATAGGTCGTAGTCAAGCCATTCTTCTTCAGTTCAATAAGACGATTCGCTTCGTTGAAGGTATACGCCGCAGCTGTCACACTATTCCGTTTCTCTTCCACCAGATTACCGCGCTTGTCGTAACTATAGGCTGTCACATCCATACCCTGTGTTCGCTTGAGCAATTCATTGGCTCCATTATACTCATAACGGACCGGAGATGAGCTTCCTTCTTGCATCTGAGTGCGGTTGCCGAAGGCATCGTACGCATAAGAAGTTTTAACACCTTGATCTGTCGCCTCGACAAGCTGATTCAAACCGTCATACGCATATTGCCGATTGCGAGCGCTGCCTCTTGCCTTCTCATCCTGTTTAACGATATTGCCAGCAGCATCGTAGCTGTACGTAATCGACCGCAACAATTCTCCGGAAGGTAATTGCTCTTTCAGCAACTCCAGTTGACCAAGCGTTGTATAGTTATAAGATGTGGTAACACCGTCAGCCGAATATTTTTCCGATACGTTGCCATTGGCATCATAACGATATTCAGCCGACATATCTTTCGGCCCTGTTACTTTGATGATCTGATCCAGTTCGTTGTATTCATAATAGAACTTGTTTCCACCAGGGTAAGCAACTGAAGCTTTTCGACCTGTCGGTGTCCAGGTATAGTTTACTGCTTTTCCATTAGGGTTGGTGCTTGTCAACAATTGACCCAGCACATCATAAGCATATGTGGTTTTGCCGGAGGCATCGACTGTCTCAACAAGCCTTCCCTTCTCGTCATAACGGAATGTCTCCGAGGAGACCCCATTATAGTCTATAGCCGTTCTGCGTCCCATTTCGTCATATGCATAACTTGTAATATAACTATCCTCATCCGTCATGGATGCCAATGCACCTGTGCCATAATAGGCATACTTAGTAACACTGCCCAACGGGTTCGTCATGGTGAGGCGCTGGCCGATCGCATTATACGTATACGACGTAATTTGTTCCTTCACTCCGCTAGCGTCCTGACGAACCTGCTTCACCAGATTGCCTGCAGCATCGTATCGGTAAATCGCCTTCGTCCCCCATGTATCCGTCACCGAAGTTAATTGTCCCAAAGCATCATAGTCATAACGCGTGATGTTGCCTCGCGGGTCGCGTTCAGACAACTTGCGGCCCAGTGCATCATACTGGTACTCAGTGGCATGTCCTTCCGCATTCACGACACCAGCTACCTGACCACTGTCATTATACACATATCGTGTAACCATACCGCTTGGATCGGTAACGGCAAGCGTTCGGCCCAGCTTATCTCTTTCATACGTGGTAGCCTGACTACGCGCGTTGATACTCTTCGACAAACGCCCCGATGCATCGTATTCATAAGAAGTCTCATGACCGGAAGCATTAAACACTTTCTCTACTAAACCATTTGCGTTGTAGACCCTGGAAATCGAATATCCGAGTGCATTCGTTTCCTTAATGAGTGCACCACGCTCGTCATATTCATACCGGGTTATGGCGCTTTGATCGTTTTGTTCAACGATCAGACCGGAGCCATCATACGAATAAGAAGAAACAGAGCCGTCCGCCAGAATCTGACGTTTGACCTGGCCAATCGGATCATATTCGTATCGGGTCGTCTTACCTGCGGGATCAGTCGTCGACAGCAGTTGCCCCAGCGCATCATACTTGTACTCCGTCTTCTGGTTCAGCTTATTGATTCTTGCAGTGATCTGACCGAACCCATCTCTTACGATCTTCTCGCTGTTACCAAGCGGATCTACAGTCTCGACCAAAAGCCCGAGCTCGTCATAGATATAGCTTGTTCTTTGGCCTAGCGCATCCACAATAGCCGTATTGAGACCTGCTGCATCGTATTCGGAGCGCGTAATGCCACCGTTGCGATCAACGAATGCTACCATTTCTCCATCTTTATTATATTGATAGGAAACAGAAGTTCCGTCCGTATGCTCGACGCAATCAACTTGTCCTTGTGTGTTATATCGCAGCTTGATTTCCTGACCTAGCGGATCTATCCGTTTAAGAAGCTTGTTGCTCTCGTCGAATGTCTGCTTATAGATGCTTCCGTCAGCATCCATAAATTCGATCGGATTGCCGCTGCCATCATACAACACTTGAATCTTAGAGCCATCTGGCAAAATCACGGAGGTTGGCAATCCTAGCGCATTGTATTGATAAGAAGTGACATGACCTTCCCCATCGGTTACACTGGTCAGATTTCCACGACCGTCATAGGTATAAGACATCTGACGGCCTTCCGGGTCAGTGTGGCTGATGACCTGCGATCTGCCGTTGTAAGTCCATACCAATGTCTGGCCCAGCGCATCCGTCATTTCCGTCAAATTCCCATTAACATCGTATACATACGAGATTTTATTGCCTAGCTGATCGGTAATGAGAATCGCCTTACTTTTGGAAAAATCATTCGGCACATACAGCGGCTCTTCTTCCGGCGGAGCAATATCAGCGGCACCTACCGGCACCTGCCCCCATACGAATCTACCGTTGACGAACACAGCTATCCGCTTCCATGGTTCATACTGAGTGGACTTAGGATTAAACGAAAAATCATTGGTCTGCTTGAAGTCAGGCCACGTTTTTTTGCCGATTCGCGTATGAAGCTCTATAGATTGCCCAGGCTTCAGTACCGCATTCTGATCGGTGAACGACATCTCTAGTATGGTATCGACGACACCATCCCCATTCGATACTTTCATGAAGGTGCCTTTAACCTTCGATCCTGAGCTAATGCTTGCCCAGTCACACCAGAAGATGAGCTCCTCCGTAGTATCCGCCGTTAGAAAATAGCGAATGCGAATATCCTTCAGCGAGATTGCTTCATCCGATTCGTTCACAAGGCGATACCATGGATAGATCGTGTTGTAGTTGGCGCTTCGATTAAAGTTGAACATCTCAGCGCGTATACTACGCGTTCCGTTATCCGATGCTTCGATGTACGCCACTTTCTCCGGATCAGGCTCCGGTTCAGGTGTTGGTACCGGAGTAGGTATCGGTGTTGGACTTGGAAATGCGCCCGGATCAGGCGTCGGACTTGGAGACCCTGGATCAGGCGTTGGGCCCGGTGGCAGAGTTGGTTCCGGCGTTCCGCCTTCACTGCCATCCCCCCATACGAGCACGCCGCGATAGAACGCATCAACCTTGTTCCAATCTACAAAGGAATTATCTACAGCGTTATAAGAGTAATCATTGGTCGGATCATAATCGCTCCAATCCTTACTGTTGAAGCGATTATGCACTTCCACATATTCGCCTGGCTTCAACTCGCCGGCATCACTTGTGAAGGCGACCTCCAGTGCAGTATCGCCTTTATTGACAACACTCAAGAACGAGCCCTTCACCTTTGAGCAGTCGATATCCGACCAATCGCACCAGTAGACCTGCTCAGTAATGCCATCATTCGTAAAATAATAACGTACGGTTACATCTCTCAGATCGATGGTTCCCTGCGATGTATTGTAGATGCGCATCATTGGGTGAATCGTATTCGTCGGATCTTGCTTGCCTAGATCGCTGACGTTATACATCTGTACCTTCAACACGCCACTTGAAGCGGAAGTAGAAACGCCTAGCGTCCTTACTTCTTGCTTCTTGCTGATCTGCGCACTAGCGCCTTGCGCCACATTATCACTAGTGGAAGCCAAAAAAGCGACGCTGCTTACAGCAGAAGCATTCGTATGCTGATAGGTTTTTGTCCCTGTCTTGTCCTGCATCTTCACCAGGCGATAATCTTTGTCGTAATAATAGGTGGTTTGTTCGTTCTTCGGATTGCTCAGAATGATCTTACGTTCGTAGTCATCATAACTTAACGTGCTGGAATGACCATTGCCGTTCGTTTCCTTGATTAGCCTGCCTTGACTGTCATAAACAAAGGCTCGCAGCGTCTCCCCGGAAGGCTTGATGATCGAGGACAGCCGCTTGCCAGCGTCATAGTTGTAGAGCCAATCCTGTTCATCCAATGCAACCTTATTCAATTGTTGGGATTGATAGCTGTATTGGGCGGCATTCTGACCAGGGGCCGTGACGCTCATTAGTTGCCCTTTGTCATTGTAATGGAACTGAATCGACTTGCCGTTCTTCTCGACTCGGCTGAGCTTGGTTCCGTCATAATGCAGCACAGTCTGAACATGGTTCAGATCCGCAACTCTCGTTAAAAGGCCCTGCCCGTTAAAATAAAGGAATGTCATTCCATCAATCGACAATTGATACGTTCCGTCAGATTGCTTCGTTAAAACATGGTTTCGGCCTTCGGCTTTCGTATAGCTTCCGCCGCCCGTTGCGGTGAAGTTCTCCGTATGTCCGTCCTCGAACATAATGACGACTTGCTCGCCCAGATCGCGCAAGCGATAGGAGTAGGTATGATTCCAGTGAATGCCAAACTCACTAATCGTATCACTTCTGGAATTATAGAATCGATTGAAGAACAGCGGTGCTGCACCATCAATAAGCACATCTACGGCTAGTCCAACATGATTGCCCGTCGACATATTGGCAGGAGACAGCAAAGTAAGCCCCTCGTATCCGTCCAAGACACCATGTGTATTAGAAAGCGGATCGATCTCCTGAGCTATCGGAACAATCTCCAACGGCTCATAGACCAGAATGCTTCTTCCGAATAACCCACTTGGATTAAGCTCACCTTCCGGCAGTTTGTTGTCCTTCCTGATCTTTTCTACTAAATTGTCATCATTGAAATACTGCAAAGCCAACAGGCGCATGTCATCGAATAACCGGAATCGATGATTCACAATAACGGTATGCGCCTTGTCGATCGTCCCCCCAGTAAATACAGCCTCCAGCTTCATTTGCTTGTACGGCGGCAGAGTTACGTTTGCAAACCACTGATTCGCCTGCAGCGTAGCTTCAAGCGATGTCGCTTGACCGCTCTCTATGTTCGTTACAGTCAATTGAACGTTCTTTACGCCGTTATTGCTGCCATTCAGTCCATATACTACAAATTGATTGCTTCTCTTGTCATCATTCGGCGCGACATAAACTTTGTCAGCATCGCCGTCTACAATGGTGATCGACGCCGCATGCGCCCATTTCTCGTATTTCGGTTCCGTCGGGCGTACGACAATCGTGTATGTGCCTGCAGGAAGCACCTTACCGCTTTTGTCTTTTCCATTCCATTGGTAGTTATGAACAACATAACCGCCAGCATACTTTTGCGTTGTCAGCGTCTCGATTAGCCGCTCTCCATCCCTAATCTCAATGGCAGTTATATGGTCAATCTCCCAATTCCAGCGAATGGTCGTGCTCTCGCCAGCCGATGGGTTGAACACAGATGGGAGCAGTTGAATAAACTTTGGATTCCCCGAAGCTTGCAGCCCGCCTTGTGCCGTTACGATGGAACCAGGTGCAATCGACCATATCAAAGCGATAATCAGCGTCCAGTTAATCCCTTTTGCCCAAAACTTATTGACCTTCAATTAAGTCCTCTCCATTTCTAATCCAAAAGGATGTCATTATCCCTATATATCGACTGGGAATTATTTCAATCCATAGGACTATGGGACCGAAGGTTTGGTAATAGCTAGACCAATGGTCACTCATTTTAACAAAAACCTATTAAATATAAAGAAAAAGACAGCATAATCTGCTGTCTTCATAAACCGTATCGTTTTCAAGTCTATTTTTTTTAAAAAGAAACTATGTCAGCTCCTGACAGGCGAATGCGCCTCCCCTTATTCCATAAGCGATGCATAGGTATTACTCTTCTGCCAGCACCTTGAACTGCTCCAGTGTCTGCGTAAATCTCGCTCCATGGCCTTCAGCCGCCTCCAGGAAATAGTTCATGGTCAGAATGAAGCTGCCTTGCTGCTCATTGCTTGTGACGTATACCGAGATGATTTTACTCAGACGATCATGACCGTTAATCGCATGAATACGGTAGCCTTCTACAGGCTCACTAACCTTCTCAATATCGCGCACCTCTGCAAATTGGTCGGCTAGCTTGCCCGCTATCTCCGCAGCCAGCCTCTCCGGCAATGCATCTATTTTCTGCTCTATTGTCAGCGATACTTGCGGGTACGGCTCCGGCAGCGGCTCAATGGTCGTAATGACGTCTTTGCCGTCCTGCTGAATGAGCTTATAGCGCTCCTTATCATAATAGATGGCGTAGCGGCTTTCTTCATTTACATGGGCCTGCCCGTTCGTTTCTTCCTTGTTCCCCTCGACCTCAACCTCGATTTTTTTCTCCGGCGCAAACCAGTTCTGCACGCTTTTCATGAATGCCTCTCCTGGCGGCAAAGCCAAAAATGCTGTAACAGCAATGACGGCTGCTGCAAGTCCTGTAGTTGCTTTGATAATAGTCATCGTCCACTTTCTCCTTTTCCCCTGTGGCTGTTCTTTGTTGTCCAATTGACTCTCTATTGAATCTGCCGGCAACGGAGAGCCGTTCTCCAGTTGCGACTCAATCTGCGCCCACATTTCTTCCTTCAGATTGGAAGGATAATTCGTTTCTTCTTCCAGACGCTGCTTAAGCTTTTGATCCATATGGCTCCCCTCCCAATCGGTCTCTCATTTGCTCCCGCCCCTTAAGGAGGCGCGACTTCAGTGTATTGACGTTCAGCTCCATAATGTCGGCGATTTCCCGCTCGCTGTAGTTATGAAGGTATTTCAAGATAAGCGGTATCCGGTACATATCATGGAGAGATTGCAGGGCATCGTACAGATCGACCTTCCCATCCGGCATGTTTGCTTCCACAGCCACTCGCTCCAACTGCTCACCCATCGGCACAATCTTCTTCTCCCGCTCCATCACCCGGTAGCACTCGCGAAGCAAAATGCTGTAGAACCACGGCTTGAACGGCTTGGCTTTATCATATTGCCAGATGTTCCGGTATACACGGAGGAAAGTCTCCTGCACCGCATCTTTCGCCCACTCCTGATTCTTGGCCACCAGCGCGGCCGTCCGCATCGCATAGTCGAAGTACTCGTCATACAGACCGCGGAACGCCTCCCTGTCACCCTGAACGATCCGGCTGATCGTATCAAGCTCCACCTCATTCACCTCTTTCTTGCTGTTCTATAAGTATTACCCGGCAAGTTCGGAGAAAGTTTGCTCTTATGAAAATATTGGTGGGGAATGAAAAAACCAAGTTAGACAATAAAAAGACCACACGGAGTTTGTGAACTGTGACCCTCAGAGGATCACAGTTCAATGCACTCACATGTGGCTTTCTCTACCTTACTTTTAGCATAAAGAACGATATAAAAAATATTAAGATTATAAACAGAGTGGTAATACAAATTACAACTATCCGTCTTATTTCCTTATTATTCTTACTTAATTGATAAGTACCAATTGAAATAAATAAAAACATGAGTCCTATAATTAGTATAAGCACAGGAGGAAGATGGTTTGAGAAGTCTGTTTGCCAATTATAATGCTCTACAATTCGGATATATGCACTCAAATATCCAATTAAACAAATACACATAAAACCCATACTGAAGAACAGAGATTTTCTTTGTTTTTTGCTCTTCAAGTAAACAAAATAACCAAATGTAGGAAGTATAGTTGTTAGTACTAAATACAAGGGCAGGGGAAGATTATTATAAATAATACTCATGGTATCTCCTTTATTTCAAAAATTCTTTCTTCAAATAATCAACTCCAGCACTAATCCCAGCTCCAATTGCAACTCCAGCCCCAAACGCAGCAATAGCAACTAGATAACCCCCACCAGTTACAGCAGTTAACCCTACTGTAACCAATACCGTACCGCCAATTGATGCACCTGTACCAGCGACTGTTAACGTAGCTGCCCAATACCTATCGTTACCAGTGTAATTTTGAAAATCATTATAAATCTCAAAACCAGTAATACCTATAGAGACTAACCCTGCAGTTTTAGAGAGATTTGCAATGGTTTTATTAAACGAACTTGGAAACACATACCGATCTATTTGATTGGCTAGACCTAAGGTTGATATACTAACCACTTCATGCTTAGTACTCATTAATTGAGTGTAAACATATTTACCCAGAATAGCATCTGCCGATCCTGTAATAACCCCTTTACCAAATTCCTCCCAATAATTAAATTCCTTTTGTGCATAGGGTCCACTCTTACCTAAATATCCTGTAATAATACCATTTTTGATAATAGGCGATCCATAATATTTATCATTATCACCCATTTCGATACTAGTTGTTGATTCACAAGGATTTCCATGCGCCCAATTACCGTCAGCTGACACACAATAATTTCCACTCGGATCAACATAACTCAAAGGATTATTAATTACATACGTATAGAGATTCAACGTCAATGGATTGAGAATATCCCCCTCATACGTATCCTCCCCAACAAACCTTCCTATAGACGGGTCATACCATCTAGCCCGGAGATATTGCAACTCAGTTGTTGAGTCTGTCATTTCACCCGAATATTTAAAAGGCTGGGGAATGAGCTCTTTCTGAACCGTCATATTGCCGAAGATATCATAGTCATACTGATTCAGTCTCAGGTTACCTGACGAATCTCTTAACTCTACAACATCACCATGACCATTCTTTAGGTAATAGGCTTTACCTTGAGCATCTTCCCTAGCTTCCAGCCCTTTACCTCTGATGTAACGAGCGTGGAACTTAACTGTGCCACCAGTGACCATAGCCTCCGCTATAATCTGGTCACCATCCCAATAATAACGGGTCGTCTTGCCTCCCTCGTTTCGCTCCCACAACTGACCGTCACCATTATACGTATAAGAAACGGTCTTGCCATCTGTAGTCGTCACCTGAGTGAGGCGATTGCGGGTATCATAGGACAGATCAGACGCCGCGCTATCAAATGGATTGTTGGAGGACATATTGCTACGGTTGCCCCGACTGTCATACTGGTAGCTCTCATTAAACTGGGAAGAGGTTGATATCCGGTTCAACGAATCGTATTGGAATACATCTGTACTACCGTTCGTTGTACGTGAATTAATATTGCCATTCGTATCATGCCTATAGGAATACGCATTAATGACGCTTCCATCGCTCTTCTTCTGCTGCAATCCCTGCATACGGAGTCCATTATAAGCTGCTTCTGCGACGACTCCGTTGCCTTGCGTAGTTTGCTTTAACAAACCATTCGAGTAGTACTGATACTTGGCTACATAATCGCGAGTAAAATTCAGAGAAGAAGATACCATCTCTAGCTGATTATTCGCATTGTAGCGATAATACGTATTGAACCCAAAAGGATCCTTCATTGCAATCCGGCTGCCATTGGCATCATAATCATAGTTTATCGTCTTGGCATCAGGGAACTGTACTTCCACTAGTTGACTTGTGTTCGGATTGTACGTATAGGATGTTGTTCCGGTTACATCGCTCATCTGCTTACGTTTGCCTGCCAGGTCATACTGATAGGAAACCTTCTCATTCACCGGAAGCGGATTGCCTTGGGCATTAACCAGTTCGGATGAAAGCATCATGTTGCGGTTGTTGAAGGAATACTTAAATCGATTGCCTTTCCGATCCACTGAGCCAATCATATTATTACTGGCATCGTAGTAGAACGTTTCGATCTGATTCTTGGCATCGATGGACTTAATGAGTCGGCCCCATTCATCATATTCCTTGCGCAGGCTATTCCCGTCTGGATACACTAATTGAATCATATTACCTTGCATATTGTACTTATAGGCTGTTATCTCATTTAAGGCGTTGGTAACACTCATTAGTCTACTTAGTGCATCATACGAATATTTCGACGTGTTCTGTGCACTATCCTTCGCTAGCAAGACATTTCCGGCCAAATCATAAGTGTAGGTTCCTAGGATAGTTGCGGTGCCCGTACTTGTGACCTCTTCTTTCTTCAGCACATTGCCCGCAATATCGTAGTATTCCTTCAACTGATTGCCCACACTGTCAATAGTGGTCTTGGTGCTTCCAATATCATCATACACAACTCTGGTGGATGTATTGTCGGGCATTACAATTTTATTCTGACGGCTCCACTGGTCATAGGTGTAGCTTGTCAGGTTACCTATTGCATCCTCCGTTTGTGTCACACGGCCGAATGCATCATAACGAAACTTCGCTTTTGGCTTAAATACATGGTACTCGATGATGCCCGTCTCGATCTTCCATCCGAACGGATTCCATCTTGTCAACATCTTGATACCCATTTCATCCGTCATTTCGATCTCGTTCTGTTTATCTCGATAGTTAATTGTACGAGCACTTGAGTCGGGATTAATGACCTTGGTTGCCCGATTGAGATTATCGTATTGATAGGATGTCGTATTGCCCTTCCCGTCCGTATAGCTGGTTAGTATCCCGTCAACCGTCTGGAAATTCAGTATCTCCGATACCGTTATCGCTTTGCGATCCACATCATAACCAGAAGTCGTTATTTTAGTTGGGAAAGCTCCGTTATATGGTGCAGTAGCTTTGAACTCTGTGTTGACCGTAATGTAGCCACCTGAGCTTTGAAGCAGCTTCTGCTGAGTAACATTACCGAATGAATCATACTGACTGTTCACGGTTTCTTGCAGTATAGTTCCTGTCGGGCTTCCTTCTCTAACCCGTTGGGTCAAAATATGCCCATGAACGCTGTCTCTGTCGATCTCATTATATACATAGCGGGATGGATCAATTTGAGATTGAACCCCCACCAGCAAGTGTGAATTCTCATCATACGTATTAATGGTGATTCTTCCGTTAGGATCAACGGAGGACACGACATTGCCATAGGAGTCGTACAGCATGCTGTTCTTGCTTACTTTAGTAGCGGATACTGCTGAATTGGAAGTCGTCTCGGTAATCTTAATTGGCACCGGCCATCTTCTAATTCGGTCGTATTCATAATCTACACGTGAAGTATAAGTGACTCCATTATGTACCGAAGTGCTCGCACGATTGTTATTATAATAAACCGGTGAGTAATCCTCGTTAATGTAGTCCTTCTCATTCGTGTATGTTGTAACTGACAGACCATCATTAATCGCTACCGAGAAATTATAGTCGGTATCATACGACGATCCCATGTCGCTGAGCGGGTATGTGACATCTTTACGATTCGCCTTGAAGATAGCCCCGCCCTGCTGAACGAATTGATCCTCTCTCGACTTTGCCCGATACACTTGGTTAACCATCGTCTTGCCAATATACCGAGTTGTTGGGGTGCTTTCATATTCAATGACACTTTTTGCACCAGTCGGATACGTAATTCCCGTTAGCAATGCATATGGATTGGATACTGATGGCGTCGTATGAACAAGGCTGAATTTTGCTTCCTTTACGCTATATTCGTATCCTATCTCACGCCCGATTGGGTCCGTTACCTTCTGTAACAGATCTTTGCCGTTAGTTTTAACCAACGTATAGGTAACCGTCTTGGTGCCCGTGCTTAATACAACAGTACCCTCGCCATAGGTAATATTAATCTTATTACCAATCGCATCAGTAATGGAGATAAGCTTCCATCCCGAGTACTCAAACTTAATGGTATTGTTGTAGGAATCGGAAATTTGAATCAGCTTGCCCTGCGAATCGAAGTATTGGTTAATCTTATGAACCGACTTTACTGCATAGGCAGAGGTAAGAGCCCCCACCGTTACTGTCTTATTCTCTTCGAAGGTATAGTCCTTCCACGGATAGCCCATAAACTCATTATCTTTGTTAATCTTGAATACACCTGCACCCGCTAAGTGAAGATATTTGCCGCCCTCGTTAATTTCCAGGTAGGAAATATCCCAGCTCCAGCCTGTGCCAATCGGGAACATTTTCTCCTCTTGAGACTGATCCGTTCCGTTAGTCGTACTTGCTCGCGTCATCTGATACAACTGAGAGCTTCCGCTATCGTATACACGACTTAGTGTGAAACCCAGACCATTACGCCCGGGCAGACTCAGATCGCTGGCTCCCAAAGAAATGCTGCCGGATAGAGTAGAGATTGTCTCATTGCCCAACTCCACCCGGAAGGGTGCCTCGTCAGGCTTAGTGTTGACATGACGATAGTCCACTCCCTGCGCGGCAGTAATCGTATATTGAATGGTATTTGATAGATCTGGGAATAGAAGGACGCTAAGCAACAGAATAATGAGCGTCCGCTTGGCCGATATCTTCAAGAAGCTTCCTCCTTAATTCTTTTGGGTAGTTGTTTTGCCCACGATATTCCCGTTCGCATCGTACTGATATACCGTCTCATATTGAAGATTCAGCTTCTTCAGAATGAAAGAATACGTTGCTGTGGCGCTGAAATGTCCATCCACGCCAAATACCTTAATGTAATAGGTGTTTCCTTTGGTTACTTGATAGAGCACATTCTCGACAGCTCCAACGCCCTGAATGCCTGCTGCAATCAGATTCATACCGCTGTCATATACATGCACATCGTAGTTTTTACCAGCTGGCACGTTCAGCGTAAAGGTATCTACTCCGTTGGAAGCAGCGACATACTTGAAGAAATCAATGTCCGCGCTTGTATCTATTACCGTCGAATAGCTTTGGTTATAGTTAATCGCGAATGCCTGCGCAGATGTATTATTAGGCTCGAAGGATGCCGGCAGAATCAGATTTCTAACCCCCGGGTCCGACCATTCCATACCGTCTTTAGCTAGTATTCTAAAGCTCCAGGCCCCGTTCGCAAGCGGCGTTGTTGTAAAAGTCGTCGTATTGCCTGTAAGTGGACCAGAGTCATATCCAACTGTCTGCCAATTATCTTGGGAACCCATGATGCGGTATTCCGTTTGGGCTTGTCCTTCACTATCCGTATAGATCCATGTAAATTGCGGCGTATTGGTTGTCAGCGTTGCTCCATTTGTATAGGAAGTCACATTAACAACAGGCAGACCGTTAATCTTGATATAGCTCTGAGCCGAATAGACGGATTCCGTTCCGACATTATCCTTAATCCTCACTTGCCAGCTATACGTATTTTTTCTGGTCAGCAGACCTGAAGGAACGGTATAGGATGTGTTGGAGGATTGAACCCAGCCGCTATCATGAACAACCGTTGCACCACTGAACAAACGAACCTGATACTGGGACTGGAAGCTTCCTGTATTCGGAGCGGAGAAGGTCCAGCTCAGAACAGGGGTCGTGCTTGCAGTCAGCATAGGCGTAGCTGAATTTGTACTGCCCGGTGTCAATCCTGTCGGCTGATTCGGAAGCTGGTGAATAATGAACACATTGTCACTTTCATCCCATGCCCCATATAGCTGCCCGTTGTACGAGCGAATACGCACTTTGGCATTAAAGGTTTGCTTGATCGGTGTAAAATTATATTGGTACGACGTCACCCCAGGAGCCGTAAGCGCCACTACATCAGTCCAAGTTCCCCCAGCATCTGTTGAAACTTGAATTTGATAGCGGAGGTTGGATTTGGTTGTTTCGATTTGAATCATTAAGTCCTCTGTCAAATTCTCTGTGAAACTCCCACTTCCATTTCTAGTGACAAACGATCCAGCGGTTCCAGCGTAATTACTCGTTGTAGTCTGCATACCGACATTAAATTGTGTCATTGTTGGTGAACCAAAGATAATGGCATAAGTAGTATTAGAAGCCAGTGTATAATCAAAACTAGCGGTATACTGCCCCTTGTTATTTATCGTTACATTCTTTGTTGAAAGGGCTGTTCCTGTTGGCACACCCCCGCTAACTAGATATAGACTAACAGGCAACTCTCTATTGGATGATTGATTAAATAACATGTTAAAAGTTACTTTTGTCAGCTTCTCACTTCCCAATGTACCTGTTGTAAAAGTCTGACCAATTTGTGTAGCAGGAGAATTTCCCGCATAATAGGTCTTGTTTGGTAAACCGATAAAGTCATAGACATCTGTAGATGGCTTCCAGGTAATATTCTGTTGACCAGTCCATATTTCTCCGCCATTTGGCGATAATACCTCAGGAGCACTAGGCGGCTGTGTATAAACAATATCCAGAAAAGCGCGAAGTGCTACATCAGGTGAGTTAAAATTATGAAATACGGTTTCGGTCTTGGAAACTGTCCCCATCTGTTTACCCATAAACCCATAGTTTGGACTTGCGCCTGTTGACCAGTCTTTCACTACACTGGAAATATCAAATCTATACCACTGATTGGAACTGCCGGTTGGAATTTGGCGATCAAAGAATCTAGTACCAGCTATTGAAGGTAAACTAGCAAAATTGGTCACAGCCGATGCTGTCCACAGTGAAGTTATTTTAAAGAAGTCCAAATTAAGAAAGGTTTCATTTCGTCCACCCTGATACATATTTAGAAAGGCTTCACGAATGATGCCAGGATACTCAATGTCGAATTTTAATAAAAACCTTGTCTCCTTACCGTTTAAATCCCTTCCTGCTTTTAGAAATTGAGTACTGCTGTTATCTTGTGTTTGTTGAGAATCTACCACTGTACTCTGGAACGTCACTTGATTGGAAACTATATTTACAGTCGGATCAATCGCAATCGGATACACCAACTCCGATACATCCGCCGTCAAATCTACAAAGGTTTGTCCATTCTCTTCGCTTATGACCTGCTCCACATCACGAGTCGTGCCATTGGCATCAACCAGCCAAGCAGGCTGCAGCTCAAAAGTTTTAGAGTTTGCAAGATCACCCTCTACCTGAAAACGGAATGTTGTAGGTGCTTGCTCATCCTTCAAGTAAATCGTCTCTTTAATACCATTCTCAATAACTTCTAGCTCTACATCGGAGCTTATCCATACATCGCTGTATAGCATTTTGTTGCCAAGAGCTTCTCCCTTTGTATTTGAAGCCTCAAGCGGAATAAAGGTTAGTGATTCAGAGCCTTTTCCAATGGTGTAGCCCTTGGAGATACGCTTAGGGAGCTTTACATCAAAAGGAACTTTCAGTGCTCTCATATCCGACTCAGACGTATCAGCTTTTTTCCGGGAGTTTACCGAAAACGACGACTTTAACGTCTGGGCTGTCTCCAACGAAATGAGCGGATCACTTACGTCAATTTCCGCTTCATCCGTTAAGCTAGTGTCGATATTTCTCCAAGTGCCGCTCTCGTCCAAGTAATGCTGATCAGTAAATGTTACCCTTGCCATATACGTATTATCAGATAATAAGTAATGCTTGCTGTTAGAAGTCCTTAGATCAACAACTTCTCCTAGAACCGTCTCCCCATACTCGCTGGCGCTTTCTATAACATCTGGGGGGGCTGCCTCCAAGACGGGGCTATTATTATCGATAACTTCCTCTGTATCTTGAACCATTTCCGTTTGATCTTGAATGATCTCTTTTTCTTCTGCAGAGATTGATGCCGGAACACCAATTCCAAGGATTAGACAGAAGCAGAGAATAAATACAAAACTACTTTTGAGCCTATTCATCTCGTTTTCCTCCTAGTTATAAACATATGATTTTTTTATGTATTCCTTGATATGACAAAACGATTTAAAAATCATTCCTCCATTCTTAAAATTTCACTATCTCTGGACAACAAGATTAATTATATTCACAGAACGTCTGTCCGTATATAACTATTTCTTAAGTCCTAATTTCCCCACAAAAAAAGCCCCGGCTATAAGAACGGAGACTGAGTTTTAACGTATAGTTCGACAAACTCTAACATAAATTTCTTGATCAAACATCATCTGGCTTCGTATAATAGCTATGTTCATCAATTAATCAGATAGATCACGTCACTCGTTTACTGGACTGCCGGGCATCTACCTACAGGAGCATAAGGACATGTTGTTTAACTCGCCCCACTTCATCTTTCTATATCTGCCCTTTGTATTCGTAAGCTACTTTGTGCTCAATGCCTGGTCAGCCACACAGCGCTTCTCCAAACTCTGGTTAGTGACTTGCTCGTTGTTTTTTTACGGTTGGTGGAACCCAGCGTATCTGCCACTAATACTCATATCCATTGTAGCCAACTATAGGGTCGGAAGATATCTGAACTCTCATAAGTCCAAACCCGCATTAATTGCTGGCATTGTCTTTAATTTAGGCTTGCTTGGGTATTTCAAATACCTTGATTTCATCTTATCTAATGTAAACAGTCTATTTTCAGCCAATCTTACTCTTTTGAATATAGCTCTACCACTGGCAATCAGTTTCTATACCTTTCAACAAATCAGCTATATCATCGACTGCTACAACGGCAAGGTCAAGGAGCAAAGTTTAATCAATTACTCGTTGTTTGTGACATTTTTCCCCCAGCTTGTTGCCGGACCCATTGTTCATCATCGCCAAATGATGCCTCAATTCCTGCAGCCAGCCAACCATCGAATCAACTATGAGAACATCTCATTAGGCATATACATTTTTTCAATCGGGTTATTTAAGAAGGTCATTCTTGCCGATCAATTTTCCACGACTGTCGCAAGCGGCATGGGCGTCTTGGACACCATTACATTCTTCGATGCTTGGATTGTGGCATTGTCCTATACCTTTCAGTTGTACTTTGACTTTAGCGGCTATTCGGACATGGCCGTAGGCTTAGGCCTGTTATTTAACATTAGGATTCCTATTAACTTCAATTCTCCTTATAAAGCAACCAATATTCAAGAAATGATGTCTAGGTGGCATATTACGTTAACTCGTTTCTTATATGAATACGTATATGTGCCTGTGAACCGCAAACTATCCAGAAGCGCATTTATGACAAAAACTCTAAGGCTCAAAACAGAATGGATAACGAGCCTGTCGTTGGTTCTGTTGTTTTTAATCAGCGGTATTTGGCATGGAGCAGGCTGGAATTTTATTATTTGGGGCTTGTTGATTGGGGCAGGAATTATTATTTATCGCTTATGGAGAAAAACCTCTATCAAGCTGCCTAAGGCAATCGCTTGGGGGATTACTTTTCTATATGTGAATTTCATTCTCGTATTCTTCAAGATCTCTGCAATCAGCGACGCTCTAACTATGATTAAAGCGATGCTAGGCCTGAGTGGTGCCATCTTACCCGTTCAATTCGACTCTCTTCTACAGCCATTCACACAACTGGAGATTCGGTTTGAGGCAACACCGCTAGAACATAAAGCAATAGCGCTATTTTACATCATCATCGGTTTTGTACTCATTCTATGTTTCAAGAACACCTCGGAGAAGGCGGCTGTCTTCAAGCCAAGCTTGATCAACGCATTATATATTATCCTTATATTCATTTATACTATTATGAATTTAAATCGCATATCCGAATTCCTATACTTTAATTTCTAAGGTGACCCTCGATGAAAACATATAAACAGTGGGCTTTGGCCTCCATAATTAGCATTCTATGCATTCTCATTGCTATAGCTTCGTTCAATGTTCTGGTTGATCCATACGGCATATACCATACCCCATTGAAAAGCTATAACAATCAGAAATTAGGCAATAAGGATCCTTATCTGTTCAAATCCAACCACTTCAAAAGAGCCCAGCCTGATGCTCTTGTACTAGGTACTTCACGCGCTATGCGGTTAAATCCACCGCGTATTGAGTCGTTGACGGGAAAGACTGCCTATAATTTGGGCTTATCATCCGGGAGCCCTTATATTCTGCTGCGTTATCTCGAATATGCGATCAAAACTGACTCTCAATTAGAGTCGGTTTATCTTGGACTTGATTTTGAGACCTTCAATCAATCCTTTAAGACACATGCCAGTTTTGATGAGAAGAGATTGTTTTCACCGCTATATGTGCCAGATTATTTCAATACCCTGCTAACCGAGAAAGCCATTAAAGACAGCTTCTATGTCATGAGAGATAATTTAAACCAGACTGACATCTATACGAAAAGCCGCTTTAAGGATGATGGAAGCGTTGATGAAAGCTATATCATTCCTTATGAAAGCAACATCACCTATCTGGATGCCATAACTATTGATTACACACTGTCTTTGGATAGTTTAGAGTATGTTAATCAAATGAAAAACATTTGTGACCAAAATGGTATTCAGTTAATCCTTTATATTAGTCCGGTTCATGCGATTTTCCTGGAAACCTATTGGCAGCTCGATCATTGGCCCGCTTATGAAGAATGGAAACGCCGATTGGTTGAGATTGCACCCGTATGGGACTTTTCCGGATATCATGACATCTCAATGAGCTCTCTGTATCAGAAGGAGTATTATGATGACTTGTCTCATTTCTCCAAACATACAGGAGATTTAATGTTGTATCGGATGCTCAATCTGAAAACAGATTATGTACCAGATGGATTCGGTGTGCTAATCACACCTAGCAACGTGGACAATCATCTTGAATCAATAAGAAACTCCAGAAAGACTTGGCCTGGGAAAGATGCCAATATGCAAGAGCTTATCCTTCATTATTAGGGATCTGACTTCCTGGGTTTGTTCTCTTCTACGTCAAGAAAGCCCAGCAAATGTGCCGGGCTTTCTTATATTTAAGTCTATACACATCTAATTATCATTCGGCTCCATCAACTCACCGTCCTAGGACGCTCCATCCTCGTTACTCCCGGCCATCTGAACGACGCCCATTCCGGCAGATGCTTGTCCACACGGGCTACGAGCACGGTCATGTCGTCTACTATGTCGCCTTCGTGGTAACGCACGACCGTCTCCAGCAGCGTATCCGCAATCTCCTGCGGGTCCTCCGTCTGCATCTCGCTAATGATGCGCTTCATCCACATCTCCTTGTTCACCGCATGGCCGGGCGCATCATAGATGCCGTCGCTCATCATGACGAGCGTATCGCCGGGCTGCAGCTGCATGGAGACGAAATCGACATCAATATCCTGAATAATGCCGATCGGCAAATTGTTAGCGGTTACTGGAATGACCTCTTTGCCGCGCTTGATAAAGCTAGGCGTAGAACCGATCTTCATAAAGGTCGTATGAGCTGTATAGAGATCAATGATCGCCAAATCGACCGTAGCATACATCTCCTCCGAAGACCGGAGCAGCAGCACCGAGTTGACCGACTTCACCGCCAGCTTCTCGTCCATGCCGGATTGCAGCAGCTGCTGCAGGATCGAGAGAGCCGCGCTGCTCTCCTGGCGTGCTCGCTCTCCATTGCCCATCCCGTCGCTAATCGCAACCGCAAACTTCCCGTTGCCAAGCTCCACCAGGCTAAAGCTGTCTCCCGACAGCAGATCCCCGCCTTTGGCTGCTCCAGCCACGCCTGTCTCCAGCTCATATTGCTTCGCTGAACCGAATGTGACCATCGTCGGCTCGCCATGCTTGGCCGGCGGCACTTCCATCTTCACTGCGATATGCTCACCAAGGATATCACTGAGCAGCGGCGCGATAATTTTGCGGCATTCGTCGAAGCCTCTTTCGAACGAATGATACACCTCAATCTCGACGTTCCCCTCCTCTAAATTCACAATATCTACGCCTTGTATGGACAGCCCCAGTCCCTCAACCGCCTCTCTAATTTGTTCTTCCTGCAAATGAAGCGTCTGGCCCTCCCTCTTAATTTCTCTCGATAGGTCCTCCATGACCTGCGATACACCTAGTAATTGGTCTGCGACCAATTGACGGGAATCCAGAATCTGCTTCTTCCAATGCTTATTGTTCTGATGTAGCTCATATTGATGCTTCATAACCGTCAGCACCTGAGATGACTTCACACAATGGGATGTCCACGTGCGCGGCTGTTCCTTTGTCCCCGGAACCTGGTTCTCCTCTACGGTCGTCATCATATCGGTCATCATTTTGTAGGTGTGGAAGAACTTGTCCTCCCAGCAAGCCTTTTGCCGATGGCAGCTCGCGCAGCTGCGCTCCGCTACCGCATTCATGAAATGTCCGATCTCCTCCTCGCGCTTCACCTCCGCTACATTTTGATTCAATTGGCCAAAGCTGCGGGACAACTGACGGAATACATCGGAGAATTGGGATACCCGCTCCGCCGTTACTTCCCGTACTCGCTTTGCATACTCATGCTGCGACTTCACATGCTCGTTCGTTCCCGGCACATAACGGGCAATTGTACGAATGACGCCCCTTGGGGTCAATAACAGCAGCGTAGCGGCTGCAACGGACTCCCATGTTGAACTCATGACATCCGCCCCCGTGCCAATATATATAGAAAGAATGGATGTGCCTAGCAGCAGGCCGAACGCAGCTGCCATCTTGCCTCCATCTCTTAGCAGCCCCGCCAATAATCCCGCAAAAGCCAGCATACTCATCTGAATTAGAGCGCTGAAATCCGCCAGGCTCAGAATCAATCCTCCAATGACGCCAACAGAAGCTCCAAGCGGCGCCCCACCGGCCATTGCAAAGAGAAGAATCAAATAACGCGACATCACATGCTCAGCCGACATTCCGTATACGATCCATCCCACGGCTCCCGTCATGACGGATGCAAGCAGTATCATGACACAGATAATCTCTTCGTGCTTGAGTGCCGCGGATTTCTTGGTCATTGTGAGAACTGGTATCGCATGAATGAATACCAGCGTCAGCACGAACGCCAGTGCCGCCTCCACCACCACAAGCATAAAGCTGTACCAGCTGAGCGTATCTCCTATGAAGACGCTGAACATCTGTACAAGAAGCGTAGCGGAAAAGACCAGAATAGGGGCGGTAGACAGCTCCGCCTTCTCGTACGCCTCCAGCCCCTTCATAAGCAGGAACAGCACGGCAATCTCCATCGCGATCCATAACGGAGCAGGATCAACCGCGAACCAGCTTCCCGCTACCAGCGAGACGGCTACCCAACCATAAATATCCCTTCTCATAAAATAAAGGACGGCAAAGTAAGCGACAGCAAAAGGCATTAACGACTCTAAGATGACGGCTCGTCCAAGCAAAAATCCGATAGCAACAAGCAGTATGGTCCACTTCTTGGCGAGAAGCATGCTCACCGCCCCCTTGACGGCACGCATATCCTTCCCTCTCTGTACGGTTGTTTGAAACCATCCCGCTCGCTTCAGCGCCGGGATTCCCATCACGCTTTCCTTCTTCACTACTTGACACCACCAATCCGGTTTTATTGTATTTCCAATTATAGGAGCCTGTCCTTATGAAGTTTGTCACTTATCGTAATACGCCCAAAAGTTTTTTCCGACAAAATTGCATGGACTTGCAGTCATTGTCACGTCAGGGTCAATCGCACGCCCCTACTGGCTTTGACCGAGATACGTACTGTTCGCTAGCGTGTTCACTGTCAACAAAAAAGACAGATAGCGCTTCCAATTTGATGGCGAATGGACGCGATAACCTGTCGGGAATAGCGGAGGATGGAAGAAAAGTATTTGTTTCAAATAGGAATATCGCTCAAACCGACTTCCGTGCTGCCGTACTCGACAGGTAATGAGCAATTGCCTTGCTCTGTGCCCCTTGCTGACAGCATCTGGGGTACGAAGAGGAACAAATGGACTAGAAGGGCGAGTTTGTCGGCTACAGTTAGTCGTGCGAAGGCTGCGTTTGTGAATTTAAGTCGGTTGTACCGACTTATTTCACTCAAAGTACCATCAGCTCGGCTGTTAGGTCGGTCTCGCCGACTTATTTCACTCCGAGCACCGCTAGCGTGACTTTTAAGTCGGCCCGACCGATCTATCTCGCTCTTAATACCCCCAGTTCGGCTTTTAGTCGATTACAACGACTTAATCAACTCGCTCTACTCCTTCAATTCATACGATCCGCGCGGATCGTGCCATGATTGAGTATAGATGCCAACCGAGGGCAGCCCGTCCCCGCGCAATAAAAAAAGCAGGACCACGTAGGTCCTGCTTGATCTATAGGGTAGTAAGTAACGTAATGGTTTATACTCGCTTGGCACCGCGTCCGCCGCGTTTGCCTTCCGTATTCTTCTTCAGGGAAGAGATACGCTCCTCACTATCTTTCAAGAAGCGAGACATTTTATCCTCGAATGACGGTTTGCCGTAGGACGGTCTGCCAGACGATTGCTTGTTGAAGGGACGTCCGCCTCGGTCTTGGCCTCCGCGGTTGAATCGTTCTCCGCCTCCAGGTCCGCCTGAGCTGGCACGCTCACGTTGCGGTGGTGGCTGATGGCCTTCTGGCCGGTCAATGGCTTGCTTAATGGAGAGTCCGATCTTTCCGTCTTTATCAACGTTGATCACTTTGACCTTCACGACGTCGTCGATCTTCAGATGATCCTTCACGTCCTTGACGTAGTTATCGGCAATCTCTGAAATGTGAACTAGACCCGTGACACCTCCCGATAAATCGACAAATGCCCCAAAATGCGTGATGCCCGTCACTTTTCCTTCTAACTTGGCGCCCACTTCAATTGCCATAAAATAAAATGTTCCTCTCTCAAAGTTTTGTGATAATTCATTGCCCGACATATCGAGCTTGATTCGAACAAAACTTATTTCGTCATTAAGCCGGGTTCAATCGATATTAAACACGATTTCCGTATTTGAAACATCCTCTAGCCCCGCCATATAAAGTCTTGTATCTATCGTGATTATAACCGAATCGCCGAAGCAAGGTCAACAGACGTTCACCCGATAAGGCGCCCCATTATTCGCTAAATATTTGCTGTTCTCCCTCTTTTACCATTCCTTGCTCCTTGGTAGCCAGCTGAGAGATATATTCTGGATCGTTCAGGCGCTCCACTTCGCGCTTGAGCGCTTCTGTCTGAGATCTGGTTTCCTCAATCCCGCTCTCGATCGTCGTCAGCTTCTCGAACGTCGCCTTTTGCTGCTGCATTTGACCGAATAAGGTATAACCCGCCCAGCCCATGAACAGGACAATGAACATCATCCAGATCCTGTACCGGCGTCTCGCGGCAGATCCGCTTACTGATTTTTTTGCAGCTGCTTTCGACATTAACGCTGACCCCTCCTAAACCATTGATTCCAACGCCTGGTAATGGCAGCTAGTCCCTTCGCGAGACGCTCCTCTACCCTCCATCGCTCCCAATGCGGCTTCAGCCAGCGCCCCAGCGGGCGAGTCACAGGCTTTATCATCCATAACAGCAATAGCCAAATTGGACGAACCAATTGTACCACAATTTTTAGAAGGAAAATAGTGAGCGCAGACCCAAATCCTAAAATGACCATCACGGTTTTGTAAAGCAACAGAATCGGCTTGATGATCATAATGTCGAATACCTTAAAAATGAATGAGATAAGAGCTCGTATAGCGCCGATTATCCATTTCACCAGGCCGATCACTGGCTTGCTTAACAGCCAATAATAGAGGATTACCCCGATAGCCAGTCCTAGAAACACGTATGCCCGCACCTCGCCATTGTTGCTGGCATACAGCATTCGGAACACGACGACCGCAGCCGCCATCCAATAGATGATATCAAGCACCGGCAGCCACCATCGCGGAAATCGCAGCTCATTCGACACAACGCGGTATCCGTCAAAGACGACACCCATGCTAAGCCCGGATAGCAGCATGACGGCTACCGTCATCCATTGTACGCTTAACGTCACTTAAACAGCTTTCCGAACAGCCCCTTGGACTTGCTGGCTGCCGCTCCGTCCAGATAGGCGAGAGAATGGACCAATCCTTCAATAGCAACTAAGCCCTGCTCCAGGCTCAAATGCTTAATATGCAAATTTTGTCCGGTAACCGTCAGAAAGCCCAGCTCCGTCTCCAGCAGAAATTCCTCGCTGTCGAAGCTCTCCACATTCACGACCCCGGTAAGCTCCAGCAGCTTCCGATTAATCAGCTTTACATCCTGATTCTTCTGCCCCTTGCCCGCTTCCGCCATAGACTCGTCCCCCGCTTCGTTAATTTCTCTATTACTGTATGGGAGAAGGACAAGGTTTAGAACCTGCGAATCTTAAGCAGAGAGACAATTCCAAAATGAAATGCCTTAAGTGTTTTGCGGTCGCGAAAGCGTCGAATCTGGAATAGACGGGGACAAAGCTTCGTTAGGACAAGCGTCCCCTGAATGCGAAGGCTTTGTGCACAGCCAACTATCCACGATACCTAATTGCAGCAGAAAAGGGCCGCCCGGCCTAAGCCGGACAGCCCTTCTATTATTGCTTCTCCCAATCGAGATCATTCTCGCGCGGGCGCTGTTCTTCTTTCACCAAGGTATAGAGCTCACTGGCTTCATCCTTGCGGGTCGTCTCGGTGAGACGCTCCACGCGGACCGTCACGATCTTCTGACCGTACTGGATCTGGAGCTCGTCCCCAACCTTGACGGCACTGCTCGCTTTGGCTTCGCGGCCGTTAATCCACACGCGCCCTTGCTCGGATACATCCTTCGCAACGGTACGGCGTTTGATCAGGCGGGACACCTTGAGAAATTTATCTAAGCGCATGTATTACTTGATCGCTTCTTTCAGCTTGTTGCCTGCTTTGAATGCAGGAACTTTGGATTCTGGAATCGTGATTTCTTTACCCGTTTGCGGGTTGCGGCCCACGCGGCCGGAACGTTTGCGAGTTTCGAAAGTACCGAAGCCGATCAATTGTACTTTGTCGCCGCTTGCAAGCGCGTCAGTTACTTCGCCAAGAAAGCCGTTCAGGACAGCTTCAACGTCGCGTTTCGTTAGTCCGCTCTTCTCTGCAATGTTGTTGATCAGGTCTGTTTTGTTCATGTGAATATCCTCCTAATAAATAACGGTTATTTGTGGCTGCCGCGTCGAGGCGGCTCACCCATTAGCAAAATCTGCTCTTACGAAGAATACTTATTCTGCTTGAGAGAACAAAATCCTGCCGCGTACTGCAATTTTTTTTGGGAATAGTGCGGAATTTAGGCGAATTGTGGCGAAAGTCATAAAAGCTAAAGTCTCTTAGCCTCTTCCCACCATCGATCCATCTCTAGTAAATCAGTTTGGTCAAAAGTTTTGCCGTTTATACGAAGCTGCTCTTCAATATATTGAAATCGGCTCTTAAACTTTCGATTCGTCCGAGAGAGAGCTTCCTCGGGATCAGCGTGGATGAACCGCGACGCATTCACAACGGCGAACAGCAGGTCGCCCAGCTCACCCGCTTGCTTCTCTCCGTCTCCGGAAGAGATCGCTTCTCGCAGCTCTAGCAGCTCTTCTTCGATCTTCGATAGGACAGGTCCCAGCTCATCCCAGTCGAAGCCGACCTTCGCCGCTTTCTTCTGCAGCTTGTAAGCCTTCATAAGCGCAGGCAGATCCGGCGGAATGCCGTCCAGCTGCGACACCCTTGCCGCGTCTGTTCCTTTCCTCCGCTTCTCCTCCGCTTTCATGCCTTCCCAGTTCGCCAGCGCTTCGTCCGCATTCTGTGCGCCGGTCTCGCCGAACACGTGAGGATGACGGAAGATCAGCTTCTCGTTCAGCGTCTCTATGACGTCATAGACCGAGAATGCGCCAACTTCCTCTTCCATCTGGCTATGCAGCATCACTTGCAGAATGACATCTCCAAATTCCTCCTGCATGCCGTCAGGATCGTCGTTATCAATGGCTTCCAAAGCCTCATAGAGCTCTTCAATGAAGTTCTTACGAATCGATTGATGCGTCTGCTCGCGGTCCCACGGGCAGCCTTCAGGACTGCGCAGGATGGCCACGATCTCATGCAGCCGTTCGAACGTCCGGTTGCGCAAGGCCGGATCCTCGGAGCGCGGCACATAAATGATCGAGAGATTGCCGTATTCCTGATTGCGGTCGAGCTCATAGATCGGAACGGAGATGATCCGCTCCTGTCCCTGTACACCCAGTGCATGGCCGATAACGACCTCGTAATCCTCCGGGTATCGCTCCATCAGCGCCAGCTTGACGTCAGAAGCGGTAAAAGCATCATACACCTGACCGATGACTGTATGCAACTCCGGTTGCAGAAGAGAAGCCTTCAGCTCCGCCGCATCCAGCAGGGAGAAGCCCTCAATCGGATCAAGGCCCAGAGAGGCGAAGGCTGCGTCCAGAAAGCTCTCGCCACCCAGTACGGTCAGCTCTACGCCCTCTTCCACACAACGCTCGCGAAGCAGCTGTACCGTGCGCTCCGCCACCATCGGATGGCCGGGGACAGCATAGAGAATAGCATCGGCAGGTGCCGAAGCCACAGGCTCGCTCCCGCCTTGCAGCGCTTCCTGCAGCAGTCTTGCAGCGATGGCTTCATACACCTCCGGGAAGGAATCATGCTGCTCATACAAGCTGTCGAATGAGGTATACGGAATGTTATGTTCTTGGAGCAGAGCCATCACGGGATGGTGCTCGGTACGGACGAAGACGCGCTTCGCCGCCTGCAGCCGCCGCCAGATGCCCAGCGTAAGTTGATCGGGGTCGCCGGAGCCAAGTCCAACAATCACAATTGGCGAATATGTCACCTTGAATCCTCCTCCTTATGTAAGGGGACGAGCTACCGCTCGTCCAGCGGCGGGATCAGCCGAAGCCGCCGCAGCCGGGCGGCCAGCCGATCGCCGCCCGGAATCGCGCGCCATTCGCGCGCGTCTATCGCGCCTGCGCGCAGAGCGGCGACGGCGAAGACGATCACGCCGACGGCTGCGCCCGCCAGCGACAGGGCTGCCGCCAAGCTTCGCTGCGGCAGCCCGTACCCAAGCGCGGCGCCAAGCACGCGCTGGGCTAGCAGTACCGCGCTGGCCATAGCCGCCAGCGCGACCAAGCCTGCGGCGGCGGGGCTAATGCTCGCCCGCCGCTTCACCCGCTCGTGCGGCAGGCGGAGCCCCGCAGCCGCACGGCGCAGCGCCGCCGCGCCCAGTAAAGCGGCGGCGCTTAGCGCGATCACGCCGGAGAGCGCTGCTCCCTCGATACCGAGGGAGGGCACCAGCGCGGCGTTCAGCGCGCCCTTCAGCAGCGCTGCGAGCAAGAGCAGCGCCACAGGCACCCGCGCCGAGCCGAGCGCTTGCAGCGCGGGCGCGACAATCGCGTTCACACAGCCGGCCAGCGCGGTGCAGCCGACAAGCGCGAAGGCAAGCGTGCCCTTCGCATCCTTGTAGAGCATGATGTTGAGCGGCTCTGCCAGCAGCAAGAGGCCGATGGCCGCCGCTCCGCCCATCATCCAGGCCATCCTCAGCTGCAACGACAGACGGGTCTGCAGCTCGTCCAACTGGCCTCCGGCCTTAGCGGTCACGAGACCCGGCACCATGGCCGCTGCTGCGGCAGCCGCGACCATCGTAACAAGCTGCACCAGCGGACCGCCGCGGCTATATACGCCGAAGAGGCTCATCGCCGTCGATTCAGCCATGCCGCTGTCTCCCAGCAGCCGCGGCACCATAAAGGCATCGACCACCCCTACAACCGGCACGACGATAGAGGCCAGCGCAGCCGGAGCGGCCAAGACAGCCAATTCCTTCATCTCCCGCAGAATACGGCGGGTTCCCAACGGGGTTCGAGCGGTTTGCCGTCTTGCCGTCCGCTCGCGCCAGCCTCCTATCGACAGAAGCACAAGCGCGACGAGCGCACCCGCGCCCGCTCCGCTCATCACGCCCGCAGCCAAGGCGGAATCGCTCCAGCCCGCGTTCAAGCCAATTTGCAGCGCTAGAATCATAATCGCAACGCGTGCGCATTGCTCGGTGACTTGGGATGCGGCAGACAAGCCCATCCGTCTCTTCCCTTGCTGATAGCCGCGAAGCACAGCAGCGAACGGCGCGAATAGCAGCGCAGCCGACAATACACGGATGGCCAGTGCCGCCGAATCATCGCCAATCCATGATGCCGCCAGGTCGGCGGAAAGCCACATTCCCAGAAACGCGAAGACGCCTGTCGCTCCCAGAAGAATCGATGCGGCGATAACCGTACTCCTTGTCCCCTCCAGAGGTTCATCTTCCTTAAGCTTGCGCGCAATAATAATAGATACTGCCGTAGGCAGACCCGCTGTAGCCAAGACCGCAATCAGCTGATAGAACGGATAGACGGCATTATAGATGCCGAATACGCGGTCTCCTGCCAAATTCTGCAGCGGGATCTTCTGCAAAGCGCCTACCAGCTTGGAGACGAGCGCAGCCCCTGCCATCAGGATTACGCCGTTCCGCCAGATTCCGCCTCCGCGAAGTCTCGATGCCGTCCGGCCCATATGTTAGTCCCCTGCTCCCTATGAATGGTTATGATTAATGATTATACCGTAAACGGGAGCAGATACAAAAATAAAAGCTTCTCCGCAACACGAAAGCTGTGCGGAGAAGCCGTGTCTTCATGTTCTTATGTGTAGGCGCCAATAAGGTATCGCTTATTGCTCCATCTGCTTCGCGAGGAAGCCTGCAGCCGTCTCGGCCATCTTCGTCTCAAGCTGTGCCATCTTGACGGAATCATCCTTGCTCAGCAGTACAACCGCACCGATGGGGTCTCCGCCAGCAATAATAGGGGCCACGACGAACGAGCTGTATTGATCCTGTACGTCCTTCACAATTTCATAAGCGCCGCCATTCGTTTCCGCAAGCGTCTTGCGATTCTCCATGCATGACTCCAGCGTATTGCCGACAGGCTTGTCCAACAGTTCTTTCTTGGAAGCCCCTGCTACCGTAATAATGGTATCACGGTCGGCAATCAGCGTAATATGCCCGGTACTCTCGTACAGCGATTCCGCATATTCCTTGGCGAAGTCGCCCAGCTCGCCGATCGGAGAATATTTCTTCAAGATGACTTCACCGTCACGGTCAACGAATATTTCCAGTGGGTCGCCCTCGCGTATACGCAACGTACGGCGAATCTCCTTCGGAATCACCACACGCCCGAGATCGTCGATACGACGTACAATTCCAGTTGCTTTCATTTCTTGTTGCCCCGCTTTCCCTAGAGGATTTTGAATCGACTGGATTCATGCATCACTTTTTTATAAAAAACATCACTGAGAGCTCCACGAGGACTTTCGGCGTCCTCGAATTTCTTCCGGGTAGCGCCAAGCCGGCAGCTTGGCAGATCATATCCCATACCAGAACATTCGCAGCAGGCCGTTGTTATCGTAGGGTCTTGGTGCTGCTCCGGTACCTGAAGTGTTAAGATTCTTCAATGGAGAATTTGAATCTGACCATAGTATTCATCCGCTCCCAATTTCTTATGCACGTCTCCAATACGACCCGCTGTTCCCTTGAAGAACCGCCAAATGCGAGCTGCCCCTCACGGCCCAGAGCCTTATGATGCCCTCTCTAGCCGTATGTATCCAGAGTTGTCCATCTACGACAAAGACGGCATACGCAGCCAGTCTGCATATGCCGTCCCGATTATTCCTCTTCTTTGCGGGGCTTTCCAAGCCGTCCTGCCTTGCTAAGCGCTTCGCGCAGCAGAAATTCGATATGACCGTTCACGCTGCGGAATTCGTCAGCGGCCCATTGCTCAAGCGCACGATGGATGTCGGGATCGAGGCGCAGCGGGAACGCCTTCTTCTCTTTCCCCATAATTCAGCGTTCCTTAGCTGTACAGAGAGCCCGTATTGATGACAGGCTGCGCCGCCCTGTCGGATACGATCGAAACCATCAAATTGTTGATCATCGCGGCCCGCCGCTCGCTATCCAGTTCGATTCCGTTCTCCTCCAGCTTCCGCAGCGCGGCATCTACCATGCCGACTGCCCCTTCGACGATCTTCTGACGCGCCGCTACAATCGCAATTGCTTGCTGACGCTGCAGCATTGCACTTGCGATCTCCGGCGCATAAGCGAGGTGCGTAATCCGCGTCTCGACCAGTTGCACGCCTGCAACCTCCAGCCTCTTCTGAAGATCGCGCTGCAGCTCGGCTGCCACTTCATCCGCATTGCCGCGAAGCGATACACCATTCTCGTCATCGAAGATGTCGTACGGATATTGTGCTGCAATATGACGGATCGCCGTCTCGCTCTGAATCTCGACGAACCGCTCGTAATGATCGACGTCGAAGGTAGCCTTGGCCGTATCCACGACCTTGAAGACCACAACCGCGCCAATCTCCACAGGATTGCCCTCCGCATCATTCACCTTCAGCTTCTGGCTGTTGAAGTTGCGCACCTTAAGCGATATCGTCGCCTTTGTCGTAAGCGGCAGAGCCATCCATAGGCCGCTCTCGATAATCGTACCAATATACGTGCCGAAGAAGGTAATAACCTTCGCTTCATTCGGCTGAACAATAACTAATGACGTCGTAATCAGAAAGGCCACAAGGAGAAGCACAACTCCCAGTAGAATGCTGAATGCCGATACAGACGTCGAGGACAGCTGAAGGATGATCAGCGCCGCACCGCCTACAGCTGCAACAATCGCAATCAGAAGTGCCAGATATCCGCTGACATATAATGCTTTTTTCTCTCTCATGAGATTCACTCCCATATCATTATGATATGTTAATGATATCACTTTTTACAAATATAAGCAACTGATATTTTATGCTAGCCAAAGGATCAACAGAATAGAAACGCCCAGAATCAGGTGAATCCAGCCGAAGATGTTAGACAATCGGTATTCTCTTTTGGTTACATGGGTTTCTTTGGCATCAATGAACAGCAGGAAAAAGCCGCATAAGACACAGATGAAAAAAAGGTAACCTGACAGGCCAATCGTGACCACGCTTAACATCATTTTTTCCATCTCCTCCTATTGCAGCCCTATTCTTGCTCCATCGCATAGGCCAAAAAATCGATGCGTTACGTAGCCTTCATGCCAATACGGCGAATCCGTACCGCTACATCAATATCGAAGGTCGTCTCCTTGTACATCTCCTGCCACTTTTCCTTCGTCCCGATATATTGATGCCAGTACCCCGGTTTTTTGGCCCGGACCATCTCGCCAAAGCCGAATATATCAGAGCCTTTGCTTTGTGTCTTCTCAATAATATTGTTATAGAACTGGACCGAGCCTTCCTCTTGCTTTCGCTCGATCTTGGCGATCGTTGCAGGATCATCCAGTGATATGCTGCTGCTCATCTTCTCTGCCAGGTTTGCCTCCAGTTCTACTTTAATCCGAAAATGCGGCTTGCCATCCTTCACACTTAGATCAATCTTGGAATGCCTATGCGTCACGTTCGTCATAACGGCGGTAGACATATCCTCCGAATCCAGCAGAACGACCGCGCGATAACCAGCCGGATTAATGCCGCGCAGACCAAGGAACCCGGATATCTCCAGAGGCTTCGTGATGCCGACCAGCTTCTCTCCGCGGAAATAGGCCAGCCCCTGAATCTCGACATTATCCTGCTCCTTGATCTCCACGTAGGGCAAGAAACCTTCCTGACCTTTCTTCGAGGAATTGCTCCAATACTGTCCAATATAATCCTTCGGAAATTTGCCCATCTTAATCGCATTGTCGAGTGTGGACAACAAGTATAGCGTCGGTATCCGCTCCAGCTTGGGGGCCGCATTCATCAGCTCGAATGCCCTTCCTTTGGACACCATCATCCAGGCCATTCTGCGTATTTCCGGGTTGCGGCGGAAGTAATCATTAATATTGCTCATATCCTTTTTCGCGACTGCTTCCGAGATGACGATAATCCGCAGATGACCGAAGAACAGCCGGCTCGATACCTGTTGCTGCAAATTCATAAAGGCATCGTTAATAGAGTGGCCGACCACATGAATCACCCACACAGTCCGGTTCGGACTGCCGCCTCCCGCGCCGCCCGCTTCGCCGGGACCAAGCGGAATCTGACCAGGAAGCGCAATCTGCACGCCTACCCTGACCATCCCCTCCTTCGGAGGAGGGAGAGAGCCCCTCACATGGGTTACCTCGTTCTCCTCGCGCTTCGCCGCTTCCTCGCTGCCCACCTCATCGATCGATACGCCCAGTACAACAGCCCGGTCATCGATCTCCAGCCGGTCCCAGCAGCCGCTTAACAAGGGGGTCAGCAGAAGAACTGCGCAGATGAATCGAAAGGAGCGGCGCGTCTCCTTGGTTTTCACTGTACCTGCCCCCTCTTCTTGCGCATCATGGCTAGAAGCAGCAAAACCGCCGGATAAGCAATCGTGATGATCAGGCCGAATCGACCGACATGCTCGATGATGCCATATAGCTGAGTCACATTCTGAGGAATCATCGCCATAAAAAATATAAAAGGAAACAAAATAAACGAGAACACCCGATGCTCGCGCAAACGGAATAGCTGCTTCATCGCATAGGCTGTCAGGAAGTAGCTGGACAGCAGCGTCGTGAATACCGCTGTCACCCATACGGCGAGAAACGCCGCATCGAGCCGCTCCAATATATTAGCCGGCAAGTTAGTGCCCTTAGCCAGCTCCAGCGTGGGCCATAGCAGCTTCTTAATCTCTTCAGCGCCGAAGACGCTAACAGCTGCCGATACGATAACCAAATAGAGTCCTCCAGCAATCAAAATGCCATAAACGCTTGCCTTCATGGCCTTCTTGGGCTGTCTCATCGACGGGATAATTAAAGTCAGGATGAATGAGCCCTGGAATAGCGCGGCAATCGTAATCGTTCCTAGAAGAACATGATTAGGCTTGGACCATATCATCGGCTGCAAGTTGATTATCTCTGCATTACTGAGCGACAGAATGGCGATTAACAAGCAAGGCACCAGCAGCAAAGGGAAATAGAAATTGTGAATATACGCGAAAGTTGTCAGCGACTTCCGCGCCGATACCGCGGCCAGCATGAGCATCACGATGACGGTTACTTCGACCGGCGTTGTTTTCAACACTGCGGTAACCACCACCTCGCCGAACTCCCTGGCGGTCAGCGACGTCAACACCGCGAAGAACACAATGATGCATACACTGCCAAGACGCCCAATCCACTTGCCGAGGATTTGCTCGCTGTATTCGATGATCGTATGGTCCGGGAATCGTATGCCCAGCCATGTAATGAGCGCCAGTCCGATGAAAGCGACGATAATGCCAAAGAGAGTCACAATCGGAGCAGCCGAATCGGCCGCCCTGGCCGCAAACAGAGGCAGCGACAGCACACCTACGCCGATAATCGTACTGACGAGTATAGCCGCTGTCTGAAGAACCGTAATTTGTCTGGTCTGCGTGTTGGCCATGTCGATGGTGCTCCTTCCGCCTATCTTTTTTCCGGACTTGTTTCATCAGTGCTCGGGGGTGAAGCCTGATCTTCCACTTGCAGCTTTATATTATCTTGAGGATGGAGAAATGCCGGTCTGGTCTTCATCCATTTGATCGGTGCCCGTATGAGCAGATCCTTTATCCCCTCTTTATCCCCCGGCACGAGCGGACTCAGATAAGGCACGCCGAATGATTTCAGCGACAGCACATGATTCGCGATCACAATAAGACCGACCATAATGCCGTACAAGCCGAATATACCAGCCATAATAATGAGCGGGAAACGCAGCAGCCGAAGCGCGAGCGCGGCATTGTAGGCCGGCGTTGCGAATGAACCGATTGTAGTCAGCGCGATAATCACGACGGTAATCGGGCTGGCGAAGCCTGCCGCTACAGCTGCTTGTCCGATGACAAGCACGCCGACAATCGACAGAGCGCCGCCGACCTGCTGAGGCAACCGGATCGTCGCTTCCCGGAGCACTTCCATGGAGACCTCCATAATCAGCACCTCAATGACAGCCGGGAACGGCACGCCCGCTCTTCCGCCTGCTACAGCCACTGCGAATTCCGTCGGGATAAGCTCAGGATTGAACGAAATGATGGCGACGTACAAGGACGGAAAGACAAGCGAGAAGATCAGGGCAACCAGACGCGCCATTCGAATGGCGCTCATGAGCAGGAATCGCTCCGTATAATCTTCTACCGTCTGATAGAACTGCCCGAATACAGTAGGAATAACCAGAGCCAATGGTGAGCCATCAACAAGAATCGCGACCCTGCCCTCCAGCAAATTGGCCACGACCTTATCCGGCCGCTCCGTATACTGTACCTGAGGGAAAGGCGACCACTTATTGTCCTCGATAAATTGCTCCAGATACCCAGAATCCAGCACACCGTCAATCTTCACTTCCGACAGCCTGCGATCCAGTTCCTTCAACAGCTCAGGGTCGGTAATGCCATCCATATAGCATATGGCTACCTTGGACTTTGTCCGGGTTCCGATCTCTCTAGATTCAACACGCAGCTCAGTCGATTGCAGCCGATAACGGATGAGGGCCAAATTCGTGCCCAAGGACTCGATGAAGCCTTCACGCGGTCCGCGGATGACCTGCTCCGTAGCCGGTTGCTCGATGCCTCTCTTGTCGATACTGCGCGTACCGATCAGGAAAGCCTCTGACATGCCTTCAATGGCCACAACCGTATCCCCGCCCAGCACCCCCCGAATCAAGAGATCGATTTCCCCTTGCAATTCAGCTTCCCCGTGATACAGCGTCTCGTACAAGAGGATGTCCGGCAATTGCGCCAGCTCGATGTTGCGGTCTTGCAGATGTCTAGGGACATGCATGAACGGTCTGATAATATCTTCATTGACCACTGCCTGCTGAACCATATGAGAGAAGCTGAACATGACGGCGGGGAAGCGGCCGAATACTTGAAACTTCCGCACGGCTAGATCGGCGCTTGTACCCAGCGTATGGTCTATAATATCTTCCAGCTGCTTTAGCGAGCCGCTCAGTCTCATGTCTTTGTATTCAGACAACGTATGGTTGGTAGGAAGCTTCTTCGGTTGCTTCGTACGCCTATATCCCTTGATTAGCCTCATGCTGTCACCGCCCTTCATCGATAGTCGCAGTCCGTCCTGTACCGTATCCGTTTTAGTGTTTTCAATTCAGGGAAAATCTATCCAAAGTCCCCATACAAAAAAGACCGTCTGTCCGGCATGATGCCCGGTCAAACGGTCTTAGTCGTTCTATGCGATATAGCTGAATTTATTCTGCGGCTTTCTCGTCGCCTTTTGCAGCATCACCATCGGCTGGCGTCGCTGTTGGAGCTTCGCCATCTGCTGGTGCTTCGCCTTCGCCTGCGCCTTCTTCAGCTTTAGGCAGCGTAATCTTCAGCTCTTGCTTCGGCATTTCTTCCGTCATGAATTTCTCCATGTACGTGTAAGCCGCTGCACCTTTTACTTGGTTCTTCTCTTCTTCAGTCAGTTGATCCAGCTTTTTGTCTTCACGCTTCTCAACTTTGATGACATGGTAGCCAAAATCGGATTTGACAGGCTCGCCGATCACGCCGATTTCCTGCTCGTAAGTCGCGATTTTGAAAGGCTCTACCCATTTGCTGCCTGGGCTTGCTTCATACAAGCCGCCTTTGTCTTTGGAGCCGCCATCATCGGAATACGTCTTAGCCAGCTCGTTCCAGTCGCCGCCTGCATCCAGCTTCGCCTTTACTTCCTTGGCGCGAGCCAGCGCTTCTTCGTCGGTACGGAGCTCTTTCGTTTCTTGCGTATTCGGATCGGTCTCAGTCGTTTGAACCAGGATATGGCGCACGTCGGATACCGCAAAATCAGCTTTCATCGTTTCAAAGGCTTTCGCCATATCTTCATCTGTTACCAGGGAATTCATATGCACGACAGCTGCGGAATTCAGCAGCAGGAAAGTCGCGATGTCCGCATCCGAGATTTTTTTCGTCTTCAATTCATCTGCAAAGGTCTTGTCCGATCCTTTCAGCTCCTTGAATCCTGTCAGTTGCTCGTCCACTTGCTTGCGTGCTTCCTTCATAGACGCTTCGGATGCTTGAGCGCTAAGCAGCTTGAAGCTTACGTATTGCTCTAGCAGCATCTCCTGGAATTGCGGGATCTCCACGACCGACTCGTAAGCCGGCTGAGCCAGAACATAGACGTCCAGATACTTTTTAAGCTCATCTTGCGTAACTTTGCCATCCTTGAATGTCGCGACAACCTCGCCCTTGTCTACGTTCTTGAACTGCAAGGAATGTTCGCCCTTCCCTTTGCCGCCGCCGCATGCCGCCAGCATCGTCATGACGAGCACCGCTGCAAGGACGAGCAGTGCGCTTCTGCGCCATGTCGATTTGCGTGTACTGTGAAACATGTAGAATCCCCTTTCAGATTATAAGCTATTAGAGGTTGTTCAAAAAATCGTCTTTTGATCACGAAGTCAGCCAAGAAGCGTATTCGACATCGAATCTTGCGTTCACCTTCGAAGTCCGGTGCTCATATAGGTTTGCCTACACTCCGCTCCTCCTTCTTCAGGTTCTCGCAACCTTCTCGGTGCTGAAAATCCGACTTTTAGAACACGCACTATATTAGAGGCTGTTCAATAGTCACTCCTGATCACGAAGCATGACATGATGCCAACCGACTTTGAACATAAACTGTTTTTATTGTATCAGAAAAGGAACCCGAAAAGCGAATCTGTCCTACGACGTCGCGTTCTGCAGCTCTTCCTTTTTAGGCAGGGCTTCGCTGTAGCCCTCCATGAACTTCTCTGACAAATGAAGCTTCTGCTCCATATTCAGTCCTTTCCCGCGAAGGAGAACGGTCGGCGGCGACTCTTGCTCCGCACTTTGCTTGAAGCGGTTCTCCAGCTTCAGGCAGAGCTGGTCCACTTTTTTCCGGGCAACGCGGCCCCTCTGGGTCTCGGACATGCGGAATATGAGATCGTCTCCCTTCTGGGTGATCATCTCGATTCCGTATAGGCTGCCATAGATTTTAAGCCGGGCCACTGACATCAAATTGCTGACCGCCTGAGGCAGGTCGCCGAATCTGTCAATCAGCTCGTCGATCAAATCGTCGCACTCCTCGAAGGTACGGACAGTCGCCACTTTTTTATAAATTTCGATTTTCTGAATGCTGTCATAGATGTAGTCAGAAGGCAGGTACGCATCCACGCTGATGTCGATGACCGTGCTGACCGTCTTCTCTTCCACCACTTCTTCGCCAGTCATCTCCGCTTTGCGCTTCGCAATCTCCTCAGCCAGCATCTGCGAATACATATCGAAGCCGACAGACGCAATGAAACCATGCTGCTCCGCTCCAAGCAGATTCCCGGCACCGCGTATAGACAAGTCACGCATAGCAATCTTGAACCCGGAGCCCAGCTCCGTAAATTCCTTGATAGACTGCAGACGCTTCTCCGCCACCTCAGTCAGCACCTTATCCCGCTGATATGTGAAGTAGGCATAAGCGATTCGATTGGATCGTCCGACGCGCCCTCTAAGCTGGTAGAGCTGGGACAAGCCCATTTTGTCCGCGTCATGCACGATAAGCGTGTTCACATTCGGGATGTCGACGCCCGTCTCGATAATGCTCGTGCTGACGAGTACATCGGACTCGCCGTCCAGGAAGTCCAGAATCGTCTTCTCCAGCTCCTGCTCGGACATCTGACCATGCCCGACGGTCACCTTCGCATCCGGCACAAGCGCGTTGATCGCTTCGGCCATCTGGTAGATGCCTTGAACCCTATTATACAGGTAATAGACTTGCCCGCCTCTGGCAAGCTCGCGCTCGATCGCTTCACGCACAAGGGCCGGGCTGTATTCCACGACATACGTCTGAACCGGGAAGCGGTTCTCCGGCGGCGTCTCAATGACGGACAAATCGCGTACACCCAGCATGGACATATGCAGCGTGCGCGGAATCGGAGTTGCCGTCAACGTAAGCACATCCACGTTGTTTTTCAGCTTCTTCAGCTTCTCCTTATGCGATACGCCGAACCGCTGCTCCTCATCCACGATCAGCAGGCCAATCGACTTAAAAATAATATCCTGAGACAACAGTCTATGAGTGCCGATCACCACATCCACTGTTCCGTTCTTCAGTCCCTTAATCGTCTCGTTCTGCTCCTTGCGGGAGCGGAATCGGCTTAGTACCTGCACATTGATCGGATAGCCGGAGAACCGCTCGCGGAAGGTCTCATAATGCTGCTGCGCCAGAATCGTCGTCGGCACCAGAACGGCGACCTGCTTGCTCTCCATCGCCGCCTTGAATGCCGCGCGCACCGCGACTTCCGTCTTGCCATAGCCAACGTCGCCGCATAGCAGGCGGTCCATCGGCTGGCCCTTCTCCATATCTCTCTTAATCTCTTCTATCGCACGAAGCTGGTCCCTCGTCTCATCGTAAGGGAACATCGCTTCGAATTCCTGCTGATAGGACGTGTCCTCTCCAAAGGCAAAGCCTGGCGTTGACTGACGCTGCGCGTACAGCTTGATCAAGTCGTCGGCGATATCCTGTACGGAAGCTCTCGCTTTGCTCTTCGCCTTGGTCCACTCGGCGCCGCCCAGCTTGCTGACCTTCGGCTCTTTTTCCTCGGAGCCGACATACTTCTGAATCATGTCGACCTGGTCGATCGGCACCGACAGCTTGTCGCCGCCGGAATACAGAATATGCAAGTAATCGCGATGAATGCCGCCGATCTCCAGCGTGCCGATGCCGACATATTTGCCGATGCCATGATTGTGGTGAACGACGTAATCGCCGACCTTCAGTTCGGTATAGCTCTTGATGCGCTCGGCGTTGTCCATCTTCTTGTCGATGCGCCGCTGCTTGCGCTGCTTCTGTGAGAACATCTCGCCTTCCGTAATGACGACCAGATGCGAAGAAGGCAGCTCAAAGCCCTGCTGAAGATTGCCCTCCAGCAGATTAGGCGGCTCTATGCCGTAATCATCCAGCACGCGGCGCATGCGATCCATACGCTCCGCATTGCCTGCAAGCATAATAACGTTCGCGCCAATCTTCTTCCAGCGATCCATCTCCGACTTCAGCACGTTCATCTGGCCGTGGAAATTTTGCATGGAACGGCTGGTCATATTGAGGATGTTCTGCGGCTGGCTATGCGGAATCTGTCTTAAGAACAGGGATAAGAACAACGTCGGGAACGGACGGTGGTGAAGAATCTCATCCGTATCGCGTGCAAGCACCAGCCCAGGGAGTGACTTGCCGCTCTGCAGCAGATGCAGCGCCCACTCGCTCTCGTCCCGCTCCAGCTGCTTCGCCGTCTCGATGAGACGCGTCGGCTCATCCAGCACAAGAAGCGTATCACTTGGCATATAATCCAGAATCGTCTGCCGTTCCGGATAAAGCAGTGCAATATATTTATAGATTTCAGGAAAGTAGACTTGCTCTCTCAGCTTCTCCAGCTCGCTGCCAATTTCAGAACGCAGCCGGTCCTTCGCCGTACGGTCCGTCATTTTATCGAGCTGCTTCTCCAACAGATCCGCAGCATGCCTGGCCGCAACTGACATTCGAGTAGCGTCTGCAATAATCTCTTGGCAAGGCGGAATCACGTAGGAGTCCATACGGTCCGACGAACGCTGCTCTGCGGGATCAAAGGCACGAATGGAATCAATCTCGTCGCCGAACCACTCGATCCGGTACGCTTGCGATGCCGTAAGCGGATAGAAGTCAACGATGCCTCCCCGTACGCTCATCTCTCCGCGCGATTCCACGCGGTCTGCCCTCACATAGCCGAGCGCCGTCATTTGGAGCAGAAAGCCGTCCATCGGCAGCGAATCGCCGACTGCGATCTTGATCTGAGCGTCAGCCATAACGCTGCTAATCGGAAGGTAGCGCCTCACGCCAGAGAACGGCACGACAATAATCCCGCGATAGCCCTTGGACAGCTTGATCAGCACGTCCATGCGCTGCGCCAGCGTCTCGGGACTCGAGATCGCCGCTTCCGCAGCCATAAGCTCATTGGCAGGATATAACATCACTTTATCAGGTGATAGACATTCTTGCAGATCCTCCGCAATCTTCTGAGCGGAGAACATATTATGCGTCACAACCAGCATCGGACGCTCTACCGCTTCTTCCAGCGCTGCGATCAACACTTGGCGGGAAGAGCCGGCGAGCCCGGATACCATCTGCTCACGCATCCCTTTGCGGATACCGGACAAGATTGACTGGACGTCCGAATCTGCGGCAAAAGCTTGAATTAGCGCTTTCAACGTTTGCGGCACCTCTTTTCTATACACAACCATGTTCGGGTGAAAATTTTTGTTTGTCATAGATTAGGGACTTGCAGCATTCCCCCGCCGATCGGCTCATACCAGTCGGTCAGCTTGGAAGCTTCAGCCCGGATTGATCTGCCCACGCAAAAACAGCTACATCCGGCCACAAGGCGGCATAGCTTGTTCTCGCAAGTTTCTATCGGTTTATTGAAGAGGATTGCTGACCAACAATAGGTCAGGATTCGTAGTCAGCGCTTCGTTGCAATAATCGCAAACAACCTTGACCGTAACATCACCGTTTGAGTCATACGCTATTATATCGCTGCGCTCTTCGGGGGTCAAGAAATGGAAACCGAGCTGCTGCTCTGTCACTGACGATCTGTCGATGGAGCCCATCGCTGTCTTGCAATGTCTGCATATATAGTTTACAGCCATATGTATGCCTCCTGAAGAGTAGTTATACCCTTCAGTATGCCCCGTAACGCCACAAATTAACGGTTACCGATTAAACTTTGCCATCGTTTCTTCAAATGGCGCCTTTAATCCGAATTCAGCGGCATCACAGGCCTGCTCAATCATGTGCGCCAGCTTGTCGCGCTCCGCCTTCGGAAAGTTCGCCAGAACGTAATCGGAGATGACGATGCCTGGCTGTGGACGCGAAATCCCCATTCGAATTCGGTTGAAGCTCTGTGTATTCAGGTGCTGGATAAGCGACTTGATGCCGTTATGCCCGCCTGCGCTGCCTTGATAGCGAAGCCTTAGCCTTCCGATTTCGGTATCCAGATCATCGTAGACGATAATGCCATCGGCCAGATCAGCCTTGTAGTAGTCAAGGAACGAGCGTACAGCTTCTCCCGACAGGTTCATATACGTCATGGGCTTAATCAGCGCCACCTTCTGACCGCCGACATTGCCCTCGCCGATCACCGCTCTATGCTTGCCTTGAGGAGTCAGCGTGAAGCCCCATCGCTTCGCCAGCTCATCCACGACCATAAATCCGACATTATGCCGTGTATCCTTATATTGAGCACCCGGATTACCGAGCCCAACAATCCATTTCATATGATATCCTCCTAAAAGGTTTTCTGCTTAACCTAAGCGAAAGCTTAGGTTAGGAAAACCTACTTCGTAAGCATCTACTAAGGTTTTCGACCCTAACCTAAGCGAAAGCTTAGGTTAGGGAAAACCTACTTCGTAAGCATCTACTAAGGTTTTCTGCTTAACCTAAGCGAAAGCTTAGGTTGGAGAAAACCTACTTCGTAAGCATAAGCTTGGTTTTCTGCTTTCACCTAAGTGTAAGCTTAGATTGAGGAAAACCTACTTCGTAAGCATAAGCTTGGTCTTCAGCTTTAACCTAAGCGTAAGCTCAGGTTTGGAAAACCTGATTCTTGAGCAAAAAAGCTTGTGCGCACCCATCGTAGCTATGGTGCAACTAGCATCTTTCGGCAACCACATTCCCTCCTTAAATGTAGCACAATTAGCGTTAATTTGCGAAGAGTTGTCCCCGAACGCAAGCAAGCTGCCCTCCAGGGAGGACAGCTTGCCAGGCATATTGATATGGCCTTCTAAGTGCTTGTTGAGATTTCCTCGTGAACCGCATTGTCGGAACGCGATTCCGCTTCTTGCGCTTCCACATCCTGCGCTTCCTTCTCTTCCTCACTCAGCTCTTTCTGCGGCGCCAGCACCGTGACGATCACAAGCTGGGAATCGGATTTGGCCTCTACGCCCCCAGGCAGCTTAAGATCGGAGACGAGAATGCTGTCGCCGATGCCAAGCTCGGATACATCGACCTCGATGGCTTCTGGAATATCACCTGGCAGACACTGAACCTCCAGCTCATGAAGGATTACTGATAGAATGCCGCCTTCACGTACGCCGGTAGAGTCTCCTGTCGCGTCAATACGGACGCTCGCCCGTACATTCTCGTTCATATTGATCTGGCGGAAATCTACGTGAAGCAGCTTATGATTCAGCGCGTCGCGCTGAACATCCGCCACCATGACGGAATGCACACCAGATTCGGGTACATTCAGCTCCAGCACCGCGTTGGGATGAGAACGCAGCAAGGTAGACAATTCCTTCTCGCTTACGCTGATTACAGCCGAAGACTGCAGTTGCCTGCCATATACGACGCCAGGTACCTGGCCGCTAATGCGCAGCTGGCGCAAATCGCCTTTGGTAGCCCCGGTCCGTTGTTCCGCTTGTATTGCAATTGCCATATGGAACCCTCCTCGAAGAATTGGATGTCCATATCACTTTACCCACATCTATCAGAAATTAATCACATATAAGGCCGTGTCGAGCCGACAATAGCTAATCTGTGCGTTCTTTCTTCGCCTTCGCCCGGGCGCGAATCTTGTCCGCATACCCCGGCTTGTTGACCTGACGTTCACGGGCAATCGCCAGATCCCCGTCCGGCACATCCTGCGTAATGGTCGTTCCCGCAACGACATATGACCCGTTACCCACCTTTACCGGGGCGATCAGATTCACGTTGCTGCCGATAAAGGCGCCGTCACCAATTTCGGTTACCGCTTTGTTGAAGCCATCGTAATTGACCGTGATGGCGCCGCAGCCAATATTGACGTCCTTGCCTACAACAGCGTCGCCAATATAGCTCAGATGCGACACTTTGCTGCCGTCATCCAGTGATGCGTTTTTCAGCTCGACAAAATCGCCTACCTTGCACCCCCGGCCAAGCTTCGAGTCCGGGCGCAGATTAGCGTACGGGCCGACTGCGCTTTCTTCGCCAATGACCGATTCGCAAGACGTTGAGTATTTAATCGAAGCGCCATTATGAATCACGGTATCCACCACTTCCGCAGCCGGACCGATGACACAATCTTCGCCAATTACGGTAGATCCGCGGAGAACGGTACCCGGGTAGACGACCGTGTCTGAGCCGATCTGCACGCTGGCCTCAATATATGTATTGGCCGGATCGATAATCGTCACGCCGTTCAGCAGATGCTTGCGGTTGATACGCTCGCGCATATAGCGCTCCGCTTCCGCCAGCGCGACACGGTCATTGACGCCGATAGCTTCCGCTGTATCATCGGTGCAATAGCCCTGTACGACCTCTCCCGCTTCCTTCAGCAAGCCGATCACATCAGTCAGGTAGTATTCGCCCTGCGTATTCTCGTTGGTCACTTTGCCCAAAGCGTCGAACAGCTTGCGGTTGTCGAAGCAATACGTACCTGTGTTAATTTCTTGTACCGCCGATTCTTCCGCCGAGCAGTCCTTATGCTCAACGATCCGTTGTACCGTGCCGCCCTCTCCGCGAATAATGCGGCCGTATCCAGCCGGATTCTCGAAGGAAGCCGACAGAATCGTAGCAGCTGCTCCGCTATCCGCATGCAGCTTCAGCATCGCGTGCAGCGTAGTGGATTGAACAAGCGGCGTATCGCCGCAGATCACGATCGTCGTTCCTTGTTCCTTGCCGAGCAGGGGCGCAGCCTGCAGAACCGCATGGCCCGTTCCAAGCTGCTGCTCTTGCAGCACGTATTCCGCAGCATCGCCCAAATACGACTTCACCATATCTGCTCCATGCCCGACCACAACTACCGTCCGTTCGCTGGACGCTTCCTTGACTGTATCCAGTACATGGCCTACCATCGGCTTCCCACTGACGGGATGCAGCACTTTATATAGTTTCGATTTCATCCGTTTGCCTTGACCGGCAGCCAGTACAATCGCCATCACTCTCATTTTTTGAATACCCTCCCTATCACCTAGCAATCCTCACTCGAATATAGCTCATATTGAAACAAAAGAAAAGAGAGCCTGGGCTCTCTTTTCCATACGATACCATTTTTGCAGAAGCTGAATAGCTCCGCTATTATGCCCCTTCTTCAATCGCAACTTCATCAGCCGCGCGCTCATATTCTGCCAGGACGGCAGCTTGAATCTTCTCACGAGTCGTGGAAGAAATCGGATGAGCGATATCACGGAATTCACCATCCGGAGTCCGCTTGCTAGGCATAGCTACAAACATACCATTATTACCATCGATAACGCGAATGTCGTGAACCACGAATTCGTTGTCAATGGTTATGGAAGCAATAGCCTTCATGCGACCTTCCGAGTTCACACGGCGGAGTCTGACATCAGTAATTTGCACTTGTGTTCACCACCTTTGCCTATCTGAGACTTGGTGTATACTTCCACGTTTTTGTGCCAATTCCTTCTGCTTTTTTGGTAAAATGATACTCAATTTAAAATATTTTTTTTAGTATGCATTTTTTTCGTTTTCATTCGACATATGTCGATGCAATCACTTCTATTTCGACAAAGACATCCTTCGGAAGCCTTGCCACCTCTACAGCGGAACGAGCCGGTTTATGGTCGCCAAAATAGGAAGCATAGATGCCGTTGACCGTTGCGAATTGGTTCATATCTTTCATGAATACCGTCGCTTTCACCACGTCCTGGAATGACGCTCCCGCTTCTTCTAATACCGCTTTCAAATTACGGAATACTTGATGCGTCTGTTCCTCGATACCGCCCTCTACTAGAGCGCCTGATGCATCCAGAGGAATCTGGCCGGATGTAAAGAGCAATCCGCCCAGCTTAATCGCTTGCGAATAAGGACCAATCGCGGCCGGCGCTTCACTCGTCGAGATGACTTCCAGCTTCGTATTTGTTGTCATGACTATTCCCGCCTCTCAGCTTTTGAAATAATTGCCCGGAACAACCGTGGTATGCTTCGTCTTCATATCTACCGCTGTCAGCTTGGCAAGCGACACATAGTCCTCCAGCAGCCGCTCCTCCAGCTCTACCTCGCCAGACTCCACAAATACGCCGACGCCAGCTACCGTCGCCTTGAATTCATAGAGCAAGTCCATCATGCCCTGAATCGTGCCGCCGGCTTTCATAAAGTCGTCTATAATCAGAACGTGTGACTGCTCCTTCAAGGCTCTGCGCGCAAGCGACATCGTCTGAATGCGCTTGGTCGAGCCCGACACGTAATTAATACTTACCGCGGAGCCTTCCGTCACCTTATTGTCTCTACGAACAATGACAACCGGAATATTCAGGCAAGCTGCTGTCGCATAAGCAAGCGGAATGCCCTTTGTCTCCACCGTCATAATGACGTCAATCTTGCGGCCTGAGAATGCCGTCGCGAACATGCGGCCAACATCAGCCAGAAGCTCCGGCTGTCCAAGCATATCTGTCATATACAGATAGCCGCCAGGAAGCACGCGATCCGGCTGCTCCAGCTTAAGACAGATGTCTTTCATAATATCGAGCGCAACAGTCTGCCGCATCTGCGGCATATACCGCACTCCGCCAGCAGCGCCTGCGAGCGTCTGCAATTCGCCGATGCCCTCTTCCTCGAACACTTCTTTTATAATAGCCAAATCCTCACTAATGGAAGACTTCGCGGATTGATAGCGGTCAGCAAATGCTGTCAGCGAAATTAACGTGTGGGGACGAGATAACAGGTATTGCGTCATTTCTACTAATCTCGAGCTTCGTTTCAACTTCTTCATTTCCATGTCCCCCCACTAAATCCGAATAATATAAACACAATATAACATTTTTATACGGATTTAAGCAAGAAGAACGTCATGATTATGTAAGCATTCTTACCACGTATACTTCCTTGCAAAATCCGCGAAGTCCATTATAGATACGAGGAAGTTTCGCTTCCTTCGATACAAGTCCGAATACGGTAGGTCCGCTGCCAGACATGAGCACCCCGTCGGCACCCAGACGAAGCATGCTCTCCTTCAATTGAAGAACTTCCGGATAGAGATCCAGCGTAACCGTCTCCAGTACATTGCCAAGTCCCGCGCACATGTCCTGGAAGGAACCTTTCGCGAGAGCATCCCGCATCGCGGGAACGGAAGGATGGTGCTTCAGCTCGTTCGCACGCAGCCGTCCGTATACATCGGCGGTGGACACATTGATCGGCGGTTTCGCCAGCACGACCCAGCATTGCGGCGGCGGATCAATATGCTCCAGCTTCTCTCCCCTGCCCCGTGCGATGGCTGTCCCTCCCGTAACGCAGAACGGCACGTCAGAACCAAGCTCCGCCCCAAGCACGCACAGCTCGTCCTCCGATATGTTCAGATCCCACAGCCGGTTCAAGCCGCGAAGCGCAGCAGCTGCATCGCTGCTTCCGCCTGCAAGACCGGCAGCCACAGGTATTTTCTTATCCAGATGAATATAGACGCCTTTCCTGACGTCGTAGCGTTCCTTGATCAGCCTTGCCGCTTGAAAAGCCAGATTCTTCTCATCCAGCGGAATATAGCCGACTTGGCTTGATATGATAATCGTGTCGCGCGGAAGCTCTTCCATCTCCAGGCGGTCGGCCAGATCGACCATGGTCATGATCATCTCGACTTCGTGATAACCGTCATCCCGTTTGCGAAGCACGTCCAGCAGCAAATTAATTTTGGCTGGTGCTTTTTCATAAATTTTCATCCGATATGTTCACCCGTTCGTCTCTAAGCTTAGCTTAAGCCCCATTATAACAAAGGAATACAAGAAAAGCTAAACCATGGCAACTGCTTCTTTGCAGTCCGCACAGGTTTAGCTTCTACGCACCTTCACTATGGCTGCTGTGACTTCGACGCTGCTTGCTCCGCCAACTGAATCGCGCGCTTGACCATATTGCCGGCATCCTTCGCTTTAATGCTGCCCCAGCCTTCCTGCTGGACGGTATCGTAAAATCCCAAGTCTTTGGCCAGCTCGTACTTCAGCTGTTCTGACATTACGCTGCGCCTTCTGCGTCCCATATCCATATCCCTCCGCTGTCTGGAATTTGCTCATTCATGCTGCAAACACGGCTTGACGAAGGTAGTATGTGTCCCCTACAGACGATTATGCGCAAAAAAAAGCACAGATTGCTCTGCGCCAGATGCCTTATCGGCCTTATGAAACTTATGTCGATCTATTGTTGAAAAGCGATGCGTACTTGACCCTCATCATTGCACACGGTCACTTCCACAGATTCTGTCAGGATGTCCGCATAGCTGTAGGAAACGCGTTTGAAAGCGTGCTGTTCCTCATCCAGCTTAACAATGAACACAGAAGGGTAGATTTCTTCCAACGTGCCGGTCCGTTCAATGGTCTTTCGGCGACCACCGTTTGCCCGAAGACGGATCTTGGATCCCACATGGGCTTCCAAGCTGCGTTTTATATCCAACAGCGCATTTTTTGCCATTGTCAGCTACCACCTCTTTCCTTGTCCATTATAACCAAAAAAAGAGGGTTTGTCAAATGAGGCAAAATATTATATCAGTCCAATATTTCTCTTGTCAACGGTGATTTCACCCATTTTTTTAAAAATGAGAAAATCTAAACAATAGTTTGTGCATAATTCCCTTGATTATACATTCCGATAGTCCTACGGTGCCGACGTTACCTTCGGTTTGGGCAAGCCAACCCTGTACCGCCCCATCGTCTCGATGCCGCCTACGCCATCTATTCCGCTGATCGTACCATGAATCACATCAGGCAAATTGATGGCATCTCTTATGGACGTATAGCTGGCCTTGATCGCGATATAGACCGGGTCAAGCGCATGAATCAAGATGCGACCCGGAGAGCTGGCAAAATTAGAGCCCGCCTGCAGCAGCGCCTCAAAATGTGATTGGCAAGCGCCGGCCACGACTACGAGGCCGTCCCGATTCTTCTCATATTCTCTAGCCACTCGTACCGCATTCACAAAGTTCTGCGAATTCTTGTAGCTCGTAAGGCTATAGATCTCGTTCGGTGCCCGGTTCTTCAGCACGCCGTCATGTCCGGTTATGACGACGATATCCGGCTTGATCTGGGGCAGCAGCCGATACAGCACATCCGCCATCTGCGATTCGTGGATATGCAGGCCGTGAGCAGGCACATGCATCGTATTGTAGAGCTGCATGCTCTTCTTCAAGTAGTTGCCGTCACCGTCTAGATGAAGCACCTTGCCGGGCACCTCAAAGTAATGGGCATTTTGCTGCTGCTGCTGAGCAAGCCTGATGGCTTCCTCTGTGCCTAGCGCCTGCCGCTCTCTATCGGTGTGCATTTTCTTTAACGATTCATTCACTTTAATCCGTACCTGTTGTACTGCGCGCGTAGACTCGGGATCGCGCACGACCGACAGATCAGGAATTGGCGCATCCGCCAGCAGCCGGTAATCCGTGCCCTTCAGGACGGCATTATGGGTACGTACATCCTCGACACGGAACAACACGTCACCGCCATACGATTTGCGGACGACCAGGTCCCCATGCTTCATAGGTTAATCACCTCTTCGTCTATCCTATGGGCGGACCCTCCGAATGGTGATCAAAAATGTAGGCTATCGATTCCAGCCCGCTTCATGCAGGCTAGTCGACAGCAAGGCGAATTCGTCAAGCGACAGCGTCTCGCCCCGTCGTCCTGGATCGATGCCGATACGGTTCAGCATGGCCGTCAGCTCCTCACGGCGCTCCTTGCCTACGAACGCCGTCAGATTGTTCGCCAGCGTCTTGCGGCGCTGTGCGAAGCTGGCCTGGACGACACGGAAGAAATAGGCCTCGTCCGGTACGTCTACGGCCGGCGTGTCCCTTACCGTCAGCTTAATAACCGCAGAGTCGACGTTCGGCTGCGGAATGAAGACGGTATGAGGGACGGTGCAGACTAGCTGGGGCACACAATAATACTGCACAGCCACGCTAAGGCTGCCATATTCCTTGCCGCCCGGCTTTGCTGCCATCCGCTGGGCAACCTCCTTCTGAATCATCACGACAATATGCTGGAGCGGCAGACGCTCCTCCAGCAGCTTCATCAGAATCGGGGTTGTGACGTAATAAGGCAAGTTCGCCACCACGCTTACGCCCGCGCATTCGGAGAATTGCTCCTGGAACAGCTGCTTGAGGTCCAGCTTGAGCACATCACCATGAACGACCGTTACTTCCGGGTTGTCAGCGAGCACATCAGCTAGTATCGGAATCAGCCGCTGGTCGATCTCGACGGCCGTTACTTTGCCCGCTGTCTCCGCCAGCTTCTGTGTCAGAGAGCCGATACCCGGACCAATCTCGAGAGCGCCCTTATGTTCGTCCAGCTCAGCTGCAGCTACTATATTATTCAAGACGTTGCCGTCGATTAAGAAATTTTGTCCAAGGCTCTTCTTGAAGGAGAAGCCGTGCTTTGCGATAATTTCCTTCGTTCGTCTCGGCGTACCGATATCCGAAGCGCCCGATTTCTTCGGCGCCTTGGCTTGCCCGCTCCCGCTCTCTATACTCATTCGTTATTCCTCCAGTTTCTTCTCCATCTCTCGCACGGCCTCTTCGAACTCCGCCTTCGATATGCAGAAGCTCGTACAGCGCTTATAGAACTGCTTGCCGTTGGCATAGCCGATGCCCAGCAGCTTGCCCATAATCAGTCTCCGATTGGCCGCATCGTCATGGATGATCAATCCCGCTTCCATCAGATCCTCCCACTTGATCTCGCCCTCTTGCGCCGATGACTCGGTACGGAGCTCCGACAAGGCCTTCACAATCGCCTCAGGACTTGCGTTCTCAATGCCGATATCGCCTTTATAATAAGCCATCTCCTGCGGGAGAAAGGCATGCTTGCAGCCAGGGGCACGACGTGCCACAATCTTGCGAATTCTCTCGCCGGCATGGTCGGGATCGGTGAAGATGATCACGCCTCTTCTCTCGCTGGCAAGCTCAATGCGGCGCAGCACATCTTCGCCGATGGCCGATCCGTTGGTTTCGATCGTATCGGCATCGACAGCCCGCTTAATCGCCGCTGTATCGCTTTTGCCTTCCACCACGATTACTTCCTTAATCAACGTTCCCATTCCTTCCTGTTCGTTCCCTTAGCTTCAGCATATCCTACCTTCCTTAATCATGCAAAGACACTTCATCCATTCCGCAAGGCAAACGGGGCTGTTCCGGTGGTCATGTGACCCTCGGAACAGCCCCGCTTCTCTTTGACACAGGTTAGCTAGCTGTCGGTTTGTTCGGTCCAAGAATATAGACGGTATATCCCGTCTTCTTGCCGAACTTCGTAGCATGGCTATTGCTGTCAAAATAAACATCGATCTTATTGCCCTTTATGGCGCTGCCCTTATCCTCAGCACGGCGGAAGCCGATGCCCTCGATATAAACCCACCAGCCGATCGGTATAACCTTCGGGTCAACCGCAATGGTGCGGCCTTCCTTCACGCGAGTACCGGAGGCGGTAATGCCATAGTCCGGATGATCCTTATCCTTGCCGGTAGACGCCACGCCAGCGGAATAGGCTGTCAGTGTTACATTCTTCAGCAACTTCTTCGCCTTGAACGTCACGTCGCCTTTGGTTACGGTCATCACACTCGGACTGTTGTTCGACAGAATGGTTACCTTCGGCTCAGGCTTCTTGGTGCCTACCGCGACCACCTGATTCACCGCTGCTGTCTGAACAACCTTGCTCACAACTTGATTCGATACCAGTACGCCATCCTCGTACTTTTCTTTCTTCTGCTCAACCACGACGCCTTCCTTGCCGGTCTGAACGACCTTCTCCTTGCCTTGTTCCAGTGTCGGGTCTTCTTTCTTCACGATAGAGAATGGCACAGTTTTCTCGAGCTCGGACACTTTCGTATTCACTCGAACTATAGTTATCATCTCTTCCGCCTCTACCGGTTGGTGGAGAGGAGGACTAATTGTATCTTCATTGCGTAGCGTTAGATTGAGTTCCTCTATCGCCGCCTGTACCGTCTTCTCTGTCGTGTACACCGTTGATGTCTTGCCATCAGCTTTTACAACGACCGGAATCGCATGATTCACTTCGACCCGGTCCCCATTCTTAATCGGTGAATTAAGCGGGACAGACACCTCATCATGAGGTCCAATTGTAATAGCTTGTTCATCCAGTAGGCGTTGCAGGACCCATTGCTTTGTTTCCACAACGGTTTCTTGTCCATTCACTACTACGGAGACGCTTTTGACAGCCGTTCCGTACAACAACACCAAAAACATGAAAGTCATAGCGATTGAGATTACAGCGCTCAACATAATCAAACGCAAGTTTCCATGCTTCCATCGCATCGCGAAAGTCATGCTGGATGATCGTTTCCCATGGGTGTCCTTAGATGACTGGATTAATCCCACTTCTTCGGTCCTCCTTCATAGCCCCGCCGCCAAGTGTTACGCATGTTACAACTGACGCGACTATAATATATTGGCGTGCAAGCACGCGCTCCAGTAAAGCAGTCCCTCTCACCTCCCTGTTTATCCCTATGACGACGTTTTACCGTTTATTCAAACTTGGGATGGATGTCGTCCTTGTGAAGGGTATGTGTGGTAGGCGCCTAAGCGTTCACGATGGGATGGGAGTGAGGAGTGTAGATGAGGCTTATGTTGGGTTGCTAGACTGGAAATCCAATACAAAACGAAAAGCTCTGATTTGAATGATACCTTCATCAGAGCCCAGTTGTAAAGATGCGATAAAATGCGATTTTCACGAAAAAAGCGGGAAAACTTCAAAAATATACGTGATTTCAGCGACAAAAATCAGTTTTATTGCGCGAAAGGTCTTTATTTCTCGGTTTTAAACCGACTTTCATACGATTCCAAAACATTTTTTACCGTTTTCGGTTGTGATTTGAGCAATTTCCTCCACCGTTTTCCCCTTAATTTCGGCTGCCGCCTCCGCCACAAGTGCCACATAAGAGGTCTCATTTCTCTTCCCACGATTTGGATGAGGAGTTAGATAAGGGGAGTCCGTTTCGATCAAAAGACGGTCCATTGGAACCCTTTCCAAAACCTCTTTTGGCACCCTTGCATTTTTGTAGGTGACAGGTCCTCCGAAGGAGATATAGAAGTTCATATCGAGACAAATTTTGGCGGTTTCCCAGCTTCCGGAGAAGCAATGCATGACGCCTCCAATCTCCTCTGCCTGCTCTTCCTTCAATATGCGAATAATGTCCTCATGCGCATCGCGGTTATGGATGACAATCGGCTTTCCGAGCTTGCGCGCGAGCCTGATTTGCTCCCGAAATACACGATGCTGCACGTCCTTCGGTGACGTATCCCAGTGATAGTCCAGTCCAATTTCGCCGATGGCGACGACTTTCTCGTGCTTACACAGCTCCTCGATCCAATCCAGATCCTCCGGCTTCATATGGATGCTCTCGACCGGATGCCAGCCGACAGCCGCGTAGATGAAGTCATATTTCTCTGCGAGCGCAATCGTCGTCGGGATGGTCTCCCGGTCAAAGCCAATATTGACCATTAGCTCGACACCAGCCGCGCGAGCGCGTTCGATCACTGCCTCGCGGTCCTCGTCGAATTTGTACGAATCAAGATGGGTATGCGTGTCAAAAAGTACCGGTAAAGTCATCGTGTCGTTTCACTCCTATAATCATTCATTTCATTATAAGTCGAGCTTAAACAATCTCAACATCCGCTCGGACAGAAGCTCCTTGTTCTTCCGCAGCGGCTCCTCCGGAAAATATAAATGGTACTGTCCTTGATGCAATCCTGTAATAGAACGAACAATGTCGGATTTCATGGAAATCTCGCTAATTCGATCCTCACTGTCCAGCAACAAAATCGGCGCTTTTTCACGTTTTTCTCCATTGTTCTGATCCGGCCTGTATACGTCATACGGAAGGTCAAACGGGTAATCAATCTCCATATGATAATCCGGATGGAGACCGACCGACTGCAGCGCATCCGTTACTTCTAATAGAAGTGATTCATCAGGATTATCGATGGTTACATACTTATATAACTGTCTGTTCAGGAAACGACGGCACAGATCGCTAAGCAGTTCATCCGATTCCTCGGCCCATTCGGCGAATGCCGTCTGGGCAAGAGGTTCGTCCAGCTTTAAGTAATCGCTCAGAGAAAGCGTATTGTTCAAGAGCTGCTGAAGCGGTCCCGCCATCCAGCGGAACGTATAGCCTTGCTCATTCAATTCCTGCGCCCGCCGGAAAATTTGCCTCAATATAATCTCCGAGCTGCGCGTGACGGGATGGAAGTAAATTTGCCAGTACATTTGGTATCGGGACATGAGGTAATGCTCAACGGCATGCATACCGCTTTCCTTCACAACTATTTTGCCCTGGTACGGCCTGAGCACCCTTAGAATTCTCTCCAAATCGAATGTGCCGTAATTAACTCCGGTGAAATAAGCATCGCGAAGCAAATAATCCATCCGGTCCGCATCCATCTGGCTTGAGATTAAGCTGACGACAATCGGCTTCGGATACGTCTTCTGAATTACGGCAGCAACCTTGTCCGGGAAGTCATCCGACACTTGCCGGAGCACCTTATTAATGTCCGTGTCGCCGAGCAGAATGTTGCAGGTCCATACTTCATGGTCTGTATCAAATATTTCTTCCAAAGAATGCGAGAAGGGTCCGTGGCCTACATCGTGGAGCAGTGCGGCACACAGCGAGACCAGCCGTTCTTCGGACGGCCAATCCGGGTAGCCGCTGCGCTCGAATTGCGATATGATGCGCCGCGTAATTTCGTAGACACCAAGCGAATGGGAGAATCGGCTATGCTCTGCCCCGTGGAACGTCAGGTAGGTTGTGCCAAGCTGCCTGATCCGACGAAGCCGCTGAAATTCCTTCGTATTAATAAGCTCCCATATCGTCTGGTCTCTGACATATACATAATCGTGAACCGGATCCTTGAATACCTTTTCTTCCGTTAACGGCTCTCTCATCTTCTCATCTCCTTTGTTCATAGTTTCGACACAAAACGCAGTTCCTTTGTCGAATAGTGTCGTAAAATAGTTTCCAAAATGTCGAAGCTGTTGTATTCTATTACATAGCAATTGTCCGATGATCCCCCGAGATCGCTTGTGGTTACAGCGATCTGGCAGAAGATTCTAGGTTGACTGTTTTGGGAAGAGTTGGTATTATAGTAACATGGAATCTACAAACATTGTCGAATGGTGACGAAAATACATTTTGTGAGAGGATTTGATAGATAATGATGAAATCAACAGGTATCGTACGTAAAGTCGATGAGCTTGGCCGCGTGGTAATTCCAATTGAATTGCGCCGTACACTGGGTATTGGCGAGAAGGACGCGCTTGAGATTTATGTAGACGGAGAGCGCATCATGCTGAAGAAATATGAGCCTGCTTGTATCTTCTGCGGCAATGCAGAGAACGTTTCCTACTTCAAAGGAAAAATTGTTTGTCATATTTGTTTATCAGAAATGCCTACTCCTGTGACAAAATAAAAAAAATCGGTTATAATCAATTTATACCTACTTGTTAATTCTAACCTTTTTATACTCCTTGTTGCCTTCCTGCGCTAGAACCCGGCCAGGAAGGTCCTTTTTTTTCTCCGACCATTCTATCGGACCTTCCCCCGCAGCCTATCGATTTACTTCATTATATACGTCTCTCTTGGGGACTCCCCGGTCGATGGCCGCCTGCTTAATGGCTTCCTTCCGATCCATTGTCGTCTCATAGTGTGCGACATGGGCAGCTACATCCAACTGGGACCACCACATCTCTTCATTGGACGACTGGGCCGCTTCCGCGTCCGCGCCTTCCACGACGATACAGAACTCGCCTAGCGGACCATTGTCCCGGAACCAGTCCAGGCATTCGGACAACGTTCCTCTGACCGCTTCTTCATGCCGCTTCGTCAATTCCCGAACCACCGCCGCCCTTCGATCGCCAAGATGCTCAAGCATCGCATCGAGCGTCTTCGTTAGCCGATGGGGCGATTCGTACATTATAAGCGTGGCAGCTTGTCCCGACAGATCCTTCAGCCACTTCCCAAGCGACTTTTTCTCTCTAGGAGGAAATCCGGCAAACAAGAATCGATCCGTCGGCAATCCTGACATAATGAGAGCGGACAAGGCCGCATTCGCTCCAGGCACCGGAACCACCGTAATCCCTTGTTCTGTCGCTTCCGCAACGAGATCAGCTCCCGGGTCAGATATGGCTGGCAATCCGGCATCGCTTACGAGAGCAATGGATTGCCCCTCAGCCAGAAGCCGTATTAACTCAGGGCCGCTTGCCGCTTTATTATGCTCATGATAGCTGACCAGACGCGTATGAATATCGAAGTGGGTGAGCAGCTTGCGGGATTGTCTCGTATCCTCCGCTGCAATCAGGTCCACTTCCTTCAGAATACGAATGGCGCGCATCGTCATATCCTCCAGGTTGCCGATGGGCGTCCCTACCAGATAAAGCGTTCCCGCTTCCCCATTCATGCCATCGCTAGCTTGGACCGAATAGCTTCGCTGTCTCTTCATACGATCTGAACTCCTTCGTCGTTGTATACCATAATCGGCGGCAGCAGCTTAATATCCGGCTTCCCGTCACGCATGGCTTCAATTAATACCATATTCGCTTCTGCGCCCGCATGGGGATGGACGAACTGGATTCGCTTCGGCTCCAGCTTCCAGCGTCTAAGCGATTCTATAATATCGAGCAGCCGGGATGGCCTATGGACGATCGACAGCTTGCCGCCAGGACGCAGCAGCCTGCAGCAGGCTTGCGCCAAATCTTCAAGCGTGCAATGTATTTCGTGCCGCGCGATGGCATAATGTTCGTTCTCGTTCTTATCGCCAGCCGTAACCGGCATATAAGGAGGATTCACTGTAATGGCATCATAGGCGCCATTGGCCACAATCTTAGGATAAGTACGCAAATCCTGTTCCAGCACCGTAATTTGTTCTTGTAATCCGTTCAATGCGACACTTCTTCGCGCCATATCGGCCAGCCTCGGCTGGATTTCGATCGCATCGATGGAAGCTTTTGTCCTTGATGAGAGCAAAATCGGAATGACACCGTTGCCTGAGCATAGATCGGCAATCCGGCCGTGCTTCGGAATATTCGCAAATCGCGACAAGAGTACCGCATCGAGCGAGAAGCTGAACACTTCACGGCTTTGAATGATCATCAGCCCCGTATCCGTTAACAAATCGTCGATTCTTTCACCCGCGGTAAGCGGAATAGATGGTTGTTCAGACACGTTCATGGTCTCTCCTTTATATCCTTCGTTCATTTTTTTCATTTTTAGAGGTTGTTCAAAAAGTACTGTTTCTTACCCTAAATTTATTTAGAAAAAAGACCGTCCTCAGCGGTAAGGACGGCCTGTCGATACGGATTCCACTTATTTGTTCAAGAAGGAGAGGCAGAACAGACAGTCGCCCTCCGTTCGTAGATGTCCGTAATATACGTTGCAAATATGGAATCCTTCATGATATAGCCGCGTGAGATTGTCATGGCCCTCGCCTACCGCAACGTTGCCCTCTTCGAGGCCAGCCTCATGATTTGGCGACAGCTCCGCATCCGCCGTACTGACTTCGCTCTGTACGGCGACTCCCACTGCTTCGCGCTCGGATATCGTCTCTCGCTTGAATACCTGCCGCAGCTGATGATTCTCGATGCTAAGACGCTTGTTCTCCTCCAGCAGCTCTTTCACCTTAAGCTTCAGAGCGCTGAGCTCGGCATGGAACACTCCCATTCGATTATCCAATTCATCCATTTGAACAAAAATATCTCTCTTCTCCAAGTTCCCACCCCAGAACTTCAAGCGTGAGCGTTACCTCACCTATCAGAATGACTTCTGCCGCTTGCTTACTTCACAACGACGTCGTCTAACGGCAACTCTTTTGGCTTGCCTGGTAAATCGAACAGCTGTACGTACACGCTCTTCGATCCGGCATTGATTCCTGTCACTTTGCCCTCACCATACGAAGTAACGACGATCTTGCCCACGGCAGGCAATTCTTCGCGCACGCTCTCATAATTGTCATGCTCATACTTCAAACAGCACATCAGACGTCCGCACAGGCCCGATATTTTCGTAGGATTCAGCGATAGATTCTGGTCTTTGGCCATCTTGATGGAGACCGGCTCGAAGTCACCAAGCCATGAGGAACAGCAGAGGACGCGTCCGCAAGGCCCGATGCCACCAAGCATCTTCGCTTCATCCCGTACGCCGATCTGGCGAAGCTCGATTCTGGTCCGGAATACACTGGCCAGGTCCTTGACGAGCTCCCGGAAGTCGACACGGCCTTCAGCCGTAAAGTAGAAAATGATTTTATTGCGGTCGAAGGTAAATTCGACATCAACCAACTTCATACGAAGCTGATGACTCTTGATCTTGTCAAGGCAGGTTGTGAATGCATTCTTAGCCGCTGCACGGTTTTCTTCCACAACCTGCGCATCAACATCGCTTGCGATTCGTATCACCTTCTTGAGAGGGAGAACAACATCCGATTCACCGACTTGCTTCTGTCCCACCACCACTTTACCGTATTCGATTCCGCGGGCGGTCTCAACAATCACATGCTGTTCCTTATCCACGGGGTGCTCGACCGGGTCAAAGTAATAGATCTTGCCCGCCTTCTTGAAGCGGACACCGATGACATTATACAAGGATTAGCCCTCCTGTAAGTTTACCAATAGTTGCTCAAACGCGAGTTGTGGCGATACATTCGCCCGCATGCGCTTGCCTGCTTCCAGGACATGCTCCATACAGCTTACCCAACCTGCGAAGGAGCGATTATAAGCATTGCTGCTTATCCATTCCAACTGATCTATAAAAACAAGCTTGTCCTGCCTTCCGGCCTGGAACTGTGTCAAATCTTTAAACCATAGTGTCAATAATGAAAGCAGCAGATCCATATGATTCGCTAAATCTGTCTTAAATAACTGCTGCTGGGCAGTGATCATCGCCGCGGTGAATCGGGACGTACTCTCCTTGCCTAATTGTATCACTAGGTTTCTGATTTCTGCAAACCCATTCTGCTGGAGAATTTGTCTAGCGCCGTCCAGTCCGGAGGACAGCTGGACAGCGGCTCGGGCCAGCAGCGGCGAGGCTCCTTCGGCCGTCAAGCGCTCCAGCATCGCCTCAGGCGGCATTGGAAGAAAAGGCACCCACTGCGTGCGCGACCGAATCGTCGGCAGCACCGCTTGTCCATTATCCGTAATTAAAATCGCAACGATCGGAGATACCGGCTCCTCCAGAAATTTAAGCAAGCTATTCGCCGCTTGAATCGTCATCTTCTCCGCCGCTTCAATAATATACACGACGCGTCCCGTCTGCGTGCTGCGATAGGACAGCGAACGTTGCAATTCACGGATCTGGTCAATCTTGATGCTTTGCCCGTCCGGAGCCATCATAATGAGATCACTCTGATTGCCATGGTCGAACTTCCGGCATTCCAGGCATTCGCCGCAAGCATCCCAGCCATCCGTGCTGCAGAACAGCGCTTTAGCAAATTGCCGCGCCATCTGCATTCTTCCCGTACCGGTTGGACCGCTGAATAGATAGGCATGTGAAATTCTATCGCTTTGGAGGGCGTGTTTCAGTATGCGCTGCGCCTTCCATTGTATATCGGCATGCTCTAAACTCATCATTCTCGTTCCTTACCTTTCCTGGCGTCGCAAGGCTAGAACATGAGATTGATCAGAATCCCCCGTATCTCGCCTATCTTGTTCAACAGCTCGATTCTGCCTTCCTCGCTGTCGAGCAAGTCCTCCGCCATCGTTACAAGCGTGGCGTCGATCTCATCGAGAAGCTTGTAGCGCTTCACCCGCCCGCGGCGGTCGAAGCCTCTGACTTCCTTCAATCCGACGCCGCGCCTGATTGTATCCTCCAGGAACAGCTTCACCATTTGGCGGTAAAGCATTAGCTCCCTTACCGTCATATTCTTGGCGAGACGATCGCCTTGCCGATGAATATCTTGCAGCTTCTGATTCAGCTGCTCCTGTGTTCGCTGCGCATCCTGCTGGACCATCACATCAGCGAAGTTTGAAGGCTGCACCGGCTTCATGGATGCATCGGCGCTCGCCCGGTTCTGCCCAACCGGGCGCCAACCTTGGTCAACTCTCATCTATGTCACACCCAATCAGAAGTGTTCAAAACGTTCTACCGGCATAACGAATACCGCAGCCCCTCCGACCTGTACTTCTACAGGGAACGGAATGTAGGAATCGGTCGATCCGCCCATCGGCGATACCGGCGTGACCAATTGATCGCGCACCTTGCAATTCGAACTGATGACTTGGAGCACTTCATGCACCCGCTCATCCTCAATCCCGATCATAAACGTGGTATTACCTGCGCGAAGGAAACCGCCCGTACTTGCCAACTTGGTTGCTCTGAACCCTTCCCGAACAAGCGCATTAGACAGTTTGTTGCTATCCTTATCCTGAATAACCGCAATGACTAATTTCATCTTCATTCCCCCTTGGCTTCATTAGAGTAGGTAAACAATAAATGACTTAGTCTTCCTCTGTGCTCGTGCTGTGGTACCCCTTACAATTGACGCTGCAACGAAGCAAGCTATATCCCACTCAAGCGTTGTTCGACAATAGCCACAACCGCCTGCAGCACCCGATCCGGTGTTTCCTCCGCATCTACCTGGTGTATGCGATCCGGGAATCGCTCCATCACCAAGTGATAACCTTCGCGTACGCGTTCATGGAACGATTGTCTCTCCAGATCCAGACGATTTATCTCCCGCTGGGGATTGCTCGCGATTCGCGACAGGCCTACCTCCGGGGAGACATCCATATAGATGGTTAGATCAGGCATCGTACCACTGATGGCAAATTGATTGATTTGCCATACTTCCTCGATACCAAGCCCCCTTGCATGGCCTTGATAAGCAAGGCTGCTGTCAACGAAGCGGTCACAGATGACAATCTCTCCAGCTTCCAATGCCGGAATGACCTTCTCCACCAGATGTTGTCTGCGGGATGCTGCGTAGAGCAGCGCCTCCGTTCTTGCATCCATCGTCGTATGCTCGGGGTCCAGAATCACGGTGCGAATCTTCTCCGCGATCGGGATGCCCCCTGGCTCCCGCGTGACGACTACGCGATAGCCCTTATTCTGCATTGTATTCGCAAGCTGCCCAATGAGTGAGCTTTTGCCGGCGCCTTCGCCGCCTTCTATTGTAATAAACAGTCCCGTACTCAATCTGCGGTTTCCCCTTACTGTAAGTAGCGTCCTTGTCCTTTCATTGTAACAAAGCGGTACTGCTACTACAATGAAATTTACAGGGATATCCCTTGTATTTCGACCCTCTTCAACATTTCTCTTCTATTAATATAGCTACGGTATCCATTGTGCTGTCCTCAGCACCCTGGAACCTCGCACCGGCACCTGATAATCGCCTGATATCGGCAAGATGACGATCCGTGAATCGCTCACCTGGATAGAGAAGCGGTATCCCCGGAGGGTAAGGAATGATCATTTCGGCGGATGGATGATGAAGGGCTTCATACAAGGGGACTCTCCTGCTTGTCTGTTCCTTCGCTCTTGCGAATGAGACCGGTTCGCTGATCCCTTCGCTAAGGTCTACGAGCTCCGTCTGTTCCTGTCGATTTGGTTCACGGCATTCAGCATATACATATGTTTGATGAATGTCCTTCAAAGCATCCTTTAACCGGGATATAGCTCCGTCAGCGCAGACATGAGGACCTATGACCAATACTGTATAAAGAGGATCCGACATCTCCGCCCAGCATCCGCGCTTCTCCAGCTCCCGATGCAGCTCGAATCCTGTCAGCTTCCCGCTCGGTACCGTCAGTATTAGTCTCAGCGGATCAGTCTGTTTGTCCGTATGTAGCCCAGTCTCACCTACAGTGAATATCATCTTACTTTCCTTTACCCAATTTCGGAAAGAATGTACCGCCTCGATCGCGGTATGGAAGAGATTGTCGCCAAGCCTATCCACTATTGCGCGGGAAATATCGAGTGAAGCCATGATGGGAAAAGAAGGACTGGAGCTTTGCACCATAGCTAGCGCCTCTCTTACTCTACGTCGATCCAGAAGCTTCCCTTGCATATGAAGCATGGCCCCCATCGTTAACGCCGGTAGGGTCTTATGCGTGGACTGAACTACTCCATCTGCGCCCGCCTGTATAGCCGAAGTCGGCAAATCTGGATGCATCCCATAATGAGCACCATGTGCTTCATCGATCAGTAGCGGCTTTCCCTGTGCATGACATGCTTCTACGTACGCGTCCAGCTTCACGCCCATTCCGTAGTAATTGGGATTGGTGAGGAACACGCCTTTCGCCTGCGGGTATTGATGAAGCGCCTGCTTGACCTGCTCAAGCGACGGAATCGTTGAGAGTCCCGTGCTTGAATCGATATGAGGTGTCAGGAATACAGCCTTGGCACCTGCCAGCTTCATCCCGTTAATGACTGACTTATGTACGTTCCTCTGTACGATGATGATATCGCCGGGCACACATACAGCGAGAATCATCGCCAAGTTACCAGAAGTGCTGCCGCCAACCAGAAAGCAAGTCTCCTCCGCTCCATAACAACGAGCTGCCAGACGCTGTGCTGCCAGAATAGCGCCTTCCGGGTGGTGGAGATCATCTGTTGAAGACAGCTCTGTCACATCGAGACGCATAATAGCGGATAGCTGCTTTCCTATATCTAATGCATCCTCGGTATCGATAGTATGGAGCGCATGCAGAAGCGCCGCCCCGTTGTGATGCCCCGGTACATGGAAGCTGGCGGGACTGCTCTGCGCATGTCTCATCAACGCCTCAAACAGCGGAGCTTGTAATCTTCCCATCGCGATCGATCATCCTTCCGTTCCAATCCGTTCGTCCGTTGACTGATTGGGTGTCTATTCATCTATTGTACGAAGTCATGTCCCAGACGTAAATAAGGCTGTGTCTTCATCCAGTGTCAGTCGTTTTTGCAGATATAAAAAACAGCCTCTGTTCCCAGGGCTGTTTCAAGCATTTTTTTCAACAAATAATTGTTTCATCTGATGAATGAAGAACGGATATTTGGCATCCTTCACATCCGTATGGACCATCTCGGTCTCACAATCGGCGCATATGAAGCCGAGTACAATGCGGATACCTTCCCCTTCTGACTTCGACTTGCCGCAAATCGTGCATTGATGAGTGGTGGTTTGATCCATAATCATCCCCGCTTTCTCATTCCGTTAACTCTATTCCTATTATTATGCCACGAATTCTAGTGAAATATACTTGTTTCATAACGTATTTCAAATATTTATATATCTTATGCGGCGTCTGGGCGAATGGTGATTGACAACGGGCGTAAAAGTTAAACTTCACGAACCTCCTGTATTTGCCGATATATGTAATGGAGTTTTAGCAAGATAACGGAAGGATGTCCTGCATGAAACAATCCCTAGCGGATCAAATGAACGCCACGATCTATCAATATCAACTGGTCAAAAGAGTCATCGTCAAGTCAGAGCTCATCCTGAGCCATCTCATCATAGCGGCTATTTTCCTCGGCTTTCAAATGCTGAATTACGGCATACACGGGTTATTCGCTTGGTTATTCGGGTTTGCAGCAATACAAGTGCTCCACCTCATTATTATCGTCTTAACCTTTATCTCCGTCACTGAAGCAGCGGAACGTCAATGGACATGGCGCATCACACCGCCCTGGATCGGATTCAAGCCGGCCAATGATATCTCGCTCCTGATCTTCAGACGCGTCCATCGGCATCTATTCTGGCTGGGCTTGTGCATCATTGCTGTCCTGTATCCGTGGACACCGCCCTCCATTATGATCAGTCTCATCTCCTGGCACATCTGGCTCATCATTCCCCGCCTTATGTTGTCCTTTGCCTTCCGCAAGCAGCGCAAAGACGGCGTCCTGCGCCTCCAATGGAAAGAAGCATCCTATTATCATCGTTAAAAATGGCTTAAGCCCTGTTGCACACAAGCAACAGGGCCCTTCACATTCTCCCCGAGAGAATGGTCTTTTGACTTTAGGTTTTTATGTTTGATCTTATCTTTAAATTTGAAAAGCCTACCCGTTCACTTCGGTAGGCTTCTGTGCTTGGCGATGTCCATTCCGCACCGGATGAGTCAGCTACGAAGCTCTACATCACGGTCGGCGTCTGAACCTACCTCTAAGGCCGGGCCTACATCTCCGAGTTGCTTCGATCAAAGGTTCGGACACTCTCCCAGACAGGGAGAGGAACGTCGCCCGGGGGCTTTGGGATCAAGGGCTTCGCCGATCCCAAAGCCCCCGAACGCACAAAAAACCTGCCGCAGTCATCTGCGACAGGCCATTTTGTGCTTGGCGACGTCCTACTCTCCCAGGACCCTGCGGTCCAAGTACCATCGGCGCTGAAGGGCTTAACGGTCGTGTTCGGTATGGGAACGCGTGGTTCCCCTTCGCCGTCATCACCAAACGATCAAGGGTTTGCACCTTGAAAACTGGATACGAAAGTAATTGCTGATTGTACTTTAGCATGCTCCTCAATCTCCAGACTCGCACCCTAAGCCTATGCTTACGATGTCCGCCT
>NZ_JBHVQB010000015.1:0-84193 GCF_042887015.1 Paenibacillus sp. NPDC057967
CACGCGTTCCCATACCGAACACGACCGTTAAGCCCTTCAGCGCCGATGGTACTTGGACCGCAGGGTCCTGGGAGAGTAGGACGTCGCCAAGCACAGATAGCCTACCGCATGCATTTGCGGTAGGTTTTTTGTTGTTCGTACAGGCTATGCCTCGTACGAACTGCTTGGCGACGTTCCTCTCCCTGACTGGGAGAGTGTCCGAACCTTTGATCGAAGCAACTCGGAGATGTGGGCCCGGCATTAGAGGTAGGTTCAGACGCCGACCGTGATGTAGAGCTTCGTAGCTGACTCATCCGGTGCGGAATGGACATCGCCAAGCACAGAAGCCTACCGTAATGGACGGGTAGGCTAATTATTTATTAGATCAAAAACTAAAGATAAATCAAAAACCTAAGGTCAAAATACCATAGACTATACTCCTAATCGGCACCTATACGATGCCTCATATAGCCATGAAGAGCATAAATTCAATGAAATAAATCACCTGTAGCAGCTTCCAGCTACAGGTTTTTTCGTGGAAAAGAATATTATTTCAGTACATCTTAAAACAAGAAGATTCAGTTATTACTGCGAGCAATAAGCTAAAATAAGCATAAATTTCGATAAATTATTAGAATATTTTAATGTTTTAAGCTATTTGGGCAGTAAGATTGTGCAAATTTAAAATGATTCTGAATATTCGCCATTGAAAAATGATATTGACAAATGTGTGAAGGTTGAAATATATTATTCTCAACAACTGGTATAGACGACTACTTCACTATACGACATTTGAAATCGAGGTGATGCCATGAAAGACTTGAAGGGCTTTATCGATCGCAATAGCGTTCTCCCGCTTTACTTTCAAGTGAAGGAGTATTTGCGCAGTCAGATTCAATCAGGCCATTATAAGCCAGATGAATTGATTCCTTCTGAGCGTGAGCTGTCGGAGGAATTTGAGATCAATCGTTTGACAGTCAGGCAGGCAATTAACGAGCTGGTACAGGAAGGTTTGTTGTATCGTCAGCGTGGAGTCGGAACATTCGTGTCCACGCCGAAAATTGAGCAACCGCTTACGAAACTGACAAATTTCAGTACGGATATGCAGAATCGCGGCGCTGTGCCGGGAGCACAGGTTGTGTCCATACAAGTTATTCCTTCTACGAAGCAAGTTGCCGCACAGCTTCGCTTGGAGACAGGCGAGGAAGTGCTGGAGATCGTACGGGTGCGTACGGCAGATGGTGAACCAATGGCGCTTGAACGCTCATACCTTGTGTACGAACTGGCAAGACCGCTGCATGGCATGGATATGGAAAATGTATCGTTATACGAAATGCTGGAGAGGTATTGTGGACTTAAACTTGTGAAAGCGGTTCAAACGATAGAGGTTGCTGCCGTATATCCGGAGGAAGCCGGCATTCTCGAGATAGGACAACATGATGCTGCGATGCTGATCGAGAGGACGACCTACGCGGAAGGCTTAGATCGGCCGGTGGAATATGTAAGATCGCTGTATAGAGGAGATCGCTACAAGTTTACAATCGAAATGAACGTCTAGACATCTTAGGAGGAACACTATGAGTAATCATTTGAAGCTGTCGTTCGAGATTTGGCCAAACATGCCGTGGGGAAGACTGGAGATCGCAGGTCCTGCCTGGAACTCCTGGGGAGACAAATCACTAGAGTGGTGCATAAGACAAATCGCTTCCTACGGCTATGAAGGCTTCGATGTCATCTATCCGAAGATACAAGAAATATTGCCTCATGAATATGACGATACGGTCAAAAAGGTACGCAAGGCGATGGACGAAACAGGACTGGCCTTCTCCTCTATCGGCTGTCATACGACTTTTGTAACACCGCGTTACTTCGACCGCGATGCCGGTATTGCGAAGTTCAAAAAAGCGATCGATGCCGCATCCGATATGGGCGCAGGTACAGTGGTGACGCTAATTGGAGACGGTTACTATGATCCGCCGCTATACAACCTGATGACACGAAAAGAAGCTTGGCATCAAGTGGTTACAGCGACACAAGAGGTTGCGGATTACGCCAAAACAAAAGGAATCGACGTCAGCATTGAGCTGATCCAGGGTACGATCATTAACAACATCGACGATATGCTGAAGCTGTTTGAACTGGTTGATCGCCCGAATGTGTATGCTTGTGTGGATGTCGGAACGTTCTACACGACCGTTAAGCCTCGTATGCCGATCAAGGAAGCGATTCGCAAGCTGGGCGACCGAATCCGCGTAACGCATGTGAAAGACGAAGTCGGTTTCCCGAACATTATGCAATCCCAGCACGTATGGTTCGGCGCTGGTTTTGTCGATTTCCGCGAAATGGCGGAAGCGCTTAAAGAAGTCAATTTCCAAGGCTACAACTCCGTCGAGTGGGAAGGCTTCCAGACAGGCGGCCTATATGGTGTCGGCGATCCTTCAGGCGTAAGCATGACAGACTTCGACAGAGTGGCTGAAGAATCGAAGGAATATCTAGAGGAATTCGGCTGGGGAAAACAAGACAAATGAACAAGGTAATCGCCGCTTCAGTCCCTGGGGAGATCGAAGAGCTATTAGCACAACTCATTGCCATTGAGAGCCATAGCGAGGTACCTGAACAGGAGATGCGGTTAGCCGTATATATGCAACAATGGTTTCAAGACCAGGGGATTGAATGCGAGCTGAAAGAGGCGATCCCCGGTCGTCCCAACCTGATTGCACGGATCGTTGGGAGTGGAGGAGGAAAGTCCTTGCTCCTCAACGGCCATCTTGATACAGTTCCCCCCTATAGTATGCATAATCCATTTAAAGCAACTCTAATCGGAGATCGGCTGTATGGCAGAGGAAGCGTAGATATGAAAGGCGCGCTTGCGGCGATGATGATGACTCTGAGGTCTATCCACCGCAGCGGAGTCAGCTTGGCTGGCGATGTGATCTTTGCAGGAACAGCAGGAGAAGAAACGTATAGTCCTGGTGCCTACCGTCTGGCACGCAGCGGTTTCCGGGCTGATTACGCCGTTGTCGGTGAGCCGACAGGGATGAGAGTCGGCATTGCGCATAAAGGGGTAGCCTGGTTCGAAGCGGACTTTGTAGGCCGCTCCGTTCATGGAAGCGTACCCGAGCAAGGCGTCAACGCGATCTACCGGGCCTCGCGTTGGATCAACTACATTCAGGATCATTATTTGCCGGAATTGAAGCTTCGCACTCATCCACTACTTGGCTCTCCATCTCTGAATATCGGAATGATTCAGGGAGGCACAAGACCGGTAATCGTTCCGAACCACTGTGCGATCGGCTTCGAGCGGCGATTGCTGCCCGGAGAGTCGGCTGAATCGGCTCTGGCAGAGCTGGAATTGACACTAGCCGCCGTTCGTGAACAGTATCCTGACTTTGAAGGGAAAATTCGTGTCTCGGACAATTTCCACGGTGTACCACATGGTCCAATGGGGACGAGCGCAGACAGCTTGCTGGTAAAAACGATGCTGAAAGCTTATCAAACAGAGTTTGCAACTGAGGCCTTGGAAGGGGCAGAGCCGATCGGCCTGCAATTCTGGACAGACGGAGCGCTTCTGCAAGAGGCATGTCCTGAGATTATCGTCTGTGGTCCCGGCAACATTGAACAAGCCCATTCTAACGAAGAATATATCGAGCTTGGACAGCTCCACAGCGCTTATCGCATGTATGTGCAAGCCGCACTGGCGCTTGCGGGACATGCTGCATTGGAAGAGGAGGCGTAGCACCTATGAATAGGTTCTGGCCCGTATGCTGGTATTGCGGCGAAACCTACGAGATAGAGCCGATCTATACTTGCAGGCATTGCAATGGCACTATGGATATTCACTATGAGTATAAGGAAATATTCAGCAAAGCCTACTTCGAGCCATTATCGAACGCAGCGTGGAGCGACATCTGGAGATTTCGAGAACTGCTTCCGATATGGCCGGAACGGAGTACGGTCACGCTTGGCGAAGGCGGAACACCGCTTATCCGCACTCTTAATATACTGAATATTGCGAATAATCAGTCTTTATGGTTGAAATTGGAATCCGTCAATCCGACATTGGCGTTCAAGGACAGACCGCTCGCGGTTGCCATGACAGCAGCAGCTCAATTTGGTCTGAAAGAGGTTGTATGCGCTTCAACTGGAAATACCGGTGTAGCTGCCGCAGCTTATGCGGCAAGAGCCGGCTTACGTTGTACGATTTATGTGCCAGAAGGCACGCCAGAGGAGAAGCGGTCTGCGATGGAGCAGTACGGAGCGGTACTGCATACCGTGGCAGGCCACTATAGCGACGCTTACAAAGTGGCGGAAGAGATGGCGCTTGAACGACAAGCTTTTAATCTGACCTCCACCTACATGAATCCTTATGCAGTAGAAGGCAACAAGACGGTTGCCTATGAGCTGGCTTTCCAGCTTGGCAAGGTTCCGGATTGGATTATCGTGCCGATCGGGGCAGGACCCTTGTTATCCGGAATCTACAAAGGCTTTAAAGAAATGCGGCTCGCCGGATTTACGGACAAGCTGCCGCGCATGGCAGGCGTACAGGCCGAGGGATGCGCACCGATTGTGAAAGCGTTCCAAGCTGGCGAGGCTGACGTACAGCCTTGGAGCGGTCCGGCTCAGACGATCGCTTCAGGGATTGCTGATCCCTTGCTGACTTATCCTGCGGATGGAACCCGCACCTTGTCAGTCATTCGAGAATCCGAAGGAATGGCGCTGGCTATAGCGGATGCAGAATTGATTCGCTATCGCAGGCTGCTGGCGGAGCGCGAAGGCGTGCTCGCCGAGCTGTCATCCGTGACGGCTGTTGCGGCAGCGGCGCATATGCAGCAGACTGGCTTGCTTGAGCAGAATGCTACCGTCGTATCGATTGTAACCGGGCATGGCCTTAAGGATATGTCCGCTGCAATAAATCATACAAAAGGGAGTGTCTTGTAATGAAGAGTAAAAAATTTCTGCTGCTGATCGCACTGGTTATCGTGCTTCAAACCGTGCTGGCGGCATGCTCGTCGAACAGCGGCGGCTCGGAGGGCAATAAGGACAAAAACACCAATACGGGCGGAAGCAACGGCAAAGTTACAGAAATTACGCTGTGGCATATGGAGGAGCCGCCGAACCGGGTGAAGCGATTCCAGGAAATTACGGATGCCTTCAACAAAGCAAACCCGGATATCAAAGTGACGCCGCAAGTACAGAGCTGGGGCGATGCATACTCGAAATTCCCGGCGTCCATTATGTCAGGCACGGGGCCGGACCTGCTCTTTACAATCCCGGACTACACGACGCTGATCAAAGAGCTGGGTGTTGTTCAGCCGGTTGATGACATCATCGCGTCACTGGACAGCAAGCATGGCTTCCTGGATACCGCTCTGGAGCCATACAAGTATGACGGCCAGACATGGGCAGTTCCGATCTTCGGCATGGTTCAAGTGCTGTGGTACCGCAGTGATTTGCTGCAAGCAGCCAATGTAGAGCCGCCTAAGACATGGGCAGAGCTGAAAACGGCAGCCGAGAAGCTGACTTCCGGCAGTCAGTACGGCATTGCGCTTCCGGGATCGAAATCGATGGCAACCGACCAGGTGCTGTACAGCTTCCTCGTATCTGGCGGAGCCAAGCATGTCATCAATGGCAACAACGAGATCACCTTCGACAATGAAAAGACCGTTGCAGCTTATCAAATGTATACCGATCTGATGAAGTTTTCTCCACCGGACAGCAATACGTATCAATGGGGCGAGCCGCAAGCGCTGTTCAACTCCGGCAGCGTCGCGATGGCGATCGAGAAGGGCCAATACCTGTCGACCTTTGAAGCGGAATCCGGACGTCCGGCCTCCGATCTGGGTGTCGTGCCAATGCCGGTAGGCGAAGGCGGGGAAGAAGGCAGCATCTACTATTCCAACGGCATCATGGTTCTGACAGACGATGCTGCGAAGAAAGAAGCCATTACGAAGTTCTTTGAATTCCTGTTCGAGCCAGAGACGTACGGCAGCTTTGTCAATGCGGAGCCGGGTCTGTTCCTTCCGGTTACGGAAGACGGCAGCAAGGCCGAGAGCTTCTGGAATGATCCGGTCATTAGTAAATACAAGGAGCAAGTAGAGGTATTGATAGAAGCTTCCAGCAAAGGCGCACTGTTTGGCTTCACAGACGGCGTAGCGACCAAGATCGGCCAGATTGCAGGACCGAACTACATGGCCCAAACGCTCGAGAATATCATCATCGCTGGGAAGTCAATTGAGGAATCAGTCAAGTGGGGACAAGCCCAAATGGAAACTGCTGTGAAATAATTGGACGAGGGGTTTGATGGGCAGGGGTGTGCGTTGGATACCATACCCCTTCTCGTCCCTCCAGGGGAGTGAACAAGCTTGGAGATGTTAGGCAAAGGCAAAAGGTTCAACAAACTGCTGCCCTATCTGCTAGTTGCGCCTATTGTAATTTGGATTGTGGTGACCATATTTATTCCTTTATTTAGCGTAATCAAGGAAAGCTTCTACAGCACAGGGTTTATCGGTACAAAAGGCACGTTCGTCGGGTTGGATCAGTACAAAGCCACATTAACATCAAGCGCTTACTGGACAGCTTGGAAGAAGAGCTTAATATGGGTATTTGGCAATGGCTTGATGCAGACTGTGCTTGCCTTCAGCGTAGCGTTATTGCTCAACAAAGCATCGCGTATGACGAATTTTGCACGTAACTGGATGATCATTCCTTGGATTATACCGACGATTGTCGTCGCTATCTTTTGGCAATGGATATTTAACGGATCCTACGGTATTTTTAACCACGTGCTTCAAGCGCTTCATCTTATTGATAAACCGATTAATTTGCTGGGTGACAGCTTCTGGTCGTTCCCGATTGTCATCTTCATCAACACCTGGCATTGGTTCCCGTTCATGGCTGTTATCGTATTGGCGGGTCTATCTACCATTTCACAAGACATTTATGAGGCCGCCGATGTGGATGGCGCGAACAAATGGCAGCAATTCTGGAGCATTACGTTCCCTTCGCTGGGAAAAATCACGTTCGCGCTTGGACTTGTCGGCACATTATGGTCGTTCAATATATTCGATACGATTTACATTCTAACCGGCGGCGGTCCTGCAGGAGCTTCTACGACTGTACCGGTCATGATCTATCAGCAGGCATTCGAGCAGTTCAAGATCGGACAAGCTTCGGCAACCTCGATTATCACGGCCGTATTCTTGAGCATATTCGCCTTCTTCTTCCTCAAATATGCAGGGCCTAAGGAAGATTAACAACAAGCTTATCTCATCGCTACCGGAAAGTTGGTGACTGTCGTGAAAATATTCCGATACATCATCGGTATATTGCTGACCTTTTTAATAGTCTTTCCCTTCTACTGGGTCATCGTCTCTTCGTTCAAGCCGGCTGATCAAATCCTGAAGCCGGATCTGTTCCCGAAGGCCTTTACCCTTGTTCATTATCAAGAGCTGATCGAACAGACATCGTATTTGACGAACTTGTCCAACAGCATCATCGTCTCCATCGGCACGATGGCCATATCCGTACTCATCGTTATCCCGGCGAGCTTTGCACTGTACCGGATGAAGTTCAAGGGACGCAAGTTTGTAAGCCGCCTTATATTGGCTACGTATGTGTTCCCGGGGATTCTGCTGCTGGTTCCCGTCTATCAACTCATGGCGGATCTGCATCTGGTCAACTCTTTGCTTGGCCTAATGGTCATCAACGTAACATTCGCCGCGCCGTTCTCCGTATGGCTGATGCAGGGCTTCTTCGACAATGTGCCGATTGCGCTTGACGAATCTGCCGCCATAGACGGTGCTGGCCGGATGCGGACATTGTTCCAGATTATCTTGCCGCTTATTGGACCGGGCATCGCTACGATATCCATTTATGCGTTCATTATGGCTTGGACGGAGTTTGCATTCTCGTCAGTTCTGATCAACAGCGATTCATTGCGTACACTCCCAATCGGTCTTAACGCCATTATGGGCCAATACACGGTCCGCTGGGGTTGGACGACAGCTGGTGCGGTGCTTGCCTTGCTGCCGGTTGTCATCTTCTTCGCTTTCGTCGGTAAGTACTTCGTGAAGGGACTTACAGCTGGTGCGGTCAAATAATCGATTCATGGAGGTGTCGCCATGGAGAAGCTGCGTATCGGATTAATCGGAACGGGACGATTCGGCAGGCTGCACTTGCGGGTGCTGCGCCAATTGGCCCATGTGGAAGTAGCCGCGATTGCGGATGTCTATGATCCCGCTCTTCAGGCAGCGGCGTCGGAGTTCGGTATAAGGAGCGAGGACTGCTATGGGGATCCTCTGGAGCTGATTAAGCGAGAGGATCTGGATGCCGTAGATATCGTGTCCGACGAGAAGTCTCATGGTCCGCTTGTCATTGCGGCGTTGCAATACGGCAAGCATGTCATTGTAGAGAAGCCGTTAGCCGTTACGAGTGAGGAGGCACATAAGATTCACCGCCTTCAGGCCGAGACGAACCGGCAGGTTATGGTGGGCAATATCTCGCGCTTCAGCCAGCCATATTACGCAATCAAACGAAGCATAGACAATGGCATGCTGGGGAATGTCGCTGCCATTCGTTCCAAACGGAATTTCAGTCGGTCATGGTTTCATTCCTTCGGCAATCGCGTACACCCCGTCTATGAATCCGGGGTGCATGAGCTGGATTTGATCGTCTGGTACGCAGGCTGCCGCTGCGTCAAGGTATCCGCATTCGAGCGGAATATGAGCGGATATGTTCATCCTGATCTGTTCTCCGCGGTCCTGGTATTCGAGAGTGGATTGGTTGCTTCACTTGACTCCAGTTGGATGGTGCCCTCCGGCGGTCCGCAAAATTTGGTCGAGACGCTGGAGCTGGACGGCACAATCGATGCTGAGATTGAAGTGATCGGGGACAAAGGGACAGCGAAATTCGGACTTGCACATCCCGGATTTACGATCTGGACGGATAGCGGCTTGCAGCATCCCGAGACGACGTTATGGCCCACGGGACCAGAGGGAATTGGCGGTGCGATACTGATGGAGCTGACTCATTTTGTAAATCAGATTGTGAAGGGCCAGTCATCGCCGGTTATGCCGCTTTCCCATTCGGTTCATGTAATGGAAATCGCGGAAGCCATCGTAGATGCGGCAAGAACAGGTGAAGTTGTGAAGCTTGCCGGAAGCGGCATTGGAAAGTAAGAAGATAGAGCGAAGGAGTGGATGAAGAGATGTCCATCGAGAACCGCTTACAGCAGCTAGGCATCACGATTCCTCATGTTCCGCCCCGTTTTAATTTCATCCCCGGGGTCCAGATCGGAGATTTGTTGTTTATCTCAGGCGCAACTCCAGAGATTGACGGGGTGATGCAGCAGCCGGGCCGGCTTGGCGCGGACATTGATATCGAGACGGGACAGAAGCTGGCCAGGCTGGCTGCCTTGAATGGTCTGGGTGAGATCCAGATGGTGCTTGGTTCGCTGGATCGAGTAAAGCGTATCGTACGGGTGATGGGTTATGTGCGCTCCGCTGCCGACTTTGGGGACCAGCCGCTGGTTATCAATGGCGCATCCGATCTGCTGGTTGATGTGTTCGGCGAAGCAGGGCGGCATGCGAGAGCCGCGCTGGGAACAAGCGAGCTGCCGTCAGGAGCAGCTGTCGAACTCGAAATGATTGTGCAGGTCAAAGATTGAGATGAAGCTAAGCAGAGATATTTATTTGATAGGAAGCGGTAAGCTGGGCTTCGACTGGACACATCCGGCCGATTGCAATGTGTATGCGGTGGATACAGGAGAAGGATTAACGTTGATTGATAGCGGAACAGGTTTGTCCGTGGATGAGATGGCCAGTAATCTGGCAGAGCATCATTGCAGCATGGCCGATGTGACACATATTCTGCTTACCCATCTGCATGCCGATCATTCCGGTGGGGCAGCTGAGATTGCCCGTCTTACCGGTGCGCAGGTAGTCCTGCTGGATGAGGCGGCCCCTGTTCTTGAAGCGGGAGATGAGGCGGCAATCGACCTTCCTCAGGCCAAATTGGCCGGCTTCTATCCAGTGGACTACAACTGGACGCCTTGCAAAGCAGGCATTCGGCTTCGAGACGGGGAGATGTTCATGATTGGCCGATATTCTTTTAGCGCGATGCATACGCCTGGACATTCACGTTACGACACTTGTTACTTGATGGAGACGGCGAACGGACGGTCCGTTCTGTTCAGCGGAGACACGATTTTGTACGGAGGGAAAATCTCGATGCTCAGTACACATGATTTTTCGATCAGCGCTCTTGCATTAAGTATAGAGCGGCTCGCGGCTTTGGAGCCGGAGATGCTGCTGCCGGGCCATGGACAGCCAGCCTTGTCCCGGGCAGCGGAGCATATACGCACAGCCTCTCGAATCTTTGGCACACTGGGCATTCCGCCAACTATCGGTTAACGGGGTTGGCCATCAGGAAGGGGTATTCATATGCTTGCTAGCAAATTTGTTCATGAAATTATTGGTCATATTCATTTGGTGGAGAAAGAAGAGCGCCATTCTATTATGCAGGCAGCCGACTGGATTGCGGATTCTGTAGCTCGTGACGGGCTGGTCCATCTGTTTGGATGCGGTCACTCTCATCTGCTGGTAGAGGACTTTTTCTATAGAGCCGGGGGCATGGTGCCGGTAAATGCGATATTGGAGACAAGCATCATGCTTCATGAAGGAGCGGTCAAAAGCTCGAAGATTGAGCGGATGACGGGATATGCTCCGGTTATTCTCGATAACTACAACGTGATGGCGGGCGAAGTCATGATTGTGATATCCAACTCTGGAATTAACAGCCTGCCTGTAGAGATGGCCCAATCGGCCAAGGAACGAGGTCTGAAGGTGGTGGCCATTTGTTCGTCGGCTTACTTCAATGACGAAACCCGCCATCCATCAGGTCAACGCTTGCGTGATATTGCAGATTTAGTTATCGATAATCATATGCCGCATGGCGACGCCCTGGTAGAAATCCCGGACTTCTCCATGAAGATGGCGTCCGGCTCTACGGTTATCGGCAGCGTCATTCTGAATATGATCATGACCAGCGTGGCAGAGAAACTGGTCGAGCGGGGAATAGAGCCGCCCGTCTATGTGAGTGGAAACATACCGGGCGGCTTCGAGAGAAACCAAGTCTATATCGATAAATACAGGCAACGGATCAAGCATCTATAAGAAGGCTGCAGAGTATTTTTTGTGAAAGCGGGGAGTGGAGATGAAGGACGCATCTTTGGTACTCAGCATCGATATCGGCTCCACAGCAGTCAAAGTCATTGCGATGACAAAGGAAGGCGAGATCGCAGCTTCTGAATCGGGTCATTATCCAACGAGCTCTCCCCATCCGGGATGGGTGGAGCAAAGCCCGGAATCCTGGTGGGAGGCGGCCTCCACTGCGATAAAAGGATGTTTGGAGAAGGTTGGACCAGCCGCGATTGGAGCCGTATCCTTCTCCGGTCATATGAGTGCGCCTGTTCTGTTGGACGCGGACGGGAGACCCGTCATGCCAAGCATCCTGATTGCCGATTCACGTTCTTGTGAGGAGACGGCATTGCTTAGAGCCCGCTATAAGGGAGCATTCCTCCAATTAACAGGCAATGAACCGATCGACGCTTTCACCGTATCGAAGTTGCTGTGGATCAAGAGAAAACATCCTGAAGTGTTGGAGCGCGCTTGTACCTTGCTATTTCCTAAGGACTATATTCGGTATAAGTTAACGGGGCGACTCGGAACGGATCAGACGGATGCGGGCAACAGCTTGCTCTACGATCATAGCAAAGGCGAATGGGCGATGGATCTCATTCAAGAACTAGGGCTGCCTGTCCATCTCTTCCCGCAGATCCATGCTTCTTCCGACATTGTCGGCTATGCAACTGAGGATGCTTCAGCAGCTACTGGACTTATGGAAGGTACTCCAATCATAGCCGGTGCTGCGGATATGGCCTGCAGCCAGCTTGGGACAGGTGCCGTCCGCACTGGCACGCTGGCCATTACATTAAGCACGTCGGCTCAGGTCGTGATGAGAGTCGATTCTATGTCCTCCTCCAGTGCAGGCAAAGTAACCTATCATCCTTCCGCTATTCCGGGAACCTTGTATGCGATGGGGTCTGTCTTTACCGGAGGGCTGGGGATCGACTGGGCTTATCGTCTATTAACCGGGAAGAAGAAGCTGGCTGCGGAGGATTACGCGGCTATTAATGGGCTATGTGAGGGTATGAGGGACATTCCTCCCGGCAGCGCTAATGTGATGTTTCTTCCTTTTCTGGTGGGAAGCGGGACGCCTCACTTCGACGCATACGATAGAGCGACGTGGATCGGGTTATCAACGGGACAGTCACCGGAGCTGCTTATGCATTCCGTGATGGAGGGCATTACGTTTAATATTCGTGAAAGCATGGAAGTATTCGAGGCGGATGGCCATGTAATTGATCAGGTTCATCTGGGTGGAGGCGGCAGCCGAAATGCCGTGTGGCGCAACATGATTGGCGATGTTCTGGGCAAAAACCTCTCTCTCCTGAACAATCGGGACGCATCAGCAATCGGAGCGGCTATGCTGGCTGGTATAGGGATAGGCATGTGTACGATGGAAGATATCATGACACAGAAGCTTGTAAGCTTCTCTGATTCGATGACGTATTCAGCGGACCGGCATCGGTCCTACGATTCCATCTACGCCAGATATCACAAAGCCTATCGGGCGCTGAATGAATGGTACCGGCAAGAGTGAGCTTGCTAACATAATGGATGCGGCCTATGAGGGGCAAGGACATGTTCCGCAACGTCATTTAAAAAAGGAATCCTATGACATGGTACTCATGCAGGGATTCCTTTTTCGTTTGCATTTGTAGACTTAATTAACCGATGCGATATGAACGGGCCTGGCTTCTTCCGGCTTAACGGTTGTAAGCTTACGTTTAAATAAGGCTAGGACAGTAGAGGTGACTGCGATCGATAGCACGGAGATGAGTCCGCTTGTAAGCGAGTAAGCAAAGAGGCTGGATGCAATGACGATAAAGTCGAAGATGAAGTTACTTTTGCCGGGATTAATGCCATGCTTACGATGAAGATACAACGCCAGAATCGTAGCTCCGCCCAGCGATGCGCCGTTGCGGAATAATCCAATCAGTCCAACTCCGATAAAGGCCCCGCCAATGATCGCGCCAGGCAGCGCCGGGATGGTGAATGCGGGCAGCACGCTGTCCAGCGAGCTCAGTCCCGTGAGCATGGTAATGGCGATCATTGTTGTGAATGTAAAGGATCTGCCCATATAAAAGTATGAAAAAAGAAAGAATGGCAAGTTGAGTAAGGCGAACAAGTAATGGAACGGAATGTTCAGCATGGGAGATAAGCTAAGGGCCAGCCCTGCTGTCCCTCCTGTGACGACACCGGAATGCTTTAAGAGGAGAAGTCCGCCGGCTGTAACGAAGCAGCCTATTGCAATATGAAGCCATTTCCACACAGATGCCTTCACTTTGTAGCCTGATAATAGCAACATTTTGCATGCACCACCTGCATAAGGTTTATATAAATTAGAATACAGCAGGATTAAATAAGGTTATATGTTAATCTGAACGATTTTCATGTTAATATAGATAACATTGAATCTTATTTGCAGGAATACCAAGCAAAGTGAAAGGTGGCTTACAAAGATGGACCATTTGGACCGAACGCTCTTGAAATTGTTGCAAGAAGATGGGCGCATTACGGTAAGCGAGCTTTCCAAAAAATTGGCGCTGAGCCGGCCCAGCGTGTCGGAGAGGCTTCTTCGACTGCAAGAGAAAGGGGCCATTACCGGTTTCGCGGCCAGGGTGTCGCCAGCTGCTTTAGGAAGGAATATTCAGGTCATTATTCAAATTAGCGAGCTGAAAGTATCGCCGAATGAATTCGATAAGCGAATTGTGCATGACGGAGATATTTTGGAATGCCATCGTGTCACAGGGACGGTAAGTTATATATTGAAAGCGGCCGTTACCGGTATGGATGAGCTTAGCTTGTTGGTAGAGCGCCTGATGCCGTATGGCAATGTGAACACGTCGGTCATTCTCTCTTCGCCGGTTATGAATCCTGTTGTGCTCCCTAAAGATTAGACAAGAAGCAACCCTTGTTTCTGAATGGAGCAAAAAGGGTAATCCGGGGTAGCTGCATAAACGCAGCTTTCAAGGAGGGATGTCCATGAAGGTAAAAGCGGTTATGACACTGGTTTTGCTGGCTGCCGTTGTTACGCTAGTGGGATGCGGTTCTGACAAGAAGCAGGAGGCAGCCTGGGACTATCAAGCAGGCCGTGTCATTGCGATTCAGGATGATCAGCTATTGGTTGTGCAGAGCAAGGATGTGACAGAGATCGAATTAAAGCCGGAGCTGGAGTCGGTGGATGAAATTCTAACGGTGCTGCGCCCTCAGGCGATCTGGTTGACCGTCACCGACGAGACGGACATGGTCGGAGTTGAGGTGGGCGATGATGTGCGTGTCGAGATCGAAGGAGCAGTGGCCGAGTCTTATCCGGCGCAGGCCACAGCCAGCAAGATTGAGAAGGTACAGTCCAAGTAAGGAGAGCTCCATTACCGGAGCGGCATGTGACTTCTGGACGGAGCAACGGATACGATACCGCAATTATAAGTCTAAAAGCAGTGGTAAAGTGGCCTGTGGATACAACGAATGCCATCAATCGCCGTTATATACAGGTATAAACCAAGCTTCGGCGCATCAAGCTAGATAGTAGCGATGTGCCGATTTTTGCATCTGTATAAATGTTCAGAAAATTTAAACTCCATTGTATTGACCTGCGGTAATTTTTGCGTATAATAAAGTTAAAGTCAAAGAAAGTCAAAGTCAGTTGAGGTGCAATTTCCTCATTGTCGGGCTTTTATTTGGCGCAAGATCAGGGAGGTTGGTGGTTTGCGTAACATTTCCGATCTCATTGAACAGTACTTGAAGCATATGCTGGATGACAGCAATGAAAGCGCCGTTGAGATTCAACGCAACGAGCTTGCGGATAAGTTTTCATGCGTGCCTTCGCAAATCAATTATGTGATCAGTACCCGGTTCACGCTGGAGAAGGGATACATGGTTGAGAGCAAGCGCGGGGGCGGAGGCTATATCCGAATTCAGCGTGTAGATCTGCCGGCTCTGAAGACGATCCAGTACCACATTGAGCAGACCGTAGGGAATAGTGTCGATCAGGGCGCTGCGGAAGGGCTGATTTATCAGCTGCATGAAGCGGGACTGATTACGAAGCGGGAGGCGAATTTGCTTGGGGCGGCCATCCATCGCGATACGATTGCCCTGATGCTGCCTATGCGTGACGAGATGCGGGCAAGACTGCTGCGTTCGATGCTTATTTCATTACTGGTCAAATAGGAAGGGGGACGTGTTTTGTTCTGCCAAGAATGCGGCAAGAGGCCGGCTACGCTTCATTTTACGAAAATTGTGAATGGCGAAAAGACGGAGTTCCATATTTGCGAAAGCTGCGCCCGCGAGAAGGGCGAAGGCATTCCAGGCACACCGAACAGCTTCTCCATTCATAGTCTTCTCTCCGGATTGCTTGACTTCAATTCGCCGGGAACCACAACGCCTCAGTCAGCGCCGCAGACGGTACGCTGTGAGGAGTGCGGACTGACGTATGCGCAGTTCAGCAAGATTGGCCGCTTCGGCTGCAGCTCATGCTACAGCGCGTTCGCCGACCGGCTTGATCCGCTGCTCAAGCGCGTGCACAGCAGCACGACACATAGCGGCAAGATTCCGAAGCGATCCGGCGGGCAGATTCAATGCAAGCGGGAGATTGAGCAGCTCAGGAAGGATATGCAGACTTATATTGAACAAGAGGAATTCGAGAACGCGGCAGAGCTTCGGGATCGCATACGCGAGCTGGAGCGGAAGATAGCGGAACTGTAGACATAGCTAAGACGTAAAGGAGTGAGCCTGTTGACGAAGCATCGATTCTCAGAAGATGCGCTCAGCGATTGGATGAGGGGCGCAGGTCCCGATTCTGACGTGGTCATTAGCAGCAGAGTGCGTGTTGCGCGCAACTTGCGGCATCAGCCGTTTCCGATGCTGGCGACGAGTGAGCAAGCGACGGAAGTGCTGAATCAGCTTGCCGAAGTAAGCCAAACCGGGCAACTGGACGCGTACGGCCGCTTCGATACAATACTGCTCTCCGATCTTAGCGAGCTGGATAAGCGAGTGCTCGTCGAGAAACATCTCATCAGTCCGAATCTGGCTAATGAGTCGCGCGGAGGCGCCGTCATCCTGAGTGAGGACGAAGCGGTGAGCATCATGATTAACGAAGAAGACCATTTGCGCATCCAATGTTTGTATCCCGGATTTCAGATCGGCGAGGCATGGACGTTGGCGAGCGGAATTGACGATATATTCGAGGAAGCGGCAGATTACGCGTTCGATGAGAAGCGCGGCTATCTAACAACTTGTCCGACTAACGTCGGCACAGGCATACGTGCATCCGTCATGATGCATCTGCCGGCATTAGTATTGACGCAGCATATTAACCGGATCCTGACGGCGGTTACGCAGGTCGGTTTGGCGGTTAGAGGGTTGTATGGGGAAGGCAGCGAGGCGCTGGGCAATCTGTTCCAAATCTCCAATCAGACGACGCTAGGGCAGTCAGAGGATGAGATCATCGAGAACCTGCATGGTGTCGCGAAGCAAATTATCGAGCATGAGCGTGCAGCGCGGAAGCGGCTGTTGGAGGAATCGCGAATCAGGATTGAAGACCGTGTGAGAAGATCGTACGGCATTCTGTCCCACGCAGCGATTATGGATTCCAAGGAAGCTGCGCAGCGTCTGTCGGATGTCAGGCTCGGAGCAGATCTCGGTCTGCTGAAGGATGTAACGCCGCAGGTGCTCAATGAGCTGCTTGTAATGACCCAGCCCGGTTTTCTCCAGCAGGCTTTCAACGAGAAGATGAATGCTGAGCAGCGGGATTACCGCAGAGCGGAGCTTATACGAAGCCAATTAAGCGGCAAAAATGATCATGGGGGTGTAGAACAATGATGTTTGGAAGATTCACGGAACGTGCGCAGAAAGTACTGGCACTGGCACAAGAAGAAGCGGTTCGTCTTGGACATAACAATATCGGTACGGAGCATATCTTGCTGGGCTTGATTCGCGAAGGGGAAGGCATTGCAGCCAAGGCGCTGACGGGACTTGGTCTTGGACTGGAGAAGATTCAGGATGAAGTCGAGGCGCTGATCGGACGCGGACAGGAACAGCCGAACAATATCGCTTACACGCCAAGAGCGAAGAAGGTCATCGAGCTGTCGATGGACGAAGCAAGAAAGCTTGGCCATACCTATGTTGGCACAGAGCATATTCTGCTTGGTCTCATCCGTGAAGGCGAAGGTGTGGCGGCGCGTGTGCTGAACAATCTTGGCATCAGCTTGAACAAAGCCCGCCAGCAAGTCCTTCAATTGCTGGGCAGCAGCGAGGCGGTATCAAGCAATCACGGTTCGCAAGCGAATGTAAGCACGCCTACGCTGGATGGACTCGCGAGAGACCTGACAGCTTACGCGAAGGAAGGCAATCTCGATCCGGTTATCGGACGCAGCAAAGAAATCGAGCGTGTAATTCAGGTGTTGAGCCGCCGGACAAAAAACAACCCGGTACTCATCGGTGAACCTGGCGTTGGTAAAACAGCGATTGCGGAAGGATTGGCCCAGAAGATTATCAACAATGAAATTCCGGAGACGCTGCGTGACAAACGCGTCATGACGCTGGATATGGGTTCTGTCGTTGCTGGTACGAAGTATCGCGGCGAGTTCGAGGACCGTCTCAAAAAAATCATGGATGAAATTCGTCAAGCGGGCAACATCATCCTATTCATCGACGAACTGCATACGCTGATCGGCGCAGGCGGAGCAGAAGGTGCAATCGACGCCTCCAATATTCTGAAGCCGTCGCTTGCACGCGGCGAGCTGCAGTGCATCGGTGCGACAACGCTGGATGAATACCGCAAATATATCGAGAAGGATGCCGCGCTGGAACGTCGTTTCCAACCGATTACGGTAGACCAGCCGTCTGTCGAAGAAGCCATTCAAATATTGCATGGTCTTCGCGATCGCTATGAAGCGCATCACCGCGTGAAAATTACGGATGAGTCTATCGAGCAAGCTGTGAAGTTGTCCGACCGCTACATTACGGATCGCTTCCTTCCCGACAAAGCCATTGATTTGATCGACGAAGCCAGCTCTAAAGTAAGATTGAACTCGTATACCGTTCCGCCTAATCTGAAGCAGCTGGAGAATCGCCTGGAGGATATCCGCAAGGAGAAGGACGCGGCGGTTCAAAGCCAGGAATTCGAGAAAGCGGCAGCGCTTCGCGATACGGAGCAGAAGATCAGGGAAGAGCTGGACGTAACCAAGAATCAGTGGAAAGAGAAGCAGGGCCGTACCGACTCCGAGGTTACACCGGAGGATATCGCTCAGGTCGTAGCGAGCTGGACCGGAATTCCGGTTAGCAAGCTGGCGGAAGAGGAGACGGAGCGTCTGCTGAAGATGGAATCCATTCTTCACGACCGCGTTATCGGTCAAGAAGAAGCGGTGAAATCTGTATCCCGTGCGATCAGACGCGCCAGAGCGGGTCTGAAAGATCCGAAGCGTCCAATCGGTTCCTTTATCTTCCTTGGCCCGACGGGCGTAGGTAAGACGGAGCTGGCTCGTGCGCTCGCGGAAGCGATGTTTGGCGACGAGAATGCGGTTATTCGTATCGATATGTCGGAATACATGGAGAAACATTCGACGTCCAGACTCGTAGGCGCTCCTCCGGGATATGTCGGCTACGAAGAAGGCGGCCAGTTGACCGAGAAGGTTCGCCGCAAGCCTTACTCTGTGGTGCTGCTCGATGAGATTGAGAAGGCGCATCCGGAAGTATTCAACATCTTGCTGCAAGTGTTGGAAGACGGCAGATTGACTGATTCCAAAGGGCGCGTCGTAGACTTCCGCAATACACTGATCATTATGACGTCGAACGTCGGCGCTGATCAGATCAAGAAGAACTCATCCCTGGGCTTTACAGCCGTACAGGATGCAGGCCGCGACTTCGCAGTTATGAAAGACAAAGTCATGGCAGAGCTGAAGAAGAGCTTCCGTCCGGAGTTCCTCAACCGGATTGACGAGACGATCGTCTTCCATTCGCTGGGCGAAGAGCATATTGCTCAGATCGTAACGCTGATGTCCGACGAGCTTCGCAAGCGTCTGCGTGAGCAGGAAGTGGATTTCTCGCTCACCGATACGGCGAAGGCATTCCTCGCGAAAGAAGGCTACGATCCGCAATACGGCGCACGTCCGCTGCGCCGGGCAATCCAGAAGCATATCGAGGACCGTCTGTCCGAGGATCTGCTGATGGGACTGATTCAGAAGGGCGACTCCTTCGTGATCGACTTGAAGGACGGCGGGCTTGTCGTCAACAAGTCGCAGAAGGAGCCTGCTCAAGAGGAAGAGTCGGCGACCAAATCATAAGAAGTGAAGCGAAATCTCGGCAGCTTAGGCTGTCGGGATTTTTTTGTGAAATTTAGTTGCTCCATAAGCTATAAGGATAGCTGGATTCGGGAACAGTCCTTTATAATCTTGCCGGATTATTGTTTATTTAGTTGAAATAACAAGCCCAAGCGCATGCTTATGACATGGGCTAATTTGCGTGTTTTAAAGTTTATAGAACTGGAGTATTTAACCGATAATGATGGCAATGGAGTGGCGAGGGGTTATAATAGAGTAGATCCAACTTTTTTCTTGAATAATGTACCTTTATAGGATGGGAATATAATGGTAAACTTTAATTATGAGAATTGTTAAAAGGAGTTCGGGATGGCCAAAATAAAACTGAAGTTCGTATGCACCGAATGCGGCACCGAATCACCGAAGTGGCTGGGAAAATGCCCGGGCTGCCAAGCCTGGAACACCATGGTGGAGGAGAAGGAGACCGTCGTTAAGACGAAAGGCGTCGGCTTATCGTCGATCCATACGAAAGAAAAACCTCAATCCATCATACATATAGAGAGTGGGCAAGAACCGCGAATCGAGACACGCATGTTGGAGCTGAATCGTGTGCTTGGAGGCGGGGTTGTGCCGGGCTCGCTTATTCTCGTCGGCGGAGATCCAGGCATCGGCAAGTCCACGCTGCTGCTTCAGACTTCGCATGCGCTTGCGGTGAAGGGACTGAAGGTTCTCTACATATCTGGAGAGGAATCCGTACGGCAGACAAAGCTGCGTGCCGATCGGCTTGGTGCGCTTACGGAAACGCTTTATGTATTGTGCGAGACGAATATGGAGCAAGTTAACGATGCCATCGAATCAGTTCAGCCCGACTTCCTGGTCATCGACTCCATTCAGACGGTCTATGACCCCAGAGTGGAATCTGCTCCAGGCAGCGTCTCGCAGGTGCGTGAATGTACCGCCCACTTCATGCGTGTTGCCAAGATTAAGGGGATTGCGACCGTGCTGGTGGGACACGTAACGAAGGAAGGCGCTATTGCCGGACCAAGGCTTCTCGAGCATATGGTTGACTGCGTCTTATACTTTGAGGGTGAGCGGCATCATACGTACCGTCTGCTGCGCGCGGTTAAGAACCGGTTCGGCTCGACGAACGAAATTGGCATCTTCGAGATGGGAGAGGAAGGGCTGCGGGAAGTATCGAATCCTTCGGAGCTCTTCTTGTCGGAGAGGCCGCTTGGCGTATCCGGCTCCACTGTAGTCGCGAGCATGGAAGGGACCAGACCGGTGCTGGTGGAGCTGCAAGCGCTTGTGGCTACGACGAATTTCCCTTCGCCACGACGGATGTCGACGGGCATCGACCATCATCGGATGGCCTTGATTATTGCGGTACTGGAGAAACGGAACGGGATGTTTCTTCAGACGCAGGACGCTTACCTGAATGTAGCGGGAGGCGTCAAACTTGATGAACCGGCGGTAGATCTCGCAGCAGCGGTTAGTCTGGCATCCAGCTTCCGGGATGCGCCGACGAAGCCGTATGATGTCATCTTCGGTGAAGTAGGCTTGACTGGCGAGGTCAGAGCCGTGTCCCGTGCGGAACAGCGGGTGAAAGAGGCCGAGAAGCTCGGCTTCAAACGAGTCATTATGCCGGAGAAAAGCCTGAAGGGCTGGAAAGCTCCGAACGGCATCGAAATTATCGGAGTTGGCACGGTAGCGGAAGCACTTAAGGCAGCGCTTGGATAGGGGGGCATCACATGAAAGAACCGACACAGCAGGAAGTCATGAATCAGCTTTTGCAATTAGTTGCGCCAGGCACCCCTTTTCGTGAAGGGTTAGAGAATGTGCTCAGAGCCAAAACAGGCGCTCTAATCGTGGTAGGATACAGTCCCGAAGTCATGGAAGTCGTCGATGGCGGCTTCTCCATCAATTGCGATTTTTCACCCAACTATCTATACGAGCTTGCGAAGATGGACGGCGCAATCATTATGAGCGAGGATATGAGACGCATTTTGTACGCCAACACCCAGCTCATTCCGAACAGCTCTATCCCGTCCATTGAGACGGGAATCCGTCACCGGACAGCGGAGCGGGTCGCGAAGCAGACGGGCAAGCTGGTCGTATCCATCTCACAACGACGCAATATTATTACGTTGTACCAGGGTAATCTGCGTTATTCACTGAAGGATATAGGCGTTATTCTGACGAAAGCGAATCAGGCGATTCAAACATTGGAGAAATACAAGGCTGTTTTGACGCAGTCCTTTACGAATCTGTCTGCACTGGAGTTCGAGGAGCTCGTTACCTTGCAGGAAGTGGCCCACGTCATTCAGCGCGTGGAGATGGTGCTGCGCATTAAGATGGAAATCAATCGTTATGTGAATGAACTTGGCACGGAAGGCCGTCTGATCAGCATGCAGATGGATGAGCTGGTTGGCGGAGTTGAAGAAGATGGCTGGTTCTTATTGAAGGATTATGCGAAAGATAACTCGGACGAGAAAATTCGCGAAATCCGCAATGGATTGAAGAAGCTCAGCTCGGAGGAACTCCTCGATGCGACGCCGGTCGTGCGTCTGATTGGTTATCCGCACACGAATAATATGGCTGATGAATCGGTATCGCCTCGCGGCTACAGATTGCTTAATAAAATTCCGAGACTGCCATTTATTATTATGAATAATTTGGTTGAACGCTTCCAGAGACTGCCCCATATTCTGATGGCTACCATCGAGGAACTGGACGAAGTGGACGGAATTGGAGAGGTACGGGCACGGGCGATTAAGGACGGACTGCGCCGTATCCAAGAGCAGATGTTTATTGACAGGCAAATTTAAATCCCATACAATTGATAGAATGTGTTCCAAACTTTATTGAGCTGTGCAGCTTCATAATTGGGGCATAGTAGAGAAGAGGTGGAATAGATGATCGCAAAATCGATACCGAGCCTTCTCACGGTTGGTAACTTATTTCTTGGCGTCATCGCCATTATTCTGGTATTCAACGAGAAACCTGCGTTGGCCGCGATGATGGTATTAATCGCTATGCTGCTTGACGGCGTGGACGGACGGGTCGCGCGAGCACTAAATGCCCAAAGCGAATTCGGCAAAGAGCTGGATTCTTTGTCAGATGTCATCTCTTTCGGAGTGGCGCCGGCTTTTATTATGTATGTTGTCGCTTTTCAGGACTTAAGTCCTGCGCTTGCTTGGACCGCAACCGCATTATTCCCGATCTGCGGAGCGCTGCGCTTAGCGCGGTTTAATGTCATTACAAGCAATACCGGCTATTTCATCGGACTTCCGATTCCTGCAGCCGGAGGCGTACTGGCGACTTTGGCCTTATTCAAAGAAGATATTCCGATTTCTGTCTTGCTTACGAGCACACTCGTTCTGGCCCTCTTGATGGTCAGCACGATTCGATATCCGAATTTCAAGAAAGTAGGCATTCCGCGCAGCGCCGTATGGGTCGTTCCGATCATCGTGGTCGTATCCGTCATTCTGGGGCTGCTGTTCGAGAGCCAATTGTCCAAAATCCTGTTCATTCCGCTCTTGCTGTATGCACTCTACGGTCTAAAAAAAAACGTTGACCGTCGTCTGCCGAAACGGTTCCGCAAGCGCGACAAGGCACAGGAGCCAACCGAAGAACCGGTTAAATCCGAAAAGCCGGCTTAGTCCGGCACCTATGAAAAAGAACGTTCCGCAGTCCTTCTTGGGCGGGAACGTTCTTTTTCTTTGTTATGTCGAAGTCATATGTTCTCTTGGAGTGTCTAAGTAAGATTGAACAGGCCAAGCGTCGAGCACTTGTCGTATTCGTCGGCGACTACTTCGTCGAGCTGGATCTGAAGCAGATTACACAGAGCGGTCATATAAAACAAGTTTCGTCCAAGCTCGCTCTTCAGCACCTCGTTGCAATGTTCGCACAGCGAACCCGCCAAATGACTCTCCAGCGTTTCTTTCGCATCTTGCAAATTCGATTCATCGGAATACTGCTGCTTGCGGGCATTCAATTCGATACAACCACAGTCCGTTACGGCTTTCGTAACCGCGCGGTTTACGGATGCGCCGGATTGTCCTAGCTTGGACAACACGTCCAGCAAACTGCGATGTCGCAGAAGGAGCTCTGATACTTGCTGCTGGAACTGATCCAATGTTGGAGCATTCATGGATTCCACCTCATTCACCCACCTTGAGTAGAAGTAATCTCTTTACCTATTATAAACCTCCGGGACATTGTTTTCCACAAGACATAAGATATTGAACATTTTGCCTATTGCCACGATTAGGTCGTGCAAGATTTGATCATAATTGTAATGGAGGTGAACCATTATGGTTAGACGAATGATACAGTTAATCGGATTATTGTTTGGCGGAATGGCTGGTAGTGAGGTTTACAAATGGGTGAATGGCTCGGCCGTGTGGACAAGCTCTTCATTTGGCATGCTGCAGCAATCCGGCACTTATTACATGAATGTAGGAATAGGAGCCTTGTTCGGCGTAATCGCTGCAACGATTCTAGCGCGTCCGGCCATCCGGTATATGCAAAGGGGGGTCGAGCTGACATCAGAGATGCCGCTAAGACAGCTGTTTGCCGGAGCCGGAGGCTTGCTGAGCGGGTTGCTGCTGGCCGTGCTGCTTTATCCGGCGGTATCAGGCTTCGAGAGCGTAGGCGCATTGCTGCCAGCGATGATGGCGCTGGTATTCGGATACTTGGGCTTGCGCATCGGTCTATCTAAGCAAGAAGAGATTGCCGAGGGTTTCCAGCAGCTTGCCGAAAGTCGCCGCACGGTTCCAGTGCAGGATCAGTCGGGAACGTATGAGGAGCATAAAATCCTGGATACAAGCGTCATTATTGACGGCCGGATTGCGGATATTTGCAAAACAGGCTTTATCGAGGGAACGCTGGTCATACCGGAGTTCGTGCTGGAAGAGCTGCAGCATATTGCGGATTCTTCGGACCTGCTGAAGCGTAACCGCGGCCGCAGAGGTCTCGATATTCTGAATAAGATTCAGAAGGAGCTCGACGTGAAGGTGCTGATCTACGAAGGAGATTTCGAAGAGATCGGTGAGGTGGACAGCAAGCTTGTGAAGCTGGCGAAAGCGCTTAGCGGCAAGGTTGTGACCAATGACTTTAATTTGAACAAAGTGTGTGAATTGCAGGGCGTCTCCGTTCTGAACATCAACGATCTTGCCAATGCCGTCAAGCCGGTCGTATTGCCGGGTGAAGAAATTATCGTTCAAGTGATCAAGGATGGCAAGGAGCACGGGCAGGGCGTTGCGTATCTGGATGACGGCACGATGATCGTTGTAGAAGGCGGCCGTGATTACATCGGAACGACGATGGAGGTGCTCGTGACGAGTGTGCTGCAGACGTCTGCGGGCCGAATGATATTTGCCAAGCCGAAGCTGTTGGAAAAAGCGCTGTAACGAGGTATGATAGTACTATTGTACTTGGGATGAGCTAGTATGCGCAGGTGCGCGACAGAGCTGATCCAGCAGCGCGTATCGAACGGATGCCGGGTGAGAGATGGCAGGGCCGTCTGCGCCTGACAACAGTTCAAGGCGGGTTGAAGCATGGAAGAGAAGTGGGGCGTCGTCATCGTAGCGGCCGGACGCGGCACGCGCATGGGGACGAGCGAAAGTAAACAATATTTGCACTTGGCGAACAAGCCAATTCTGGTTCATACGCTGGAGCTGTTCCAGCGGCTGAGCTTTGTGAATGAAATTTCCTTAGTTGTAGGAGCCGATGATATCGAACGATGCCAGTCGTGGGTGCGTGAATATGGCATCTCCAAGGTGACCGCCGTGCTTGGCGGGGGACAGGAGAGACAGCATTCCGTTCTGCGCGGTCTCGAGCAGCTGACGTCGGACTGGGTGATGGTGCATGACGGCGTGCGTCCTCTTGTAATGGAGGCCGCGGTGGAGAACTGCTGTAGAACCGCGCTTGCGGGCGGAGCAGCCGTTCTTGCCGTGCCGGTGAAGGATACCATCAAGCAGGTGGACCAAGGCGGCGTCATCGTCTCGACACCGGATCGCAGAAGCTTGTGGGCGATACAAACCCCGCAGGCTTTTCGGCGTGTATTGCTGCTGGAGGCTCATAGGCGGGCTTCGGAGGAAGGTTTTCTAGGCACTGACGATGCTATGGTCGTGGAGCGAATGGGCGCTCCCGTTACCGTGGCAGAAGGGGATTACACGAATATTAAGATTACGACGCCTGACGATTTGCCGTATGCGGAGTTTCTGCTGGGGCAGCGAAGGACGGAGAGAGGGGAAGCATGACATGATTCGAATTGGACAAGGGTTTGACGTACATCAATTGGTGGAAGGCCGCCCGTGCATTATAGGAGGCGTAACCATTCCATATGAGAAAGGGCTGCTCGGTCATTCCGATGCGGACGTATTGCTGCACGCGATCTCCGATGCGATATTGGGGGCGCTTGGACTTGGCGATATCGGCAAGCATTTTCCCGATACGGATGAGGCTTATAAGGATGCGGATAGCCTGAAGCTGCTGGAACGGGTATGGGAGCTGGTGAAGGAACGCGGCTATAAGCTGGGCAATATCGACTCTACGATCATCGCGCAGCGTCCGAAGATGCTGCCTTACATTCCACAGATGGCGGAGGTTATTGCCAAGGCGCTGGAAGCCGACATCTCGCAGGTGAACGTCAAAGCGACGACAACCGAGCAGCTTGGCTTCGCCGGCCGGGGCGAAGGCATTGCCGCACAATCGGCTGTGCTGTTGGTGAAGGCATAGACGTAGGTTGCCTCTTGCATCGCGCAGATGTTCTCCCGAGTGAAAGCGTCTTTAGGTGATCTAGTCGAGGGGATGATCAGCGTTGCGAGAAACGGCTAAATCGCGAAAACGACGTCGCAGGACGGATTAGTGTTGCCAGAAACTCTTAATCGACCAGTTGCAGCTAAATGGAGCCAAATCGTGTTGTATAGAACGCCAAAATCACTCAATATGCGACATAGCCTGCTATAGCGCTGCCTAGCATATAGAAAGTAGATTGGCAGTAGTGAATGCAGAGTAGTATTATTGAAAAAACGTTTAGCTCATTGCGGTGAGAAACGGTGAACTTATCATACTTTCATACAAGATGAATCTTGCATCCATATTATCTGGATGGAGCCAGTAACAGTTAGAGTAATCGTTAACGTGCTATAACTTAAGGAGGAAAAACGATGACAGCAGAAGTACGCGTTCGTTACGCGCCGTCGCCAACGGGTCATTTGCATATCGGCAATGCCAGAACGGCCTTATTCAACTATCTGTTCGCCAGAAATCAGGGCGGTAAATTTATTATCCGCATTGAGGATACCGATGTGAAACGCAATGTAGCAGGTGGTGAAGAGAACCAGCTGACTTACCTGAAGTGGCTCGGTATCGATTGGGATGAAAGCATCGACGTGGGCGGAGGTTACGGTCCTTACCGCCAGACGGAACGTCTGGATATTTATCGCGAGTACTGGCAGGAGCTGCTTGATCGCGGTCTTGCGTACCGTTGCTACTGCACGGAAGAAGAGCTGGAGAAAGAGCGTGAGGAGCAGACTGAGCGCGGCGAGACTCCGCGTTACTCCGGCAAGCACCGCAATCTGACGCCTGAGCAGCAGCAGGCTTTCGAAGCGGAAGGCCGTGTGGCCAGCGTTCGTTTCCGTGTGCCGGAAGGCAAAACATACGTTTTTGACGATATGGTGAAGGGCTCGATCAGCTTCGATACAACGGAGATGGGCGACTTTGTCATCGTGAAGAAGGATGGGATCCCGACATATAACTTTGCCGTGGTGCTGGATGATCATTTGATGAAAATCAGCCATGTGCTGCGAGGTGAAGACCATATCTCCAACACGCCGCGCCAGCTTATGATCTATGAAGCTTTCGGCTGGGAACCGCCGGTATTCGCACATATGACCCTGATTGTAAACGAAAATAAGAAAAAGCTGAGCAAGCGCGACGAATCCATCATCCAGTTCATTGAGCAGTACGATGACCTTGGTTATTTGCCTGAAGCGCTGTTCAATTTCATTACGCTGCTGGGCTGGTCGCCGGAGGGCGAGCAAGAGATGTTCACCCGCGACGAACTGGTGGCTGTGTTTAACTCCAATCGTCTGAGCAAAAGCCCAGCCGTATTCGATACGCAGAAGCTTAGCTGGATGAACGGCGAATATATGAAAAAAGCGGATCTGGCCCGCGTCGTTGACCTCAGTCTGCCTCATCTGCAACAAGCAGGCTGCATTCCAGATACGCTGGATGCAGAGGGAAGGGAATGGGTCACAGCGCTGGTGGCGCTTCACCAGGACAAGCTCCGCTTTGCAGCGGATATCGTTCCAGTAACGGAGCTGTTCTTCCGCGAGACGGTAGCGGACGAGGAAGAAGCTGCTGTGGTGCTGGCGGAAGAGCAAGTTCCAACGGTTTTGAGCCAATTTCTGGCGTTGTTAGAGGCTAAAGCTGCTCCATTCACTGCGGACGGCATCAAAGAAATGATCAAGACGGTCCAAAAGGAAACGGGCTTCAAAGGCAAGGCGTTGTTCATGCCGATCCGCGCAGCTTTGACAGGCCAGACGCATGGTCCGGATCTGAACCAATCCATTGCGCTTCTGGGTGAGCCGAAAGTAATCGCTAGATTGAAGGCACGTCTGGGCTAATTATATTCAAGTGTGCTTGTCGCGGGCTGAACTTTTGCATGGAATGCTTGCACTTTTTTTGCGATTCGGTATACTATGACTATCAATAAGATGAATCGGCCATGAACAGGAAAAGTACGTTAGCTGTGGATTCGCAGAGAGGACAACCGTCATTCGAATCACTCATTTAGAGATTGGAATGGGGCTGAAAGTTGTCTAGTCCGCTTGAACGGAAATATGCACCTGGGAGCCTTGTTCCGAGCTGTTGTCTCATCGGTACTCACCGACGGATGGCAGGGTAGGCGACAACGTAAAGTCTGCGTTAAAGACGTGAAGATGTGCAGCCGTCGGCTATATAGCCGATCGTGTTGTTCAAGCAGAGTGGAACCGCGAGAAGACGCCTCTGCAGCTTAATGCTGCAGGGGCTTTTTATTATTTTGCGGTAGAGAGATAGCAAGGGATAGGTTTGGCAGCTTTGAAGGGAGAGGTCATCCATGTTTCGCCATTTTCGCTCAGACGTGCAGACGGTTTTCGAAAACGACCCCGCCGCACGCAGCCGGTTTGAAGTCATTTTTACGTATTCGGGCGTCCATGCCATATGGGCCCACCGCATCGCGCATTCACTCTACAGAAGGAGATGGTTCACGCTTGCGCGTGTGATCTCCCAGGTCAGCCGGTTCATGACCGGCATCGAGATTCATCCCGGCGCCAGAATCGGGAATCGTTTGTTCATCGACCATGGAATGGGCGTTGTTATCGGCGAAACTTGCGAAATTGGGGACGACGTTGTCATCTACCAAGGGGTAACTCTTGGCGGAACGGGGAAGGAAAAAGGTAAGCGGCATCCTACAATTGGCAATAATGTGGTTATCGGCTCCGGGGCGAAGGTGCTTGGCTCTTTCACAGTCGGGGACAATTCCAGCATTGGCTCCAATGCGGTCGTGCTAAGGGAAGTGCCGGATAATTGCACGGTCGTCGGCAATCCGGGACGTGTGGTTCGGCGCAACGGAGAACGGGTGGGTGACCGCCTCGACCATACGCAGCTGCCTGACCCGGTGATCGAGATGTTCCGGGCGATGCAGAAAGAAATGGATGGGCTCAAATCCGAGCTCGATGAAATGAAGCTTACGAAAGCGGGAGGAGAAGTCAAGTCATGACAGTTTCCATCTATAATTCGCTCACACGTTCGAAAGAGAGCTTCCAGCCAATCGAACAGGGCAAGGTCAATATGTATGTGTGCGGACCAACGGTCTATGACTATATTCATATCGGGAATGCAAGACCGATCATTTTCTTTGACGTTGTACGTCGATATTTGGAGGATACCGGACTTGAAGTGCAGTATGTCGTGAACTTTACGGACGTGGATGATAAGCTGATCCGCAAAGCCGACGAGCTTGGTGCGACCGTGCCGGAAGTAGCGGAGAAATTCATTGGCGCGTTCTATGAGGACATTGAGGCGCTGGGCGTTCGCAAGGCGACGCTTAATCCGCGTGTAACGGAACATATTCCGGAGATCATAGCGTTTATTGCCGGCTTGGTGGAGAAAGGCTATGCTTATGCAAGTGAAGGCGATGTGTACTTCCGGACGGCTTCGTTCGAGGATTACGGCAAGCTTTCGCATCAGAATATCGATGAGCTTCAGTTCGGCATACGCGTAGAGCTTGGAGACCGCAAGGAAAATCAGGGCGATTTCGTCCTGTGGAAAGGCGCAAAACCGGGCGAGATCAAATGGGATAGCCCCTGGGGACCGGGTCGTCCGGGCTGGCATATTGAGTGCTCGGCGATGGCGCGCAAATATTTGGGCGATACACTCGACATTCATGGCGGCGGTCATGATCTGCAGTTCCCGCATCATGAGTGCGAAGTGGCGCAATCGGAATCGCTGACGGGCAAGCCGTTTGCGAACTACTGGATGCATAACGGTTTCGTTCATATCAATAATGAGAAAATGTCCAAGTCGCTGGGCAATGGCATTACGGTCAAAGAGATTGTGAAACAGGTGAAGCCGCAAGCGATTCGCTACTTCATGCTGGCTACCCACTACCGCAGCCCGCTGAATTTCAGCGATGATACGATTGCCCAAGCGGAGAACAGCATTGAGCGGATCGCGAATTGCTACGACAATTTGAAGCATAGGCTGGATGCAGCTGACGGCGCAGAAGCTGCTTCTACAGCGGATGTGCTTGATGCATTGCGCTCCAAGCTTGCGAGTATTCAGGCGCAATTCCATGCGAAGATGGAAGATGATTTCGGCACTCCGGATGCGATCACGGCTTTGTTCGAGCTGGTCACAGAGGCGAACGTATATATGCAGGATCAGCATGCGCCGGTTGAAGGCATCAAGCTGCTGGTTGAAGCGTTCGACAAGCTGGACAATGTGCTGGGGCTTCTGCCTGCTGCGTCTGGTGATGATTTGTTGGACGAAGAAATCGAAGGGCTGATTGTGGAGAGAACGGAAGCGCGCAAGTCGAAAAACTGGGCACGCGCCGATGAAATCCGCGATTTGCTGAATGAGAAAAACATCGTGCTTGAGGATACGCCTCAAGGCATCCGTTGGCGGCGCAAATGATGCGCCCCTTGGAGGAAGACGCGGGCAAGACGTTTGGGCGTGAAGAGGATGTCGGTTCGGAGCTTACGGCAACTGAGTCGGACGCAATCCCGAATCGAATTACAGAAGAGCAGAGTGCTGCATCAGACGCGGTAGCTTCGGCTTCGGAGAGCAAGGCTGGCTTGGAGCTAGCGTCGTTCAACCCGTTGGCATTGCACAAGCCTTCGGTGAAGACCGGACTTGTGAACCCCGTCGTTCTGGCTTATATGGGAGACGCGGTGTTCGAGCTGCTGGTGCGCCAATATTTGATTTCATTGCCGAACAACAAGTCGCATCATCTTCACAAAGAAGCGACTAAGCTGGTATCGGCTAAAGCTCAAAGGGAGTTGCTGGAGCGTTGGCAGCCTCATCTCAGCGAAGAAGAAGCGGATATCGTTCGCCGCGGACGCAACACCAAATCCGGCGCTCCGCCGAAAAATGCGGACCCTGCCGATTATCGGCATGCAACCGCGCTGGAATGTCTGGTTGGTTACCTCTATTTTGAGGGACGGCTGGATCGGCTCGGGGAATTGTTCCATATTGCTCTATCGGAGCGGGAGTAGACCAGAACTAGGCACTAGCTTGTATGAGGTTGGAGCAGGATGGAGTTTGGCGGCGCGGAGTTTAAGCCGATGAAGCCGGATTTGCTGGAGGGATATGATAGATCGATCAAACCGACTTAAAAGAGTCGAAAGTGTGCTGAGTAGCGCGGTAGGTCGATCAAACCGACTTAAATGAGTCGAAAGTGTGTTGAGTCGCGCACTAGGTCGATCAAACCAACTTAAAATAGTCGAAAGTGTGCTGAGTGGCGCACTAGGTCGATCAAACCGACTTAAAAGAGTCGAATGTGTCTCAACAGGTGCACTAGGTCGATCAAATCGACTTAATCCCGTACCAAGCGCCTAATTCGCCCACAAGTCGGCAAAACCAACATCGAATGATGCAAGAACCAGCAGGATGGGTAATCATTAAGATAAACAATGACTCATTTGGCCTAATTGCGGGCGATGCATCATCGCTCTTGATTAGGTTCGCATACATCAAAGAACGTACAATGACAGGAGGGCAATTATGTCCGTAGAAGTGAATCAGGATGAGCTTATTGCCGGCAAGCATCCGGTGCTTGAGGCTCTGCGCTCCGGGCGCGAAATCAACAAAATATGGATCGCTGAGGGCTCGCAAAAAAGCGTAACACAGTCAATCACAGCTGAAGCCAAGAAACAGGGTATTGTCGTCCAGTTCGTGGACAAGCGCAAGCTCGACAGCATGGCGCAAGGCGTGGCGCATCAAGGCGTTATCGCGCAAGCAGCGGCCTTTGCTTATGTGGAAGTCGAGGAGCTGCTGGAGATCGCGAAGAGCAAGGACGAGACACCGTTCCTGCTCCTGCTCGATGAGATCGAAGACCCGCATAACCTGGGCTCCATTCTCCGTACGGCGGAATGCACTGGCGTCCATGGCGTGATTATTCCGAAGCGCCGGGCAGCTGGATTGACGGCAACGGTGCTGAAGACGTCCGCAGGCGCGGCTGAGCATGTGCCGGTCGCTCGTGTGACCAACCTGGCGCAGACGATCGAGAAGCTGAAGGAAGCGGGCGTCTGGATTGCAGGAACTGACGTAAGTGCGAAGCAGGACGTCTACAAAACAAAATTCGATATGCCGCTGGCGATCGTTATTGGCAACGAAAGCAAGGGCATGGGACGTCTGATCAAAGAGAAATGTGACTTTCTCGTGAAGCTTCCTATGCTGGGACAGCTCAACTCCTTGAACGCGTCCGTTGCCGCGGGCGTGCTTATGTATGAGGTTGTCAGGCAGCGCCGGAGTGAATAGGCATGAATCGGCGCAATGACGTCCTGCTTGTGGACGGCTATAATATCATTGGAGCTTGGCCGGAGCTGGAGAAGCTGAAGGAGCTTGATCTGGAAGACGCCAGGGACAAGCTCCTTGATATGCTGGCGGACTATCAGGGCTTCACGGGCATGCAAGTGTATGTTGTCTTTGATGCTCATCAGGTTCCGGGACTCGGATCGACATTCAAGCAGCATAAGCTGACTATTGTCTATACCAAGGAGAAGGAGACGGCGGACGAATGCATTGAGAGGCTGTGTAACGAGCTGATTGCACGGCGGCGCAACCTCTATGTTGCTACGTCCGATTTGGTGGAGCAGCATGTCGCCTTCGGCAAAGGCGCGCTCCGTATATCCGCCAGGGAACTCCTGATTGATATTGGTCAGAACCGGAAAGCCATCGAGCAGTCCATTCGGGAAGAGAAGCCTCAGAAGCGCAACTCGGTGGATCAGAATATAAGTCTCGATGTGTGGAGCAAGCTCGAACGATTGCGAAGAGGCGAAAAATAATAAAAACCAGGTATTGGTGAACCGCTTTCACAGAGTGCCACATTGTTACATTTTTGCTATAAAATCGATAGTTTTCGGGACTCTCCTTGGTTGACGGTGTAAGGTTACATAATGTATACTGACTCTATATTTCCTAAGAATCTAGCGCGGTGTACGCCTGGCAGGCCGGAGGGATAGTGTGTGAGTATCGACCTCAAAGAATGGAGTACGCTCGAATATGAAAGCAGTACGGACGAAGATATCGTAGAGGCGGTCCGTAACGGCGACAGCGTAGCGCTGGAATATCTGATTAACAAGTATAAGAATTTTGTGAGAGCCAAGGCCCGTTCGTACTTCTTGATCGGCGCCGACCGCGAAGATATCGTGCAAGAAGGCATGATTGGCCTGTACAAAGCCATTCGGGATTTCAAGGGCGACAAGCTTGCTAGCTTCAAGGCCTTTGCCGAATTGTGCATCACGAGGCAGATCATTACCGCGATTAAGACCGCGACACGCCAGAAGCATATTCCTCTCAATTCTTATGTTTCGCTGGACAAGCCTATCTACGACGAAGATTCCGACCGGACTTTGCTTGATGTGATATGCGGCACGCGAGTGTCCGATCCTGAGGAGCTTATCATTAACCAAGAGGAATTCGTAGGGCTGGAGGACAAGATGTCCGAGATTCTAAGCGATCTCGAACGGAAGGTTCTTATGCTTTATCTGGACGGACGATCCTATCAAGAGATTGCAGTCGATCTCGATAGACATGTGAAGTCGATCGACAACGCTTTGCAGCGCGTGAAGCGCAAGCTTGAGCGATACCTGGAAGTGCGGGATATCGGCGGGGTATAAGATGCATCTGACAACGGACTGTCTTTTCTGTCTGACGTTTTTCAGGCAGTGAAGACAGTCCATTGGTTTTAAAAGAAAAGGTTTCGACTATACTGGTAGAATCCAATTTCGAACCAAGATGCCAATTATTCGCATGCCGAACGGCTCCCTTCTTTCGTTGACACGAGGTATGCCTTGTGATAAAGTGTTTAGGTAGGCCTAAATTCGAGGTTTTTTTCGTATTGGCGATTGGAATCAATGAACTTACTATATAGCTTCAATGATTCGTATTTTTAAGCAGTTCGGGAGGTGTAATTCAATGCGGGTAATCATCACGTTGGCATGCACAAACTGCAAACAGAGAAACTATGCTACGACCAAGAACAAGCGCAATCACCCCGACCGCATCGAGTTGAAGAAGTTTTGCAAGTTCTGTAACGAGCAGACTCCTCATCGCGAGACGCGATAGTCCATTGGAGGTGTAACAATGGCTTTTTTGACGAAGGTGAAGCAGGGCTTTGGTACGACGTTTAGTTTTTTTGCCGACAGCTGGGCGGAACTGAAGAAGGTTCGCTGGCCGAATCGTAAAGAGTTGACAAGCTATTCCCTGATCGTTCTGTTCACGGTAATAGTTGTGACGATTTACTTCTGGCTTCTTGACATCGGGATCTCGGAATTGGTTCAGCTGATTGTCTAAGAAGGGACCAAAGGTGGATTATTGATGGAAAAAAGATGGTATGTCGTGCATACTTACTCTGGCTATGAGAACAAGGTGAAAGCCAATCTGGAGCGCAGGGTTGAGTCCATGGGCATGGAAGACAAGATCTTCCGCGTGCTCGTTCCAATGGAGGACGAAGTGGTGGAGAAGGACGGGAAGAAGAAAACTGTCCAGCGCAAGGTCTACCCCGGCTACGTTCTTGTGGAAATGGTTCAAACCGACGATTCGTGGTACGTTGTTCGGAATACGCCAGGTGTAACGGGATTCGTAGGATCGACAGGATCCGGCTCCAAACCGACTCCTTTGCTGCCTGATGAAGTGGAACAAATTCTGAAGCACATGGGTATGGAAGAGCCGAAGCCGAAGATCGAATTCGAACTCAAAGAGACTGTTCGCGTCAAGGTAGGTCCTTTTGCGGACTTTGTCGGATCAGTGGAAGAAATTCTGCTGGACAAAGCGAAGCTTAAGGTTCATGTCAACATGTTTGGCAGGGAAACCCCGCTTGAGCTGGATTACACTCAAGTGGAGAAGATATAACAATCCGGTTTCCGGAGCAGGCAATGCGCTTGTATATCAAGGCAAGGAGGTGTGAGTCATGGCAAAAAAGGTCATCAAGATGGTCAAACTGCAAGTTCCAGCAGGTAAAGCAAACCCAGCGCCACCAATCGGTCCGGCACTAGGTCAAGCAGGCGTTAACATTATGGCGTTCTGTAAAGAGTTCAACGCTCGTACTGCGGATCAGGCAGGTCTGATTATTCCAGTCGTGATCACTGTATTCGAAGACCGTTCCTTCACATTCGAGACGAAAACTCCGCCGGCAGCAGTATTGCTCCGCGTAGCAGCAGGTATCGAGAAGGGTTCGGGCGAACCGAACAAGAAGAAAGTCGCAACGGTAAAACGCGATAAAGTTCGCGAAATCGCTGAGACAAAAATGCAAGACCTTAACGCAGCTACCGTAGAGGCAGCAATGCGTATGGTTGAAGGTACTGCTCGCAGCATGGGCGTAACCATCGTTGACTAATTTCGCTGTCTATTAGACAAGCGATTGGATGTCTTCGGACATCTCGCTTTGCGAAGCGTCGCTTCGCAAGTGGGAGGGTCATCCCTAGGAGGATGAGCCGTTATAACCACAAAGGAGGAACTTACAATGGCTAAACATGGCAAGAAATATGTAGAAGCTGCCAAGCTGATTGACAGCGAAGCAACTTACGAGCCTTCCGAAGCAATTGATCTTGTGAAGAAGGCGGCAACAGCTAAGTTCGACGAGTCCGTCGAAGTAGCGGTTCGCTTGGGCGTTGACCCACGTAAACAAGACCAAGCGGTTCGCGGCGTAGTCGTACTTCCGCATGGCACAGGTAAAACAAAACGCGTTCTCGTTTTCGCAAAAGGCGAAAAAGTGAAAGAAGCGGAAGCTGCTGGCGCTGACTTTGTTGGCGACGCAGACATGATCAACAAAATCCAACAAGGCTGGTTCGACTTCGACGTTTGCGTAGCAACGCCGGACATGATGGCTGAAGTTGGTAAGCTCGGCCGTATCCTGGGCGGTAAAGGCCTCATGCCTAACCCGAAAGCAGGTACTGTAACGTTTGACGTTGCAAAAGCCGTTCAAGAAATTAAAGCAGGTAAGATCGAGTACCGTCTGGACAAAGCGGGTCAAATCCACGCTCCAATCGGCAAAGTATCGTTCGACGCTGAGAAGCTGAACGAGAACCTGAAAGCTCTGATCGACGCTCTTCTTCGTGCGAAGCCAGCTTCGTCGAAAGGCGTTTACCTGAAAAACATTGCTGTTTCCTCCACAATGGGTCCTGGCGCTCGCGTCTCGACTGCAACGTTCCGCTAATCCGGATAGGAAACGCTACTAACATTCGAATACGCATACCGTAGACAGTAGGTGCCCGAAGGGCTTAATTTCCTACCGAGGTGTTATGATAAAACGTTTGGGAATGCGGCAGGTTAGCCTGCATGCAATCAACGACATCATGGCCTTCGCATCGTCTGCGAGGGCCTTTCTCATGCACCAGTGGAAAGGGATATCCGTCGTAATCACGGGATGTATAATATTACGGGAGGTGTACAGTTTGGCTAACGCAAAGATCATCCAAGAGAAACAAGAAGCGGTTGCTGTGATTCAATCGAAGTTGACTTCGAGCTCCAGCACGGTTATTGCCGACTATCGCGGATTGAACGTTGCGCAAGTTACTGAACTTCGTAAGCAGCTCCGCGAGGCGGGCGTTGATTTCCAAGTTCTGAAAAACTCGCTCGTTCGCCGCGCTACTGAAGGTACAGAATTTACGGCGCTTAATGATATTCTGACAGGACCTACTGCTGTTGCATTCAGCGGCGACGACGCTATTGCTCCAGCAAAAATCCTGAATGACTTCGCTAAGAAGAACGACGCTTTGAAATTGAAAGGCGGCGTTGTTGAAGGTAAAGTCGTAGATCAGGAACAAATCAAGGCTCTTGCAGAGCTTCCTTCTCGCGAAGGTTTGCTCTCCATGCTCCTCAGCGTGCTTCAAGCTCCAGTTCGCAACTTCGCCCTTGCGGTTAAAGCGGTTGGAGAGAAACAAGAAGCAGGCGCTTAATCACTTTTGTGGTATGACCGGGGTCGAACTTGCTTCGGCTTCGTAACTTGCATCAAACAAAAACTAAACCAATTTCGGAGGTATATACCATGTCTAAAGAGCAAATCTTGGAAGCAATTAAAGGTATGACTGTTCTTGAACTGAACGATCTTGTTAAAGCAATCGAAGAAGAATTCGGCGTAACTGCTGCAGCTCCAGTTGCAGCAGCAGCTGGCGGCGGCGCTGCTGAAGCTGCTGCTCAAACTGAGTTCGACGTTATCTTGACAAGCGCTGGCGCTTCCAAAATCAACGTTATCAAAGTGGTTCGCGAAATCACTGGTCTTGGCCTGAAAGAAGCTAAAGATCTGGTTGACGGCGCTCCTAAGGCAATCAAAGAAAAAGTTGGCGAAGAAGAAGCTAACGGCGTGAAAGCTAAGCTTGAAGAAGCTGGCGCTTCCGTTGAAGTTAAGTAATTTGACTTTACAACATGTCAGCATGGTTGGCTGATTGGCGAGCTTTGCTGAGGAACCCCTTAGAACCGCATGGTTTTAAGGGGTTCGTTGTATGTTATAGGGATTTATGCGTAAAGGAGGCGGAAGAATGTCTGGCCATTATTACTCCAAGACGCCAGAGGTGAATCATAACAGGCAGACTCATGCCGATTCGCTCAGAGGTTATCCGATGAAATTCGTCACGGATGCCGGTGTATTCTCCAAAACAGGTGTCGATTACGGGAGCAGAGTGCTAGTGGAGACGATGCAACTGCAAGAAGGCGACCTTGTGCTTGATGTAGGCTGCGGCTATGGTCCTATAGGACTAACGGCAGCCAAGCTGGTTGGCTCCGGGCATGTGACTATGATTGATATCAATGAACGCGCCGTCGAGCTATCCAAAGAAAATGCGATATTGAATAAGATTACGAATGTGACTGCTATTCAAAGCGACCTGTTCGAAGCGGTCAAGTCTGAGCGTTTCAACGTCATATTGACGAACCCTCCGATCAGGGCGGGGAAAGCGGTCGTTCATCAAATCTTTCAAGAAGGTTATCAATTATTGAAGGAAGGCGGCAGCATGTGGGTCGTCATTCAGAAGAAGCAAGGCGCACCATCCGCTATGGATAAGCTGGAAGAGATATTCGGAGAAGTGGAAGAAGTGACGAAGGACAAGGGCTATTGGATTCTGCGAGCGCAGAAATAAGCCCAAAAAAGATTTGACTTGACATTTTGAATATGGTAGTATTATAAAATGTCAGCATAAAATTGCTTGAAATCTCTTTAGTCAACTAAAATGTCAAGTGCAAATTTTTAGCGCGGAATGCATACTTTTGCATCATTTGACGTATAATGTTTACATTTTGGGCAAAATTACTTGATATGACACCATCGCACCCGCGCTGCGGATGGTAGCTGCCGGAAACATGCTCTTTTTTCGAACTATATTCGATAAGGGCTTTTCTTTATTTATCTATATAGGCGGGTGATGCCGTCTAGGGTAACGCAGCGAAGTATCGATGCTGTGAGACAGACATGAGGGGTGAGGTTAAGTTGGCAGGACAACTTGTTCAGTATGGTCGGCGGACGCGGAGAAGCTACGCTCGGATCAACGAGGTGCTGGAAGTCCCGAACCTGATTGAAATCCAACAAAAATCGTACGAGAAGTTCTTGGAGACCGATTTGATCGAGCTGTTCCAAGATATCTCGCCGATTTCGGACTTTACGGGTAATCTATCGCTTGAGTTTATCGATTATAGCTTGGGCGAGCCGAAATATTCGGTGGATGAATCAAAAGAGCGCGACGTGACGTATGCGGCACCGCTGCGCGTGAAGGTTCGTCTGTTCAATAAGGAAACGGGCGAGGTTAAGGAACAAGAAGTGTTCATGGGTGATTTCCCGCTGATGACGGAGACAGGCACGTTTATCATTAACGGTGCCGAGCGCGTTATCGTCAGCCAATTGGTTCGCTCCCCAAGTGTGTACTTCAGCACGAAGGTTGATAAGAACGGGAAGAAGACGTACACGGCTACAGTTATTCCGAACCGTGGCGCTTGGCTGGAGCTGGAGACAGATGCCAAGGACATTATTTACGTTCGTATTGACCGGACCCGGAAAATACCGGTAACGGTGCTTTTGCGTTCACTAGGCTTTGGCACAGACGCGGAAATTTTGGATTTGCTCGGCCATGACGAGTATATTCGCAACACACTGGACAAGGATAGCACGGATTCCACGGAGAAAGCGCTGATCGAGATCTACGAGCGTCTTCGTCCGGGCGAGCCTCCTACCTTGGACAATGCGAAGAGTCTCTTGGTCGCGCGTTTCTTTGACCCGAAACGATATGACCTGGCCAATGTCGGCCGTTATAAAATAAACAAGAAGCTGCATATCAAGAACCGTTTGTTCAATCAGCGTCTTGCCGAGAATCTGGTTGATCCGTCCACGGGCGAGATCATTGCAGAATCGGGTCAGATGATTGACCGTCGTTTGCTTGATGAAATTCTCGAAAAGCTTGAGACAGATGTAGGCTTCAAGACATACCATGTGGCTAACGGCGTGCTGGATGCTGATAGTATTCCACTACAAGCGATCAGTGTATTCTCGCCGCTAGACGATAACAAAGTAATTAAGGTTATCGCCAATGGCATTATCGACAAATCCGTCAAGCATATTACGCCTGCGGACATCATTTCGTCGATCAACTATTTCATCAACCTGCTGCATGGCGTTGGCAGCACGGACGATATTGACCACCTGGGCAACCGTCGTCTGCGCTCTGTCGGCGAATTGCTGCAGAACCAATTCCGTATCGGTCTATCCCGTATGGAACGTGTCGTACGCGAGCGGATGTCCATTCAGGACGCGAATGCGATCACGCCTCAAGCATTGATCAACATTCGTCCCGTTATCGCATCGATCAAAGAGTTCTTTGGTTCATCCCAGCTGTCCCAGTTCATGGATCAGACAAACCCGCTAGCGGAACTTACGCATAAGCGCCGTCTGTCCGCACTCGGACCTGGCGGTCTGACGCGTGAGCGCGCAGGCTTCGAAGTTCGTGACGTCCATCACTCTCACTATGGCCGTATGTGTCCAATTGAGACGCCAGAGGGTCCGAACATCGGTCTGATCAACTCCTTGTCTACGTTCGCCCGTATTAATGAATATGGCTTTATCGAAGCGCCGTATCGTTGGGTTGATCCGAAAACAGGAATTGTAACCGAGCAGATTGCTTATCTGACGGCAGATGAAGAAGACAACTACGTTATCGCTCAGGCGAATGCTCAGTTGACTGCTGACGCAAGGTTCGCAGAAGAGCAGACGATTGTCCGTTATAATAAACAGGCTGACAACATCCTCACCATGCCTAGCGACCGTGTTGACTACATGGACGTATCGCCTAAGCAGGTTGTATCGGTTGCAACGGCGCTCATTCCGTTCCTTGAGAATGACGACTCCAACCGTGCCCTGATGGGATCGAACATGCAGCGGCAGGCCGTTCCGCTTCTTATTCCGAAAGCGCCGTTCGTAGGCACAGGAATGGAGCATAAGGCGGCGAAGGATTCCGGCGTATGTATCGTCTCCAAGTATGACGGCGTCATTGAGCGCGCGTCTGCGAACGAGATCTGGCTGCGCCGCGTCGAGACGATCGACGGCAAGCAAGTAACCGGCGATCTGATCAAGCATAAGCTGCATAAGTTCATGCGTTCCAACCAAGGAACATGCATCAACCAACGTCCGCTTGTCCGCAAGGGCGATGTCATTAAGAAAGGCGACATTATGGCAGACGGTCCATCCACAGAGATGGGCGAATTGGCACTCGGACGCAACGTCGTCGTAGCCTTCATGACTTGGGAAGGTTACAACTACGAGGATGCCATCTTGCTTAGCGAGAAATTGGTGAAGGAAGATGTCTACACTTCCATTCACATTGAAGAATATGAATCCGAAGCCCGCGATACAAAGCTGGGACCTGAGGAAATTACACGCGATATCCCTAACGTGGGCGAAGAAGCGCTCCGCAATCTCGACGAGCGTGGCATTATCCGCGTTGGTGCCGAGATTAGCGCAGGGGACATTCTGGTTGGTAAAGTTACGCCGAAGGGTGTAACGGAGCTGACGGCTGAAGAGAGATTGCTCCATGCGATCTTCGGCGAGAAGGCTCGCGAAGTTCGCGATACGTCGCTGCGCGTACCGCATGGTACGGACGGCATCGTCGTAGACGTGAAGGTATTCACACGCGAGAATGGCGATGAGTTGCCTCCTGGCGTGAATCAACTGGTCCGCGCTTATATCGCTCAGAAGCGTAAAATCTCTGAAGGCGATAAAATGGCCGGACGTCACGGCAACAAGGGTGTTATTGCCCGTATCATGCCAGAAGAAGATATGCCGTTCCTGCCGGACGGAACGCCTGTTGAAGTCGTTCTGAACCCGCTGGGTGTACCTTCCCGGATGAATATCGGCCAGGCGCTCGAAGTTCACCTTGGCATGGCGTGCAAACACTTGGGCCTACATGCTGCAACTCCTGTATTTGACGGCGCTCGCGAGAACGACGTATTCGATACGATGGAAGAAGCAGGCATGCAGCGTAACGGTAAGACGGTTCTGTATGACGGACGTACAGGCGAGTCCTTCGAACGTGAAGTAACCGTCGGCGTCATGTACATGATCAAACTTGCCCACATGGTTGATGACAAAATCCATGCCCGTTCGACAGGTCCTTACTCGCTCGTTACGCAGCAGCCACTCGGCGGTAAAGCCCAGTTCGGCGGACAGCGCTTCGGTGAGATGGAGGTATGGGCGCTCGAGGCCTACGGTGCAGCTTACACGCTGCAAGAGATTCTTACGGTCAAATCCGACGACGTGGTCGGCCGCGTGAAGACGTATGAATCGATCGTGAAAGGCGAGAACGTTCCGGAGCCTGGCGTTCCAGAGTCGTTCAAAGTATTGATCAAAGAACTTCAAAGCTTGGGCATGGACGTGAAGATCCTGACCGAGAATGAAGAAGAGATCGAGATGAAAGAAATCGACGATGAAGATGAGGCAACTGGAGATAAGCTCAACCTCAACCTAGAAGGCGCAGAAGCAGGCGTTGAATAACAAGATGACTGAGCTTCAATCGGGAGCTGCTGCGGCGGCTCGCGATTGAAGTTCAGCTTCTGATAAGACACAGTCATACATGACGAAGGAGGGTTGCTCCTTGTTGGACGTGAACAACTTCGAGTATATGAAAATTGGTCTGGCTTCGCCGGATAAAATTCGCTCGTGGTCCCGCGGAGAAGTCAAGAAGCCGGAAACCATTAACTACAGAACGCTTAAGCCCGAGAAGGAAGGTCTCTTCTGTGAGAAGATTTTTGGACCGACCAAGGATTGGGAATGTCATTGCGGTAAGTACAAACGCGTACGCTACAAAGGCGTAGTCTGCGATCGCTGCGGAGTGGAAGTAACCCGCGCGAAAGTACGCCGTGAACGTATGGGCCACATCGAGCTTGCAGCTCCTGTATCCCACATCTGGTACTTCAAAGGCATTCCAAGCCGCATGGGTCTTGCACTGGATATGTCCCCTCGTTCCCTGGAGGAGATCATCTATTTTGCATCTTATGTCGTGACGGACCCAGGAGATACGCCGCTTGAGAAAAAACAGCTCCTGTCCGAGAAGGAATACCGCAGCTATCGTGAGAAGTACGGCTACGGCTTCCAAGCTGGCATGGGTGCAGAGGCTGTTAAGAAGCTGCTTCAAGACATCGACGTTGAGCGCGAGCTTGAGACGTTGAAGGAAGAGCTTCGCACGGCACAAGGCCAACGCCGCAACCGCGCGATTAAGCGACTTGAAGTTATAGAAGCATTCCGTAATTCGGGCAATCAGCCGGAGTGGATGATTCTTGACGTGCTGCCGGTGATTCCGCCGGAGCTTCGTCCGATGGTTCAGCTGGACGGCGGCCGCTTCGCGACCTCCGACCTCAACGATCTGTACCGCCGCGTAATTAACCGGAACAATCGTCTGAAACGCCTGCTTGATCTGGGCGCTCCGGACATTATCGTACAGAACGAGAAACGTATGCTTCAGGAAGCGGTTGACGCCCTGATCGACAACGGCCGTCGCGGCCGTCCGGTTACAGGACCAGGCAATCGTCCACTGAAATCCCTCAGCCATATGCTGAAGGGTAAGCAAGGCCGTTTCCGTCAGAACTTGCTCGGTAAACGTGTCGACTACTCTGGTCGTTCCGTTATCGTCGTAGGTCCTAACCTGAAAATGTTCCAATGCGGTCTTCCGAAGGAAATGGCGCTGGAGCTGTTCAAGCCTTTCGTCATGAAAGAGCTTGTGAACAAAGGTCTCGCTCACAACATCAAGAGCGCAAAACGTAAAGTCGAGCGCGTAAGTCCTGAAGTATGGGACGTTCTTGAAGAAGTAATCAAGGAGCATCCGGTTCTCTTGAACCGTGCACCGACGCTTCACAGACTCGGTATTCAAGCATTTGAACCGATTCTGGTTGAAGGCCGCGCCATCAAGCTGCATCCGCTCGTATGTACGGCTTATAACGCCGACTTCGACGGTGACCAGATGGCCGTTCACGTTCCGTTGTCCGCAGAAGCGCAAGCGGAAGCGCGCCTTCTGATGCTGGCATCGGGCAATATCTTGAACCCGAAAGACGGCAAGCCTGTTGTTACGCCTTCTCAGGATATGGTTCTCGGTAGTTACTACCTGACTATGGACAACAAGGAATCGAAAGGTTCCGGTTCCGTATTCGCAACAGTGAACGAAGCGATCTCCGCTTACCAACGCGGTATCGTATCGCTGCACGCACGCATTTTCATTCCGGTGAAAGTGTTGAAGAAAACAAACTTTACGGAGCAACAGCAAGCATCCTTGCTCGTTACGACGGTGGGTAAGGTCATCTTCAACGAAATCTTCCCTGAAGATTTCCCTTACATCAACGAAGCAACGAAGGTTAACCTGCTGCAAGGAACACCTGATAAGTATTTTGTTTACGAAAAAGGCGCAGACCTTCACAAGTTCACAGAAGATCTGGCTACGCCTGGCGCAGTAGGCAAAGACTATTTGGGTCAAATCATTGCAGAATGCTTCCGTCAATACCATACAACGCTGACTGCGGTTATCCTTGACCGTATCAAGCAACTTGGTTTCACGTATTCTACCAAAGCGGGTATTACGATCGGTGTTTCCGACGTTATTATTCCGAAGGAAAAAGCGGGAATCATGAAAGCTTCCGACGAGAAGGTTGCTACCGTTATGAATCAGTACCGTCGCGGTCTGATCACGAACGAAGAGCGTTATGACCGGATCATCAGCATCTGGAGCAAATGTAAGGACGAGATTACGGAAGTCCTCATGAAATCGATGGATCGTTACAACAACATCATGCTCATGGTGGATTCCAAAGCACGGGGTAACAAATCACAGATTACACAGCTTGGCGGTATGCGCGGTCTGATGGCGAATCCATCCGGTCGTATCATCGAGTTGCCAATCAAATCGAACTTCCGTGAAGGACTGACAGTCCTCGAGTACTTTATCTCGACGCACGGTGCGCGTAAAGGTCTTGCCGATACGGCGCTTCGTACAGCCGACTCCGGTTACCTGACTCGTCGTCTTGTAGACGTTGCGCAGGACGTAATCGTTCGTGAAGATGATTGCGGTACGGACAAAGGCTTCGCAGTTAGCAAGATCCAAGATGGCAAAGAGGTTATCGAGGATCTGTATGACCGTATCGAAGGCCGTTACGCATTCGAGACAATCCGTCATCCGAAGACGGGTGAAGTGATCGTCAACCGCAGCGAACTGATCGATTCGAACAAAGCCGATGCGATCATCGATGCTGGCGTAGAGCGTCTGCAAATTCGTTCTGTACTCAGCTGCCGTGCGCGTCATGGCGTTTGTAAGATCTGTTATGGACGTAACCTGGCGACTGGCAAGCATGTTGAGATCGGCGAAGCGGTAGGCATTATCGCGGCGCAATCGATCGGCGAGCCGGGTACACAGCTGACGATGCGTACGTTCCATACAGGCGGCGTTGCCGGCGACGATATCACGCAAGGTCTTCCGCGTATTCAGGAGCTCTTCGAGGCTCGTAATCCGAAAGGCCAAGCGATTATCACTGAGCTTGACGGCGTCATCAAGGAAATCCGCGAAGCGAAAGACCGTCGCGAGATCGAGGTACAAGGCGAAGCCGAGTCCAAGGTCTATGCGGTCACTTACGGCTCGCGTATCCGCGTAGTGGAAGGCCAGCATATCGAAGCAGGCGACGAGCTGACAGACGGTTCGATCGATCCGAAGGATATGCTTCGCATCAAAGGCATTCGCGGCGTACAGAACTACATCCTGCAAGAGGTACAGCGCGTATACCGTAACCAAGGCGTTGAAATCAACGATAAACACGTCGAGGTTATGATTAAGCAAATGCTGCGCAAAATCCGCATCGTCGAAGCCGGCGATACGACTCTGCTGCCAGGCGCATTCGTAGACATTCATGAATACGAGTCCGCTAACCGTGAAGCGATCTTCGCAGGCAAAGAGCCAGCGGTTGCGAAGCCGGTATTGCTTGGTATTACGAAAGCGTCCCTCGAGACGGATTCCTTCTTGTCCGCAGCATCCTTCCAGGAGACGACTCGTGTCCTGACAGATGCAGCGATCAAAGGCAAGGTTGACCAGCTTCTTGGTCTGAAAGAGAATGTTATCATCGGTAAGCTGATCCCGGCTGGTACGGGCATGCAGCGCTACCGCAACATTCGCTTCGCAGGCCTCGAAGAAGAAGTGGTCGAAGGCGCCGAACAGGGTGAAGCTGCTGAACCATTGGCAGTAGAATAACTTTTATCGCCTAACCAGGCGATTCTATAGAGCGACACATGGTTCCCGCACATTGTGAGGACGATCCATGTGTCGTTTTTCTTTGTTTCAGGAGGAAACATAGCGGTGGGATGCGGAATATGCTGATAGTGATCCATCATGTCAAACGATTGGTATGAAGGAGCAACTTTGAAGCTGGTCTAAGCGTTCTATAGGATGAGAGCGCGTTGACAGCTTCTTTTAACAAAGCTAAGGGAGCTGAATGATGTGAAGTCTATCTCATTAAAGCTGCTTGTTCTGATTATGTTAATTGTGCTGGCGGTCATCTCTATATGGCTGGAGCGTAAAGCAGATAATAGAGCTACCAGCGGAGTGATCGGTGATCAGGTAGCTGCAGTTACCGATATGGAGGGTAAGAGCGTGTTGTATCAACCATCTGATGGGACCGTCAGTCCCCTAAACAATCTTCAGCTAGAAAGGCTTCGACCGAATGGAGATGGATAACTTATGGAATCTCGTGAGGATGGTTTAGGATTCATAAGATAGGTGTAAGGATATAAAGCGCATTTCGCAAGGAGGAGCAAAGGAGCGATGAAATTGAGATACAAACAATTCTACGTCATTCTATTTACTATAGCCGCATTACTCCTGTTAGCCTCATTGTTATGGGAGCGCAAGGGAATTGAAGAGGTCATAGCCGAGCACGAGCTGGATATGGACCTGTATTCGAACTATGACAATCTGTATGCGCTTGCAGAAAATGAAGAGCAGAAGGGGGATCTGAATTTTTTGAAAGCCAATGATATACTTGGTCCCGGCGTTTGGCTCCGCGAGGGACTTATCATTGTTGGTGAGCTCCCCCAGAATCAACAGCGGCTTACTCTGCAAGCAGTCAGAGACAAGCTGGAAGCCTATATAGATGACGAGACGCTAATGAAACAACTTAATCTCATTGCGGGAGCGCCAGATTGGCTGGGCGGCGGGGATGTTGGCCGGGTTATTTATCATCTGAATGATGAGGGGACGGAATCCGTTCATTTCTCCTATGGAGTGGTATCTTATGTTCATAAGGATAGCAACGGCATAGAACAGGTAGAGCTTCTGCACAAGCCGGATCAATATGAGCCAAAGACGTATGAGGTGACGCTGTCTACCCCGGATTTTGGCATTACAAAAGAGCTGACCGATATGGTGGAACAAGCTGGGTTTATCGTCGAAGGGCGTTATGAGAAGAAACTGGGAACGACTCAGCATAACGAACTGTATACGGATGAATACAGCTTCATTGTAGAAAACGTCCTATATGGTGATCTAGACGAAAGCCCAATCTCCATATCGATTCCGAGCTTTGATATTCAAGCAAGACCGCATGATGACCAGACGTATGAAGCAAAAGGCGCTAGATTCTATTTTGAAAAGATTGAGCTGGGTAAGCCCTATATGTTGTTCTTGAGGAAGCAATCGGGATTTGAAGAATATTTTCCGTCAAGCATACCGTTTCAGATTTTCTTTGATGAAGCTGGCATGGCCACACTTGATTATCGGAAAAGCGTGAGCGAGGATGTGAGGCTTACACCTAATGGGGATACGCTGATTTTTACGCGAGAAGGTCTGGGCATTGAACATTCGGAGCAAATTAGCGGGATGAGCCGTGAGCAGATTGTAGAGCAGCTGCAAGCGGTATTGTCGAAGTAGTACCAGGGAGAGGAATCGATGACAGCGAGATACAAGATGGACGATCTGTTGGCGCACATACGGGCACGGCTTGGGATAGATGAGGAGACGAATCTTTTTTACGGAAACATAGACGGTATACGGACGGAGTTCAAGAAGCTCAGCGAAGAACAATTGATGCTGCGTACCGAATGTATGGAGCTGGAGCTGCGTCCTGGTTATGTGAATGAAGACCATAATAAACTTATTCATATGCTTGAGCCAGTAGATACGGTGTATAAGGAGTTCAATTTAGATCATCCCGTCAAAATCATTTCAGGTTTTCTTAGTGAAGATATAGACAAGACCAAGAAGCCGACATCATTTCCGTTTAACTTTGTGCTGAAAGTTTATAAGAGCTTTCATGATATCGAGGATACGGCTGACAGATTCCAAATGAATTATGAGGGATCGGTTCTGGAATTGGAGAGTATGAGTGAGGATGAAATCGTCATTCGATGGGATGGAGGCGAAGTGTTCGCTCGTTCATTCTTACCTTATTCGGACAAGCTCTTGGCACAGAATAGCGAGTATTTTTACGAAAATATGACTCTATCAAATTATAGTAAGGTTGCCGTACTGTACAGAGCGCATGCAGACGAGCAAACGGATCGTGATGGCCTGCTGGCTGCGTTAAAACTGCTGTTAAGCTATTATCATGGCCTCTTAATTCGGATTGAACTTCCGACGGTAATGGAGATTGTGGAGAGATTGGCATATCGGCAAAATGATGTGGAAATCGACAATATCCGTTATGCCGTGTATCTGGAGCCAGGCTCAATGATGTAGCGTTGCATGAAACTTTTGTAAATCGTATCCAAGGACGAAAAATACCCCACAACACGCTTGACATGCATACGTGCGAAGTGATAATATATCGGAGTGTGCCTGACGACTAGGCTTAAGGAATACTAATGTTCAATTATGAACCGCCTGGCTCTGTGGGCTTAAAATTGGGTGAAATGTCTACCATCATAAAGACATGAATAAGGGGAGGGGGTGGCAACATGCCAACAATTAACCAGCTCGTTCGTAAAGGACGTCAAGCGAAGGTCGTTAAATCGAAATCGCCAGCCTTGCAAAAAGGCTTTAACGCTCTGAAACGTGAAGCAACTGACATCAACGCGCCTCAAAAACGCGGTGTGTGCACTCGTGTAGGTACGATGACTCCAAAGAAACCGAACTCCGCGCTTCGTAAGTATGCGCGTGTACGTCTGACTAACCGTGTTGAGGTTACAGCGTACATTCCAGGTATCGGTCATAACCTTCAAGAGCACAGCGTGGTTCTGATCCGCGGCGGTCGTGTAAAAGACCTTCCGGGTGTTCGTTACCACATCGTTCGTGGCGCATTGGATACAGCAGGTGTTAACAACCGTAACCAATCCCGTTCGAAATACGGTACTAAGCGTCCTAAAGTTAAGAAATAAGAAGTATAACACTATCTTGTTGATAACAAGCTAGAACAAGTTACTATTAGAAGAAAGGGGGACTTTCTCATGCCACGCAAAGGTCCTGTAACGAAACGTGATGTGCTTCCGGATCCGGTTTACAATAGCAAACTGGTTACCCGCCTAATCAACCGTATTATGATCGACGGTAAGAGAGGCACTGCACAAACACTGTTATACGATGCATTCAAACTGATCCAAGAGCGCTCGGGAAAAGATCCGATGGAAGTGTTCGAAGCAGCTTTGAAAAACATTATGCCGGTTCTTGAGGTTAAAGCTCGCCGTGTAGGCGGTTCTAACTACCAAGTACCTATCGAAGTTAAGCCTGAGCGCCGTACGGCTCTTGGTCTTCGTTGGCTCGTGAACTACTCGCGTAACCGCGGCGAGAAAACGATGACAGAACGTTTGGCTGCTGAAATTCTGGATGCTTCCAACAACACTGGCGCATCCGTTAAAAAGCGTGAAGACACGCACAAAATGGCAGAAGCGAACAAAGCATTCGCTCACTACCGCTGGTAGGATAACCATTTACGAGAGGAGACATATTTATGGCAAGAGAGTTCTCCTTGGAAAATACGCGTAATATCGGGATTATGGCGCATATTGACGCTGGTAAAACCACAACTACTGAACGGATCTTGTTTTTCACTGGCCGTACCCACAAAATCGGTGAGGTGCACGAAGGTGCAGCTACGATGGACTGGATGGAGCAGGAACAAGAGCGCGGCATTACGATTACGTCTGCCGCGACAACCGCTCAATGGAAGGGTAACCGCATTAATATCATCGATACCCCAGGTCACGTTGACTTCACAGTAGAAGTTGAACGTTCCCTACGCGTATTGGACGGGGCCGTTGGTGTTTTCAGTGCGAAAGAAGGCGTTGAGCCACAGTCTGAGACTGTATGGCGTCAAGCTGACCGTTACGGCGTTCCTCGGATCGCTTATGTTAACAAGATGGACATCATCGGCGCAGACTACCTCAATGTTGTTAAAGACATGCGTGAGCGTCTGCAAGCAAATGCCGTTGCAATTCAGTTGCCAATCGGCGCTGAGTCCGACTTCGTTGGCGTAATCGATATCATCGAGCGCGTAGCGTATACGTACAAAGACGATCTTGGTAAGGATCCGATCGAATCCGAGATCCCGGCTGAGTACAAAGAGCAAGTCGAAGAACTTCGTCTTGAGCTGGTAGAGAAAGTTGCTGAGCTGGATGAGGATCTGATGATGAAGTATCTGGAAGGCGAAGAAATTACGATTCCAGAACTGAAAGCAGTACTTCGCAAAGGTGTTTGTGAAGTTAAGATCTTCCCGGTTGTTGCAGGCTCCTCGTACCGTAACAAAGGTGTTCAATTGGTATTGAATGCAGTTGTTGATTACCTGCCTGCACCAGTTGACGTACCAGCAATCAAAGGTACGCTCGAAGACGGTGAAGAAGCAGTTCGTCTTTCATCTGATTCCGAGCCGTTCTCGGCTCTGGCATTCAAAATCATGACAGACCCTTACGTTGGTCGTCTGACATTCTTCCGTGTATACTCGGGTATCCTGAAATCCGGTTCGTACGTTCTTAATGCAACTAAGAACAAGCGTGAGCGGATTGGCCGGATTCTGCAGATGCATGCGAACAGCCGTCAAGAGATCTCCGAAGTACACTCGGGCGATATTGCTGCTGCAGTAGGTCTGAAGGATACAACTACAGGTGATACGCTGTGTGACGAGAAGAACCCGATCGTTCTCGAATCGATGAACTTCCCTGAGCCAGTTATCCAAATCGCAATCGAGCCTAAGACGAAAGCAGACCAAGATAAACTTGGCGTTGCAATCTCCAAGCTCGCTGAGGAAGATCCTACATTCCGTGCTTATACAGACGAAGAAACGAACCAAACGATCATCGCAGGTATGGGTGAGCTTCACCTTGAGATCCTCGTTGACCGTATGCTTCGTGAATTCAAAGTAGAGACGAATGTTGGTAAACCTCAGGTTGCATACCGTGAAACCTTCCGTGTAGCGGCTAAGGTTGAAGGTAAATTCGTTCGTCAGTCCGGTGGTAAAGGTCAGTTCGGTCATTGTTGGGTTGAGTTTGAACCTCAAGAGGCTGGTACAGGCTTTATCTTCGAAAGCAAAGTCGTGGGTGGATCGATTCCTCGTGAATATATCGCTCCGATTCAGGCTGGTATCGAAGAGTCGATGAAGAACGGCGTTATCGCTGGCTTCCCGCTCGTTGATATCAAAGCGACTGTTGTCGATGGTTCCTACCATGACGTCGACTCCTCGGAGATGGCGTTTAAGATCGCAGGTTCCCTGGCGCTTAAAGCTGCGAAAGAAAAATGTAAGCCTGTCCTTCTTGAGCCAATCATGAAGGTTGAAGTTACTGTTCCTGAAGAGTACATGGGCGATGTAATGGGCATGCTGAACTCCCGTCGTGGTCGCATCGAGGGTATGGATTCGCGCGGTGGCGCGCAAATTATCCGTGCTAAGGTGCCTCTCTCCGAGATGTTTGGTTACTCCACTACACTTCGTTCCGGTACACAAGGACGCGGCGTATTCTCGATGGAGCTTTCTCACTACGAAGAAGTTCCTAAGTCGATCGCCGAGGAGATCATCTCCAAGCATAAAGGCGGAGAGTAATTTTACTCGAAGTCCCACTGCAACAATTGTTTGTAATCGGCCGTCATCAGGTATGCTTGCACTCTCGGTGCCGGCCCACACATAAAAAATATCAAGTTATATTGAGGAGGACTCAGTTCAATGGCTAAGGCAAAATTTGAACGTAACAAACCGCATGTTAACATCGGTACAATCGGTCACGTTGACCATGGTAAAACAACACTGACTGCTGCGATCACAACTGTACTTTCCAAAAGATACGGCGGTGCGGCAATCGCATTCGACCAAATCGACAAAGCTCCAGAAGAGCGTGAGCGCGGTATTACAATTTCTACATCTCACGTAGAGTATGAGACTCCTAACCGTCACTATGCTCACGTTGACTGCCCAGGTCACGCCGACTATGTTAAAAACATGATCACTGGCGCGGCTCAAATGGACGGAGCGATCCTGGTTGTATCCGCATCTGACGGCCCAATGCCGCAAACGCGCGAGCACATCCTGCTCTCCCGCCAAGTAGGCGTTCCTTACATCGTTGTATTCCTGAACAAATGCGACATGGTTGAAGACGAAGAGCTTCTTGAACTGGTTGAGATGGAAGTTCGCGACCTTCTTTCCGAGTACGAGTTCCCAGGCGACGACACTCCAATCATCCGTGGCGCTGCTCGTGAAGCACTGGCTAACCCAGATGGTCCTTGGGCTGACAAAATCGTTGAGCTGTTCGAGCAAGTTGACACTTACATCCCAACTCCAGAGCGCGACACGGCTAAGCCTTTCCTTATGCCTGTCGAGGACGTATTCACAATCACAGGCCGTGGTACAGTTGCTACAGGTCGCGTAGAGCGTGGCGTTATCAAAGTTGGCGACGAGATCGAAATCATCGGTCTTCAAGAAGAAACTCGCAAATCCGTTGTTACGGGCGTTGAGATGTTCCGTAAATTGCTTGACTCCGCTCAAGCAGGCGACAACGTTGGCGCATTGCTTCGCGGTGTAGACCGTAAAGACATTGAGCGTGGTCAAGTATTGGCTAAGCCAGGTTCCGTTAAGCCACACACGAACTTCACAGCTCAAATCTACGTTCTGACTAAAGAAGAGGGTGGCCGTCATAAGCCTTTCTTCACTGGCTACCGTCCACAATTCTATTTCCGTACAACTGACGTAACAGGTATCATCAACCTGCCTGAAGGTACTGAAATGGTTATGCCTGGCGACAACATCACAGTTACTGTAGAACTGATCGCTCCAATCGCGGTTGAAGAAGGCACTCGCTTCTCCATCCGTGAAGGCGGCCGTACTGTAGGCGCTGGCGCTGTAGCTACAATCCAAAAATAATGCCATGCAGCGTAAGCTGCATCGTGTAAACTGCCTCGAGCTTAAGCTCGAGGCAGTTTTTTGTTGTGTTCTCATTTATTAATAGCTATTTCCTTAATATTAGGATTGACGCGGTGAAAATGCACCTTTAATATATGTATATAAATCGATGAAGTCGTCCCAATATTGCGACTTTATCACCAGTTATATCCATAGACTTTATTGGATTAATGCAACATTGCAACAATGTATTAATGCGGCAATTGTTTCTATCGGCAATGAAGGTAAATGGATGATAATGAGAGGGGTCATTAAAGTATGAAGAAAAAATTCTGGCTTGGATTGGCACTGGCGTCACTAATGGCTGTAACCGCTGCTTGTGGCAGTAATGGCGGAGGCAAAACAACGGAAGGCGGCAATTCGGAAGGCAAGGAATATACAGTAGCCATCTCGCAGATTGTTGAACATCCATCGCTTGACGCCACACGGGAAGGTTTTCTGAAAGCGCTTGAAGATGCTGGCTTGAAGGTGAAAGTGGATTACAATAATGCTCAAGGCGATCCGAACAACTTCAAGTCCATTGCGGAGAAAATTGCTTCCGGCAAATCTGATCTCGCATTAGGAATTGCTACAGCTACAAGCAGCGCATTGGTTGAAGCTGTCAAGGACAAGCCGGTATTGTTTGCGGCAGTAACAGATCCGCTGGGCGAGAAGCTTGTGCCGCAGTTACAAGCACCAGGCGGCAACGTTACAGGTGCATCGGATACGAATCCGGATGCGATTGTTCAATTGATGGATTTTATTGCGAAAGAATTCCCTGATGTTAAAAAGGTTGGCGTAGTCATTAATGAAGGTGAGCCTAATGCTGTCGTTATGACTAACATTGCTCAAGAAGCGCTAGCCAAGCATGGGATTGAAATCGTTAAAGCAGCAGTAGTGAACAGCTCTGACGTTCAGCAGGCAGCTCAGTCTCTCGTTGGCCGTGTTGACGCTGTTTATGTAACGCTGGATAACACGGTTGTTGAAGGCGTTGAATCCATTATCGATGTAGTTACCGAACATGATATTCCGTTCTTCTCAGCTGATCGTGATACCGTAGAAAAAGGCGCTTTCGCAACCGTAGGCTTTAAATACTTTGATCATGGATATGAAGTTGGCCAGATGGCTGTTGAAATTTTGAAAGACGGGAAGAAACCAGGGGATATGAATGTTAGAACCCCAGAGAAGCTGGACTTTATCCTTAACTTGTCCGCAGCAGAAGAATTAGGCATTACCGTTACAGATGCTATGAAGGCATATGTGAAAGATCCGGAAAACAACATCATCAAATAGTAAACTTTTTTTAAGTTATATAACAATGGCATGGGGTGATCGGGCTTCTGATTGCCCCATTGCTATTACTTACAGGAGAGGAGGACGCATCATACATGCTAGTTTCTTTACAAGGCGCAATTGAAAGCGGATTGCTTTATGCGCTTATGGCACTGGGTGTTTACATCACATTCCGGATTCTTGACTTCCCTGATCTAACGGTTGATGGAAGTTTTACAACGGGAGCCGCTATTGGTACAGTCATGACCATTGCTGGTACGCCTCCATGGTTGGCGGTGATTTGTGCGTTTATGGGAGGGGCACTGGCGGGAACGTTAACCGGGTTGCTTCATACCAAAGGTAAGATAAATGGACTTTTATCCGGCATTATTATGATGATTGCTCTATACTCGATTAACCTTCGTATTCTAGGCAAGCCAAACGTTTCTCTTCGAGGCGAGGCCAACGTATTTGACGGTGCTTCGGTTCTTGCCATAGGTCTGATCCTTGCCGTAGTGGCGAAGGTAGGACTGGATTTGTTCTTCAAGACGAATATGGGTCTTAGCTTGCGTGCCACGGGCGACAACAGCCGCATGATTCGCAGCTTTGGCGCGAACACGGACATTACGATTATTATGGGCGTAGCATTATCCAACGCTTTGGTAGCATGCTCGGGCGCTCTAATTGCGCATTCGCAGAATGCGGCCAACAACTCGATGGGTATTGGTATGATCGTAATCGGTTTGGCGTCTGTTATTATAGGTGAGGCGATCTTCGGGGCTAAAACGATTTTCCGAGCAACTCTGGCCGTAGTACTGGGCGCAATTATTTATCGTATTATCTATGCCTTGGCGTTGCGCGTGGAATGGCTGGATGCCCAAGATATGAAGCTGATAACAGCTGTCATAATTGTTTGCGCTTTGGTTGTACCGACGGTCCGCCGAGCGATCAAGTCGAAGTCCACCGCCAAGAAGCGTACGGAAGAAGTACTGTCATCTGTGGGGCAATCGGGCGGAGGTGGACGCTGATGCTAAGAATCGAAGGCGTATCCAAGCTATTTAATCCCGGAACGGTTGATGAAAAGATTGCATTGTTGAATGCGAATCTCCAGATGAAGCCTGGAGACTTTGTTACCGTTATCGGAAGTAATGGCGCTGGCAAGTCGACGCTGATGAACATTATTTCAGGTGTTATGAAGCCTGATGCAGGCAATATTTTTATCGAGGATACGGATGTTAGCCAGTTGTCGGAATTCCATCGCAGCAGATGGATCGGCCGTGTATTTCAAGATCCGATGGCAGGCACTGCGCCGCGTATGACGATCGAGGAGAATCTGGCGATCGCGTACAAGCGCGGCAAGCCGCGCGGATTGTCCTTTGGCGTAACGAGCAAGAATCGCAAAGTATTCCGGGAAGAGCTTAGCCGGCTTGGCATTGGTTTGGAAAACCGCATAACGGCCAAAGTGGGTTTGCTCTCCGGCGGCGAGCGGCAAGCGTTAAGCCTGCTGATGGCTACCTTTACGAGACCACAGATCTTGTTGCTGGACGAGCATACAGCGGCGCTTGATCCGGCTCGTGCGGAGCTTGTCACGAGGTTGACGGAAAATATTGTGCGCGAGTTGAATCTGACAACGCTTATGGTTACGCACAATATGGAGCAGGCTATTCGACTGGGCAACCGACTGATCATGATGGATAAGGGGAAGATTATTCTTCAGGTTGACGAGGAACAGAAGAAGGGTCTGACCGTGGAACGATTGCTTGGTGAGTTCGAGCGCATCAGCGGCAAGAAGATGGCCGATGATCGTGTTGTGCTTGGTTAATTTTGTGCGTGTAACGAGGCTGCGTGTATATGGGCTAACGTGATCAATTAGGATAAAAGCAGCGACATCATGTTGCTGCTTTTTCTGTTGCACTATTTATATAGAAGAAACTCGTTAAAGGGCAGTGCAGAAGCGAATGATTAGTTGGGGAATGCGTGGTAATGGAACTAGTCTTTTTGAGGTAATTAAGGCATGTATGCATCCAACCAAGTTAATGGATTTGGCAAAATGCCGCTGCTATGTGAATCCGTCATAAACCAATCTAAATAACCGAGGGCAACTGAACCGTATGAAGATACACGCGTAGAGTCAGCACAAAGGTATAAGTCGTTGGAACGACTTAAAGGTATGCGGATGAGCGAAATGCGTTTTAAGTCGGTCATACCGATCTAAAGGGGGGAATACGTACAGAATACAGCTGCAAGTCGATCGTACCGACCTAAATGTAAGCGGATGAGCGAAATGTGTTCTTTAAGTCGATCATACCGACCTAAATGAATGGAAATGACCGAAATGTGTTTTTAAGTCGATCGTACCAACCTATGAGGAAGAATGCGTGCAGATTACAGCTGTAAATCGATCGTACCGGCCTAAATGGAGTAAATACGTGCAGAAATAGGCTCTAAGTCGTTTAGATCGACCTCTAACCAACCCCCTCTTATAATTGATCCTGCCATACCTATCACGGTCAGATATCCGCATACCTAAAAGCTCATAACGACGCGGTTTCCCGCGTAAAGAACATTTATTCAGAAAGGCAGAAGTTTTAGTTGCAAATGCCCGCCCAATCCGATATAATATTGACTGTTGGTCTGACGTTGCGTTGATGTGAGAGGTTGCCGACACACCCGGCTCCTTTGCCATGGAGCTTGTGGAGGGTTTTCTCACGGAGTATGTCCGATTAAAAAATTGGGCGAAAGAAGGAGGGACTTATATGGCAAAGCAAAAGATTCGTATCCGCTTGAAAGCATACGATCACAGAATTCTTGATCAATCCGCTGAGAAAATCGTGGAAACTGCAAAACGTTCCGGTGCAGGCGTATCCGGGCCGATTCCGTTGCCAACGGAAAAGCAAATCATCACTATTCTCCGTGCGGTTCACAAGTACAAGGATTCCCGTGAGCAATTCGAAATGCGCACACACAAGCGCTTGATCGATATTGTGAATCCTACGCCGCAAACGGTTGATGCGTTGATGCGTCTGGATCTGCCATCCGGTGTAGATATCGAAATCAAACTGTAAACCGTATATACGATCATAGAGAGGAAATGAGGTGTCAACATGAAAGGTATCTTAGGAAAAAAACTTGGAATGACTCAAGTATTTACTCCTGAAGGCAACGTCATTCCAGTAACGGTTATCGAAGCTGGTCCTAACGTTGTTCTCCAGAAGAAAAACGTAGAAACCGACGGCTACGAAGCTGTTCAACTTGGTTTCTCCGATAAGAAAGAGAAGAGAGCGATCAAGCCAGAGATCGGCCACGCTAAGAAAGCGGGCGCGACTCCTAAGCGCTACGTTCGTGAAATTCGCGGGATTAACCTTGGTGAGTATGAAGTTGGCCAGGAAGTGAAAGCTGACTTGTTCGCAGAGGGCGAATTTGTTGACGTAACAGGTATTTCGAAAGGTAAAGGCTTTGCCGGCGTTATCAAACGTTGGGGACAAAGCACTGGACCAATGTCTCACGGTTCCCGTTATCACCGCGGACCAGGCTCCATGGGTTCCATTCAAGCGAACCGCGTACCGAAAGGCAAACGCCTTCCAGGTCACATGGGCAACGAGACCATTACGATTCAAAAACTCGAAGTTATCCGTGTAGACGCAGAACGCAACGTGATTCTGGTCAAAGGTTCCATACCGGGTCCTAAAAACGGCTTCGTTAAAGTAAAACAAACAGTTAAGAACTAATCGCTCTTGAAGAAAGGAGGAACATTAAATGCCTAAAGTAACAGTATTTAACGTGAGCGGTTCGCAAGTAGGCGAATTGGAACTGGCAGATAGCGTATTCGGTATCGAGCCTAACAATCATGTTATGCATAGCGCTGTCGTTCTGCAGCAAGCTGCAGAGCGTCAAGGAACGCACAAAACAAAAGGTCGCTCCGAAGTACGCGGCGGCGGTCGTAAGCCTTGGAAACAAAAAGGCACAGGCCGTGCACGTCAAGGTAGCATTCGCTCCCCGCAATGGGTTGGCGGCGGTACTGTATTCGGTCCAACGCCACGCACGTACGGATTCAAATTGCCTAAGAAAGTTCGTCGTCTGGCTATCAAATCCGCATTGTCTTCCAAAGTGATCGCTGAGAGCATCATCGTTCTGGATCAATTGACATTCGCGGCTCCTAAGACGAAAGAATTCGCAGGCATCCTTAACAACCTGAAAGTTGACCGCAAGGCACTGGTTGTTACGGCTAACTACGAGGATAATGTAGCATTGTCCGCTCGCAACATCCCTGGCGTGAAGTTCGTCGCAGCTGACGGCATCAATGTTCGCGATGTGCTTGTATATGACAAGCTGATTATCACTAAAGAAGCAGTAGAGAAAGTACAGGAGGTGCTTGCGTAATGAAAAATCCTCGCGATATTATCAAGCGCCCGGTTATTACGGAACGTACGAGCGATTACATGGCTGCCAAACGTTATGTGTTTGAAGTAGACCTTCGCGCGAACAAAACCGAAATCAAACAAGCTATTGAACAAATCTTTAACGTAAAAGTAACCGGCGTGAACACGATGCGTGTTGCAGGTAAACCAAAACGTTATGGCAGACATAGCGGATACAGACCTGACTGGAAAAAAGCAATCGTTCAATTGAGCGATGACAGCAAAGAACTTGAGTTCTTTGAAACGTCTGTTTAGAAAAGGAGGGAATACAAGTGCCAATCAAAAAGTACAAACCGACATCTCCTGCGCGTCGTAACATGTCCGTCTCCACTTTCGAAGAGATCACGACAAGCACACCGGAGAAATCGTTGCTGGCTCCGCTTTTCAAAAAAGCAGGCCGTAACAACCAAGGTAAAATTACGGTTCGCCACCATGGCGGCGGACATAAACGTAAATATCGTATCATTGATTTCAAACGTACGAAGGATGGCGTTGTGGGTAACGTTGCGACGATCGAATACGATCCGAACCGTACTTCCAACATCGCACTGATCCACTACGTTGACGGCGCGAAAGCTTACATCATCGCACCGAAAGGCCTTAAAGTGGGCGATCAAATCGTCTCTGGACCAGAATCGGATATCAAAATCGGCAACACGTTGCCGCTGAAGAACATCCCTGTTGGTACAGTTATCCACAACATTGAGTTGAAACCGGGCAAAGGCGGCCAGTTGGTTCGCGCAGCAGGTACTGAAGCTCAATTGCTGGGTAAAGAAGAAGATTATGTATCGATCCGCCTGAGCTCTGGCGAAGTTCGTCGTATTCTGAGTACTTGCCGCGCAACAATCGGCTCCGTAGGCAACGAAGATCACGAACTCGTGAAAATCGGTAAAGCCGGCCGTTCCCGTTGGCTCGGCAAACGTCCTGAAGTACGCGGCGTCGTAATGAACCCGAACGATCACCCACACGGTGGTGGTGAAGGCCGCGCTCCAATCGGACGCAAGTCGCCATTGTCCCCATGGGGCAAACCGACTCTGGGCTACAAAACTCGCAAGAAAAAGAAAGCATCGAGCCAATACATTATTCGTCGTCGTACGAAGTAATAGTTGCTTGATACCATCCGCGTGAGAGAGATCTCACGCCAGCGCTTATGCGAAGGGAGGATTCTACATGGGTCGCAGTTTGAAGAAAGGTCCGTTCATCGACGGCTATCTGCTAAAGAAAGTCGAGGATCTGAACGAGACGAACAAAAAGGTCGTTATTAAGACTTGGTCCCGTCGCTCGACCATTTTCCCGCAATTCATCGGTCACACTTTTGCAGTCTATGATGGTCGCAAACACGTGCCGGTATATGTAACTGAGGACATGGTTGGACACAAGCTGGGCGAATTCGCACCAACTCGTACGTACAAAGGCCATGCTAGTGATGACAAAAAAACGGGCAGACGTTAATTTGCCCTTTATCATTTTTTTATGAACGAGAGGAGGTTCCCACATGCAAGAAGCTAAAGCGCACGTTAAGTTCGTACGTATCGCTCCTCGCAAAGCGCAGCTCGTAGCGGACTTGATTCGCGGCAAGCAAGTTGGCGAAGCGATTGCGATTCTGCGTCATACGCCGAAATCGGCTTCCCCGATTATCGAGAAGTTGCTCAATTCCGCAATTGCGAACGCTGAGCATAACTACCAGCTAGACGTGAACAAATTGGTCGTATCGCAAGTATTTGCGAACCAAGGACCAACAATGAAACGTTTCCGTCCCCGTGCAATGGGACGTGCTAGCCGGATTAATAAAAGAACCAGCCACATCACCTTGGTGGTATCTGAAAAATAAGGAGGGATAACGTGTGGGTCAAAAGGTAAATCCAGTCGGCCTTCGTGTCGGGATTATCCGTGATTGGGAATCCAAATGGTACGCTGGCAAAGACTTTGGCGATCTTCTTCTAGAAGACGTTAAAATTCGTGAGTACTTGAAGAACAAGCTGAAAGACGCTGCAGTTTCCCACATCGAAATCGAACGCGCGGCTAACCGCGTGAACGTGACGATCCAAACGGCTAAGCCGGGTATGGTTATCGGCAAGGGCGGTTCCGAAGTTGAAAACCTGCGTACGGAGCTTGGCAAGATTACTAAAGGCAAAAAGGTTCACATCAACATTTCTGAAATCAAACAAGCGGATATGGACGCTATCTTGGTAGCTGAAAGCATCGCTCAACAATTAGAGCGTCGGGTATCTTTCCGTCGCGCACTGAAACAAGCGATCCAACGCTCCATGAGAGCTGGCGCTAAAGGGATTAAAACAGCGGTTAGCGGACGCCTTGGCGGCGCTGAAATCGCACGTTCGGAAGGCTACAGCGAAGGAACGGTTCCGCTTCATACGCTGCGCGCAGACATTGACTACGGCACAGCAGAAGCACATACAACTTACGGCCGCATCGGCGTAAAAGTATGGATCTATCGCGGTGAAGTCCTTCCTACGAAGAAGAAAGCTCCCCAGGAAGGAGGCAACTAATCATGTTGGTACCTAAACGCGTAAAACACCGTAAGCAACAACGCGGTAACATGAAAGGCCGCGCTAAAGGCGGCACTACAGTAGCATTTGGTGAATACGGCCTTCAAGCGCTTGAGCCATCTTGGATTACGAACCGTCAGATCGAAGCGGCTCGTATCGCGATGACACGTTACATCAAGCGTGGCGGTAAAGTATGGATTAAAATTTTCCCTGACAAACCGATCACTCAAAAGCCTCTCGAGGTACGTATGGGTAGCGGTAAAGGTAATGTTGAGAAATGGGTAGCCGTTGTTAAACCGGGCAAAATCATGTTCGAGCTTGCTGGCGTACCTGAAGAAGTAGCTCGTGAAGCAATGCGCCTTGCGGCTCACAAACTGCCTGTAAAAACGAAGTTCGTGAAACGCGAAGAAGTGGGTGGTGAAGCAAATGAAGGCTAGTGAATTTCGCAACCTAACCTCTGTTGAGATTGAACAACAGATCGCTGGTTTCAAAGAAGAGCTGTTCAACCTTCGTTTCCAATTGGCTACTGGCCAGCTGGACAACCCGACTCGGATTCGTGACGTGCGTAAGGAAATAGCTCGTGCTAAAACCGTTTTGCGTGAAAGAGAACTCGGAATCAGCAGCTAATAGATCCTTACCAAGACAAGTACGATCACGGATGAAGGAAGGAGGAAGAACATGAGCGAACGCAATGCCCGCAAAGTTCAAATCGGCAAAGTCGTAAGCGACAAAATGGATAAAACAATCGTGGTGGCTGTAGAAACCTACAAAAAACATGATTTGTACCATAAACGCATCAAGTACACGAAAAAGTACAAAGCGCATGACGAAAACAACCAAGCGAAAATTGGCGATACCGTGAAAATCATGGAGACTCGTCCACTATCGAAAGACAAGCGCTTCAGACTGGTAGAAGTCGTTGAAGTAGCTATCGTTCTCTAAAGCGCAAGCAGTAGCCTAGCATTTTTTCCGGAAGGAGGACGTCAAAATGATTCAACCATTTACACGCTTGAGAGTTGCTGACAACTCTGGCGCTAAAGAATTGATGTGTATCCGCGTTTTGGGCGGTACTGGCCGTCGCGTAGGACACATCGGTGACCTGATCGTTTGCTCCGTCAAACAAGCAACACCAGGCGGCGTTGTCAAAAAGGGTGACGTAGTAAAAGCGGTTATCGTTCGTACGAAACGTTCCGTTCGTCGTAAAGACGGTTCCTACATCGCATTCGACGAGAATGCTGCAGTAATCGTTAAGGAAGATAAGAGCCCGCGCGGCACACGTATCTTCGGACCAGTTGCTCGTGAACTTCGCGATAAGGATTTCATGAAAATCGTATCGCTTGCACCAGAAGTAATTTAATGATTGACCAGATAAAACCTGAAAGCTTAAGCGAGCAGGAGGTGTAATAAATGCCAAGGCTGAAAAAAGTATTGGAATCCCACAACAACAAGCTGCACGTAAAGAAAGATGATACGGTTATCGTCATTACCGGTAAGGATAAAGGTAAGAAGGCCCGCGTCATCGCAGCTTATCCGCGTGAGAACCGCGTACTTGTTGAAGGTGTAAACATGGTGAAGAAGCATTCGCGTCCTTCCCAGGCGAACCCGCAAGGCGGAATCATCGAGCAAGAAGCTCCGATTCATGTATCGAACGTGATGCACGTTGATCCGAAGAGCGGCGGAGTAACTCGCATCGGATACAAAGTGCAGGACAACGGTAAAAAGGTACGGATTGCTAAGAAATCCGGAGCAGTGATCGACTAATCGTTAATGTAGGAAAGGAGGTCCATGATCAATGACAGCAAGATTGAAAGGTCGCTTTCTTAATGAAATCACTCCTGCTTTGATGCAGAAGTTCAACTATACTTCGGTTATGCAAGTGCCGAAAATTGAGAAAGTCGTAATCAACATGGGTGTTGGCGAAGCGGTTTCCAACTCCAAAATTCTTGATGTTGCAGTTGAAGAATTGCGCATCATTTCCGGTCAAAAGCCGGTTGTCACTCGTGCGAAGAAGTCTATCGCAGGCTTCAAGCTTCGTGAGGACATGCCAATCGGGGTTAAGGTTACGCTGCGCGGCGAGCGCATGTATCACTTCCTTGACAAACTGTTCAATATTTCGCTTCCACGCGTACGTGACTTCCGCGGTGTATCGACTAAAGCATTCGACGGTCGCGGCAACTACACGCTGGGCCTGAAAGAACAGCTGATTTTCCCGGAGATCGAGTACGATAAAGTTGACAAAGTACGTGGTATGGATATCGTCATCGTTACGACGGCGAAATCGGACGAAGAATCTCGTGAGCTGCTGACCCAAATGGGCATGCCGTTCGCGAAGTAATCCACTTTTAGGAGGTGTAATACCCAGTGGCAAAAACTTCGATGAAAGTGAAGCAACAACGCACACCGAAATTCAAAGTGCGCGCTTATACGCGCTGTGAGCGTTGCGGCCGTCCGCACTCTGTTTTGCAAAAGTTTAAAATTTGCCGGATTTGTTTCCGCGAATTAGCATACAAGGGCCAGATTCCTGGCGTTAAAAAAGCAAGCTGGTAATCAAGCCTAGTTCGGGAAGGAGGTTCACATAAATGGTTATGTCTGATCCGATTGCAGATATGCTGACACGTATTCGCAACGCGAATGTCGTTCGTCACGAAACTGTGGAAATGCCTGCTTCGAAAGCAAAGAAGCAAATCGCTGAAATTTTGAAGCGCGAGGGCTTTATCCGCGATGCAGAATATATCGAGGACAACAAACAAGGGATTATCCGTATTTTCTTGAAATACGGCCCTAACCAAGAGCGCGTTATCACTGGTTTGAAGCGTATCTCGAAACCAGGCCTGCGTGTTTACACGCAAGCAACTGAGATTCCTCGCGTGCTTGGCGGACTTGGAATTGCGATCATTTCCACGTCCAAAGGCGTAATGACAGATAAAGAAGCTCGTCAGGTTAAATCCGGCGGCGAAGTTGTCTGCTACGTTTGGTAAGAAATAAGTCAGAAAGACAGGAGGTGTAACAATGTCCCGTATTGGTCGTAAACCAATTGCAGTCCCTGCTGGTGTAAACATCAACTTGGACAACACAGTGATTACTGTAAAAGGACCTAAAGGCACGCTTTCCCGTGAAATTCATAAGGAAATGAAAGTGAATGTAACGGAGAACGAAATCGTGGTTGAACGTCCTTCCGACAATAAATTGCATCGTTCCCTGCACGGAACGACTCGCAGCATTATCGCAAACATGGTGACAGGCGTTACAGACGGCTTCTCGAGAAACTTGGAGCTCGTTGGTGTAGGTTACCGTGCAAGCAAATCCGGCGACAAAATCGTGCTGAACGTTGGTTACTCTCACCCGGTTGAGATTGCTCCCGAGAGCAACATCGAGTTTGAGGTTCCAGCTAACACGAAAATTACCGTTCGCGGTATCGACAAAGAGCGCGTAGGCGCTGTTGCCGCTCAAATCCGTTCCGTACGTGAGCCGGAGCCGTATAAAGGCAAAGGTATCAAATACGAAGGCGAGCGCATCATCCGCAAAGAAGGTAAAGCTGGTAAGAAGAAATAAGGAACGTGAAACGTTCCTTAAGATAGCTTCCTAAGGCAAAAGGAAAGGAGTGAACCAAGCATGATTACGAAAGGCGACAAAAACAAGGCTCGTCTGAAAAGACACCTTCGTGTTCGTAAGAAAATCAACGGCACAGCAGCACGTCCGCGTCTGTCTGTATTCCGTTCCTCCAAGCACATTTACGCACAATTGATCGACGACGTAGCAGGCGTAACACTGGCATCCGCATCCACTAAGGATAAAGAACTGGTTAGCGCAATCGGTAACGGCGGCAACGTTGATTCCGCTGCGAAAGTTGGCGAATTGATCGCACAACGCGCTCAAGCAAAAGGCGTAACTGAGGTCGTGTTCGACCGTGGCGGTTATCTGTATCATGGCAGAATTCAGGCGCTGGCTACAGCAGCTCGCGAAGCAGGCCTGAGTTTCTAATATCTAATAAGGAGGTAAAATGACTTGCGTGTAGATCCTAATACGTTAGAACTGACTGAAAAAGTCGTTCACATCAACCGCGTAGCAAAAGTTGTTAAAGGCGGACGCCGTTTCAGCTTTAGCGCACTAGTAGTAGTTGGCGACGGCAAAGGCTACGTTGGCGCAGGGATCGGTAAAGCGGGCGAAGTACCTGATGCGATTCGCAAAGGTATTGAAGACGCTAAGAAAAACCTGATCCACGTACCACTCGTAAATACAACAATTCCACACCTTGTAATCGGACATTTCGGCGCAGGAGAAGTTCTTCTGAAGCCGGCTTCCGAAGGTACAGGTGTTATCGCAGGCGGCCCTGTTCGTGCAGTTCTTGAACTGGCAGGCGTAGGCGACATTTTAACGAAATCTCTTGGTTCTTCGAATTCCCTGAACATGGTTAACGCGACGCTTGAAGGTCTCTCCCGTCTGAAACGTGCGGAAGACGTTGCCAAGCTGCGTGGAAAAACAGTCGAAGAGCTGTTAGGTTAAGGAGGGACATACGATGGCTAAATTGCAAATCACCCTCGTTCGCAGTTTGATTGGCCGCAACGAGAAACAACGTGCAACGGTTGAATCGCTCGGCCTTCGCAAAATTCGTCAATCGGTCGTTCTTAACGACAGCCCGGCTATTCGCGGCATGGTTAACCATGTCAGCCACTTGGTCAAAGTTGAAGAGGTTTAAAGAATAGCTCGGACATTTACGAAATCTACAAGGAGGTGCACGAACGATGAAATTGCATGACTTAGCACCAGCACCGGGCTCGACTCAAGCGCCAAAGCGTAAAGGTCGCGGTATCGGTACCGGTAACGGCAAGACGGCCGGCAGAGGTCACAAAGGTCAAAACGCTCGCTCCGGCGGCGGCGTTCGCCCAGGCTTCGAGGGCGGACAGAACCCATTGTACCGCCGCGTTCCGAAACGTGGCTTTAACAACCCTTTCCGTACCGAATATGCGATTGTCAACATTGAAGAGCTGAACAGCTTTGCAGCAGGTACTGAAGTTACACCAGAAGTTCTTCTTGAACAAGGAATTGTCAAAAATCCTTTGGCAGGAATCAAGATCTTGGGTAATGGTGAATTGAAAGTAGCTCTTACTGTTAAGGCGAAAAAGTTCTCTCAATCTGCGGTAGAGAAAATCCAGGCTGCCGGCGGTAAAACCGAGGTGATCTAATTGTTCACAACCGTGTCCAACATATGGAAAGTGGCGGATCTGCGTACACGGATCCTATTCACACTTTTCATCCTATTCATTTATCGGATCGGATCCTTTATTCCGGTACCGGGTGTTAACAAAGATGTTTTCAAGAACATGGATTCGGCAGGTGCTGATTTGTTCGGCCTGCTGAATACATTCTCCGGCGGAGCGCTCTTTCAGTTCTCTATCTTCGCACTTTCCATTACGCCGTACATCACAGCTTCCATCATTGTGCAGCTGTTGTCGATGGATGTAATTCCAAAGTTTGCAGAGTGGGCAAAAGAAGGCGAAAACGGTAAAAAGAAACTTGCTCAAATTACACGTTACGGAACAATCATTCTCGGTCTGGTTCAAGGCTTCGCTACGGCGATCGGCTTTAACCGCCAGTTCGGGTTTGAAATGATTCCTGGCGCTACCTTCGTAGATTACCTGGTCATCGCTATCATCCTTACGGCAGGCGTAGCCTTCCTGATGTGGCTTGGTGAGCAAATTACGGAGAGAGGTATCGGCAACGGTATCTCGATTCTGATCTTCGCAGCGATCGTAGCCGGTATTCCTGGCCACATTCGCACGATTTATGAGGATCAATTCGTTGGTGCTCAAGATCAGCTCTTCTTGAACATTGCGAAGATGCTACTGATTGTAATCGTGATTATCGCGATTATCGTTGGTGTTATCTTCATCCAGCAAGGTATCCGGAAGATTCCGGTTCAATACGCGAAGCGTGTTGTTGGACGCAAAATGTACGGCGGACAATCGACTCACATTCCGATGAAGGTCAATGGCGCAGGGGTAATCCCGGTCATCTTCGCGGTTTCGTTGCTCATGTTCCCGACTACAATTGCGAACTTCTGGTCTCACCAGCAATGGGCGCAATGGATTATCAACAATATGAGCTACGACAAGCCGCTTGGCATGGTCCTGTACGTATTGCTGATTATCGGTTTCACTTTCTTCTACACATTCGTGCAAATTAATCCGGTACAGATGGCTGATCAGATGAAGAAGAATGGCGGATACATTCCGGGCATTCGTCCAGGCAAGCCGACTTCGTCCTACCTGACTCGCGTATTGTCGCGGATCACGTTGACAGGTGCAATCTTCCTGGCGCTTATCTCCGTTTTCCCAGTGTTCTTCGGAGCATTGGCTGGATTACCGCGCTCGGTGCAGCTTGGCGGTACTTCGCTCCTTATCGTTGTCGGCGTTGCGCTTGATACGATGAAGCAGATCGAGGGCCAGTTGATCAAACGCCATTACAAAGGGTTTATCAATAAATAACATTAGGTTCGAAGGCGGGCTGCAGCGTATTCGCGAGTAGCCCGAACGAGCCTATTGTGTTTAAAGCGAGGAACACGGTAATGAACATTTTATTCATGGGCCCTCCAGGAGCCGGCAAAGGTACGCAAGCTGAGCGTATCGTAGAAGAGTTCGGTATCCCGCACATTTCGACCGGCGATGCGTTCCGCCTTGCGATGAAGCAAGAGACGCCGCTTGGTTTGAAAGCGAAGGAATATGTAGATCAAGGTCTGCTTGTTCCAGATGAGATTACAAACGGTATCGTGAAAGAGCGTCTGGCTCTGGATGATTGCCAAAAAGGGTTTTTGCTCGACGGATTCCCTCGTACGATCCAGCAAGCCGAAGCGCTTGATGTGATGCTGAGCGAGCTGGGCCGCAGCATTGACCATGTCGTAAACTTGAAAGTTGATCGCGGATTGCTGCTTGCTCGTTTGACGGGTAGACGCATCTGCAAATCTTGCGGAACGACCTACCATGTATTATTCAATCCTCCGAAAGTCGAAGGCGTCTGCGATAAAGACGGCGGAGAGCTGTATCAGCGTTCTGATGATACAGAGGAGAAAGTGGGCACACGCCTGGACGAATACACGTCCAAGACGGCTCCGCTTCTTGACTACTACAGCGGTAAGGGTCTCCTGCGCGAAGTCGACGGCGAGAAAGATATTGATGTCGTTACATCCGATATCGTTTCCTGCTTGAAAGGTACGTTGTAATGATAATATGCAAATCCGAATCGGAGCTGCGATTAATGAGGGAAGCCGGACGCATCGTTGCGGAGACGCATCGTCTAATGGCACAGGCGGTTAAGCCGGGCATCACTACAGGTGAGCTCGACGCGATTGCCGAGAAGTACATTAGAAGCCAAGGCGCTACTCCTTCATTTAAAGGTTACAATGGATTTCCTTCCAGCATATGCGCTTCTGTCAATGACGAGCTGGTACACGGCTTCCCTGGATCACGCAAGTTGAACGAGGGCGATATTATAAGTATCGACATCGGCGCGCAGTATGAGGGCTATCATGGTGATTCCGCTTGGACCTATGCGGTCGGCAGCGTAACGCCTGAAGTTCAAAGGCTGCTAGACGTAACGGAAGAGTCGCTCTATGCGGGTCTTGCGCTCGTGAAGCCGGATGTCAGACTCTATACGGTATCGCACGCCATCCAAAAGGTTATCGAAGCGGCAGGTTTCTCGGTCGTTCGGGAATACGTAGGGCACGGAATCGGCGCGGATCTGCATGAAGAACCGCAAATACCGAACTACGGCGTACCGGATAGAGGGCCGCGTCTGAAGCCGGGTATGGCGCTTGCAATCGAGCCGATGGTCAATATCGGTGAACGATATGTCCGGACGCTTGAGGACAATTGGACAGTGGTAACGCAAGACGCTTCCTGGTGCGCTCACTTCGAGCACACGGTTGTCGTCACGGAGGACGGCTTTGAGATTTTGACCAAATTGCCAGAGCAGCCAGAGGCTTAGGTCGATGGAAACTCAACCGCAAGTTGGACAGATCGTCAAAGTGCTTCGAGGCAAAGACGAAGAGAGCTATGCCGTTGTCATCGGAATCATTGACGAGCGATTCGTTATGATTGCGGACGGCGACAAGCGAAGATTCGATTCGCCGAAGAAAAAGAACGTTCTGCATTTACAGTTACAGCCTGCCATCAGTCAAGAGGTTACAACCAGCTTGCAAGAGTCCGGCAGGGTGACCAATGCCAAGTTACGTTATGTGATTCAGAAGTATGCGTATGCGAAAGGAGAATGACGGTTGGCTAAAGAAGACGTCATTGAGGTCGAAGGCACGGTTATTGAGCCGTTGCCAAATGCCATGTTCAAGGTGGAGCTGGAGAACGGTCATCAGATTCTCGCCCATGTTTCCGGCAAGCTCAGAATGCACTTTATCCGCATCCTGACAGGAGACAAAGTGGTTATACAGTTATCGCCTTATGATTTATCAAGAGGGCGCATCACCTATCGGAAGTAGGCCGTGACTTACGGCTTGCCCACGAAAGATTCGGGAGGTAATCACAATGAAGGTTAGACCTTCGGTTAAGCCGATTTGCGAAAAATGCAAAGTCATTCGTCGCAAAGGCAACGTTATGGTGATTTGTGAAAATCCGAAACACAAACAAAAACAAGGTTAAAAGGAGGGAAATATAGCCCATGGCACGTATAGCTGGTGTAGATATTCCGCGCGACAAGCGCGTTGAAATCGCCCTGACGTATATTTTTGGTATCGGCAAAACGACGTCTCAAAAAATCATAGCTTCGACTGAAGTTAATCCGGACACTCGCGTTCGCGATCTGACTGAAGACGAGCTGGCTCGTTTGCGCGAAGCCATCGACAAATCCGTAAAAGTGGAAGGCGACCTTCGTCGTGAAATTTCACTTAACATTAAACGTCTGACTGAGATCGGCTGCTACCGTGGTCTTCGTCACCGTCGCGGTCTTCCTGTTCGCGGTCAACGTACGAAAACTAACGCTCGCACGCGCAAAGGTCCTCGTCGTACTGTAGCGAACAAGAAGAAATAAGAAGGGAGGATAATGATCAATGGCTAAACCAAAAAAGGTCGTTCGTACTAAACGTCGCGACCGGAAAAATATTGATAGCGGCGTGGCACATATCCGTTCCACGTTTAACAACACGATCGTTACGATCACCGACCCGCACGGTAACGCAATTTCATGGGCTAGCTCCGGCAACCTTGGTTTCAAGGGTTCCCGCAAAAGCACCCCGTTTGCCGCTCAAATGGCTGCTGAATCCGCTGCGAAAGCAGCAATGGAGCACGGCATGAGAACGGTCGAAGTTATGGTTAAAGGACCAGGCGCAGGCCGTGAAGCTGCAATCCGTTCGCTTCAAGCTGCTGGATTGGAAGTTAACCTCATTAAGGATGTTACGCCAGTTCCACACAACGGATGCCGTCCGCCAAAACGTCGTCGCGTATAGTCTGATCCACGGTGGTATCAAATAACAGCAACTTGTGAATAATGGTTGTGAAGGTTTGGCATACTACGAGATTTGACATAAAAACGACAAGGTAACGGAGCGACGTTTGAAGGAGGGTACTATTGTGATTGAGATCGAAAAGCCGAAAATCGAAACCGTAGAACTGAACGATGAAGGAACCTACGGACGTTTCGTGGTCGAGCCGCTGGAACGCGGATACGGCACGACGCTTGGAAATTCGCTTCGCCGAATTCTGTTGTCGTCATTGCCTGGTGCGGCTGTAACGTCGGTTCAAATCGACGGCGTGCTGCATGAGTTTTCTACGGTTCCTGGAGTGATTGAAGACGTAACGGAAATCATCCTGAACCTGAAAGGCCTGTCGCTCAAAATCCACTCCGACGAAGAGAAGGTGCTGGAAATCGACGCGGAAGGCGAAGGCAACGTAACAGCGGGGGACATTCGGGCAGATAGCGATGTCGAGATTTTAAGCCCTGATCTTCACATTGCGACCTTGGCCTCCGGAGCGCGACTCCATATGCGGATTTTTGCTAATCGGGGACGCGGTTACGTGCAAGCGGACCGGAACAAGAGCGACGATCAACCGATTGGCGTCATTCCTGTCGATTCGATCTACACGCCCATTACTCGTGTTAATTACAGCGTAGAAAACACTCGCGTCGGTCAAGTCACGAACTATGACAAGCTGACGCTGGAAGTATGGACGGATGGCAGTATTCGCCCTGAAGAGGCTGTAAGCCTCGGCGCTAAAATATTGACCGAGCACTTGGACTTGTTCGTTGGATTAACGGATGAAGCCAAAGATGCGGAGATCATGGTTGAGAAGGAAGAAGACAAGAAAGAGAAAGTCTTGGAGATGACTATCGAAGAGCTGGATCTTTCAGTACGTTCATATAACTGCTTGAAGCGTGCAGGCATTAATACCGTTCAAGAGCTGATCACGAAATCCGAAGAGGACATGATGAAGGTTCGTAACCTGGGCCGCAAGTCGCTTGAGGAAGTTCAAGAGAAGCTGGAAGAGCTGGGTCTTGGCCTTCGCATGGAAGAATAGCAGTTCACAGCTAGATGTGACAACAGAGCAAGGGAGGGGAAAACAAGATGGCATATCAAAAATTGGGACGTGACGCAAGTGCGCGGAAAGCATTGTTCCGTGACCTCGTTACTGATCTGTTCCTGTATGAGCGCATTCAAACGACTGAAGCTAAAGCGAAAGAGGTTCGTTCTATCGCTGAAAAGCTGATCACTAAAGCTAAGAAAGGTGATCTTCATGCTCGTCGTCAAGTGGCAGCATTCGTGCGTCGCGAATCCGTAAATGGTGAGCAAGACGCAATCCAAAAGCTGTTCTCCGAGCTAGCTACTCGTTACTCGGAGCGTGCAGGCGGATACACGCGTATCCTTAAGCTGGGTCCTCGTCGCGGCGATGCCGCGCCTATGGTTTACCTTGAGCTGGTTGACCGCGCGTAGGTTGTTGCAAGTAAAGGGTGGTCCTCTGGGCCACCTTTTTTTATTTAATGAGAAACACAAGCGTCCGACAGACTGAACACGTCAGCTCTCAGGTGTGTCTCTCTCACGTAAATGGGGATGTTTAAGTCGATATCATCGACTTAAATGAACGAAGTACTGTGTGGTGGATGATGAGGTCGATGACATCGACTTAAAGTTGCATGTAACGCTGTCAGGAGCAAAATAGGTCGCTTTCACCGACTTAAGTACACGAAAGTAAGTGTATCGAATGAATTAGGTCGATGAAACCGAGCTGAATTTGCTGGTAGGGCAGTAGGAAGAAAGATAAGTCGGTACTACCGATTTCAATTTGCAGTGGATAAAGGGCAGAGGGTGAAAACAATGCGTAATATCGGCGTAAAGGTCAGTTATGATGGAACGAATTTTAACGGCTTTCAGTCGCAGCCATACGGACGGACGGTTCAAGGCGAGATCGAGAAAGCGATTAAACATTTGTCGGGGGAAAATATCGTTATTATTGGCTCTGGACGAACGGATGCGGGGGTCCATGCGCTGGGACAAGTATTCAACTTTCATACGGCTTCGACCATCCCGACCGAACGTTGGGCGATTGCGCTGAATACGCGGCTCCCTAAAGATATCATCATTCTGGACGCATGGGATGTGCCGGAAGGCTTCCACTCCAGACGTTCGGCGAAACGCAAGACCTACCGATACACGATCGATATGGGCAAGTTCCCGGATGTGTTCGCCAGATCGTATCGCTTCCATCATCCGACACGACTCAACGTAGCAGCGATGGCGGAGGGCGTAAGGCATCTAATCGGTACACATGATTTCACTTCTTACACCTCGATTCATTCGACGAAGCCTCATCATATTCGGACCGTGTATGAAGCCTATTTCGAACAGGAAGGCCAGGCGCTTCATCTCTATATTACGGGGAACGGCTTTCTGTATAACATGGTCCGCGTCATTATGGGAACATTGTTGTGGGTAGGTCAAGGCAAGCTGAAGCCTGGCGACATAGGTCGTATCCTGGAAGGGAAATCCCGTTCACTGGCCGGACCGACCGCTATGCCGCATGCCCTGACGCTGATGGATGTGGAATACAGTGAAGACGGTGCAGCTCATGCCGCAAATGCTGTAGAGGACGATGACGAATAATGCATCTCTGCTACTATACGGATGACTCGATGAACAGAGGATTTCTTCCATTATACCCTGCCACTAAGTGGACCAGGCCTCATAGGTTAAGAAACAAAAGAAGCTTCCAACCCCACATCAAGTGGCATCGGAAGCTTTTATTTTTGCATCATTTCAACTTAACAACGAGTCATTCCTGCTTATTGAACACTCGCATTTATTTGAGTACAAAGTCACCCGAACCAGTCTGGACGTTCAGCTTAATGCCGCCGCTGCCGAATTTACCTTTGATGCTGCTGGCACCCTTCGAGCCGCTTTCGTAAGTGAAATCGTCCTTTAGGATGACGCCATCCCCGGAGCCTGCTTTGAACTGCACGCTAAGGGAGTTTGGATTGTTGTCGAGCATAACGGTCACATCACCGCTGCCTGTGCGAAGATCGGTAGGTCTAGTTATGTTCTCTACTTGCATTTTAATGTCACCGGAGCTCGTTTTCCCAGTCAGCTCCGCAGTACCATCCTCGAAGTCCACATCGCCGCTATTCACCTTAAAGTTGATGGTGTCAGCTTCGTATCCTTTAATCGATAGGTCCCCGCTCTGTGTTGATAAATCCATCTTCTTGGCGGCCACGTTGCGCAGCTTAAGGTCCCCGCTATCAATGCTAATAGATAAGTTGCTGTCAACTTTGAAATCGGATCCCTTAACGTCGCCAGAGTTTGTATTAAGCTTGGCATTTTCAGCCCGTAATTGCTCTAGGGATAAATCACCGCTACCCAGATCGATATCCAGCTGGCTCCACGTTTTCTCAGGCAGCTCGACAATCATATCTACCCCTCTGAATCCGAAGCCGAAGCGAATCCCGCGGTCGCTCTTGAGCGAGAGGTGCAGAGTACCGTCTTTCTTGCTGCTATCGAGCTTCAGATCTTTGATGTAATTCTTGGACGCCCAGCCCTCCAGCCTGATTACTGCCTCGGAACCGCTGCCTCGAACTACTCGTACATCCAGGCTGCCAGATGAAATATCGAGGTTGCGAACATCGCTGATATCAATGGTCTGCTGCTCATTGATTTCGGATGCGAAGTAGTTGCGAATGCTTTGAAGCGTATTGCTGCTTCCGTTCTCGTACACGTAGAGCACGCCAATGATGCCTACGATGATCATAATAATGCCAATTGTCGTTTTGGGTCTCATCGTCTTCTCTCCTAATATACAGCACGGAAGAACAAGCTCACTTGTTCATGCTGCATTTGTTATCCTCATTGTACCAATCCGATGAAGCTAAGGGAACCGCCCCGTGGTGGGGGACGACTCAGTCTGGAGACTGAGATTGTATTAGGGATGCGAGCAGGATAGAATGAAGATCGTCAGAGGAGTTAATCTCTTAGACGTCACTTCAAGTGGAAAGCTATACGCGAGTGGGGAACATCGGATGATGTACGTCATATTCAAGGATGCACCTCAATGGAAATTACAGCATGTCCGTACTTACGGTTCTTAGATGAATGCGGTACCGTTCAACGGCAGCTATACCTGGCATTGTGCACGAATCAACGGACTGAGGCCAATCTGTCTGATTATCACATGTTGGAAGCCCTACGAGCGGCTTTGCGCTGACGAAAGAAAGCGGAAAAACAGCTTGCACTTTGCTATTCTATATTGTAGAATATAACTTGTGCTTTCTTAGTGGCTCTCCCACAGCCCCGACTAAGAATGGCCGCCAAATGCAAGATTCAACAATGAATAACAAACCAACGGAAACGTTGTTATAAAAACGATTATGGTTAAAGAATTAAGGAGGATCATCCATGCGTACCACCTATATGGCTAAGCCAAATGAAGTTGAGCGTAAATGGTTCGTCATCGATGCGGAAGGCAAAACCCTTGGTCGTCTGGCTAGCGAAGCTGCAAGCCTGATCCGTGGCAAGCACAAACCGCAATTTACGCCGCATGTTGACACTGGCGATTTCGTTGTCGTGATCAACGCTGAGAAAATTGTTCTGACAGGTAACAAAATGGCAGACAAAATGTACTACCGTCACTCGATGTACACAGGTGGCCTTAAGGTCACTCCGGCACACGAGATGATTCAGAAAAAGCCAGAGCGCGTAATTGAGCTGGCTGTGCACGGCATGTTGCCTAAGAACCGTCTTGGTAACAAAATGAAGCTTAAATTGAAAGTTTACGCAGGTGCGGAACATCCACATCAAGCCCAAAACCCTGAAGTCTACGAGCTTCGCGGGTAATAAAGAGGAGGACAAGTTTCATGGCTCAAGTGCAATACTATGGAACCGGTCGTCGTAAACACTCTGTTGCACGTGTACGTCTTGTGCCGGGTGAAGGACGAATCATTGTTAATAAACGCGATTTGAATGAATATTTCGGTTTGGAAACACTCAAGCTGATCGTAAAACAACCGCTTAACCTGACTGACACATTGTCCAAATACGATGTATTGGTTATCGCTAACGGCGGCGGCATGTCCGGTCAAGCTGGCGCAATCCGTCACGGTATCTCCCGTGCTCTGCTGAAAGCAGACCCTGAGTTCCGTCCGGCTCTGAAGCGTGCAGGCTTCTTGACTCGTGATCCGCGTATGAAAGAACGTAAAAAATACGGTCTTAAAGCGGCTCGTCGCGCTCCACAGTTCTCGAAACGTTAATCGTTACAACCAAACGCCTTCTCTGCTTGCAGAGAAGGCGTTTTTTTGTGTTTAGGGTCATATTGATGAAGACACGTACAGCGAGGAAGGCTGAGGAACATGCCCATGCTTCCATGAATCTAATGGATTCATATAGCCCATCGATGCTTTTGATGGTATTTTTTGCGTAAATGTGTAAAGTTCTGATTGAACTACCGTGTAGAAAGGCATATAATCAATTATACAGACTACTTTACTTGGAATTAATAACGGAGGTCATACGTATGAATCTGTTTGAGAAGGAAGCACTTATTGCGCAAAAGGCTGTCGAGCTGGAAAACGCGACGCCGGAGGACATTATTCGTTTTGCAGTGGAGACATTCCCGAATATTACGTTTGCATGCAGCTTTGGCGCGGAGGATGTCGTTCTGGTAGACATGCTGCAGAAGGTTAGCCCGACGACGGATATTTTCTACTTAGACACCGATTTCCACTTTAAGGACACTTATGAGACGCGTGACCGGCTTGCAGAGCGCTACCCGGGCATTCCGTTCGTCGAGGTGAAGCCGGAGATTACGCCGGAAGAACAGGCTGCACAGTTCGGTGATGAGCTATGGAAGTCCGACGCTAACAAATGCTGCGATATCCGCAAGGTTCAACCGCTCACGAAGATTCTATCCCAATACGAAGCTTGGATTACTGGCATTCGCCGTGATCAGGCGCCTACACGCGCCAACTCAAAGAAGATTGAATATGACGTGAAGTTCGGTTTGGTGAAGTTCAATCCTATAGCCAACTGGACAACGGAAGATGTATGGCAATATATCCGCGATAACGATGTCGTCTACAATCCGCTTCATGACAACTACTACCCGAGTATCGGCTGTGAGTATTGCACACGCCAGGTCATGCCGGGGGAGGACCCTCGTGCAGGACGCTGGTCGGGACAAGAGAAGACGGAGTGCGGGCTTCATAAATAAACCATTTGCGAAGGCATGTATAGGAGGACTTCTACGATTATGAGTCAAATCTTACCTCATGGCGGTGTGCTGGTTAACCGGATCGCCGAAGCCGCAGAGCGAGAAACGCTCCTGCAGGAAGCAAAAGACCTTAATTTCATCACGATTAATACATGGACGATTTCTGATCTGGATCTGATCGGTGTAGGCGCGTTCTCGCCGCTGACCGGATTTCTGAATCAGGACGATTATACGTCAGTTGTGGAGAAAACGAGATTGGCCAACGGCCTGGTGTGGAGTATCCCGATTACACTGGCTGTCGATGATGTGAAAGCAGCCGAATTGAAGGTAGGCGAGAAAGTGGCGCTTATCGGAGAGGATGGCATTACGTACGGAATCATTGCAGTGGAGAGTATCTATACCGTAGATCAGCAGGTTGAAGCGGTTCATATTTTTAAAACGAATGATACGGAGCATCCAGGCGTACAGAAGCTGCTGGAGAGACCGTCTACTTATGTCGGCGGGCCGATCACGGTATTGAACCGTCCGAAGCCGGAGAAGTTCCAGGAGTTCTACTTCGATCCTGCTGAGACACGGAGGCAGTTCGCAGAGAAAGGATGGAAGACGGTTGTTGGCTTCCAGACCCGCAATCCCGTTCATCGTGCACATGAATATATTCAGAAGACCGCGATGGAGATCGTTGATGCATTGTTCCTGAACCCGCTGGTCGGCGAGACGAAATCGGATGATGTACCGGCGAATGTACGGATGAAGAGTTATCTGGCTCTGCTGGAGAACTATTATCCGGTGGATCGCGCATTCCTTGGCGTGTTCCCTGCAGCCATGCGTTATGCAGGACCTCGTGAAGCCATCTTCCATGCCATCGTGCGGAAGAACTACGGATGCACCCACTTTATCGTGGGACGCGACCATGCGGGAGTAGGCGACTACTACGGGACGTACGAAGCACAAGAGCTGTTGAGGTCGATCCCGGCTGAAGATCTCGGCATTACGCCGTTGTACTTCGAACACAGCTTCTTCTGCACAGCTTGCGGCAATATGGCGACGACCAAGACTTGTCCGCATGACAAGACGTCGCACTTGACGCTCTCCGGCACGAAAGTGCGGGCGATGCTGCGCGATGGCGTATGCCCTCCGCCGGAATTCTCACGGCCTGAGGTTGCGAAGATATTGATTGAGGGCATGACGGAGCAGCCTGTAGGCTAAGACCAGCCGTCCTGGACCGGAATTGCCGATAACGGCACATATTTGACCACCTCGTCCCATATACATGAATGTGCGCACAAGGCTTATCCTACAGAGTAACCGGATAGGTGCTGCGCATTCATCGATATGGAAGACGAGGTGGTTTTTTGATGCGCAGAATAAAGCGGCACTTTGTCGTATGGATGACCTATAAGGGTGCGATTCGGCTGACGGTAGCCGCTCTGGTTATTGTGCTGACAGGCTTGCTGCTGCGTCAGAGCTTGCCGGCATCGAGCACATGGTCGTATTGGACATTGCCTCTATCGGGCAAAACGATTGCTATTGATGCGGGTCATGGGGGAGCGGATGGCGGCGCGGTCAGCAAGAGCGGCATTATTGAAAAAGATCTGAATCTTGCGATTGCCCTGTACTTGCGTGATTACTTGCAGGAAGCTGGCGCCGTCGTCGTGATGACCAGGGAAGGGGATTACGATCTGGCTTCAGGAGATGCCCATGCTTACAGCAAGCGCAAGACGGAGGATCTGAAGCGGAGAGCGGCACTGATTAATGAAAGCGGCGCCGCAGCCGTGGTCAGTGTCCATATGAACAGTATCCCGCAGCAGAAGTGGTCGGGAGCCCAAACGTTCTATCAGCCGGATAATCACCCCGATAATCGGGTGCTTGCCGCTTTCATCCAGGATGAGATCAAGCGCAATCTGGAGAATACGACTCGTATAGCTGCCAAGGTAGGAGATGTCTATCTGATGAAGGCAATCACGCAGGTACCGACGGCACTTGTCGAGGTCGGCTTTCTGTCTAATCCGGGGGAAGCGGCCAGACTGGCAGATACGGAGTATCAACGGAAAGTAGCGGCTTCCATTTATCAAGGCGTATTGCGCTTCGTGTCGGGAGAGAAGCTGAGCGGAGATTCGCAGCAGCAGCTGGACCTGCAGAACGGAAGCGGGAAGTAGGCGTCCGACAGGAGCCTTCGTTCATGAACCGTTCATGAAACGAAGGCTTCCTGTGTTATAATAGGGAGGAAGTTCTCTTAACTCATAAAGGTGGGACATATACGATGTTGACACGGGAGAAAGCCATCGAGGCCATCGAGTCTGCGATGGCCCAGCAGCAATATCAAGCGGAAGGCGTTAGCTTCCGCGATGTCATGGTTCGGAACCGTCAAGTATCATTGACGGTTCTTGGAGCGGGCGCGGCGATTCAGTCCGCGCTCGAAGCCTCGCTTCGCGAGGTGCTGGCGCCGATCGGCGTCGAAACCGTGCATTGCCGGTTTCGGGACGAGGCGGCGCCAGCTGCAGCGGGCAGCGCGCAGCCTGCGCCCGCGGCAAGTGCGGCACCGGGCGGCACAGCCGGCGCCAAGGCCAGCAGCCCCGTACAGGGACATGGGGCTGGAATCGCCAGCCCGCTGCTGTCTTCGGGCAGCGGGACGACCTTCATCGCCGTCGCCAGCGGCAAGGGCGGCGTCGGCAAGTCCACGGTGACCGTTAACTTGGCGGTCGCCTTGGCTCGCAAGGGTAAGCGTGTCGGCATCATCGACGCGGATATCTACGGCTTCAGCGTGCCCGATATGATGGGCATCGAGGAGCGACCGGCCGTCGTGGACGAGCGTGTCATCCCGATCGAGCGCTATGGCGTGAAAGTCATCTCCATGGGCTTCTTCGTCGAGGACAACAGCCCGATCGTATGGCGCGGGCCGATGCTTGGCAAGATGTTGCGCAACTTCTTCCAGGAGATCGAATGGGGCGAGCTGGATTATATGCTGCTTGACCTGCCTCCCGGTACAGGCGACGTAGCCTTGGATGTTCATCAGATCATTCCGCAAAGCAAAGAAATTATCGTAACGACGCCTCATGCGACAGCCGCATTCGTCGCGGCGCGTGCCGGCGCGATGGCGATCAAGACGGAGCATGAAATTATCGGCGTCGTCGAGAATATGTCGTACTTCGTATCCAAGTTGGGAGAGAAGGAATACGTATTCGGCCGCGGCGGCGGCGGCAAGCTGGCAGAAACGCTTCATTGCGATCTGCTGGCGCAAATTCCGCTTGGCGCACCGGACAACCATCCGTCTGAGCCTGACTTCTCGCCATCGGTCTATAAGGCGGATTCGGAAACTGGCAGCTTGTATCTGGAGCTGGCGGACAGCGTTATTGAGCGCTGCGGGAAGTAATACCGCCCGCCTTTCGGGCTAGTTTCACCGACACATGCAAAAACCCGAACCTCGGGCTGCCTCTGCGGCAAGCTCGAAGCTCGGGTTTCTTTTGATATCCTGCCAATTTGATTCAGATGCTACTCCATACCTTCTTCATCTTGCGAGCCTTGACCCTCTTCCTCGCCTTTTTGTTCTTCTTGACCTTGCGCCTTCTTCACTTTCTCATCCGGCTTCGGCTGCAGCTCTTCCTGAACTGCCGCCTTCATGAGATCGAGCACTTCGAGGCGGAAGAGCGGGTTCTGCATCGATTCCTGCATGAGCGACATGACCTCTTTACGGTATTGAGCGCTCTTTAGCACTTCAAGAATCAGCTTCTCCATTTCCGGGTTTCTCATCGTCTTGATTAATTCCTGCTGATAAGCAGGGTCTTTAATAAGTTCTTTATGAATGTCCTTGTTTTCTTTATTAACGGCTTTGGCAAATTCGCCTGCAAACCTGGTGTCGGTCATAAGCTTCCGGATGACTTTGTCATAATCCGGCGAACTGATGACATCTTTGACGGCGAGCCGAACTTCCTCTTGATCCTGTACGGATAAAAGCTTGGATGCTTGAGCCGTGTAGCCTGATAGCTGCTCGGCCGATTGTTGAAGCGCCTTCTGGGCATCTTCCGTCTTCAGGATGTCTATGACCATCGATTTCATGTCCTTATAGCTGAGCTGCTGCTGGACGTTTCCTGATGATTCGGTACCGCAGCTTGTCAGCAGTAATGTTAACGCCAGTAATGAAGACGATAAAGTCCAACGGATGCGCATATCCTGCTTGCTCCCTTCTATGTCATGGCTGGGCTGTAATATCGGGTGGTTGGCGCGTGCCCAGTATACCGGTGATCGGCGACATGCGGCAAACCAGCGCTTGATCGTTTTTATTATGCGCATTGTTCACTGTTTTATCATGGACGGGCATTAGCTTTTTGTTGCGATCGTGGTAAAATAAAGGGAAAACCTTCGGGGAGTCGAGCAAAATCGAGCTTTACTGTCGAAGTTCGTTTTGCTGCCCAAAACTTTTTAGGGGGATTTATTCGCGTGAATATAAGAAAATGGTTCTTTTTATTCTGGAGCACCATGGCCATCGGAGCGCTTGTATGCGTTGTGGTCGGTTCGATTATGCTGCTAACCAATCAGGAGTTTGGTTTTCTCGGCTTTGAAGCGACCGGATTCAATGCGATGATGATGGCGATATCGGGCCTTATGATCGGCGCTTTCAGCCAAATGGGCTTCTTCGCTTATTTGACGCTTAACTACATCGCCCTCAGCGTATTCCGCAAGAAATACTTATGGAATGCCTTGCAGGGTTATACGACGTTGTTTGCTGTGTTAGCACTCGGCTATGTACTGTATGAGGACCGGACTAACAACTGGTTTTTCTGGGTGCTTCCGCTTGTCATTTTGGTGCTTTCCTTCGCAATGACATGGCTCAAAGTGAAGCAAACGAACAAAACAGCGTTTATTCCAACGATGTTCCTGATGTTCGTGGTTACCTTTATTGAAGCGTGGCCGGCACTGCAAGGGGAGACAAATGTCGCAGCTATTATCTTTATGATGTCTCCGCTGTTCGTCTGCAATGCGTACCAAAATATGATGATGCACCGCCTGCTCAAAAAAGAGACGGCCAACTCCGCAGTAACTCCTGCGAAATCGGCCGGTTAATCTTTCTCTTTATTCAGCTGCGCTAAGCTGCCCTTTGGCATTCGATTGTTTGTCTTGCACCGCGCTGCCGTCGGTTTCTGTCTGGGTAATGAGCTGCGTCACATTGACGAACTCATAACCTTCGGTACGCAATTGATCGATGATGGCTGGCAGTGCTTCATGCGTCTGGGTGACCGTGTCGCTCGCATGCATGAGAATGATATCTCCAGGATGAGTGCGGGTGACGACTCGATTGACGATCTTGTCCGTTCCGATATTCATCCAATCCATGGAGTCGGTATCCCATTGAATGACCTTATACTGCAGTTCTTCTGCGATACGAAGCACTCGTTTGTCGAAGTCGCCGTTCGGAAGACGGATCAAATTAGGCTGCTTGCCCGTAATATCGGAGAGAATGGTATGAGCCGTCGTAATCTGCTTGCGGATTTCCTCTTCGCTGAGCTTGCTGTAGAAGTCATGCTTGTGACCATGGCTGCCGATTTCATATCCGGCGTCTTGAATCTTCTTTACCAGATCGGGGTGGGACTGGCTCCATACCGACGATACGAAGAAGGTCGCGTGGCTAATGTTTTTCTCCTTTAATACTTGGAGGATAGGCTCGGCACGCTTGTCTCCCCAGCTAATATCGAACGTCAGGGCGACAACCTTCTTGTCGGTCGGAACGCTATAGATGGCAGCTGGCTGCTGAGGCGCAAACACGGTGATGTTGTCCCGTTCGGCATAGATGATGCCAATGGAGAATATCAGCGCAATTGCAATGAAGAAATACTTCTTGAGTTTCTTGCCGTTCATGACATAAAACATATTCATGGGGGAAAGCGCTCCTCTCTTCGCTTCGCCCCGGGAAGGGCGTCAGCATTTACATTAGTAGTACAATCTATGCTCGTACCATCGATACTTATTCATTTAATTTGACAGCAAGCGATTAGAATGTTGGAGACACGATACGATTAATCGGGAGGTGTGCGATTGTTCAAGCTCAGCGCCATCATACAGCACTTTAAAGACATGCGGGGCTATATCGGTTTTGCTTTTATTCTGTTTTTTGCGGGCATTGTGGTCGGCGGAACGAATGAAGGCTTCCGCGCTTTTCTTGAAGGCCAGCTGACAGGGCTAGGCCAGCTTGTCGAATCCGTAGACAACAGCAGTAATCCGACGTTAATGATGATGATCGTTATTTTCTTTAATAATGCGATTAAATCGATACTGGTCATGTATTTGGGCGCGTTCTTCGGTATATTGCCGCTGCTCTTCCTCGGGATTAACGGAATGGTGATCGGATTTGTATTGAAGCTCACAGCTGAATCGCCAGATGCACTGCCGGTATGGGAGCTGATTGTCAAAGGGTTGCTGCCTCATGGCATTATCGAGATTCCCGCTATCATTATAGCTTGCGCATACGGGCTGAAGTTCGGCACGCTGGTCATTCGGGCGGGAGGCAACTTGTTATTTGCGAGAGCTAAGCTGCCTGGGATCGGACGGGAGATCGAGCATTTTGCTATTCGTACGGTACCGATGATGGTGATTTTGACCGTAGGACTCCTGGTCGCTTCCATTATTGAAAGCACCATTACACTTTGGTTGTTAAAATAGAGTAATAATATTTCCAATATTTGAGCATAACAGTAAGGCGGTGTCCGAAGCGCATTTGCGAAGGAGCCGCCTTTTGTTCGTCTCAGGACGGTCCATATGCGCTATATACCCCAAAGGAGGCCGCTTACGGTTATGCTCGGAATACTATTCAACGACAAGGAATGCAAAGAACTCGATTACGTATTGCGCAAAGAACTGGATGAGATGCTGCTGGATCTGAACGACTCCCGATTAGATGGAGATATCAAAAGCGCTATAGCAAGACGGTACAAAATCATCTTCAGAATGTATGCGCGAATTGCTTCCCCGAAGGAGCTGTCGCGCTACGCATTGAATGCCAGAACATACAGATCTTAAGGACATAAAAAGCTTTTGAAAAAAAATATAAAAAAGGGGTTGCATTCAATTGGGCCCCTGTGATATATTATTACTTGTCGCCGCTGAGACATACGGCTGACACGCACGAAACGAAAGACAAATGATTGTTCTTTGAAAACTGAACAACGAGCGAAACTGCCCGATACAATCGCAAGATTGAATCGATAACGAAGTTTCCTTAATCAGCTTGCTGGTTATGAGAGATTTCGAAGCAACAACGTTATTGAGCAAGTCAAACTAACTTTTATGGAGAGTTTGATCCTGGCTCAGGACGAACGCTGGCGGCGTGCCTAATACATG
>NZ_JBHVQB010000016.1:0-47196 GCF_042887015.1 Paenibacillus sp. NPDC057967
AGCTGTTCGGCGGTTTTCTCCGCTTTCTTCTTTTTATCCTTATCGGTATCAATCGTACCGGTACCGGATTTCGGGCTACTTTCGCCTGTGCCGAGTAAGCCGCGCCAAGTGCCGTTTCCAATGGCGTTAATCTCGGTATCTATATCGTTTAGAATCTGATTCAACGAGCCTTCCGTATCTTCCCAATGCTTCAGCGCTTTCTTGGCGGCGTCTTCAGAAACCTTTCCGAGTATATCGGCAGAATCTCCGGAAAACCAACTCGGAGTTTTCTTTTCAGCAGATATAACGGATTGGATAGCTTTAACTTGTTTTTTCGCAGCATCTAGCGCCTCTGCTGTCTCTCTACGTTTCGATTCCGTCTTATCGCGTTCCGCCTGTAGTTGCACCGCGACTGACTCTTTCTCGGCGTCGATAAGTTTGCGTACCAAATCTTCGTTCGTGATCAAAAGTCCGCCTTGCGCGTCAAGTTCCGTAGCCAAGTCCGGGTACTTTTCGGACAACTGACGTACGGTACGAGTCAGTTCTTCGTTTTCGTCTGCTGTACGTTTGGTTTGCGCCTTAAGCTCGCGGTAACGTTCGAGTAACCGGTCAGATTCCGCAATTTGATCTTGCTTAGCTGCGATATTACGAAGCTCTTCCATGCGTAGTTCGCGGAGCGCTGGCACTGACTTATTGATCTCCTCATTAAGATTCGCTATAACTCGCCACGCTTCGTCTGGCGTGTTAATTCCGAAAGTCTGTAGGCTCTCTTTGACTTCTTTTAACTGCCGGTTCATTCCGGCCAACTCTTCCGTAAGCGCATGCGCCTCGACCGAGTATTCCGGAAGCCCTTCTTTGAGTCCGTTTACGCGGTCGATTTCGGCGTTAATGTCGCGGTATTGCTCCATAAGCCCGTTAATTTCCGCCAGCTTCTCCGAAAGGCTTTTAACGTCCTCAGCCGTCCGTTCCATCGGATTCTTCGAAAGTTCTTCGTTAAAAGCTCGCTGCGCTTCCGCTGCCGCCTCCGCTTCAACTTTGTACGAAACGAACGCACCCGCTACAAGTCCGACTACGGCCGCAATAGCTCCGACCCAACCGAGTGCTGCGTATGAAGCTATGCCAGCAGCCGTTAGCGCTTTTAAGGCTACGATTACCCCGTAAATGCCTAACGCTAGTCCGAATGCACCACCCGTAGCCAACGTCGTTGTAACGACAAATGCACGCGCGCTATCGTCCGCCTCGTTAAACCCAAGCAGCATTTTCGTTACTTCCTCGACAACCGCCCGCATAGCTGGTTTAAAATCGTTACCTACCGTAATCCCTACGGCTTCCAGCGCTGACTTCATCTCTTCCAGCGCGCCGTTGTACGTGTTCATCTGCGTTTCGGCGACTTGTTGCGCTGTTCCGCCCGAATCACGTAACTCGTTCGCGAATGCATCGAGATCGTCCGCTCCCGTAGATACCAGCGTCAGAAATCCGGCAGCCGCTTCTGTCCCTGCGATCATAGCCGCCGCTTCAGTCTGCGCCGATTGCGTAAGCCCGCCGAATGCTGCTTCAACTTGGCGTAGGATATTCGTAAACGGAAGAATATTGCCTACCGCGTCCTGCGTCTTAATATTGAGCTGTTCCATAACGTCTTTCGCTTCGCCAACCGGCTTAACCAAACGTAGTAACATCGCCCGGAGCTGCGTACCGGCCATCTCGCCCTGAATACCGGCGTCCGATAGCTTACCGATGGCTGCCGCCGTATCCTCGATACTGATCCCGGTTGCCGCTGCAATTGGTGCCGCGTACTTCATCGCATAGCCAAGTTGCTCCATCGACGTGTTCGATGACGTAAATGCTTTCGCCAATACGTCCGACACGCGGCTTGTCTCCGATGCTTCGAGACGGAATCCCGTTAGAATATTCGATGTAATGTCCGCCGCTTTGCCGAGATCCATTTGCGCAGCCGCCGCGAGGTCGAGTAGTCCGGGCATTGCCGCGATAATCTCGTTGGCGTCGAAACCGGCAATCGCGAGGTACGATTGTCCGTCAGCAACTTGCGCCGTAGTAAATACCGTTGTCGCACCGAGACTTAGCGCTTGATCCTCCAACGCTTTAAACTCCGCAGCCGTCGCGCCAGATACCGCCTGCACGCGAGCCATGGACGATTCGAACGTTGCTGCCGCGTTAACGGATTTCGCGATAATGGCCGTAGTTGCTGCCGTAAGTGCCGCGAATGCTATGCTCAGTTTACCGACGGCCGACTTCGTTTGATCGCCGAATAAGCCGACTTTACCGCTGGCCGCGTCCGCTTCCGATGCAAATTCGGCCATTTGCTTTTTGGCGTCCTTCAAACTATCTTCGAGTTCCCATATCTTCGCCGACGTATCGTCCGATGTTTTCGTAAGCCGCAGAAGTGTCGCTTCCGTGTTAACGATTTGCTCTTGCAATTTTGACTTTTTGCTATCGTTGAACGTCGTATCGTACGACTGCTTCAGCTCGGACAGCTTCTTGCGCTGAATGTCGATCCGAGCGTTAACGTTATCGAGGACTCCCGTCAGCCGTCCGATTTGCTCCTGCGTTTCGCCGACCTTTTTTACGGTTGCCGCAAGCTCCGTCATATTACCGGATGCTTTCTTGGCGTTATCCGCCATCGCGGTCATATCGCGTTTTGACTGGTCTATTTGCGTCTTAAATCCGGCAGTATCCAGCTCTAAACGTGCCTTTATCGCGCCAATTTCCGTTGCTCCCGTTGTCATTCGTTACCTCCTTCCCACGTTCATTTCCGGCCGACTCGACCCCGCAGCCGTTCGAAAGCTGTTCGGTCAAATTCGTCATCATTCGTTTGTTTTTCGTTGGAATCCGCAAAGTCAGACCGTAGCCCGGCCGCGAATCGTTCGTACGTCTCTTTGTCCGTCGTCTGACTCACCGTCGCGATACTAAGCGCCATCAATCGGTCTTCCGCGATGGACTGCGATTTATAGCGCAGAATGAGCGGTAAGTCGACGAGATAATATTCCGTTTCCAGCACGCGTTGACTTACGCCGAGCTTTACGGCTGCTTGCGCCATAAACTCGTCAAACGTTAAGCTTCGGTCTTGCCGTCGCCCGGACTCGCCGGCTTCGTTACGAATTGACCGAGGACGGCCCGGAAGTTTTTTAACGCACGTTGTAGGTCGTTCTTTTCGAGCGTCAGCCGGATGAACTCGGATATCTCGGCCAAGTCGGCGTTTTTCGCAATGTAGTCCGCGTCAATATCCGCCAGTACGGCGACAATACCGACCGCTTCGTCCAGCGCCAGGTTAGCGCCCACTAGCAACGTCGCAACGAAATCGCCGGAATGACGTGCCGCGAGGACGTTTACGATAATGGCCGGTAGCGTCTCGATACGTTCAAATAGCAGTTTGTATTTTTCCGGCGTGAGCTTCGGAACCTTGACGGATTTATCGCCGAGCGTTACCGAGTCAGCCGATTTATTAAAAAACCGTGAAATCACGTTTATATTCGCCTCCAATTCGTTGTAAAAACGAAGACGGCCCCGTTAGGAGCCGCCGTTGAGTCTGCCGTTATTAAGCTTCTGCGTCCGGATCGCCGATGCCGATAAGTAGACCGTTAGCGTCCGGATAACCTTTAAATGTCACGTTAGTAATGAGTTCGTTATCGTACGAGTACGTGTAATTGAGGTTCGTTGTCGGTGCGGCTTTATACAGCGTAACTGTATCGTTTGCCGTAGCCGCCGAGGATAGCGGTTCGATGCGGACTTCTTTCGCAAAATCGATTAGGTCGATGATTTGCGATGCGTCAACGTCTACGCGCTGTTTGGTCGGATCGGTCGCGTCAGTTACGAGCGTAGAGCCCGGAATAACCTTCGCAATTTTGGCGACGTCATACTCGGCGAATGGAACGGCCAGCGTTGCGGATCGACCTGTGATAATTTCGCGGATTGGCGTGGTACCAAATTGGTCAACGACTACCTCTCGCGTAGTCATTTCGTAAGTCAGTACGACTCCGCCTTGCGTTGTTTCAAAGACAATCGGACTTGTACCGCCGACGTCAAACGTCACCTTGCACGGGCCGAGTTTAACTTTAGATGTATCGGATGCCATTACGTGATTTCCCCCTTGTATTTGCACGTCAAAAACGCCGGACCCGAAGGCCCGACGTATTGGTGCGTTTATCTATTTCGCTAGCAATGTAGCCGTAAAATTAACGGAGTACATCGGTCTATTATTTGCGTCCATGCCGAGATAAAGCGGTGCGGACTGGTCGGCAAACGTTGCGACGATACGCTGCGAGCCTATTACGAAATCCTGACGCCGATGAAACTCGTCATAGATCGTATTTGCCAATGCCTCCGTTGCTATACCGTTCTTTCCGCGCACTACGATCTGAATCGATGGCCGCCGTTTATTCGTCCATTGATCGGGCCGAAAGCCGCCGTGAATCCGTACATACCCCGAATTGTCAACGGATGAGGCCGGGAACTCGTTGTGATAGTACGTGTACGGTACGACGGACTCTACGTATGATTTTAATTCCGCGATAGTAAACACGCGTTATCCCAACTCCTTCCGGATTTCTTCCGCAATCCAATTCCGGTATTCTTCGACGTTTTCTTTATACGGTCGTTCGAGGTACTTCGGCTGCGTACCGGGCGTCGTCGGATTCTTAAAAGGCGCGTCCAACTCATGCGTAATAAGCGCGTAATTGATTCGGCCAGACTTACCGTCTTCTACCGCGCTATAGTAAACTTCGCCGATAACGCTTGACCCTTCCGTCTCCACCTCGGTCCAGGCCGTAATCCGGAGCGTGCCTTTATCGAGTGGAGCCAATTCGCGGGATCGACGTAATAAATCGTCCATAGCGTCGTGCATTCCGCGTTTGCCGCCTTCCAGCGCCTTACCGCCCAACGAATCGAGTCCGGACGTAATCGCCGAGGTATCGAATGTTAATCCGCTCTTATCCGTCATCGTACATACACCACCGTTAATACCGCCTTGCCGTTAAGCCACCGCTTCCGACCCGTGTTAACCGTCCGATACCGCACCGTCTCGCCGGATTCGTCGGTATATTCGTACTCATAATCGGACTTAACGGGCGCGTAACGGTCGAAGTAGATTTGCGCGGACGATACGACGTCCCGGCCGTGTTGGTCCGTTACGACTTCGGTGCCTTCCTGAAATCGGCAGCGGAGTGTAAACGGATCGGCGGGCGGCTTCGGATTCCACGGGTCGTTATCGCCGGGCGGATATACGGTGACCGTCTGCTTCAGTGGGATTAACGCCATATCACATCGTGCCTCCTCTTCGATCCGTCATAATACCGTCCATTTCACGGTACGACGCGAGAGCGAAACACCGCCGTTTGCGTCCGAAATCAAATCGAGGACGGTATCGGAAATCCACGCGTCCAGACCGGACTTGGCCCAATCCTTAAACGTAAAGTTGGCAACGCCGGTCAATCCGAAACTGGCGACACCTTGCTGCTGAAGCCTGTTCGTATCGTTGTACGCGATGGACAATTCGTTAGAGTATTCGTAAACGGCCGCGTCAGGTATCGTGTATCGAGCGTATTTGGTCGTTAGCTTCCGGCTGGCGACGTTCAGTATCCGTTGTTTTTTCGCCTCGTCAGCTTCCGTCCAATCGTCCGAGTCGATACAGTTGAGCGTTATATACTCGTCCGCGTCCAGGTTATTTACCGCCATGGTTTCGCCTCCTTATTTACCGGAGGGCTTACGTCCCTTGGCGGGCTGTTTCGGCTTATCCTCCGGCTCTGCCGTCTCTACTTCGATAATATCCGGTTCGGGTACCGGATCAAGAACCGTGTCCTCGACGTCAACTCTTCGCGCGTCAGATATTCCGCTCAATACCGCTATAACACCCAGATCATCCGTAACGTAGAGGCCACCGCTAAATTTGCGGAAGCCTCCGTTTACGTAAAATCCGAGTTCCGGATATCGCGGCGATTCGAATTTCGCCATTATTACGACAGTCCTTTCAGACGGCCGTGCGCTTTCTCCTGACGGAACTCTAGCGTATACTCACCGACGATCATGCCAGTTGTGTAATCGCCTTTTACGCCCAAGTACGTGTGGCCGAACTCACGCGTATTCAATGGTTTAATTGCCATACGGTTAGCGTCCGTTAGAATCAGCTCGTCGGATGCGAGGTTTTGGTTCAGCACAATGTCGAACGCGCCGAAGTCTGTAACGATGCGCTCTACGACTTGACCACGCGCATTCTCAGCACGTTCAATTACGATCTTATTTGCGTCAAGACCCGACAGCGCAACTTTTTGTTTAGCACCGACCATGATCTTATAATCGCCACCAGTAGCGAAACCGCCAGCATTATAGACAGCCTGCGCCAACGTATTAATTGCACCAAGTGTCAGTGCACCGCCAACGTTTGTAACGTTTGTCGTAATCCATTGGCGAATGCCCTTCATTTGGCGAACCTCGCCGGACTCGTACTGCACACCGTTGATTAGTGCTTTTTCGAGTTGCAGCGCCAGTTCGAGTTGTTTCTTTTGCTTCTCGTACTCGTAGAGGTCGTTGATACCGTATTGCGTTACTGCCTGCGCTGTACCGGAAATCTCGATCGAGTCGTCGAAGATTTGCGTCAGATTAGACTTGCGTACACGCGGCTTGTAACGTGCGGCGCGGGCGTCTGCACCCTCCGTACCTTCCACGAACATGAACTCTACTTTCGCAGCATTAGCGATAGCAGCAGCCGTAGTCGATGCGTAACCGCGCGTTACTGTCAACGTTTTTGTACCGACATTAACGGCGGAAACGTACAGCAGTTCTTCACCGATCTTAATAACGGCACCTACACGGAAAGGTTCAACGTTAGCAACCACAACGGACGTTGCGTCGATTAGCGCCGAAGCAGTAGTTACCGATTCGGTAGCGAACGTTTCATCTTCATACCAAACGTGTTCAACTTGCGATACGGGTGCCGCGAAACCTAGTGCATTTAGTAGCGGAGTCTGCATTGGGTTGAGAAGCAGAATCTCATCAACCACCGACTCTCGTTTACCAATAAGAGATGAGTCATAAACTTTTGGCATAGTAAGTAATTCCCCCTGTAAGGTTGTTTTTGGGTATAACAAAAAGGCCCAATTGCTCGGCCTTTGGCTTATTTATTCAATTCTGCTTTGAGAGTGGCATAAGCGACTTTATCCTCGATCTTCCCGGATTTGCGCGCCTTATCCGCTGCTTCAGCGAGTCTTTGTTCTTTCGTCTTATCCGGTTTAGGGTCGCCACCAGTGGGTCCACCAATTTGACGCGGTGTTGGTTTCGATGACTCCGCGAGGTACGGCTTCGATTCGATCAGCGCTTTAATTACGCCAGTTACGCCCTCAACATCGCCCTCTTCGGTTACCTTAACCGTAGACAAATCCGCTAGTTTAAATGCATCATCGAGTGCCTCGGTTCTTACGCCTGACTCTTTCGCTAATGCACGGAACTCGGCCTTAATCAATCGTTTATTTGCGGATGTGATTGCGGCGGCCGTTTTCCCTTCGGCTTCTTCCGCTTTTGTGCGGGCTGCGTCAAGCTCCGCTTGTAGTCGTTCCTGTTCCGTCATTGCCGCTCTTTGACGTTCCGCCTCGGCCGTCTCGTAATCGGATAGCTTCGTTTTCAGTTCGTCATAGTCGGCGTACGGTTTTTTTGCTTTCGCTTTCTCGCGCCCTATTAACGCATCGAGTTCGTCCTGCGTCATTGTTACCGTCTTCGGTTCCGGCGTTGGTTCCGGTTCCGAATCGCCCTCCGCAAACGTCTGAAGATTAAGTGTTAATCTATACTTGCGGATTGTTTCGGCCTTCGTATTAAACTCGTTTCTCATTCGTCATACCTCCGTATAATGGTCGTCACCAATATCCGTAGCAGTTTAATGTCATGTACGTTCGGACAAAGCGTTGAATATTATTTTTCAAGTCTGGCCGGTTCACGTAGCGGCGTCACCGAATGGCGGCAGTTTGGGTGGAATATCTCCCGACGCGGTAGTTCGCCAATGTATCGGTAATCACCTGGCGCGTCCGGCGTTAGCTTTACGATCATACCTTCGTACTTGCTACAAGCGTCCGTAGCGCCGTGCGTTGATATGACGCCGTAGTAAGCGCCCCGTCCGATCGCTTCGTTTACCGCAGCTTCTCGGCTGGCTTCGGCCGTCTTCGTCCGTGTAACCATATCAACGTATACTTCCGGTTTCCACCGACGTCCGTCCGCGTCAACGATTCCGGTATCGATGGCTGATTCAAGTTCGCGCCGCATCCCGGTTAAAATGTCGCGGCTTATCGTTCGGCGTCCGTTAATGCCTGCGGTCAAATTGGCGCGTATGGATTCCGCCGTGACTCTCCGCACAACTGCTTTCGTCCGCCGGTCGATATTCTGCGTCACAGCGAGTAAGTCCGCCTGCGTATCAGCGACAGCGGCCGCAACCATGTTCGAATTGATCCGGTTAAACTTCGCTATTTTCTCGGCGTCTTTAACCGTTTCCGCGACGCCAAGGCCGACTATCGCCTGGGCAACGCCAGCTTTAGCGGATTCCGGCACGTATTGCGTTACCCAGGCGGCAGACTCTTCGTTTAGCGACGTAAGGATTCGTGCGACTTCGCGGAGCGCTGACTCCGTGTTGGCCCGCGACATATCCGTCAGGTCGAGCGACAGCAACTCCGCCCGAATACGTTTGACTGCGTCCTTATAGGCAGCGACGAGTTCCGCGATATCACGTTCGGTCATTATACGACTACCTCGTTAAATACCGTTCCGTCTACGGTTCCATTGATGCGAGTCTCATCGTCAGAAATCCGATTAACGATTTGGTCGGCTTGCGTGTCATCAAGTCCGTCCATACGTTTGATGGCGGTTTTAACGTCAACCGTAGGTTTGGCCCCGGTACGTATTGCGTAAACCTCCGCTTCTGCTTTCTCGTCGCGCGGAATACCGTCATGCCACGTAATCTTCGGATAAACGGCGTTGTATGGACGGTAACCCGCTACGCCTTCATTCGCGGCGTTTTCGAGCTGCATCGCCGTCCACAGCGCGTCCCGGATCGCTCTATCTACGTGGTTACGGATGCGTTTGACTTTCGTCAGAATCGGCATAAAACGAGCCTTAATAGCACCGCCGTCCGTGTGTGACGTACCTGTTCCGCCTTTGTCGGAGGATAACGTTGTTCCGAATAACCACTGAGGCGTCTCAGACATCTGAAACACTAGTCCGAGCAGAACATCGAGTTCTCGGAAAGCTGCATCAAGCTGCCCATTCCAGACCATATAGCCCGGCGTCGTATCTTCTTTTCCGACGGGAATATACTTGCCGCCCCACCGAACCGCGCCGTTCCCGTCATCGTCGTCCCCTATGTCTTCTGGCCCGTAGGCAATCGGGTCTGAGTGTTTCCATAGGATATAGTCAATTTGAACAAGCCGGTCATTGATCGCAGCCAGCGTGGATTCGAGTTTTTCGACTCCGCTAATACCACGCCAATCATCGTCAGTCGTCTTATAAGGAATGTGGTGGACAAGTAGCTGCGGAATCCCTGTCGCATCAATATCGGATTCACGACCGGTCGATACTCGATCGCCGATTAGATACGTTGACACTGGATACCCGTACTCGGTCACAACGCCGGACTCCGATAGTTCATACCGTTCATGTACGATGTAACCTGGAACATGTCTCTCAACGTTTAAGTACGGAACTTCCTTCATCTTCGTACGCGCCAATACCGACTCGACGATGCCCGTCCGTTCCTCTACCCATTCGATCCACGCAATGTTAACGGCTTTGAATCGTTTTCGACTGCCGCGCGACAACTCCGGGAATACAATCGCCGCGTCAACGGTTTCGATAATCGGTTCGGCCGATCTTTCTGGCAGCGTAATCCCTTCGTACTCGCCCGCCAACTCTTCCGTCATCGTTACGTCGACACGCGGCGCATAATACGTTTTGACGAACGAGTCGCCCCGGTAACCAGCTCCGATTACGGTTTCGTGTATCATCTGCGTTAGGTCGTTCTCTTCGACAATAGCGTTTAGACGCTCTTGTTCCGCGCTATCGCCGGACTTACCGGATTCGAACGTCGGCGGGTCCGCCACCATCAAATCGGCCGGTTTCGTAAGCAATACGTCCATTATGTTAACTGCAATATATAACGATTTGAGCTGCGATTCATGCGGTGTACCTTTAAGTAATTCCGCAGCACGTTCGTAAATCTCCGCCTGTTTACCGGCAAATATCGCTTTTCCGCGATAGTATTTAGAGATACGCTCAATGTCCGCTTGTGGTGGATATTGCGCTCCCGTTACGAATAATTTCGTCACTCTTCAGCCTCCCTTCGTAGGTATTCGTCAACCGTAATAATTCCGTCTAATAGTTCCTTGCGTCGCTCAGTACGTTTATACCAACCGGAGTCTTTCCGCTTAGTTCGTAAGTGTTCGTTATAGTCGGACCACAACGAAAAGGCGGCGAACGTCTTAACGAACACGTCCGTACCGCTCTGAATCGTCGATAGATACTGTCGCAATGCCCGGTTAGCGTGCGCGGAATATACCGCCCACGTATCGTAGTCGTCGATTAAAACGGATTTGTCGTACTCCTCCGTGATCGACCGGTAATAGTTCGTCAATTAATCGTCCCTTTTCGTTAGTTTATCGTAAAAATACATTGCTTAACTAACCTGTTTTTGCTATATTCTAGTAAAGACTAACGAAAGAGGTGGAGCAATTGGCTAAGACGTTCCCTATTAGTGATGTCCTTAGTGTAGTAACTGAAACACTAGTTTCTAGTATGGAAGGTGTGCGAAACATATTGAATTACATGACTGGTATTGATTTAAGTACGAGCCAGATACCGTCTGCAATGAAAGAATGTAAGCAACATATTCTCCTCCAAAACCCGCAGCTAAGTAACGTACCTAATGTAAATGTATCTGATATTCCGGGCTGGCTTGATTCGCAAAAATACGTTTACGGAGATCGGCTAGCAATCACTCCAATTAATGTATCTTAACGGTAAAATACCGCTGGTTTATTCCGGACCTTCTTACGTCCTGTTTTCGAGATACTCACCGCCATTTCGAGCGCATCGATAACGTCGTCATGCGAGCCTGTCCCGTACATTTCGAATTGCTCGAGTAAAAGCGCATGCCTCTTCGTAAATTGAATAGCCCCGGACTCAATGTCGGGAGCCATCGCTTCAATCCGCAGTTCCTTACGGCTACGTTGATATATCTCTTTTACGCGGGTCCGGGCCGGATATCCAGCGGCCGCCAACGCTTGCTTCAGTTTGTGTACGAAGAACTCCTGCGCTGCCTGCGACTCAGCCGCGATATAGTTCGGTTGATACCGTGTTACCTTTTCGACGATAGTCCGGAGGAACACGTCCGGATGTACCCGTTCGCCCCACGCATCGACTACGTAAATTGTTCCGGACTTTTTATGTCGGGCAATCGTAACAATGGCGGAATAGTCGCCCCGCGTCTTACCCATCGCGAAGTCAACGCCCATGAATACGTCAAATTCGGCGGCCGGGCGTGGATATTGCGTTAGAAGCTGCGCGATGTCCTTTCCGTCCCAATACGAAAAAGAATCCGGCCGGAAAACGGCGGACTCTTCATCGATCGGGTTATTCATATACTCCGTATTGAACGCTTTTGAGCTGTTGTCCCATTTCCATACCAGTAGATCCCATAACGGCTTAACTTCAGGCCACAGCACCCGCGATCCTCGGTCCATCTCGTTTTTATTTGCGAGATATAAAGCGTACGCTTCCGCCTTGCGCTCGTCTTTCGACTTATCCGGATTCTGATAGACGAGACGGCATGCTTCCCACAGATCCATCCGCTCCGGCCATTCGATAATCGCCCTGTATACTCGCGTTTTAAAGTCGGTACGGTCCCGGAGGATACGGATAAGTAACGCGTCGTGGTGTACGGTTGTGCCCATGTATACGATGGCTGTCCGTTTGCCTTTCGGGTCACCGAGCGGCATTACAACTTGCGAAAACCAGTCGCGCATCTCCTGGCGTAATAACTCCGTGTTCGTGTTGCGCTTGTCTTCGAGGTCATCGCATACGATATAATCCGGTCGCACACCGTTCCAATTTCGGCCCCGGAGCGCTTGTCCGGTCGATGCCGCTTCGACACGAGCTAGTGGCCGCTTAGTTCCGTCTGACTGCGGTTCGGATGCGATAAACTCCGCTGAGTTATCCTTAGCGTTTTCCTGCTGCTTAATAGATAGTAGCGGTCCGAAATCGGCCCGAAGCTTGGCGTTGTGTTTAAGCTGCGTTGCGATCCAATCAAGGTTTCCGGACGCTACCGTCGGTGTTTCCGATATGAGAATGCAGTATTTCCGTTTCCGGTATATAACTTCCCGAAGCGGCGATGCTTTCGATAAGTACGTCGATTTACCGTGCGAGCGCGGCGCTGCAACGGCAATCTTCGCATTGACTTCGTTATTAGACACATCGTCCATGATGTCGGCGATTTCGCGGTGAAATTCTGGCATGTCCGCCACATCTTCGATATCGAATCCGTCCCAATTGCCGATATTGCCCGGATTGCGAGATTCCGAAAAGTATTCGAGTGCAAATTCGAGCAGATCGTCTTCGGCGCGGTTAATCCGGTCAAGCCGTTCATATTCCGCCGTTGCTACGTCAATTTCACGTAAAACCTCGTCAGGAAGCGAAGCAATATCGACATTGGCCAACGATTCCATTAACGCAGCGTACCCGGCTAGCGTTTGTTCGCGCTCAGACCGGTTAATCCAACGGCTTTCTTCGCTAATCCATGCGATATTGCTTCGCCCCCTTTCGTTACCGTGATTTTTACGACAAATAACCGCCTCACTACGTAAGTGGACGGAATATACCTCCGAAACGCTAGAACGGCTTACAACGGATTTTAGACGGGTTATTTCAAGGACTATTGCGTTGAACGTTCGTAAGTCCAAACGTTATTTTTGATATGTCGGTGTCTCTGTCGCCTGGAACGGCGTTTTCGAGGGTACGCCATGGGGGTATACGCTTTATCACGTCACAGCGCCAACATGTTCACAAAACATGAATTTGACGCACAAGTACCACGCCGTCCCAATCGCCCGGAACCCGCATAGCTACGCCATTCTTCCATAACGCACCGCCAGACCTGCCGCTAACAACTCGTCATACTATCGTATATTTGCACTATTTTACGTATTTGAACGGGTAAATTCCGGGGATATGACCGCGTTTCAAAATTTCCGGAGGGTACGCCCAAAAAGGACGCGTTGCAGATAATCAGTGTAAATCCACACGTACCCACAACGCTTATACACAATACCCTTGCGTATCCCTACATCTAATAGCGCGTTAATATACGTCGACTTCGTTATTGTGAATCGGAATCTTCCGCAGCCTGTTTCGTCTTCAACGCCTCTATACGTAGACGTAGCGCCCCTATGTCCGTACCTTCCGTGCTATGCGTTTCGACCTCGACCTTATCCGTCAACATGCCGCTGACTTGTAACGCCAGCTTCGCCATGGCCGCGTTACGATCCGCAATAGCGATATCAACCAACGACTCAACAAGCACTGGTAGTCGTTCCGTATTCCTCCGTGCCATCTCACGCCTTAGTTCGCGTTGGAACGGTTCTTTCCTACGCCAATTAGCGAGCGTGTTCGGATGTACTCCGCATATATCTGCGATCTCCTCATACGTCTTACCACCGCGTCTCGGCTGCGCTAACCACTCGATAGCCACGAGCTGATCCGCGCTCAGTTGTTCCGCCATATTAACGTCCACCTCCGTTTCTCTTCCGTCATAATATTCCGCCTGGATTGCGTTTAAAGACTACGTATAGAACGAGGATATACGCTGGAACCGTAAATAAAACGCCTATACCTCGTATCCTATCGGACCATGACGCATCTACTAACGCTTCCCTAACGAGTATAGTAACGGTAATAAATAACGTAAGATGTACGCTAATAAAGATATAGAATAACGTCATCAATCGTACCAACTCCGTTCTATTACGTTGGTTCTCGAACAATGCCTAGCATTGAACGTGAACATAAGGAAGGCTCATCGTTAATTCATGATGAATTGTCGTTGAGCCAAAAGAAACTAACGCGGCCTACGGCCTTGTTCGTCTACGCATAATTCATTGCGTATCCGAGTCTATTTTAAAAATACCCAGTTGCCTCGTTCAGTTTGGAAAAACTGGACGATAATCTTTGCTCTCGATTTCGGCAGCGGAAGTGTTTTGTTTCTCTTTTATACGTTTCTCTTTTACGTATTTCTATCTTTACAGTGCGGTTAGACCGTACTAACCGTAGTGTGGTCAGACCGCATCACCGGTAGTACGGTCTGACCGTACTAAGCGCTACGACGCGGTTTGTAGACGCTAAGGTCCGGCATAATCCGTTCCCCTTCTTCGTCTACGATATATCCATCATCCGTTATTCGCGGACAGTAAGACGGAAAGTACCACTTGAATCGGCGCGTTCCCTCGTATCTCGACGTAGTACGGATAATGCCATTCGTTTCGAGTATGTCCGATAGGAGCTTTATACGTGGCCGATCGATACGTAACGTCGACATCAGCATTTCATACGATATAAAGCACGCCCCGAATCGATCGTTAACCGAACCGTCGGCGCGATGTGGATTCCCATCAATGTACGACTGAAGTGTAAAGTAGAACGCTATGATATCGCGAATTTCCGGTTTCCGTTTCTGACCGGCATATACGACGTCACATGTCTCGTTAATAATTCGCGGGAACACCCTGCGGACGAGTTCGCGATTGTATATATCGTAGTTCTCAACGGCAAGGAGCGCCTGCTTATCGTTTGGAAGCTGCGACATCTCGCTCAGACCTCCCCGCGCTATATTCGTCCAGCGCTCGCCTAACTGCGTCGCATTTTTCGAATAGCCAGAATCGGCCGCCTGTTCTCTCGTTTACTCCTACGCAAACATACCTAATGCCTTTAGCGCGCAAAAACTGAAACATTGCGGGTACGTAACAAAACAAGTACTTATCGTTCATTGACCGTCCCTCCCACTCCATATAAGTTAATCGTATGTTCCCACGGTTTCCATGGACGTTTATCGCCAGACTCCGTTACGTGACACGTATGTCCGATCGATACGACCCGTTGCAGCGAACCCAACCGGCCTATAGCACTAGTGCTTATCGGCAGCTTGCTGGTAATCTCGCGGGCTTCTTTCTTCGTTCGCGCGAATACAACTCGGTATTCTCGAAACGGCGTGGCGTAGCTATACGCCTTGTTATCGTCCAGGCAGATACGTTTAGGCTGAGTTATATCGAACAGAACGTCCGTAAAAATGCGGCGCACTCCGTCTTTGCTGAAGCCGTAAACCTGTTTCGGGTGTGTATCGCGGCTCAACTCGATTACCATTTTTTCGATGAATCGGCCGAACGCTTCCTCGGACAAGGATCGCATCAGCGGGATATCTACCGTTCGTTTAATAAACTCTTCCGTTCGCAAATAGAACTCGTACATTCTGTCCACTCCAATACCGCCTCCATATCGATGCTTTCATCGGGAATAACCGTGACAATTCCGTGCCGATCTACCGTGTATTTCATTACGTGGCCTCCGTGCTGGAAATGACCGCTTGACGCGGTTTTATTTTGATGATAGTATATATTAGGGGTAATATTGGTGTTTTTAATAAAAAAAGAAGAGACCGCCTCTTTCGTTTGGTTATCTAGGCATGTTTCTCTCCCTTCAATACGGATAACTCAAAAACCCGGAAACCCGCGCCACGTACGGATTCCCGGCGTTTTTGCGTTTGATTTATCGCGCTTTTACCCGAAACTACTTGTCCAGCGCGGATTAGTTGTTAACTCGCGGCGACTACCGCTGCCCGCTCTCGTCGTTTTTGAATCCTCTTCCGCTCTCTCGTCCTCGCTTCATGACACGGTTGACAACGAATTTGCCGCTGCCTAACGAGTTCTGCTCGCTCTCCGCAATCAGCGCATAGAATGAATCCGTCATCAAGCCGCTCGTCGATATTCCTCCGTAGATTCGATACGATTACGTCACCAAAACTAGACCATAGCGTCGTTTTGTAGCTGCTCGCCTTCTCTACGTAAAGGTATTTGACGAGAACATCCACGACGTAATTCAAGTTAGCGTTTACTTCGAGGATTTGTTGACGAATGCTCGTGTATACGTATGGGATAGCCGTCTCTTCGTATTTTCTGAACGACTTCATATATTTTCCCGTGTCCAATTCCGTATACTTCGCGATGATCGCCTGCGCCTCGTCCGACTTCAGCGTTACTCGCTTATTCCGCATTAACGTCTGATAGTTGAAGTGTCCGAGATTGGCCGCGCTAAAGTTAATTCGGCGGTTAGGGACGATCGTACTCAGCCGATTCACGACCGACTGGTTTGTCGGAGCAACCTCTTTGACATCCTTATCTTTCGCGTAACGGAAGAAATGCGGAAGCTTGGTACGCTTAAACTCCCGAATCCTTTCGCTCACAGTGTCCGGAAACTCAGGCTTGTACAACGTCTTGGCGTAGTCGATGACGAAGTTGTTTAAGCAACACATAATCTTAATGGCGTCGAGATCGATGTTCTCGCTATTCCACACTTTTGATATGATATTGCTTACCTCTCCGATATTTCCGCCCGTGTAAGCCGCCCGAAGTCCGTTAAAGATGCTCTCACCGTTAACAAGTTCGGTTGTGGCCGACTTCATCTCGTAGTGGAGCGGTACGATTCCCTTCATATTACGCTCTGCGGCGGCAACTAGCGTTTGATCCCGAACGACGAGTGCCTTATCTCCGTCACAATCGAACATTAGGAGTTTACTAATGGCGTCGTGGCAGCTCGTGTATATTCCGCGTGACTTGAACCATCGCCGCGTTTCGTCTGTAACCACGTTGGCCCGGACGGCGTGTTCCCTGTATAAGTGCGGACTCCGGAGGCAATCCAGTTTGGTATTGGCTGCGTACACATTGCAAGATACTTGCCCGTCTGCGAGCAGTCCTTTTGGCCGTTTATCACCTAAGAAAAGCCACTCGCTGAACGCATACATGTCCGGCACGATGTAAGTAAATATGCCATCGATTTTGAATTTACCGGATCGCGCCTTCTTCACGATACTTCGCTTGACGTCCATTAACCTCTGCCGACTGAACTCATCCGCCAGCAACTCAGGATAAATTTCAAGCGCTTGTTGGAAGTAGTCTTTACATTGGTTCGTCACGGTTACGCCCATCACGTCGAGCATCGTGTTGCGGTCGCTGCCGATATTCACGATATCCCGCGTTGTTTCCGCAGTCAGCTCCCGCAGCTCATCGTTGGACAGGTCAGGTAACGTCTGCAACATTTGATAATTCATCTCTGCCTTAGCGAAGTTATCGGGTTCTTCGTCGCGTTTAGCAGCATGGCAGCCGTGTTCCTTGAAGCATCCGACGTAATGCTGCCAGCTATCATAAAACTTCCACATCTTGAATTGACTACGCGTAAAGATGACCTCGATTTCGTCGCGTACAATGTCCCATTCTTTGCCGTAGATATCCGTAACGACCTGTTGGCCGCGCTCTTTCGCGAATTTATCGAACGGAAACGGTACGAGTAGGCCCTTAATCCAAGGCATCCGGACCATAAAACTCTTCCGACTCTTACGTGGCAGAATCATCCCACAGCCGTCCGTATGGTTTATCGTTACCGGCATGACCTTCCGCGTGATCTCGAACGTCTCACCGTCGATATGCTCAACGAGCGTTTCGACCGGGAATTCCATGTCGTCGACAACGATCGCCCGATCGATCCGGAAGTTCCGCCAGACCTCCGTAGCCGAATTTGCCAGCGCCAGATATGCGAGGAACTTATTCGTATTCGTACCTCCTCGCGCGTTAATGGCGTCGATACTCAAACCGGCCGTAAGTGTACCTTCATGCTTGATCCACGCTTCCTCTCGGATAAATACAGTCTTCTTCTCGCGGATTTGTCCAGAACCAGCGGTGAAGCAAACGTATTTAACACCCCCGTACGTAAATCCGTCGATAATCAGCGAACGGAGAACGTTATGGAAGTACGTTTTGACTATAATTATGTCGTTAGTAACCGTACCAGGCGTTACGCCTAGCGTCCGGGTCAAAGTCGACTCGAATAACGATATGATAGCTTTATCGCTCATCCGGTCATCGCGGAGAGTCCGGACGCCGCCGAATGTATCGATACTCGCGCGCAAGGCTGTTTCTGCCTCCTTGATTCGCTCGCGTAAAGCCCTCGCTTCCTCCGCAGCCGACGTGGCAAGTCCGTCCTTCTCACGTTCTAGCCTCCGAATTTCCGCCTCTAGCGCTGTTTCTTTATCCGTATAGAACGCGGATGTGTCGACGTAATACACGTGTAGTTGCTTCATACGTTGCCGAGCGCTCCTCATTCGCACGCCTCCCCTTTCGTTGCCATTTCGGTAAACTCCGATACAAGCCGCTCGAAAATCTGCTCGGCGGCCGTTTGCGAAGACTCCTCGTAATAGCTAATCGGGGCGTCAACATCGGGCCCGGTTGCCCACGTCTCGACCCGGAATAACTTCGTGCGCTCGCGGTACTTGTTCGTCTGAAGCAGGATAATACGGTAGTCGCCGACCGTTTCCTCGCGGCGCAGGAACGTCTCGTCATCCCGGTCAAATTGCGCACGCGGCGCACGGTAGTATCGCGGAGCTGCGTCAAATCGGCGTTTCCATTCGAGCTGCTTCCACCTCATGCCCATTCGTATAATCCTCTCCTATTCGTAAGTGGTAAGAAGGACGGCCGTTTGCCTATGACCGCCGTCCGTTTCCTTTAGCCTAGTTTCCGACCAATCAACCTTACGTTGATGTCAATAACTGCGGGTTGTGGATTCCGTCTCTTTTTACGGTCCGCCTCCGCTTTACGTATCTTTGCGATATACGCCGCCCCCTCCTCGTCTGGTCCATATTCCGGCCGGATACCCTTGCCCATTAGCAAGTGATGAATATATGAGCGCCCGGCCTGCGTCCACCTCGTTCTTACGCGGGGATATCCGAAATCGCCGAGTTCGGTCGTTGATTTCACGTACCCGAGACCGTGGTACTTTGCGCTCAATAGCCACTGTTTACCACTCTTATACTGAATACCCTCGTGTTTCAGAATAAGGTTTAGGTCCTGCGCGATGATGGCGTAATCCTTCGCAATCTGCGAGACGTTGACTGTACCCTCCGACGCTAGAATCTGATCGTGGTATTCGACTTTAGGTGCTTGTTCGACGATGATTGCTTCCGCAGCTAGTCTAGCAGCACGTTCGTCGCGCAGCCGTACTATCGTTTTGAGCAACAAGTCCGGATCGTCAAGTAGCGAATCGGTTGCGTACATTTCATGTTTACGGATCGTCGGAAGAACGTCGGACGTCACCCAGCGTTTAAAGGCACGAGCTTCCGGTTTGCGGCTGCCGAGAATTAACGAGTATAGGCCGGATTCATTAATTACGGTAGTCTGCTGATTGCCTCCAAGGGTCTGCGTTGAATGCAGTGCCTTGTCTTCGTCGTCAAGTCTCCTCGTTGCTGTTACATCTATTCCTAAAACAACACAAACATCCTTTGCAACAAACCACGGATCACCATCGACCGTAACCGTTCTTACTTCGTAACCTTCGTAATTAAAAAGTTGGTTCATTTCTAATCTCCTTTCGGGTCGTCGTGCTTACGAATGGCCGGTAAGATTTCGTCAGCTACTTTCGATTGGAACGTTTCGGCTACGGCGTTTTTAGCTTTCATTGCGAGACGATAGAAGATGTTTTCGGGGATAAACTCCGGGCACTTGTCGCGGTAATTTGAATCGTTGCAGGAAGTTGCAACGCCCAAATCACATAGATATCTGTGCGCTGTATTCCATCTGACTACTTCGTTGCCACTAGCTGCAACGGTAATAAACCCAAGCCCACGCGAAACGTCTTCGAGATTTAAGTGCGCCGTCCCGGCTTCGTCAACATACCCGCGTACTCCGCTAATCGTCAGCAAATTATCCAATCGTCATTCCCCCCGTATTATTTGATATCTATATAAAGCAGCACGCGGCCACGAATATTATCGGGCTTACCGTTCTTACTTCGCGAGGTGCATATCCCGCATCCGCATCGCCATTTCGATAATCTTATCGGGGTTGTCCAGCAACTCGTCCACTACGTACCCACCGTGTTTACGGATCGATGGCAGCACCTCGGACGTTACCCATCGCCGGAACTTCGCCAACCGTTCGATACGTTGGTTAATTCGTCCCTCGCTGATTCCGCGTGCCATCGTCGGTTGCATCGCAAATAGCAACGAGTACAGTCCGGATTCACTAACGATAGCGAGACACTGCCTTCCGCCAGCGGACCAAGTTCACCGGACGATACAAGCGCTTGGAGCGGAGGTATAAGGTCGTTCAACTTTAGTATCCGCTTAGTTGCACGACCACTCTCCCCAATCTCTCCCGCTATGTCGTCAATTGTTTTCAAAGGGACATTTTGTCCCTTTGCTCGGTCACCACCGCGCTTAATCCCCCAATAGTCGCGCAGAAATGCCGCTATCCGCGCTTTTCGAATCGGGTCCGTCTCCGCCTCGCCGCGTCGCTCTGTGTTATCCGCGATTAGCTGATATTCCGCGTCGTCCCCAGTCACGTCGACCATAACGACCGGCACATTCGCTAGACCGAGGTCTTGGGCGATGTGATAGCGCTGATGACCGGCGAGGATCATTAGGTCGAGCGTTACCTTAAGCGGGTCTCGGATACCGTCTGTTTCGATGCTGCGCTTAATATCGGCATAACGCTCTGGTGGCAACTCCGAGAAATAGAAGTCATTCCGGGGATGTGGACATAGTCTTTCGGTAGGTACGAGATTATTCACGCAACCACCGTCCCAGAACCGCCCTCCACAACGCCGGATACTTCGTCCTTCCAAAACTGCTCGGCTGCCCTCGGACCCATTACGTCGCACAACTTTTCAAAAACCTGCTGACATACGTCTTTCAGGTCACTATTTTCGAGAATGAGATTATAACTGCTTGCAATTACATTCGCGCGCATAACTGGTTGACCTACTTCGAATCTGCGCAACGTACTAGCAGAGAACCCCGTTTCGCGTGCCATTTTTGCCAGTGTTATTCCTGCCTTTAAACGGCCTTCGCGGAACTCTGCGCCAATCTCGACCCAGTCTACCTCGTTCGCCTCAACCCACTCCTCACGCGTCAGCGTCTCATCCTGGGCCAAACGTACCCGAAGCGAAACGACTCTAGTAATCTCTTTAACCGACATTTGATTATTCATATTCAAAAGTCTCCTTTTCAGCCCTTCCGGCCATGGTTGATTTATCTATATGAAGCACCGCAAACGGCGCGGTTATTTACCTGACATGCACGAAACGTTGTTTAAAGTGAAGACCCTGCACTCTGAACAACGTCTAATGTTGAAATCGCCTCGTCGAACGCTCTAAGTTGCGCTGCCGTTTTCCATCCAGCACGTACTTCTATTTCGATTATTGGGCGGTGACTCCGCAGACTTTCCGCAAAAGCGTCGCGCAAGTCATCGTCACGCATCGGTACTCGACGAACGATGTCCGTCAGCCGTTTCGCCCAGCGGATCGGATTCGCGCTCTCTATCTCTGGGCGGTATGTATCACGAACGATTCGGCCGAGCCAACTTATACAGACTTCGGTCTTGTACACATAGTGGTAGCCTGACCAAAGGGATGCGTCAACCGCTTTGTGTCGACTCTTTTGCGAAACAATCAATCCGGCGGCCGTTAGTTTCCGGATCGCTCGCCGATGCGCTTCAATGGACGCTCGCGTGCGGTCTTCGGCTTCCAGCAAAGCGAACCAATACCCCACCGCCAAAAGTATTCGCCGCTCGTGACAACCTAACCGCAGACCTGGTAACTTTTCGGCATTGGACGATGCTACTCGGCAACCCCCGCACGGTAACCACTGCTTAAGATAGTCGTCGAATCCTGTCATTAAAGGACAATCTTCACCGTCTACAGAACATTTCACGGAATCACCTCCTATAGATTAAACCACCGCTAATCAGCGTCTGACACACATCACGCGAAAATACCCCTCATATAACTATCCGCCACTAAACGGCATCTCGCACACTATAACGGGAAATTTTGCGCCTACTATATTAACGAGACAATTTCCGATTCCGCACACCTACCGCGAAATTATCCCCACTTAATAAACCACCGCTGTTCACCGTTTCGCACATCCTACTGTATTATTCGGAGCAACTTTAGCTTTCGCACATTTTCCGATAAAGTACCTCTTATAAAATTAGACACCGCCGTCTTCCGTCTCGCACAATTGCGGCTCATATTACCGTAAAATTTCCGTCTATAATGCCCGTAGAGCCGTCAGAATCGTCCGGTAGAGTATTCGTAGCTGACGGCGATAGAGGCGGAAATAGACGGGAAATCTACGGGTTAAAACGGCCTATACTTATATAGTCACCGCACCGTCGCTTTTCGTACATATCATCGCGGTAAAGACGGAAATCATCGGGTATAATCGTCCTCTATATTATTATCTGACGCATGAGTCCCATTTCGCACACTTTAGCGAGAAGAAAATTACCGCCTCACTTATATAGTCGTAAAAGTATCGAATTTCGTACGCTCTTCCGTAAAATCACGGCCCATCAAGCGCAAACACTTCCCGCGCATGACGGTAACGGCGACGTCGGCTGCCTTTATGCCTCTCTTTGCTTACGAAGAAGCTGACGTCGCCGGGTGTGAGACACCGTACGCCGGTCATCAAAATTGACGACGCATGGAAATATACGTGTTCCCCACCGCGATCCGTTCGAATCACGCCGAATCCTTGTTTCAAATCGAAACTCTTTACGGTTCCGAATAGTTTTTCCTTCATGCGTCATCCCCTCCTATTCGCCGCTCATGTCGATTTCAACTCGCACGATCCGGCCGTCTCGGTCGAACACGGCCCGCACCGGATACACGCCGTCACCCTGTCCGGAGTTGAAGGCGATGCCGAGCCCGTCCTTAATTTCGCCGAAGCCACGGCGGGACATAGACGCCTTACATGCCGCATCGTAGTCGTTGGTCGGCTCCGCAGTTTCCGGCTCATAATCACCGTGCTGCCAACGGTTGAGGTAACACGGATCGATAATCGCTAACTGCCCGCTGTCGACCATTACTTCCCCGATTGGCCGCGATACATAGCCGCGTTCATGAATAATGCGGAAGTATAGCCGCGCTGCCTTCTCGATCGTTTTCGATGCGGGAACGTCCTCGCCGCGCTCATACCGACGAAGTGTATCCGTGGTCGTACCGATCTCCTTCGCGAGAGCGCACGTTGTCAGCCCATAGCCCTTGCGCATCGCAGCGATGTAAACCCGCATCTCCTGCGTACTAGCCTCTACCGAGTGTTCACGTTGTTGGATTACTGTTTGAATAGCGTTCATTGATCATCGTCTCCTCTTCGATTTAAATTTTCGCCTATATATTACATAGTCGAGAAAATAGTCCGTCTCGCACACTTGCCGCAGCTTTTATTCGGGCGACGTGCCCTCATATTAGTAGTCACACTAGACGGCGTAGTTGGGACACGCGGTCCTAATATAATAGTCACTCGCAAATTTAATAGTGGGACATGCTTGTTGAGAATTTCTTATTTTTAGATAAAATTATGAAACCATACGCACAAGCGTTCGTATTAATAGGTATAAAACAAGGAAGAGACGCTACCAACGCCCCTTCCGCAGCATCAACCGTTACCCAACGGCAAGTAGTTCCGCCTGGCCGAGCGTATTAAGATCGATCCCCGCGACCCACATCGCGAAGGTAAGTGTTTCGGCTGGCGGCAGACTCGCAATCCTTTCCGGAACATCGTTCGGCACATCAATTTCAGTAATATCACCGGTATTAGCGTAGAATCCAGGATCGGACAGCGAGGGCGCGACGTTCAGAAAGAGCAGTTTTCCGGTCCAAGGCGTGACAGCTATTTCAGGCGTCAACAAGTAGCCGCTTTCGACAGTGCGGTAAATTCCGCCTTCGACCATGTCGTCTTCGAGGTAATAAACAACTTGAATTTGTTTCATTTCGGATACCTCCGTTTCTGATTTAAACTGCAGTAGTCAGCGGTTGCGCACCCGAAGCCCAGATAGCCATCGCCAATGCAGCGGCAGGCGGAATCGATGTAACGTCTACTTTAGCGCTAAGAAAACTGATATCGGCGATCGTACCGCACTCTACGTAAGTTCCCGGCTCCTCTACCGATGGCTCAACACGCAAAAAGTAGAGCGTGCTATCTTGGCAGGACGTTACGGCAACGTCTGGCGCAATCAAATACCCCGTTTCGACGGTCCGTTCCTGGTCACCTGTCGTAGGTTCCTCGTAATAATCGACAATTTGAACACGTTTCATCTCCGTAATACCTCCTCGTTAGTTGGTTTAAACGGCCGCGGCTAGAAGTACCGTCTGTCTGGAATCGATCCAGTTCAACACCCCTACTAGTCCGGCCGGTAAATCGGTAAGCTCGTCGAGCGACCCATACATAGAGTCAAGCACCGTTATCATGCCGCAATCATCGAAACAATTAACGCCGGTCGCCGACGGTTTGACGCGAAAAAAGCACGTTCCGGTAATATCGACCATCGCGGCGATGTCCGGCGCAATCAATAGTGCGTCCTCCTCGCAGCGGTCAGTACGGCCGGGAACTCGTACGCATTCGAAATAAGTTACAATTCGGATTTTCTTCACAACATCTTCTCCTTTCGCTAGATAGTAAAACGCCCGGACAATAGTTGCCGCTACTGCCGGACGTCAATTCAACCGCGATTCACACGTGCCAAATCCGGCGCGCCAACGCCACCGTATGAATCGAAAAACTAGAATAGTTAGCGCTACTCCATAAACTGTTGCACCATCTTGCCAAAACTGACAAATCAAAATTGGAAAACTAACGCACACCGGGCCCTTGGCGTACACGGCTTTCCGCGACCATCGAGGCCGTAGCCCCTAGGTTTCGCCCTTAATGGGCTCGTCAGGCGGAAGTTTTGGCGGGCCGTCCGGAAATATCTCCAAGTCCGGGCAGTGCATGAGGTGCTTCAGCACGAAGTCGAACGCATTCATACCCGTAAGCAAGCGGTATACGCCTGCGATATCGTCCGTTTGCTCCGTCAATACAATGCCGATATCGCTCAGGTACGTACCCGGCCGGTCAGATACCGGAGTCACAACGTCAAGCCACATTTGGCCGTAGTGGGCGTTATAGTACATAGCATAGCCGTCAGCTACGAGAAAGCCGGGCTCATAATCGTACCCGTCATCGTCTTCGTACGGACCATGCTTGATGGTAATCGGCTTCATACGGCTTGTCCCCTTTCGATAAATCCGCGTCTTTCTTCGTTAATTCTTCGTCAAAATCTCCGGTAGCAAAATTAAAAATAACGATGTTATAAGTCACCGACAAGGATTATCGCCCCTTATGTTCGATATAGTATTCAAGTCCAAAACGAATTTAAACAATTTCGAAAAATAATTATCGACCGAACGCTCCACGAATGAATTCCGCAAACAACGCGCCTAACGCGTAAGCCACAAAGCGGCCCCAGCTTTTGCGCGAACGGCTAGTACGTTGATTATGCGAGCTGGCGAGTACGAGTATCATATGGCAACGACCTCCTTCCGATTTAAGTCTACGGGAATTCCCGTCAAAACAAGGAGATGGTCGGCAGTTACACGGACGGTGCCGAGTACTTTGTTTCTCGGTACTCCGGTTACAGCGCAGAAGAATGGCGGCTGCTCGATGAAACACGTCCAATTAGCGGAATCGAGAATTGTTACACGGTAAAGCCCGTTAATAAGGACGAAGCGAAGGCGAATATTGCTGGTGGAGCTGTTTGAACGTTTCATATAGGGATACCTCCTCGTAATGGTTAGCGATGTGTATAGGCGGATTTCCGCGACCAAACCGAAATATAACGGTGTGGTTTCGGCCCACTCCGCGACGGGCCATCATCAGGCGGACTCAGTATTCGTAAATGATAAAACCGTCGATCGTCGCGTCGGCGAAAACACTATCGCCTACATAATTGCACGTACACTCGGAAAGGAAGTCCGAAACGAATTCCGATAGTTCCTGCCGCGTCATGCCGGTTTCCTTCATCGTGACTTTGATTTGTTGATCTGCTACCAAACCCTCGGTGATCATCGTAGAAATTTCTGTGTTATTCATTTTTGAAACCTCCCAAGATTCTTATCGTATACCAATATATCGCTATATCGTTATTCAGTATCTGTCCTTAACTATATATCGCTATATCGATATTGTCAATAATAATTTTGCTTATATTCCAATTTGCCTTTAAAATAGATACAAGAATGATTCACAGGACGGTGAATACTGTGGCTAAAAAGGCCGTAATAATAACGAACATTGATAAAATCTTGTTTGAGAAAGAGATGTCTCAAGGAAAGCTGGCTGAGCTGACTGGACTTAGGCCAAATACGATTAGCGAAATCGTCAGGGATTCCCGAACGGTAATAAACAAAGTACACCTTGCACGTATAGCTGATGCTCTCGATGTGGACAATATTGGGCAACTTTTGGAGATAGCTTACGTTGAAGAGGAAGGTGGATTAGTTCATAATCGCGAGGGTTACATAGTATTAAAACCCAATGCGGGGACTATCGAGAGAAGAGCAAAGCGTAGGGAGGATCAACAGTAAAACCGCCAGCCCGCCGAGGTTGCGCGGTTTTCTTTTTCGGCGCTGTCTTCAAACTGCCGAAACGATACGACATCGTATCAAATTGTAATGATGGGCATTGTGATTTGATCTTTGTAAACGTCTAGACGTCTGGACGTCGCGAAGACTTATCGATCGGTACAAGTTGATTCGGACAATTTGTCCGCAACAAGAATTACTCGAAGACTTACCCGTATCCCTCTCGTACACTATCGCTGCACCGTCCGCTGACAAAACGGAGCCACGACGACAAGCGAAGGCGGCTCGAAAATCACCGTTAAATAACGCGCTCTACCGTATGCCCTTCCGATTCTACTCCGGACAGGTTAGGACGGCTTACACGGGAAATCTGACGGCTTATATAACGAAATAAAGGACCGATCGTTTACGGAATTGCTCCGCAGACAATCGGTCCTTTTCGTGACAGTAATATCATTTAGAATCGCTCGTATCGCTTTACCTGTCTCAATCCATTCGTTTTGCTTTCGTTAATTTGCTTTAATTGTTTTGCTTTTTACGCCCCAATTGTATATAATATTGACAACAGGTGTTTACCATATCAACACTTAAGAAACCGAAGCACAGGAGCTTTTATTTTTTACTAATTGCACGAAGGTAGCCCGTCATCCGCCAAGATACTCGGGCTATTTTCTATTTCAGAGCAATAACAAGAGCGACAATAGCGACGAAGAGAGTTATTAATGCTACGACAAACATTGCGAAATTAAGCATTAACCCGATCACGTCTTTTGTTTCCACGACACGTCCTTTCTCTCCCGCGCTTCGGTTATTGATATTATATCATTCATTCCAGGGTATGTCATTTTATTGTAATTACCCATTTAAGGCGATTACGGATAGTATATTAATCAAATAAAACGTTAATAAGCCCGTCAATGATTGCGGAACGACTCCGTTACTGACGGGCTTATTAACGTTTATACATCGTATGTAGACAGTATTACATTATTATATACGTTAAGGGTTGACGGACCCGGCGCGTATACATAGTATATAATTCGAGAGCTGCGACGTTTTTGACACACTATTTCGCAACTTTTTCGAATTTTTTTTATTTTATTTTCTCGGAGGAGCTGCCGGTTATGAAACTTGAACGCGTCTACATACGAAATAGCCGGTCTAAAGCGGATTTCATCATGCGCGTTGAGGAGGTCGCCGACGCCTGCTATGGTACCGATGAACTCCGCCCCCTCTTCGATATTCTGACGGTCACGATCGAAGGCAAGGCGGCTAAATACGCGCGGCGCTGGAAACGTTATCGACTTGAACCGGAGGACTTCGAGTCTATTTTCTATGAATCCGTATGGACGGTCGCGTTCCAATACTTTGATATGCGCGGCTGGGATACGGACTTTTACTATTACGAGACGTTACTGCTCGTACTCGACCGCCGGGCGGTCGACTATATCCGTAAAATGACCGGCCCGGCCGAAGCTTTATCGAGGCTTGCCGTACTCGTGGCGGATATGTCGGAGCCGAAATCCGATCCCAAACGACCAGTCACAAAAACGGACGTTCAGCGGCTAGAAAACGAAGTTATTGACCGTGTTACGTTAGCTGACGCGTTACGCCGGGCTGATCTGACGGAGACCGAACGAGCGGTTATCGTATATATGTATACGGAGCCTGATGTATCTTATCGCGAGATCGCAGCGGCGATTGGACTAGGACACGGCGAGACCGTACGGCGGGCTTTCGGGAAGGCAGCGGGAAAACTGCGGACGATTATCAGCGAATGACGAAAACGCACGTATTTATATACGTATATTCGTTATTGACACGTGTGATAATACGTAGTATAATGAGAGTATAAAGAGAGGGAGGAGCGGTGCCATGCACCTACGAGGCCAGTCGTCCACAGCGTTGATTAAACGGCTTAAGCAAGACGGATGGTATCATGTACATACGGCAGGCGATCACTGGCAATTCAAACACCCAACGAAGCCCGGTAAAGTAACGATACCGCACCCAAACAAGGACCTACCCATTAAAACCGTAAAAAGCATCCTGAAGCAAGCGGGGCTATAAAAGCCCCCTTGTGAAAGGGCTTCAAATAAAGATGAAAAATTTAAAATGTTACGAGAGGTGACGATACGTGACCAACACTAAAAAAGATCGGTATATCTTCCCTGCATTACTCGACTACGCAGAGGATGGAATTAGCGTATCTTTCCCGGACTTGCCTGGAGCGTTTACGTGCGGAGATAACGACGAAGAGGCTTTTAGAATGGCAAAAGAATGTTTAGCGCTGCACATTTACGGCATGGAGCAGGATAGCGAAGATATCCCAACGCCAAAGAAAGTACAGGACATTTCAGTATTAGAGAATCAAGTTATTGCGGCCATTGAGGTATGGATGCCGCCGTTCCGCCACGAGATGGAACAAAAGGCCGTAAAGAAAACGTTAACGATTCCGAAATGGCTAGACGAATTGGCCGTAGAGAATAACGTTAATTTTTCGCGTATTTTGCAGGACGGATTAAAAGCGCACCTTGGCGTTGACCAGTCGGAAGGAAGCAAGAAAACGTAAACAATAAAAGAAGCCCCGTTATAGGCCAGCGGTTATGCCGGTTCTATAACGGGGCTTCTTTTATTGTTTTGTCTTACTGATCCGACGTAACCCAAGCCGCGCCAACGGTGAGTATTGCGCGTGCTGACTTCGGATATTATCTTCGCTCAACTTCGCATAACCGCGCGTTGTCTCGATATTGGCGTGGGCCACGATACGCTGACATGAAAATATATCTCCGCCGGACAACAGGTACGTTGTTATAAAGTAGCTCCGGAATTGGTGCGGGTGAGCAAGACTCAGGTCCACACCGCCAGCCTTCGCATGAGCTTTAAGCCGTTTACGGAAGTGGGCGGCCTTCAGCGGCTCCCCGTAATTTGTAACGAAGATATGGTCGGTATCGAAATATTGCCGCGTCTCGTTCACGAGCCGTAATAGCTCGCGGACAGTTTCCGGCGATAACGGTACTATGCGCGGCTTTCGGTTCTTATTCATCCAGCCGGGAAGGTTGAAGCAGCGGGCCTTAATATCGAGATGCTCTGTAGTCAGCCGCAATGCTTCGTTGACGCGGAAACCACCGTCTGCGAGCGTCATCATTAGGCATCGATCCCGCAGGCCCGCGTAAGTCTCCGTATCCGGCGCGTCGAGTAACCTTCGGATATCATCATCCGTGAACGTCGGCTTATCCTCGCGGTCCTTCCGTGGCATTTTCACTTTTGCGAGCGGACTGGTCTGTATGTATCCCTCTTCAGCCAGGAAGGTAAATACCGTCCTCAACGTTCTAATGCGCGTGATTACGGTTTGCGTCTTCAGCTTTTTGTCCGTCTGCGGCCGGTTAGGTACGCCGCTAAACAACGTCTTATTCGACATATAGTTGATGTAATCGCGGATCGTCTCCGCTGTAATCTCGATGGCCGGGACGTCCTCTTCAAGCCAATCCGTGAAATACTTCCAATTGGTCTCGTAGTCCTCTACCGTCCGATCTCGTATCCCTTCCGCCTTCTTAGCGCTGAAGAAAATTGAAAATGCTTCGGATATCGTGTAAGTTACACTGGCAGGCGCTTGGGCAGCCGTATCCGCCGGTCGCATCTTTCCGCGCACGATGCTCCGCCCTTTACGCGGATCAACTTCGCTCAATATAAAAACCCCCTACGATAGATTCGTGGAGGTTATCGCTAATTTGAACGCCTACGGTTCCGGTTTGCGCCCGTCTGAAACGTAGTGCCTATCCGTTACACTCAACGAGGGCAGAACGCCCGTAAACCGTTGATATAACGGGGTTTTTCCAACACTGGCGGCCCCGAGATGAATCGAACATCCGACACCACGTTTAGGAAACGTGTGCTCTATCCGCTGAGCTACGGGGCCACAGCAATTTTTATTATAACATAAGTATCGGCTACAGCAAAAAGGGATTTATGCGATTGTTAAGCCAGCAGCATCGGTAATCTTTTTTTAAAGAGAAGAAGATCGTATCGCCGACTAGGAAATTATGGTATTATTTATAGCAAATACATAGTACTGCGCTATCCCTCATAACGAAGCCACGAGGTGTACAAGATGAGAGACGAGTCCATGCATGTAACGCCCCAACCTTCTTTGCATTTCGGAACAGTACAACGGCAATCCAACTATGATCGGAAGTATCAGGAGAGCTTATTGAACTGGCCCATTCCTTATACCTCCTCTTTTGTGGCTACCCGCTTCGGGTCAACCCATGTTATTTCATGTGGTCCGAAGGATGGGGAACCTCTTATCCTGTTGCACGCGATGGGATTCAGCTCTACGGTCTGGTTCCCGAACATTGAAGTGCTGGCAAAAAAACACCGCGTCTATGCGATTGATTATATTGGCGACTTGAACAAAAGTGCCCCAACCTCAATACCTTCCAACCTGGAAGAGTGTGGGGAGTGGCTGGATGATGTTCTTCGTGAGCTGCGGCTGGAAACCTTCTTGCTAGGCGGTATTTCGTATGGCGGTTTTCTAGCCTTGAATTATACAATATATGCCCCGAATCGAGTCCGAAAGCTGTTTTTGCTCAGCCCCGCCGCCACTTTCGTACCGCTTCATCAAACATTTATTAACCGAATCATAGCTATGGCTGCCATTCCAATGAAGTGGAATGTGCGAAGATTCATGAATTGGCTTTCCAAGCATAAGCTGGACGAAGCACTGGTCAATCAGTTTCATGCTGCTTTCCGTTATGGCTCGCTCTCGCTGAAAGTACCGCCGGGTGTATATAGCGACGATGACCTGCGCAATCTGCAGCTTCCGATTCTGCTGCTTCTTGGCGACCAAGAAGTGATCAGCGACGCCGGCCAAGCCTATGTGCGAGCAACGCAGCTTTGCGAGAATATTCATGCCGAAATGCTGCCGGGTGTAGGGCATATGATGAACTTGGAGAATCCGGCGGAGGTAAATAAGCGGCTGGAACGGTTTTTATATAAGTAACAAAGCTTCCTTTCTCAATCGTATACCTAACAGCTATATTTAATTCTCAATTCCTTTTTTGAGAAAACAGCACATTTCCATCCCTATCCAAAAGAAAAAAAGGACCTCGCGGTCCTTCTATTCGCCTAGCGCAACGGATCGCCATAAGCTACATGCCAATGAAGATGCTTGGAGTCCTGATAGTGTCCCAGGTTGGTCAATACTCTGCACGCCCCATGCTCTTCCGTCACCTGGGCAGCCACTTGCTGAATGACACGGATCAGTTCAAGCAGCAGATCATCATCATTCTTCTCCAAGGTAAGCAGAGATGGAATATGCCGCTTCGGAATGACGACAATGTGGACCGGATAAAAGGGCCTCGTATGATGATAAGCCAGCACGCGATCCGTCTCCATCACTCTGCGCACCTCAGTTCGACCGCTCAATACCTCTTCGCAATAAAAGTCTTCAGACATAGCATCCTCCAAATGATGGAATATTTTCCGATTAGAAAAGATTCGACATTTCCTCCCTGTTCCCTGCAAAAAAAAAGCAGCCCCCTGCGACAAATGTCGCATTCGGACTGCCGATTATTGAAAGATGGCGAATTTTAAGTCTTGTTTCTTCAAATATTCGATAATGTCAGGCAATGCCTCAAGCGTTGCTTTCTTCTCATGCAGGACATATATGCCGCCCGACGGATCGGTTTGCTCAAAATACTGCATAATATCTTGCGCGGCATTCGTGCGCCAATCTTCAGGATCACGATTCCACATCAACATCTTCATTCCCATATCCTCGACGGTATCGGATAAGCGGTCATTCAATGACCCGTACGGCGGGCGGAACAGGGTGACGGGTTGTTCGATGAATGGCTCCAGCTTCTCATTGGCACCTGTAATATTATCCGCCATTTTATCCTTCTTCAGTGTAGCCAGATTGCTATGATCCCAGGAGTGATTGCCTACAGCCATACCTTGTTCAGCTGCATAAGCAACGGATTCCGCTTCTTTGCTTACATTTCTACCGACAAACAGAAACGTCGCCGCCACCTCATGCTTGATCAATTGCTCCACGATATCCTTCGTATAAATAGAAGGGCCATCGTCAAAGGTCAAAGCGACGTATCCCTTTGGCAGGCTGTAATAGGGCTTACCGACAGTAAGCTCTATGACTTCAGCAATGGCGGGATTTTCTGCATCTTCTTCCGATTGCTCTGGCTCTACAGAGAGGTTAGCCGCAATGACGGTTCCGCTTCCTTCTTCGCCTTGTGCCTGTACGAAATGATCATTCAGTCGCGAGACCAACTGTTCCTGAGCCGTCTCCATGGTTGCCGCAACTGGAACCTGAAACTCCCTTAGCGCATCCCCTTGATTCGCCAAAAAACTGCCCTCCAGCTCGAACCAGGCTATATATAGCACGAAGGTCAATACAACCAGACGCAGGGAGGCCGTCATCAATCGTGTGATTTTCGTTATGTATGTATTAGGGCTTGCAACAGAAGTCTTCTGCTCTATCGGCCATGCATGCAGTGCGGGATCACCCTCCGCCACTTCAGGGCATTCACCTAACCGAAGCTGCTCGATAAGATCCGCATACAGCTTGGAGCATATGAAATAATGCGTCTCGCTCCGCTCACGGTTCGACTTGATGATAGAGCTGTATTGTACTTGCCGATAAGGGTCCCAGCTGGTGTACAGCGATAATCTGGCCCGCTCCCCCTCGCTCGGTCCCAGTGGAAGCAACTGCTGACCGGTGCTCTCATCGACTTCCAGTGTGGTTACACTACGCTGGCCATCCCGTTCAATCGCTAGCTGCAGCTCATGACGGCCATGCTTAACTTCCAGCGACAACAGCTCGATCGTCTGCAAGGCTTCCGTTTTCATCATTAGTTATCTCTTCCTAAAGGTGCAGACATACGATTGGTGAAGTCACTGATCATATTGGCCAGATAAACCTTCTCCTGATGCGTCGCCTCATACTTCTGCTTTAGATGCTGATTCTCAACTTCTTGTCTGCCAATCTTCTCTTCAAGCTCATGAATGCGCTTATTTTTCTCCCCAAGCGTATCATTGTGCTTCTGAAGCAAGCTGTTGTATTTTTGTTGCTCTAACTCGATGACACTTTTGAGTTCTTCAATTTCTGCTGACATCTTCCGTTGCAGCTCGCGGTAATCCTCTACAACTTGATCAACCTTCATGTTTTTGTCCACGATCTTCTGTTCCAGCTCAAGAATGCTCTTCTCGCGCTCTTCAATCACTTTGTTCAAGTGGCGCGCATCGCGATTCAGCCGCTCGATATTGCCGCTTGCATGAGTCAGACGATCCTGAAGCTCATTCACTTGAAGCTCCGTATGCTGCTTGGCCTGAATCATTTGTTCTACTGCAAAGATCAGATCCAGCGACTTTTTATCCATTTTTGACTTGTCTGGAACATTAGCCCCATACGCCTTATTCTCATCTCCCGCTTCTGCAGCAGGATCTGCTTGATCAGGCGCGGGTCCCGGAGCTAGGTCCTGCGGCTGGTCGCTCGGCTTCTCCGATGTTTCTTTTTTCTTGAAAAAGGGAGAAATCATTTTTTTTGCCACCTCTTATCGGTTCATGTAAAATTTTGTCGAAGTTAATTAGTTCTATTATAAATAAAATTTCTACAATTTAAGTGGGACTTTATGTCTATCAAATAAAAACGATTCTTTTGCACTAGATTTGAGCAGATAGGACTATAGATGGCAAAATGGAGCATATATTGCAAGTGGAGTGCTTCCATTAAGATAAATGATTTTATGAGGAGGAATATGGGTTGTACGATTCCAATCCAGTCTCAAAGGATGATCAAACCTTCGGTATGTTATGCCATCTGCTGGCCTTCAGCACCTTTATCATTCCGTTTGGTTCCATAATCGGCCCGCTAGTTGTTTGGCTAATTAAGAAAGACCAGTCCCCTTATGTAAACGAACAAGGCAAAGAATCGCTAAACTTTCAAATCAGCATCATGATCTATTGCATCGTCTCCTCTATTCTCATTATTATATTTATCGGCATACTACTCCTAATTGCAATAGGCATCGCTTGGTTCATCCTGGTCATTATCGCTTCGATTAAAGCCAATGAAGGCAGCATCTACCGTTATCCGCTGACGATTCACTTCATAAAGTAAAAAAATCCCCTCCTGGCGGCATTTAAGCCACTAGGAGGGGATTTCATTATGTGTGAGGTATTACAGCCCAGCCATACCGCCGAATTGTTCAGCCAGCTGATCAGGTGTCAGCGCATCTGTTGGAAGTGCAGGGAACTCGATTTTCTTATTCAACTCCGAATACTGAGCTGTGAAGCTGCCGCCGAGCTTCCCGTCTAGACCGCTCTCAGAATCCTTCATTTGAACAGAAATTTTGCCGCCTTGGTATACCAGGTATTTGTCTTTGATACCGCCTGTAATTTCCAGAACATTAAACTTCAAGTCATTTTGCAAGAAGTTCAGCAGTTCGGTCTTGTTGGTATCCAGATTCGTTTTCACTTCTTCCAGGTCTGCCTTCTCGATGCCGGCTGTCTCCAGATAAGCTTCATTGTTCATCAGGATATCCAAAATTTCCGGAAGCGCCTTGTTCACGATTGTCTCTACCGTCTGAGGATAGTTTTCTCCGTCAATCGCGAATTTCACCACTTGATCGACTTTCAGACCTTCAGGCAGTCCCGCTTCCTCTGCCTTCACATTGCTGAAATACGTCTTCTCGTCAAAGTGCTTCAGCAGCGCCGCAGACAGATCCTGCGCCATCTTCTGCTGCTCGGCAACATTCAGGTTCAGGCTATCTACGCCTTCCTGCTTCGCCAGCTCTTCCAGGTCAAATTGAATGTACTTGCCTACGATGGACTCCGGAATTCCGAACATCGGGAGCGAAGGCACTTGAATGTACATGACTTTCTCCGTCAAAATCATCGGTACCGCCAGCTTCATATCCATCATACCTGGCAAAATTACTTCAAGGTTAACGTCTGCCCGCATAGGTTCCGACGAATAAGATACGTCTGCTTTAATGGTTGCGTCCTTCACGATGCCTGCGACTTGAGCCGGTGAGAAGAGCGATGCATCAACGCCGCCTGCTTCAGGCAATTCCAGCTCGTCGAGCTGCATGGTCATGGACACTTTGTAGGATTCGGCCGCCACAGTCTTGGCCGTAGCCGCTTCAAGCGCCGCCTTCGGCGGTGTAGAACTGCTGCATCCTGCGATAATCATCGTCAGAATAATCATGGTGATAAGTGCTGCTTGCTTTACTTGCTTCATCAATTGGTTTTCCTCCACTTTCTGTTTTGTAAGCAACTCCATTCTATACTATATTTAGGTGGTTGGATAGACGATGGTCAAAAAATACTCCCCGTGTCATGGGACACGGGGAGCATCTTAACCTTCTGGATTGTTATGGGACACATGGTTCTGCTTCTTCGTCTTCTTGGAGCCGGATAGCGGCTCCTGCAGGCCGTTGTCGTGATCCTGCCGCTTCCTCTCGTTATGCGGCACGCTCTCGGGAACGGGTACGCTCTTCGGCTTACTCATGACGTATTCCTCCTGTCTATGCTGATTCACCGTTATTGAGCCTAATAGCCTAACGCTGATTCTTCATATCCACAGGCTGGTCGAAGTTCAGCGAGTCCTGATGACGACGGTCGTTCTTGTCTTGCTGAAGCTGCTGGGCATGATGGCTGTTGACCGGCTCATTCTCCAGCGCTTCTACGACATTAGACAAGTTCTTATCCGCTGTTCCTTTGGCTTTCGACATGCTCGTCACCCCTTACGCATGAGTCAGCTGCTGCAGCGCTTGGGCGCATTCATGCAGATGCCTCTTATAATCTTGGATCAATTGTTGAATAATATCCGTACGCTCGTCCACGGCAATGTTGTCCTTCTCCACATCGACCAGTTCCACAGCCACTTCACGGCTGCCGGTATAGGTAACCTTAAAATCAAATTCATACATTTGATGCCCTGCTGAATGTATCGTGACACGCAGTGCCTTGTCATCCGCCTCATCCTGCTGCACCACGCATCGATCGGAGCTGTTGATGGTCTCCGGCAGCGTACGCTGCCATGCGTCTGCAAGCTGCTGCGGATCAATTCGAAGCTCATCAGATTTCGCCATAAGTAGTAGCACCTCCACAACGTTAAGATGCGATGTGGAGGTGCTTTTTATACGAATATCATTCCGCTTGCGTCTACTGTGTTTCCAGGATGAACGTCTCCCAGCCCGACGCGGTTGCCCGGTTCGCTATTAATGGACTTGCACCCGCATCCTCCGCCGAGACAAACAGATTGTTTGCCCCTGAGCGTAGCGTAACACCACCGCTTACGTTCGACAGCTGGAAGGTCTCCCAGGTGCCAATTGTATCGCTTCTGGCAATTAACGGACTGCTGCCAGCGTTCTCCGCGGTGACATACTTGCCGTTCGCCAGGGAGCGAAACGCTACATTGTTGTTGCCGAGATTAATTCTTTCGAATTTCTCCCACGCGCCTACAGCAGTACGATTGGCTATCAGGGACGCGCTGCCGCCGTTCTCAGCCGCTACATAGCGCTGATTGATTTGTGCTTTGATTGCGATTACCGGATTGGCGCCAGCCACTGTGCCGTGCCATTTGAACGTAACAGCTGTTTTGGCCGGGACATGATAAGTGAAGCTCTGGTTGCCCCATTTCACCTTAACGGTCTGCGAATAGGTCTGATTGTTGTAAGCGACAACGACCTTGGAACCATCCGGGTTTTTGAACGCGACATTCTGCATATTATTATAGGTTGGGGAAGCTATTCTGAATGCGCCCGGTACGACAAACTTGCTGAATTGTCCGATGGCATAATATTGGTTGCGATACGTCACTTGATCGGTTCCATCGCTGCGAATAAGCAGCATGCCATGATTAATGCTGTTCGTGAGCACGGTCGGACCATTGTTCTGATCAAGTGCCAGATTCCAGGCGATGAACGACTTGGACCAATTTCTTGGGATGGTGATGAGCTCCCACATCATGTTGTCAAAGGATGGATTCCAAGTGCCGAAGCCGCCCTCCGTGAACCATATATCCTTTGTGGGATATTTATCACGAATCGTAGACATCGCGGACGGATTCCCGCCATAATGATGGTAGGCTGTTCCAGCAATATAGCTATTGGCTGCAGGATCGGCAAGCAACTGATCCGGGAAGGAAGTATTGTCCCAGTTAAAGTCGTAGCCCATTATTTTCGTATTAAGCCCCGCCTGCTGAATGGATGGGCCCAGGTTATTTTTAATAAAATTGATTTGGTCGGTAACAGACATATAAGTGGTAGGGTAATGATTGAGTTGCAGGCCAGGTTCATTAAGCGGGCTTATCGCATAGATCGGAATGCCTTGCGCCTGATAAGCCTGGATAAACTTCACCAGATAGTTAGCGTAGCTTCCATAGTATTGGGGTTGCAAATATCCGGTATTCATCGGATGCGTGGCACTTGGGTTTTGGCCGGCTTTCATCCATCCCGGCGGGCTCCATGCGGCAGCCATGACCTTTAATTGCGGATTAACGGATAGCGCTTGCTGCACCCTTGGAACGATATAGGGCATATCCCGGGCGATGGAGAAGCTATTGAGGTTAGGGTCGTTCGCGGTATCATTATAGCTGTAGATTTCCCAGTTGAAGTCGGAGGCTCCGATAGTCTGGCGCAGGAGACTGAGACCTATGCCCGCGCTGCCGAATAACCGTTCATACACTTCTGCTCGCTTGGCATTGCTTAGCTGGTACGTCAGCAGCCACGCCGAAGCATCTGTGATAGACACGCCGAACCCGTCCATCTGCTGATAAGCAATATTCTCGCTCACGTCAATTGTAAGCGGCACGGAGCCGCTGTCTGAACCAAAACTCACATTCGCCTCTCTTGTCAAAGCTTTGCTAAGTGATTCGTTTGTTGTCCATACCTCGACCGACTCTCCGGCTGCGGATACCGAAGGCATTAATAAAAGCATAATAAGTGAAAAACTTAAGCCTAATTTGATGAATCTAAGCATGACACCACTCCTCTTCATAAGAATGATCATGACTTTCCCATCAAGCCTAATTAGCATATCACCGCTATATTTAGGAAAGTAGGTATCATTCTTTAGATGGAGTGTTCATTTTTGAGAATATAATTCTCGCGACAAACCAAAAACGCCCGAGCGCAGCAGCGCTCGGGCGTTGAATTGATCTATAGTTAAACTGGCGGAGAGGATGGGATTCGAACCCATGTGGGCTTGCACCCTAACGGTTTTCAAGACCGCCCCGTTATGACCGCTTCGGTACCTCTCCACATATCAATGCGTCACAGAGTCGTGACAAAGCTCATTGTACCACAGGTCGAAAACGATTATCAAGCTATTTTCGACCTGTGGCATATACTTGCATGGGAAGCGAAGGATTGCTGCCAGTTACGAATTACCGTACTGCAATCTTCTCAACGCCGCCCATGTATGGACGCAGAACCTCTGGAATGACAACCGATCCGTCCTCTTGCTGGAAGTTCTCCAGAATAGCGGCTACTGTACGGCCTACTGCAAGCCCTGAGCCGTTCAGCGTATGCACGAATTCCGGCTTGCTCTTCGGCTCTCTGCGGAAGCGGATGCCTGCACGGCGTGCCTGGAAGTCCTCGAAGTTGGAGCATGAGGAGATCTCGCGGTACGTATTAGCGCTTGGGATCCATACTTCCAGATCGTAGGTCTTCGCCGATGTGAAGCCCATGTCGCCTGTGCAAAGCGTCAGGACACGGTACGGCAGCCCCAGCAATTGAAGCACCTTCTCGGCATCAGCCGTCAGCTTCTCCAGCTCATCGTAAGAGTCTTCCGGCTTTACAACCTTGACTAATTCAACCTTGTTGAATTGATGCTGGCGAATAAGACCGCGTGTGTCACGGCCAGCCGAACCCGCCTCGGAGCGGAAGCAAGCGCTGTAGGCTACGAAGTTAACCGGCAGCTGCTCATGATCCAGAATCTCATCGCGATGAATGTTCGTCACCGGTACTTCTGCTGTCGGGATCAGATAATAATCGGTATCTTTGATCTTGAACAGATCTTCTTCGAACTTCGGAAGCTGCCCTGTGCCGATCAGACTATCACGATTGACGATATATGGCGGCAGAACCTCTTCATAGCCATGCTGGTCGCTATGCAAGTCCATCATGAAGCTAATCAGTGCGCGCTCGAGTCTTGCACCCAAGCCGCGGTAGAAGGTAAAGCGAGAACCCGTTACCTTCGCCGCGCGTTCAAAGTCCAGAATGCCAAGCTCATGGGCGACATCATAATGCGCCTTTGGCTCGAAATCGAATGTCGGCACTTCGCCAATTCGGCGAATCTCGACGTTCTCTTCCTCCGAAGCGCCTACAGGTACGCTTTCGCTCGGAATGTTAGGAATATTGAGCGTTAGCTCTTCAACTTGAACGTCCATCTCGCGCAATTGGTCGTCCAATTCTTTGATCCGGTCGCCTACCTCACGCATCTCCACAATAAGGCTCTCTGCGTCGCCGCCAGATCTCTTCAGCTTCGCTACCTCTTGGGATACCGTATTGCGGCGGTTTTTCAATGTTTCGGTTTCTTGAATGAGCTCACGGCGCTTTTGATCAAGCTCCGGGAAGCCGGCAATGAGGTCCAGCGATGCGCCGCGATTGCGCAGCGCCTGCTCCACCTTTTCAAATTCGGTACGCAGCAATTTTACGTCTAACACGTTTCTATGGGCCCCTCTCTCGTGAGAGTATTAGTTGATTTTTTGTTCAAGTGCGCTGTGCTATGCTTATGCTTTCGCAGCAGCGGCTTCTTTCACCATCTCCAGGAAATAAGCATGCAGTCGGAAGTCATCTGTCAGCTCCGGATGGTAGGATGCTGCAAGCAGCGTTCCCTGTCTAGCGGTAACGATCTCATCGTTGTACGTCGACAATACCTCTACACCAGCGCCAACTTCCTTGATAAGCGGCGCACGGATAAATACCGCGCGGATTGGCTCGTTAATTCCTTTTACGTCCAAATCCGTCTCAAAGCTCTCGCGCTGACGTCCGAAGGCATTGCGCGCTACGGTCATGTCCATCAGCTTCAGATGAGCTTCCTCATCTCCTTCAATACGTTCAGCCAAGACGATTAGACCGGCGCAGGTACCGAATAAAGGCTTGCCTTGAGCCGAAAATTGACGAATCGCATCCAAAAATCCGTACTTCCGCATCAGCTTGCCAATCGTCGTACTCTCGCCGCCTGGGATGACCAGGCCGTGCAGCTCATCCAGCTGCTCTACACGCTTAATAGCGACCGCTTCCGCGCCCGCCGCTTCCAAGCTTCGAATATGCTCTGCTACCGCGCCTTGTAGCGCAAGTACGCCTATCTTCATCGTTATATTCGCCATCCTTTTAAAAGACCGGCCTCCCCCGAAGGCTTGGCCGGCTCATCTGATCTCTTAAATTCCGCGATCTTGCATACGCTCTGATGCGTTCAGCTTCGAAATTTCGATGCCTTTCATCGGCGTGCCCAGGTTTTTGGACACTTCAGCAATCAGCTTGTAATCTTGGTAATGAGTGGTCGCTTCCACGATCGCACGAGCGAACTTCTCAGGGCTGTCGGACTTGAAAATACCGGAGCCTACGAATACGCCGTCAGCGCCAAGATGCATCATCAGAGCTGCGTCGGAAGGTGTCGCTACGCCGCCTGCCGCGAAGTTAACGACTGGCAGTTTGCCTGTTTGGTGTACATCAAGCAGCAGATCGTAAGGAACGCCTAGCAGCTTCGCTTCATTATACAGCTCGTCTTTCGACAAGCCTTGGATTTTACGAATTTGGCCGTTGATCAGACGAAGGTGGCGTACCGCTTCCACGATGTTGCCTGTGCCTGGCTCGCCTTTCGTACGCAGCATCGCTGCGCCTTCTTGGATACGACGAAGCGCTTCGCCCAGATCCTTCGCGCCGCATACGAATGGGATCGTAAATTCGTTTTTGCTAATATGGAAAATTTCATCCGCTGGCGTCAATACTTCGCTCTCATCGATGTAGTCTACGCCCATGGACTCCAATACTTTAGCTTCTACATAGTGGCCGATACGTGCTTTCGCCATTACCGGAATGGAAACGACTTTCATAACTTCCTCTACGATTGTCGGGTCAGCCATACGGGCTACGCCGCCTGCCGCGCGAATATCCGAAGGAACGCGCTCAAGGGCCATAACTGCTGTAGCGCCTGCCGCTTCTGCTACTTTTGCTTGCTCGGCGTTCATAACGTCCATGATAACGCCGCCTTTTTGCATCTCTGCCATACCGCGTTTTACGCGCGATGTACCTGTTTCCATCGTTTAGTTCCTCCTATTATTCATCCCTTGGAATGTTGATCCTACCGTAGTGTTCTAACCATTGATTTTACAGGAACGGCGTGTAATCGACAAGCCTAGAATCCCTGTAAATTGCTCGGAATTAGAATAAATCGAGAATGCTATTAAATAAGTTCGAGAAGAAGTCCCCAATGGCACGGAAGAACAAGCGGAACCAGCCCGCTTTCTCCGCTTCTTCAGTCGTTACAAGATTAACGGTATAGTCCAGATCCTTACCCGTAGCTTCGTCCGCATACGTATACGTCACGGTTCCGACCTTCGTACCGGCTTCGATCGGCGCTACGAGCTCGGTCTCAGGTACAAGCTCGAAGCCTTTCATTTCGATTTTAGGCTCTGCGCCCTTCATCACCATGAACGTGATATCCTTGTCTGTCACGACAGGAACGCTCTTCTGCTTGCTCTTCTTAATCTTCACCGTTTTCACGGTTTCTACCACGGATTTTGGCGGCAATACGGTCTTTTTCTCAAATGTGGCATATGCATAGTTGTACATCTTCGCCGTTTCATAGAAGCGCTGAACCGTTGAGGACGTATCCATAACAACGCTTATGAAGCGCAAATCGCCTCTCTTGACCGTGCCCGTGAAGTTATAACCGGCCGCATTGATAAACCCGGTTTTCATGCCGTCTACACCTTCATATGCCAGATGCTTAAGCGAAATCTTGTTCACGTTCGAGCCAAGCATATAGTTGAAGTTAATCATCGGAGCAGTGTCACGCTCACGGAACTTATAATCCTGAATGCTGGAGAACTCCAGGAATTCGGGGTGCTCAAGCAAGATATGACGGGATAGCCTTACCACATCTCCTGCCGACATCACGGTCGTATCCTCAAATCCGGTTACACTTGTGAATACAGCTGTTTTCAAACCCAGTTCATCAGCCGTAGCGTTCATTTTGTCGATAAAAGCTTCCAAACTGCCGGATACTTCAATTGCCAATGCCTTTGTTGCATCGTTGGCTGAACCAACTGCCATTGCTATATATAAGTCACGGACAGTATGCTGATCGCCAGCTGCGAGAAAAATTTGCGATTCCGAACGATCGGTATCGGCCGCCACAGGATGTACCGTTACGACATCTTCCCATTTCATCCGTCCATTTTTGATTTCCTTAAGTACGATATACTCTGTCATCAACTTGGTCATGCTTGCAATCGGCAGCGGCTGATCCGGATTAACCTCGAATAGCACCTGTCCCGATTCTGCTTCGATGAGGATGGCAGATTTCACTTCCAAGCCTAGCGAATTTGTTGTACTAGGCCGATTATCGAAACCGACTGCCAGAGCGCCCGTAGCGCCAAACGACAACACAGCCAACCACAATGCCATACTAGCGGCTATGACCGACAACAACCGAACCGGTCTTCCCATTACCTTCAATGTCGTTTCCCCTTTTCCGAGTGATTTGTCCAAGCCTAATTGTAACATAGGAGAACACTACAATTAAACCTCTTTCAAGCTGCCGGGAAATGAGAGATCCTTCATAGAAATAATCGTATTTGAACCTTGTTGGAGATCGTATCGACAAGCTTAAAAAGTCAGTGTGTACCTGCACCAGAATCAACTGTAACAGCTGATTTATCACGGATCATTTTAGCGAATCTATCCTCTACTTGACTCGAACACTGCTGATCTGAAAATATTACCATACCTACTTTAAACCAGAATAAGCATGAAGGCAGCTTGTATGGATATTCGATCATGGTCACTGCATAAAACATCAAAAAACCAGACAGTCACGGCCACTGTCGGCCGATCACTGTCTGGCATATATCCCGTTGTCGGGTCTACATCTATATTATAGAGAGTAGTTTGGAGCTTCTTTCGTAATTTGAACGTCATGCGGGTGGCTCTCACGAAGACCGGAGCCTGTGATGCGAACAAATTGTGTGTCGTTCTTCAGTTCTTCAAGCGAGGAAGTACCGCAATAGCCCATGCCGGCACGCAAGCCGCCAAGCAACTGGTGAACTGTGTCAGCCAGCGGGCCTTTGTAAGGAACGCGGCCTTCGATACCTTCTGGAACAAGCTTGTTCTCGTTCTCTTGGAAGTAACGGTCCTTACTGCCTTCCTTCATTGCGCCAAGGGAACCCATACCGCGATATACCTTAAAGCTGCGGCCTTGGAAAATTTCCGTCTCGCCTGGGCTCTCCGCTGTACCAGCGAACAAGCTGCCGATCATAATCGCGCTTGCGCCGGAAGCGATAGCTTTCGTAATATCACCGGAGTATTTGATGCCGCCATCTGCAATAATAGGCACATTGTATTCTCTAGCAACCGATGCACAGTCGTAGATCGCTGTAATTTGCGGTACGCCGATACCGGCGATGACGCGAGTCGTACAGATCGAGCCTGGTCCGATACCCACTTTGATAACGGATGCTCCAGCTTCGATCAGATCACGAGCGGCTTCCCCTGTCGCTACGTTGCCAGCGATAATCGTCAGCTCAGGATAAGAGTTCCGCAGCTTGCGAACCGCCTCAAGAATATTGATATGATGGCCATGCGCGGAATCCACGACAAGCACGTCGATGCCTGCGTTCACGAGCGCTTCGGCGCGGTCCATCGTATCCTTCGAGATGCCTACCGCAGCACCGCAAAGCAGTCTGCCTTGCGTATCCTTTGCTGCATTCGGGAATTGGATAGCTTTCTCGATATCCTTAATAGTAATAAGGCCCTTCAACGTGTTCTCTTCGTCCACGAGAGGGAGCTTCTCGATCTTATGCTGTTGGAGCAACCCTTCCGCTTCCTGCAGCGTCGTACCGACCGGAGCCGTTACAAGGTTATCACGTGTCATGACTTCATGGATCTTAATGGAGAAATCGTGGACAAAACGAAGGTCGCGGTTCGTCAGAATGCCTACCAGCTTCTTGTTCTCATCTACAATAGGCACACCGGAGATGCGGTATTTGCCCATAAGCTCTTCCGCGTCGTACACATGATGAGACGGCGTAAGGGAGAACGGATTTGTAATAACGCCGCTTTCCGAACGCTTCACGCGGTCTACTTCTTCAGCTTGCTGTGCGATGGACATGTTCTTATGGATAATGCCGATACCGCCTTCACGAGCAATTGCGATCGCCAAAGCAGCTTCCGTAACGGTGTCCATGCCTGCGCTAATTAACGGAATGTTGAGCTTGATGCTGTCGCTTAACCGAGTAGAGATATTGACCTCTCTTGGAAGCACTTCTGATTTGCGCGGAACAAGCAGTACGTCGTCGAACGTAAGCCCTTCTTTTGCGAATTTCGTTTCCCACACGAGTATGTTCCTCCCTTATTTTCATGGCCTCAGTCGTATATTATTAGCAATATTAGCAGAGGGGGTAGGGGCTGTCAAGGCTAGTCCCATGCCTATAAATACCGTGTTTTCCTGCATTTAAGCTGCCTGAAATTTGCCAATCTTCAGAAAAAATCAGGAAGGTACGTCGTTCGTTCGGGAATACGGAGATGTAAGCGATTCATATTGTCAAGCGGACCATGAATGCGATCCAAAGACGATAATTGAACTGCCGACCGATATCCCAGCATAAGGGTGGTTAAATCACCAATCTCGATGTGAAGCGCGTGCTCCTGTTTAAATATTTGCGGATCACGGCTTATGCTTGCCTCGCCGTTCTCTTCAATGCGGAGTGTAAAGCCATCCTGATTCCATGGTGCATGTGCATCTGTTACTTGAAGATACAACGTATCTGCACCGCCTGCGGCAAATGGATACAGCTTCAAAAACGCTTCCACATCTACGATCCGCCCCATAAAATAGGGTTCAATCTCTTGCTTGATTCTGGGATTTGGCAGCAAGTCAGGCAAAATATCGTCAGCAGGCACATTCACGATTACACGCTCAATCATGGAGTCATGCTGGCCGATGAAGCTCCATAGTGCAGACCGGGCTTCCTCGTTCAGGAATACAAACTCATGGATGTTAAGCTCTTTTTTCGCCACCTCATAAATGATATAGCCCTGCCCATTGCCTGCTGCATCGGTATATAAAGCGATCTGCCCGGACTTGCGCTTCGCTACTCTTCGCTCCCACCAACTCGGCGTACGCTGGAGCGATCCGTTAAATTGACTGGCATAAGCTTCATATATATTCTGTACATGGTCGTAACCTGATACTCGTCTTATTTTGCCTGGATAGCTCGATCTCGGAGGCAGCTGATTGGCTTGTAAGGTATAGGTTTTGATATCCGTATAAGTTCCCCAGCCGAACTTGCGGTAGAACCCGAAGGCAAACGGGGCCAGGAACGATAAGGTTTGCCCCTTGGCTCTCATTTCCTGCAAGGAATGAACGAGCAGCTTCCCGACCAGACCTTGCCGACGGTACTCCGGCCAAGTCGCTACTCCGGCAACTCCGCCCATGCGAAATGGACGTCCCGCGATATACGTCTGCAAATCAAGCACTACGGCCTGTGCCGCGAATTGACCATCTATAAGTACGGCCCAGCGATCGCCCGGCTCATGAATGAAGTTATCTTTAATGTCTTCTAATTCCGCTGGTGTCCGTTTATATTGAAACGCGAATTGAGACAATTCCATGCTTTCATTGAACCTGTCCAGAGTTAAGCTTACGATCTGTTCATCTGCCGCCATTACTTATCGCCTCCACAGTCGAAATTTCATATCTATGGCAACCATAACACGATCAAAGTACTGGTGCAAATCGCTACAGCTTGAGTCTACTTTAAGAAGATTTACCACACTCTCCTGTGGAGAGTGATCTTTTGACTTTAGTTTTTTATATTTGATCTTTATCTATTGCCCTTTAAAAGTAATAAGCCTACCGTATCCTATGGTAGGCTCCTGTGCTTGGCGATGTCCATTCCGCACCGGACGAATCAGCTACGAAGCTCTACTTCACGGTCGGCGTCTGAACCTACCTCTAAGGCCGGGCCCACATCTCCGAGTTGCTTCGATGAAGAGGTTCGGACACTCTCCCAGACAGGGAGAGGAACGTCGCCGTGGACTTTGGGATCAAGGGCTTCGCCGATCCCAAAGTCCCCGAACGCACAAAAAAACTGCCGCAGTCATCTGCGACAGGCCATTTTGTGCTTGACGATGTCCATTCCGCACCGGATGAATCAGCTACGAAGCTCTACATCACGGTCGGCGTCTGAACCTACCTCTAAGGCCGGGCCCACATCTCCGAGTTGCTTCGATGAAGAGGTTCGGACACTCTCCCAGACAGGGAGAGGAACGT
>NZ_JBHVQB010000016.1:47289-47420 GCF_042887015.1 Paenibacillus sp. NPDC057967
GGAACGTCGCCAAGCAGTTCGTACAGGCTATGCCTCGTACGAACAACAAAAAACCTACCGCAAATGCATGCGGTAGGCTATCTGTGCTTGGCGACGTCCTACTCTCCCAGGACCCTGCGGTCCAAGTACCA
>NZ_JBHVQB010000017.1:0-35642 GCF_042887015.1 Paenibacillus sp. NPDC057967
ATCGGACCTGTCGTCCCGGTTGGACCTTGCTCTCCTGTGTCACCCTTCGGCCCTTGCGCTCCTGCTGGGCCCGCTGCTCCTGGATCACCCTTCGGTCCTTGCGCTCCTGCTGGGCCCGCTGCGCCTTTATCACCCTTGGGACCTTGCGCTCCTGCCGGGCCCGCTGCTCCTGTGTCACCCTTCGAACCTTGCGCTCCTGCCGGGCCCGCTGCTCCTGTATCGCCTTTCGGTCCTTGCGCTCCTGCCGGACCTGTTGCTCCTGTATCCCCTTTCGGACCTTGCGCTCCTGCCGGACCTGTTGCTCCTGTATCCCCTTTCGGACCTTTCGAGCCTGTCGATCCCGAAGGTCCCTCCGGTCCCTGTGGTCCTTCCGGCCCCTGAGGACCCTGATCTCCTACAACGCCTGGCGCGCCGCTCTTAACCTCTACGAACACAGCCGCACCTTTCTTATGAACCAAGCTGATTTGATCGCCGGCTTGTAGACTCGCTGCCGTTACTTCTTTGTTCGCATAATTATAGATCGTCACCGTCTTATCCAGCGTATAGCTTTCCTGCTTGCCTTCACGATTTTTCAAGCTTAGCTTCTGGCCCTCGATCGTAACGATAGTGCCTGATCCCAAATTCCAGCCTGCGCCTACACTCTCATCTTCAAGAAATAATTGCGGCAGCATATTGCTTAGCAGTACAGCCATTTGTGCCCTCGTTAACGTAGTTCCTGGTTTAAAGGAACCATCCGGATAACCGTTCAGCAATCCAGCATTTACGGCTGCATGAACTGAACTCACAGCCCAGGCTGACATATCCTTCGCGTCTGTGAAGGTTGTTTTGGGCGAAGATGCTAATGGCTTGCCCGATTTCCACTCTATTGCACGGACGATTAACCGCGCCGTCCATTCTCTACTCGCCCCTGTCTTGCCCCAAAGCTGGACTGACTCCTCGGAAGCTACGATAAGCTTTTTCTCCAGGGCAAGCTGCACGCTAGCTTGCGCCCAGTCATCAACCTCCAGTGAATGGGAAGCTGCTGCGCCACCCGCTTCTGGCACCAATCCAAGCAGACGGACGGTCATTGCTACCGCCTCTTGATGACTAACCGGGTTATTGGGTTGATAGGAACCGGCGGAATTACCCGACACCACATCAAGGAGATTCATTTTGTTTATATCCTTCTGTGCCCATGGAACAGCACCCAGATCAGAGAAGCCTTTTTTCGTTCCCTCTGCAAAGGCCGCTCCAGCGATGAGCATCAGCAGCATAGACATCACCGTCGCGCTTGCCAGAGCCTTCATCCATTGTTTTTTCATCATTATTCCTCCTATTCCGACTACAAATCTAAAATAACTTTAATTTCCAACTTTATTCTACATAATTATGCCTAATCTGCCTATACACTTTAGTTGTACATTTCGTTTTTTTAATAAAAAAATCACCTTTTACAAGGTGATTTTCATTACTGCTATGTCCAAGACTCGCCTTCAGCAAGCAGCGCCCGCTGCGCTTTGGTCAAACTTTTGGCTACCAAATCATAAGAATGGTCGATCATCGACCTCACTTCGTCCGGCGGCACCGTACCGTCTATCGTAACGGTATTCCAATGCTTCTTGTTCAAATGGTACCCCGGCTTAACCGCTTCATGCTCCAGCCGCAGCAACTCCGCCATATGCGGCTCGCACTTCAGCGATATATTTACAACCCCATCGTTCACCCCGATCAAAGCGAACATTTTGCCGCCAACCTTCATCACTAACGGATCAGGACCAAAGGGATAATCCTCTTTCGCTCCCCTGTGCTCCATGCAATATTGCGACCATTCTTCCCTGGTTAAGATGTTGATCCCTCCTATGCTTGTCCACAACGCGGCCATACAGAGAAAAGAGTACGCGCCGCCTTACTCGACACCTACTCTTTTTGTACAATAGAATTCAATGAATTACAACTATAATGGACGACTACTGCGCCTTGAGTGCCGGTGCATTCTTCTGAATGAGTGAGATCTGTCCGGCATGAATGCCAGTATGATACATCAGGCGGCCAATGGCTTCAATCGGCGTCGACGGTCCCATTGGAGATTCAACCGGCTCCTGCCATTTCTCCTCCGGCAGCTCCTTCATCGCCTGGATCAGAAAAGCGTTGGACGCCTCCAGCAAGGCAACCAGCTCACTTAAATTCGCAAACGTCTGCTTCTCCCCGCTGCCTCTCGGTCCCCGGCTTGTCGCAATCTCAAGGCCCTCCGGCATTTTTTGGCCAAAAAACCATTCTGCGAACATATACTCCACTTCCGCATTATGCCGGAGCATATAGCCGATGGACGCAGGTCCAATCGCCAAACCCAGGTCTTCTTCCGGCAGTCCCTTCACCATTTTATGAAAACGGCTTTGGATCGCTTCCCATACGGGCAGCACTGTCGCTACTGTAGACATATCATTCCCTCCTGAATGCTAGTGAGATTATACCTCTATTGCGGCTTCACCTACTTCTTACCGGACTGCTGGTGACCATCACGCGCGACATGCACGAACTGGTCACCAGCCAGATCAATATCAAAGGCTTGACCAAAGCCCGCGACATAACGCCCCTCCGACAAGGTCAGCTCGAACAGGGAGAAGTCCAGACCACGCAGCATGCCGATCATGTTTTTGCCGAACCGTTCACTGAACTTTGCGAAAACATCCTCTGGCTCCGCCTCGCCCAAATTCACGGCGCGTGCAACGAACCGTGCGCGCTGGCGGGCAAATAGATTAGGCGTATTGCTCTCATCCTCAATCAGCATGACGTCGACGTTCGGATTTTCCTCCATATAGCGGTAATGATTGGCAATCCGGCTGATGTAGATATACAGCTTGCCTTCATGCTTGATGAACGGCGCATACGAGATGAACGGACTTCCGTCTGTGCCGACTGTGCTCAGCATGACGGTCTTCAAGCTGTCGGTGAATTGCAGATACTGCTCTTTCACAGCGTCAATATCCAGTGCTCTCAATGAGATCCCTGCCTTCTTCTTGGATTTTTCTTAAAATATGAATGCGCGGAGCCTCGTCCTGTCCGAATCTCTGTATATCTGTCTCGACTCCGTAGACGCTGCGAATCAAATCCATCGTAAAGACATCCTGCGGCTTTCCATATACACAGGTCTTGCCGTCCTTCAGGACACATACCTTGTCGCTGTATACGCTCGCATGATTCAGATCATGCAGCACCATCACCACAGTCAGTTTAAGCTCCTTGTTCAGCTTGCGCACCAGCTCCAATACTTCCAGTTGATGTCCGATATCCAAGTAAGTGGTCGGCTCATCCAGCAGCAGCACTTTGGGGCGCTGAGCCAGCGCCATAGCAAGCCATGTGCGCTGCGCCTCACCGCCGGACAAGGATACCACCAGCCGCTCCCGGTACGCATGCATCCCTGTATGGTGGAGCGCCCACTCCACGATCTCCCGGTCTTCCTCGCCAAGCCGTTCGTACCACTTCTTATGCGGCAATCTTCCATAGCTGACTAGCTCCTCCACTGTCATATCGGAGGGACTGCTGTTGGATTGGCATAGCATGCACATCATCTGGGCTAATTGCTTCGAGCTAAGTGTGCTCAGCTCCCGATCGGCAATGCAGACTTTCCCTTCCTGACAAGGAATGACCCGCGTAATCGCCTTCAGAATCGTCGACTTGCCCGATCCGTTCGGGCCAATAATGGAGACGACTTCCCCCTCTTCTACCTCCAAGGAGAAATCCCGTACGACGGTACGATCCGCATATCCGATTTGCAGCGAATTTACCTGAAGCATGCTTAAGCGCCTCCTCTACGCATGAGATACAGGAAATAGGGTCCTCCGGCAATCGCCATGATGATGCCTGCCGGAATTTGCAGCGGACTGAACAATGCACGCCCTGCCGTATCCGCCACAAGCAGCACGATCGCTCCCAGCATAAGTCCGAGCGGCAAGCTGAAGCGATAGTCCGAGCCGATCAGCAAGCGGGCAATATGAGGCACGACCAGTCCGACGAACCCTACAAGTCCGACCGTCGATACGGAGACCGCCGCCAGATAGACGGCCACGAGCGAGAGGACGAAGCGGACCTGGTTCATATTTTGTCCCAAGTGATGCGCCGTCTGTTCTCCCAGTCGCAGTACATTGGCTTTGCGCACACAGAATAACGCAGCGATCCAGCCGACAATGGAATACGGCAAGATAACCATAACATCACCCATACCTTTGCCGTTTAAGCTGCCGTTCAGCCACTGAAGAGCAGCAGGCAGGCGATCGCTGTACAGAATGGACAATAATCCAATGACCCCGCCAAACACCGCATTAATCGCTACACCGGATAAAATGATGCGAATGGGCGTAAATCCGCCTACACGCTTCCATGCCATTGCATAGACCATCACCGCGGCGAACCCTCCGCCGATAATGGCTGCAATCGGAATAAATGACGAATATCCGGGTACGACCAGCATAATGAAGAGTGCAGCTACCGCAGCGCCGCTGGAGACGCCGGTAAGTCCGGGATCTGCCAGCGGATTAAGCATCACGGCCTGCAGCAATGCACCTGAAGCGGCCAGATTCGCCCCGATAATAAGCGCGAGCAGCACGCGAGGAATCCGAATATCCCATAAAATCGTATTCGATCTCGCGTCCCCTTGACCGATTAGCGTCATCAGGGATTCCAAAGGAGAGAACCGCACACTGCCAATTCCGATCGCTGCCAGGATCGCAATGGCAAGTACGATGCCAACGATGACAATGAGCCCTGTCTTGTTCCTCCCCTTTTTGACCATACTATAGGCTTGTGCATCCCTAGCCATTATTCATACATAATGCCGGCCATCTCATTGTAAGCAGCAACAGCCTTTGGCAGAGACGCGATGCCGAACAAGCCATAGTCCAGTGCTTTCAGCTTGCCGTTCTGGAACGCATTCAGCTTCTCCCAAGCACCGCTGCTCTTCACATCTTCCTCGAACTTTTTGGATACCGCAATGGGATCGCCGTGCGCAACCAGCAGGATAATATCCGGGTTTGCTTCCACGACACTCTCCATATCAAGCGGTGTATACGTTTCTGTCAGCTTCAGTACATCAGAAACGACATTGACGCCGCCCAGATTTTTCACCAAGCTGCCGACAAATGTATTCTCATTCATGAACATAAGCGATTCCACTGAGCCGAACAAGATGAGCACACTAGGCGCTTCCTTGCCTTCGACTGCTACAATAGCCGCCTTCTCATCGGCGTTGAATTTCTCTATGTACGCCTTTGCAGCATCTTCCTTCTGGAACAATCGGCCAAGAGCGGACAGCGACAGCTTCAACTCATCCAAGGAATCCGCCGGCAGATAGCCGGTTGGAAGCTTCGCCGCTGCGAATTGCTTCTCCAAGTTCTCCTTGATCGATGCAGGTCCGAGGATCACATCGGGCTGCAGTCCCGCAATCGCCTCAACGTCTGGCTGATGCGACGAACCGATGCGCGGTACACTATCGAATGCCGCAGGCAGCGTGCTGCTGGAAGTCGGCACGCCGACTGGCGCTACGCCAATGGCGTCGAACAGTTCCGTGATCGCTACAGAGAGTGTGACTGCCTTAGACGGGGATTGATTCTCGAATTGAGCAAGCAGCTCATTCAGCTTGCTCTCGTCAACCAGGCTTTCGGCTGGTTTCTCTATCTCTTCGCCCGCCCCGTTATTTGTAGGCTCGCTCGACGGCTCGACCGATGGCGATGACGAGGCTCCCCCGTTATTTCCTGTATGATTGCCGCATGCGACTGCGAACGCTAGTAATAGTGCAACAACCCCGACTTTCCAACTTCCATACTTCATGTTTGTATTGCCTCCTAGTTAATAGATAATGATAACCATTATCATTATATAGATATTGATTATTATTATCAATAGGCGTTTATTATGCTTGTCCCCTTTATTTTGTTGGCCTAAAATATATAAATGGCAGCCACTAAAGGCTGCCATTGCTTCTTAAGCGAGTCATTCATCTCCAGGTTTACGTTCTAGCTATTTGATTGTCAGGATAATGGACTTGGATTGCATCATAGACGGTCTTGGCATACTTGGGGGTTAGTCTACGGATCGTATGAGTATCTTTCACGTTCATAACGGTTCCCCCATTCTTTTCAATCCAGAGAAAATAGCTCTGCTCACCGAGGTCCACTTTGTAGTGGGGGTCGGCCATATTCACAATGCCCGGTTGTTGCACAGAATCGGTCATAGCCTTGTGCCACATCGCGATTTCCTCCGTATCCGTCACAACTCGCTGAGAACCTTCTTTAACTGCGGAAAAGCCGCTCATTTCATAAAGAGATACTGTTCTCTCTTCCTTGATGTTCGAAGAATTGGCAGCACATCCCGACGCGAACAAGCCTAAAATGAATACAACCATACTTGCAAACCAAACTTTTTTCATCTCAGCCTCCTTGCTTCCCATTTGACAATTTCTATCCTTCGTCATAACCGCTTCTTCTTCCCTTATAAACCTCGTAGAAGGTAAAAAAGAAAAAGAGATGACAGGATGTCATCTCTTGGTTGTTGGATTATTTATGTATGCGTGCTCTACCACTGACCGTTTGCCTTGCGTTGCCTGACGCTTAGTCGCGGCTAGCCAGCTTGGACAGAAGGCGCAGCATCTCAATGTAAAGCCATACCAATGTAACCATAAGACCGAATGCGCCGTACCACTCCATATACTTCGGTGCTCCTTGCTCCGCGCCCGTCTCGATAAAGTCAAAGTCCAGCACCAGATTCAGCGCAGCCACCACGACGATAACAAGCGAGATGCCGATGCCGATCAGGCTGTTGTCATGCAGGTACGGAACGGACAGACCGAAGAATCCGAGTACGAAGCTCAGCAAGTACATAAGTGCGATACCTGCAGTAGCTGCGAATACGCCCAGTCTGAAGTTCTTCGTCGCTTGAATCAATCTGAACCGGTAGGCAACCAGCATAGCGATGAATACGCACATCGTAAGCAGAGCAGCCTGCTGGGTAATGCCGTTATATACCGACTGGTAGTTAGCGGAGAGCGCACCCAGGAACAAGCCTTCGCAAGCCGCATAGATAGGAACCAGAATCGGTGCCGTTGTTGGTTTGAACGATACAATGAGGGCAAGAACAAGGCCCGCAATCGCGCCGCCGATCATTAACCCGAACACATTCTGTCCATTATTGTACATCGACCATGTTACGAATGCCGCGCCTAATAGGATCGCTAGCATGATAAACGATTTGTTCACTGTTCCTTCGATTGTCATTCGCTGTCCGGAGGATACCTGTCCGGAATTCGGGAACGTATTGTCCCTTAATGTTGGATTACCGCTGCGTCCGATCACGCATGAATCACCTCTTCTAGTAGATTGACCATATTTTATCATAGTTCGTACAGCTATACACCAATATAATGCAAACCTTCGATAAATTATGAAATGAATCCATAAAAAAACGAAGAGCGCCAGGCTCTTCGTTTCAACTAGGCTTAATGAGCTGCCGCATAAGCCTCGGACTCCGCCGCCGGATCATGCTTTTCCCTGCCCATAAAGCATGCCGCTCCAACAGCCAACAAAGCCGGGATTAATCCCCACATGAACACTTCTGTAATGGATGATGACACGCCCGACAACAACCGCTCCAGAATGCCTTCCGGAATAGCGCTGCGCAGCGCCGGCTCCATGAGCACATACGGGTCCTTCGGATCAATTCCCTGAGGCATCGCTTCAGTCCCGCCTTGGAGCACCGCCGTCAATCGATTCGTCATCACCTGGCTTTGCAGGATGCCGAATACCGTAATCCCCATCATCATTCCGAATGAACGGAGGAAGTTAAGCGTAGCTGTAGCTGCTCCCCGGTGAGCAGGAGCGATACCATGAATAGCAGCATTCGTTAACACCGAGAAGGAGGCGCCAATGCCAAGACCTACGATAATCATATACAACGTTACGACCAGTCTGGAAGAATCCATGGTGATTGTCGTCAATAAGCCCAGTCCTACTACCAACAGCGCCAGCGTAGACACCAGAATCACCCGATACGACAGCTTCGCCATGACAAAACCGCCCAAAGTCGCCGTCACGACCGTGCCCACCATCATCGGCAGCAGCATCAGACCGGAATTGGTTGCCGTTCCGCCCAAGACACCTTGAATGAAAATCGGCAGATATACCGATGCCGCAATAAATGCCGCACCGCTGAGCACTGCAATGATCGTACTGGCTGCGAACAAACGAATCTTGAACATACTGAAGGAGATGATCGGCTCCTCTGCCCGCCGCTCAGCGATGATGAAGAGGATGAAGAGTACAGCGAAACCAACCAGCAATCCGATAATAGGCAGCGAAGTCCAAGCCAGCAGCTTGCCTCCAAGCTCCAGCGCAAACATCAGGCAGACAATCGCTCCTACGAGCGTAACCGCTCCGAACCAGTCGATTCGGCCTGCATTGCGTACAGTCGATTCTTGATACCCTTTGGCAACCAGAAAGAATGACAACACGCCGATCGGCAAATTCATATAGAAGATCCATTGCCAGCTTACGTAGTCCGTAATGAATGCGCCCAGAAGCGGCCCGAATATGCTCGACATGCCGAATACTGCACCGAACAGTCCCATGAGCTTGCCGCGATTCTCCGGCGCTACAGCGTCAAGGAGAATAGTGAACGTGATCGGCACCAGCGCGCCAGCGCCAATCCCTTGAATCGCGCGATAAATGCTTAGCTCGACAATAGAACCTGCCGTACCGCATAACATAGAGCCAATCATAAAAACGATCATGCCGAACACAAAAAACCGTTTGCGCCCATACATATCTGACAGCTTGCCGAAGATGGGCATACCCGCCATCTCCGCCACCATATAAGCAGCCGTCACCCAGACAAAATGATTCAGCCCTCCCAGCTCTCCGACAATCGTCCCCATTGCAGTGGCGACAATCGTATTGTCCATCGACGCCATCAGGATCGAAAGCAGAAGCCCCGCTATCACCAGACTTGAACTTTTCTTTGAACCACTCATGCTCATCTTCCTCTCAACTTAACGTTTCTTGATTGATCTCAGTGTAGAACACCAAGACTGACAACTGTGTGTCAGTGTTTGCGGAGGAAAAAAGCATGTCATAAAAAAAGTCCTCCCTCCGCGCATACGGAGGAAAGACTCAACGTCTTATGATGGACTCTAAGAGCTGGATATCTTATGCTTCGCTGGCCTGCATATCCGCTGGCTGCTCCGCTTCCTTCGTCCGGGAAGAAAGCAGCAGGTTCAGCAGAATCGCTGTAACGGAGCCTGTAACGATTCCGTTCTCCAGCATCATTTTCGCAAACTGCGGAAGCTCGCTGAAGATTTGAGGCACAGTCGCCGAACCCATGCCTACCGCAATGCTGCAAGCTACAATCAGCAGATTGCGCTCATCACGCAGGTTGATTCCTGCAAGGATGTTCATCCCCGATACCGCAACCGAGCCGAACATGACGATCATCGCGCCGCCGAGCACCGCGTTTGGAATGATGGTCGTAATAGCCGCCAGCTTCGGCAGCAAGCCCAGAATGACCATAATGCCGCCCGCTGCGAAGATCACATCGCGCGTCTTCACCTTAGTCAGCGTAATCAAGCCGACGTTTTGCGAAAATGCTGTGTAAGGAAAGGCATTGAAGATACCGCCAAGCGTAATCGCCACACCCTCTGAGCGAAGGCCGTTCACGATTTGCTGCTTCTCCACCTTCTGATCTGTGGCTTTGCCAACAGCCAGATACACGCCCGTAGATTCAACCATGCTCACAATATTAACGAGAATCATCGTAATAATGGCTGTGATGCTGATTTGCGGAACGCCAAAATAGAAGGGCTGAACGACACTGAACCAAGAGGCGTCTGCAACGTTGGCGAAATCGACAGTACCCATGAAATAAGCAATCACCGTGCCTACTACAAGACCGACCAGGACGGAGATCGCACGCAGGAAGCCCTTTGCGAAACGGTTCACGACCAGAATGACGACCAGCGTAATCAATGCCAGCAGCAAGTTTCTAGGCATTGCATAGTCGGGCATGCCTTGTCCGCCCGCCACATTGTTCATCGCTACCGGAATCAGAGACAGACCGATAATCGTAACAACGGTGCCCGTCACTACCGTCGGGAAGAAACGCAGGATTTTGCCATATAGAGGCGCTGCCAGAATCATAAAGATACCAGAAATAATAATGGCGCCATAGACAGTCGCCAGATTCGACGCCAAGCCAATCGCGATGATCGGACCAACCGCCGTGAACGTACAGCCTAATACAACCGGAAGACGGCTGCCAAAATATTTGCCGCCCCATACCTGAAGAATGGTCGCAATCCCGCAAGTGAACAAGTCAGCGGCAATGAGATACGCCATTTGAGTGGGTGTTAATCCGAGTGCCTGGCCTACAATAATGGGAACGACAACAGCCCCCGCATACATGGCAAGGACATGCTGAAAGCCAAGTGTGACAACTCTTTGTTTGCTTAACATGCTGCTATGCTCTCTCCTCTTCAAGCTGTCTGGTCCTGGTTTCCTCTATGAAATGAACCTCGCCCGGCTTCATCGACGCAATACGCGCCAGGGAATGAATTCGCACACCTTTCGCTTCCAGCAAGCCGCGGCCCTCCTGGAAGCTCTTCTCGATAATGCAGCCTACGCCCACAAGCTCCGCTCCCGATTCTCTTACAATATCAACAAGACCGACCAGCGCCGCTCCCGTCGCCAGGAAATCATCCACGATCAGCACTCGATCGCCAGCGTTCAAGTAACGCTGATCCACGCTCACCTGATACGTTTCCCCGCGCGTGAAGGAGTGGACCGGCGCGGCGTACACCTTGTCCGACTGCGTAACCGCCTTTTTTTTCTTCGCATAGACGAATGGCACGCCCAGCGCAATGCCCGCTGCCATCGCGAATTGAATACCGCTCGCCTCAATCGTCAGCACCTTCGTAATCTGCTCTTCTCCGAAGACGCGCGCAAATTCGCGCCCCGTCGCAAGCGCCAGCTCCGTATCTACTTGGTGGTTCAAGAACGAATCGACCTTTAATACTGTGTCCGACAGGATCGCTCCTTCTCGGCGTATACGTTCTTCAAGCTCTTTCATCTTCTCTGTCCTCTCCCTTGGCTGCATGATCCACTTCAGTTAATCGTTTCTTGCCTCTATTGTTCCGGAAAAAAGAAAAAAGACAGCCTCCACTTGAGCTGGTCTACTCTCAAGTGAAGCCTGTCCTTCGGGATCGCAATCCGGTTCGCACACGCATGGCGAGTCCGCGAAGACGACCCTATCGTCTTGCTCCCGCACTCACTCATAGTCGGACAAATTATCGGTCATCCGGTAGAAACTCATGGGCCATATCCCCAAAATTATATGAGCTTATTCAATTATACTTTAGTATCGTACACACTTTGCGTTTCCGTTTCAAGAGGAAATTTTTATTTTCCAATTAATGAGAATGATTATGAAATAATACTATCACACTAGGAATAAAGGGTATAAGAAAGCATGATACAATCCATAAAATACTGTTCCTTTCCTAACAAAATGATGTGCGTTATGATGAACTCATAAGCAATACAAAGGGGAATCAGATCTTATGCAACCAGACACTCAGCCCTCGATGTTAAACCTGTTCTGGACATTTCTTAAACTATCGCCCGTCTCCTTCGGAGGCGGCTATGCTATCTTTCCCGCCCTGGAGCGCGAGATCGTCGATAAGCGCCACTGGATGAGCACCGAGGCGCTAACCGATACCTTATCGCTTGCCTCAGCCGCTCCTGGCGGGGTTGGCGTGAATGCTGCTATTCTGCTCGGCTATCGAATGAACCATTGGCGGGGAGCTCTTGCAGCAGGCGCAGGCTCGATCCTGCCGTCCTTCTTGATCGTACTGGCCTTATACGCGATCTATACCAAGATCGGGCCTTCCGCTAAGGCAGAAGCCGCCTTGTCGGGCATCACATGGGGTGTGATGACGCTAATCCTGTTCTCGGCCTTCCGAATTGGTAAATCCGCCATCAAAGACCGCACGACGCTCATCTTGCTGCTGCTGGCTCTAATAAGCCTGCTGTTGGGACTGGCTCCCGTCTATATTATTGTCGCGGGCATCGCTATCGGGATCTTCTATGCTGTATTCCGGGGCAGCCGACAGAATAACAACACCATGAACAAAAAAATCAAACACAGCGTACAAGAAGATCCAGCTTATATGTATTTCATTTAATCCAGTCATCTTAGAAAGGAGCGGAGCCTCCCATGTGGTCCATGTTCTTATTTTTCCTGAAGCTGGGCTTCTTATCCTTCGGAGGCGGCTATGCGCTTATCCCCATGATCGAGCATGAAGCCGCCAGACGGCAGTGGATGTCCAGTGACGCCTTCCTGGATTTGATCGGAGTAGCCGGTATGGCTCCGGGACCCGCGGCCGTTAATATAAGCACACTCATCGGCTACCAGACACACGGGATTAGCGGAGCTATCATAGCTCTATTCGGATTGATTCTTCCCTCCGCTATCCTGACACTTGTCTTGCTGACCGCGCTATACCGTCTGCATAAGCAGGCTTGGCTAAATCGTATTCTATACGGCCTGCAGCCTATCGTTACGGCTTTGATTCTGTTTGCCGTATATAGACTCGGCGTAGGCTCTCTGGACGGCTCAGCATGGGATAAACAGCTGCTTGTCGGTATCTTTATTGTAGGCGCAGGCTGGATGATGCTGGTCCGCTATCGCATGCATCCAGTCTTCATCCTGCTGTTCTCCGCGATTTGCGGGGCGGCGTTCCTGACGTGAAGCCAAATCATATCTGAACATGCAACTACGCAAGAAATACGATTCCGATCGCTGTTGTATACAGATTCCTTGAACAATATATTATGGTTGGAATCCGGATACAAAGGCGAACGCTACCGCTTCTCCATCCTATCTCTTGCTCCGTTTGCCCAGTCATGTATGGCAATAAAAATAAAAAACCGCTCCTTGTGGTGGCGAGATCGCCATTTCACAAGGAGCGGTTATTTTTTGTCCAAACGGGAAAAGACCCGGCAAAGGAATTAACCTTTGACCGAGCCTGCAACCATGCCTTTCATGATCTGCTCTTGGAAAATCAGGTAGATCACGATTGTCGGAATTACCGCGATGAACATGGCGCCCATCGTCAGCGCATAGTCAGTGCCGAAGCCGTCGGAGAATAGCGACAAGCTAAGCGGCAGCGTCTTGAGCGCTTGCGTATTGATGAAGACGAGTGCGAACGAGAAGTCGTTCCAGAATCGCAGGAATGCCAGAATCGATACGGTCGAGATAACCGGCAAACACAGCGGGAAGATAATGCGTCCGAACACGCCCCACCAGCCGTTGCCGTCGATCATAGCGGCTTCCTCGATATCTCGTGGAATGGAAGACAGATACGCAATACCAAGGAAGATGGCGATCGGAAGCTCGAACGCTGTGTACGGCATGATTAGTGCCCAGTACGTATCCAGGATACCGACTTTATTCATGAAAATAAAGAGCGGTACAAGCGTACTGTGGATCGGAATCAGCATGCCGAGCAGGAACATGCCCTTAAGCAAGCCATTGAATTTGAATTTGAACCGGGACAACGCATACGCAGCAAGCGTACCGATGACAACCGTCATCACTAATGCGACAATCGTAACGATCGCGGAGTTGAGCATCGCTCTGCCCATATTGCCGAGATCCCATGCCCGAACAACATTATCAATTTGCCATTGCAGCGGCCAAGCATAAGGACGATTGAAGAACTCTTGATTCGTCTTGAACGCGCTTATGATGAGCCAGTACAGCGGGTATAGTGTAATGCCCGAGTATATAAGCAGCAGCACTTTCAGGACCAAGCCAACCGGCTTCTTCCACGCCGCCGGCTTTTCGCCCGCAGCCTGCATTTTTGTCGATGCTTGCATAAGATTCACTCCTTTATCGGTCTAGTTAGACGTCAGACCGCCTTAGCTCCGTCTTTTAGTAATGATGTAGTTCAATCCAATAAGCAATGCGCTGATTAGAATGATCATGGTGGATACGGCGGAGCCATAGCCGTAACGATACACGGTAAAGGTGTTGTTGTACATGTAGGTTGCCAGAAGCTCCGTTGACTGCGCGGGCCCCCCGCCTGTCATGACAATAACATGGTCAAATGCTTTCAAGCTGCCCGAGATACAAAGGACGATCGCAACAACGACCATATCCCAGATCATTGGTAGCGTCACATAGAACAATTTCTTAGATCCAACTGCACCGTCGATTTTCGCGGCGTCATTCACCTCGGAGGAGATGTTCTGAAGCGCTGCGATAAAGATAATCAGGTAAGGACCGATGTTGGCCCAGTTAATCGGAATAGATACCGCGAACATATTGATTTTTGGATCGGACAACCATGCCCGTGTCCAGGAATCTAGCCCAAGCGTCTCCAGCAATTGATTCAGAATACCAATTTGCGGGTGATAGATGTAACCCCAGATCAGACCGACAACGACAGTAGACAGAACCATTGGCATGAATACCGCCGAGCGGATAATACGGTTAAAGAAAGAGTTTTTCAAAAGAAGCAAAGCGAGGAGCAGCGCAATCGGCACCTGGCCGATAATGGCGGAAGCAACCAGGATCAGGTTGTTCTTCAGAGCTCTCCAGAAAATAGGGTCTTGCAGCATCATTTCATAGTTCTTGAATCCGATAAACTTGGCGGAGCCAAGTCCTTTCCAATCAAAAAATCCGTAATACATGGACCAGATGATCGGGATAATCGCGAAAACGATGAAGATCAGTACTGCAGGAAGCAGCGCCAGAGCGACGAAGCTTCGGGTGCGCAATGATGACAGCATGGCGACAACCTCCTTCAATCTTTATCGCGTAGCGCACCTTACCGGTACGCTACGCGAATGGTTAATTATTATTGTGTCGAGCGAGCTTGTGCATCCTGCAGTTTCTTCGCTACATCTTCTGGCTTGCCGCCCATCATGATTTCTTGCAAACCGTTGTTGATCGATTCTGCCGCTTCTGCGGAGAGGTAAGCGTCATATACAGGTGTGATTGTAGCTTCTTTGACTACGTTGAATGCTTTCAGGTAAAGAGGGCTTACATCGGATTGCTCAAGGTCCATGTTGTACATAATCATGGAGTTGCTCTCAGCGATCTTTTTCTGTCCGTCTGGACCGCTGATTGCGTAGATCAATTCGAGAGCTGCGTCTTTAGCTGCGCCAGTTGTGTTCTTGCTCAGTGCGAATCCAGCACCTGGACCACCAGAGATTGTTCCAGCTTGACCTGCTCCGCCTTCAATTGCAGGAATAGTCGTTACTTCGATAGGTGCTACTTGCTCTTCCGTTGCGGAAGCTGCAAGGTTCGTAAGTGTCCATGCGCCGCTGATCATCATCGCTGCTTTGCCTTGGATGAAATATTGCTCAGCTTGCGTGTTGTCGATGCTGTTCGCACCGTCTTGGAATGCTTTGTTGTCTACCAGTTCTTTGAATTTGCCAAGTGCGTCAACAAATACTTGATCTTGGAAGGAAGCTTCGCCTTTAACGGCTTTCAGGAACCAGTCCGTACCCGTTACACGGTCAGCCAGCGATCCGATAATTGTGGATTGCGCTACCCAAGGAGCTTTGTTGCCAAGTGCGATTGGCGTAATTTTGTTGTCGTTGAACGTTTTAACAGCTGCCATCAGCTCCGTCCAAGTTGTAGGTACTTTTACGTTATGTTGTTCGAACAGATCTTTGTTGTAGTACAGGAACGATGTAGCGGAAAGTGCGATTGGAGCAGAGTAGATTTGGTTAGGCTCGAACGTGAAGCGATCGAATGCGCCTTCCATGAAGTTGCCTTTCCACTCTGGGTATTTCTCTTCAAGAGGTGTAATCGGTTGCAGCAAACCTGCGTCGAAGAACTCTTGCGACTGGCTGCCTGCATATACGAAGAATACGTCTGGCATTTCATTGCCCGCTGCAACTGTGCTCAGACGCTGGCGGTAACCGTCAACTGGAATCGCTTGCGCGTCAAGTTCAACGTTAGGGTTGTTTTTCTTGTACTCGTCAATCAGTCCGCGAACAGCTTGAGCACGAAGATCGTCGCCCGCGAAGTTATGCCAAATCGTCAGCTTTACTTTTTCTTTGCTGCCACCGTCAGCAGGCTTGTTGCTGCCGCCAGTATTGGTGTTGTTGTTCGAGCCGCCGCATGCGGCTACAAGCAGGGAAATAAGCGTGATAAGCGTTACAACCAATGTAAGTCTCTTCTTCATTAGAGTAAGTCCCCCCTCGGTAATGTAATCTCAGTATAGTCAAGACACCGAGGAAGTCGTAGGGGGGAGAATTCAGATCGTAGGGGGTGAAATTTCACCTATTGTCCCCGATTGCGGAAATGGGAGGGCGTCTCACCCGTATACCGCTTGAACATCCGGTTGAAATGCTTCATATCCTCATACCCTACACGCTTGGCGATCTCGCTCACCTTCGCCGGCGTTTCCCTTAGAAGTCTGATCGCCCACTCAATACGGGCCTCGGTGACGAACTCAATATAGTTTTTCCCTGTTTCACGTTTAAATAACTCGCTGAAATAATTGGGATTCATGTGAACATATGCCGCAACCTGCGACAGAGTTAAGCTTTGGTCCAGATGCTCGCGAATGTAAGTGATCGTCTTCGCTATAGCAGAATTACGGTCGCCGGACAATTCATCATATTGACTCATAATGGAAGAGAGGATACCGCCCATCACTTCGGCAGGCCGCTTAGCCAGTTCATTCAGATCCAGACTTTCAAGCTGGTGCAGCTCTTGAACAGAATGGCTGACGGAAGCCGCCGCCCGCTCCAGCCAGCGGAAGCCTGCTACCAGGAAGGAGTGAAGGAAAGATTTCATGGAACCGGGTGTCGCTTCGGGGTCTTGCTTGACATATGCTAGCGTGCCTTGAATCCAAGCGTCGAGCTTATTCCGATCCTTGGAACGAAGCACAGACGTCAGACTCGCCTCCTCCTCCTGGGAGCAGACGGTGCGCATGCCTTTGCGACTCTTTATATCATCGTAGCGGATTAGCTTGGAATCGCCTGCAAGAAACCGGAATGCGGTAGCCTGCTCCGCAGAACGCAGAGCTCCCCGCAGTTCCCTGACGTTAGCCGCAATTGAGCCTGAAGTTGCGAACAAACGGCAGTCTAGAATACGCTCCGCGTGCTCGACAGAGGCCTTGACCTTCCTCATGGCCCCCGACTGATTCGAACGAAAGATGAACAGCCAGCCTCCGTTCCAATCCAGAATGGCGCAATCCAGTGATTGGCGCAGCTTGTCGCCCAAATCGCCAAGCGCCTGCTCCGCCTCTGCGCTCACCGTCAAGCTGACCTCTGAGGTGACTAGCCAGAGTTCAAGTGATTCCCATTCCGAAGCCATACGCAGCTCCGGATAATAGAGCAGGATGTTCTCGACCTCCTGATCGGTTACAGGGGAGTCGCCGACGAGCATTCGCTCCAGCAGCTTGGAGCGGAACGCCGTCTGATGAGCTTCCGCAGCCCGCTTCTCTATAATGCGCTTCTGGGCACGCATCGCCGCCGCCATAATATCTCCAGGCCTGCTTGTCTTCAGAAGATAATCGCTAATTCCTTCCCGCATCGCTTGCTGGGCATAAGCGAATTCCTCATACCCGGAGAGGATGACAATCTCCGTATCCGGAAAGTCCTGCTTCACCTCTCGGGCAAGATCCAGTCCCGTCTTACCTGTCATTCGAATGTCCGTCATAATAATATCAGGCTTCTCCAGCGGAATGCGCATTAGCGCTTCCTCGGCGGAAGCGGCAGGTTGCAACAAGGTGAAGCCGTTCTCCTCCCACTTGATCACAGTGCTAAGGCCTTCCCTTATGATGATCTCATCGTCTATGATCAACAGCTTCACGCTTGCCCCTCCTCCCCTTGGTCACGACGGTCGTGATCTGATTGTTCTCGTCCCTTGTCATGCTCCTTCTCCCGTTCCTGTTCAAGCTGCGTAGAGGTCGTCGGGATCGTGAAGGTAATCTTCGTACCCCGGCCCTGCTCACTCTCAATCTTCAACCCGGCCTCCGGTCCATAATGAAGCATAAGTCTGCTATGCACGTTCCGCAGGCCATAGCTTCCGCCTGTACCGATTTTCTCTTCGGATTCCAAGCGGCTCGCAATGCGATCGCGCAGCTCTTCGACCCGTTCGGCCGACATGCCGATGCCGTCATCCTCTACGATAAAGGTCATAATCTCGTCTTCAGCCATTGCACGAACGGATATATGCCCAAGACCATCTCGCTTCAAGATGCCATGGATCATCGCATTTTCGATAAGCGGCTGCAAAAGCAGCTTCAGCATGCGCTTCTCAAGCAGCTCCGATGGAATATCCGCCTCGTATTGGAACTTGTCCGGGTATCGGATCGATTGAATATTGACATAATTATCGATATGCGAAATCTCCTGATTCACTGTGCAGTATTCTTGCCCGCTATTCAAGCTAAAGCGCAAGAAGTCGCTTAAAGAGCCGACCATATCGGCAATCCGTCCCTCTCCCTTCATTAAGGCCATCCAATGAACGGAGGACAGTGTATTGTACAGGAAGTGGGGATTAATCTGTGCTTGCAGCGCCAGCATGTCTGCTTCCTTCTTCAGCGATTCGTTCTTCTTGACCTCGTCCGTCAAGTTCTCGATTCTGGAGCTCATTCGGTTATAGCTAATAATGAGCTGACCCACTTCATCGATCGTCGTGACCGGAAGTGTAGGCAACGGCTCGTCCGGGCTCGACTTCTTCAGGAACTTTGCCAGCGTCGAAAGCGGCTTCGTCACCTTCTGAATGAGGAACAACACGAATGCAATGACGAACAGCATTGCGATACTGACCGCAACCGCCGTTAGCGTCAGGAAATATTGGTTCTGCGACTTATAGGCCTGAGCCGGAATAACGCCGACGATCCGCCAATTCACGTTTTCCATGTCATAATAGAGAACGGTCTTTTTGTCGACTCCCGTGCCGTATTCCATCCAGCTGCTGGTCGACTTAAAGCTCTTAATGCCCGGATAATACGTCTCCAGCAGTTCGTTCTTCGTGAATCCATCGGGTCCGGCCATGATCCGGTTGCTGCTGTCGAGCAGCAGGACAACGCCTCCGCCCTCAAGTCCCGCTTGTTTCAAATGATCGGATATCACGCTTTGCAGCAAGCTTATTTTAAGCATACCCATGGTAGAATATTTGGTCGTGCTGCGAATCGGACGCGACATCGTAATGACATCTCTCGTCCCTTCCGAAGACGTCGTCTGGAGATGAACCGGAGACCACCACTTGGAGTATTCATTATAATAATTCGGGAATTCCTCCGTCACATCGGTCCAGCCGGACTCCGTTACAGATTTCGAGGCGATGGCAGCTCTGTCAGATTGGGGCTCCACAATCGCATTCGCGATATAAGACTTCGATACCGCCATCGTCATCAGAAGCGCCGCTACCTTTCTCTGCAGCTGTCCATCCGTCTCCGGCAAACGCAAATAACTCTGAACGTCCTCAGTCCCAAAATATAAAGCGATAAAAACTCCGCATCCCGGACCATATTGTCCAAATAAGCCCCGAGCAGCGTCAGCGTATTCATGCCTGAGTTAATCGCTTTCTCCTCAGTCAGCTTCTCCGCAATGGAATAAGAGAACAGTCCCAGCGAGAGCACCGGCACCAGCACCGATATAATGATTAATAATGAAAGCTTATGCTTTAGCGATCTTCCGAGCCAATTGTCCATCATGATCCCCCGCCGCTTCTCTAAGTATGTCTATGTTATATAGCATGACGTCATATTAATGTAGTATTTTATCATAGCTTCAGACACCGCGTAACCTTCGCCGCCCGGCGCCTGCACTGTATCCATCGGCATGAAAGCGTTATCATGATAAGGCTGCATGTTAAGTTATCGCTTTTAGCCTAGTAAAGCATACCCCTATTGTCGCCTTCTACTGTACGTTTTTCAATAGCTAACGATATCCATCGCCATCCGATTTATTGCAAAAAAGACCTCCCGGACAAGGAGATCTTCGGCAAATGTATCGTTCAGTGTCAACTAGATAGCCGCCACTAATCCAGCGTACGTATAAATTCATCTACGTCCCGGTTCGCCTTTAGCTGGTTGCATTCATAGCAGGCGCATACACAATTAGCGGGAGTTGTATGCCCGCCCTTCGCCCGAGGCAGCTCATGATCAATCGTATCGCCGTATCTCCCGCAGAATCGGCACGTATAGTTGTCACGGGTCAAGATGAGCTTGCGAAATTCCTTGTTGCTGTACAGCCTGCGAATCGTATGACGATTCACCACGACTGCTGCTCCTTCCCGCACCAGAATTTGCGCAAGCTCGGGCTCGATCTCCTGATACCAGCGCCGTCCGTTGTCGGTTTTTCCCCGCATCCGAATAAACCCTTGTGCTGTCGGTCGAAGGAACGAAACGTCGGTAGGACTTTGCTTCTCCCGCTTAGGCGGCGCAGGCTCCGGCTGAGCAGCCGCAACCGCTTGGCGCTTCTGAGCCGCACCCGCCCGTCGCCTCTTCCGGGGACGCTTCTTGCGCGCAGGCGGCATAGCGACTCCATCCGAATGGCTCGCGGCAGGAGGAGCAGCAACCGGATGATCGACCTCCCGATGATCTCCAGAAATAGCGTAGCTATCCGTTCCCGCCCGGCTTACCGCTGCTGTCTCAGGAAGTGCAGCTGCTCTGCCGCTCCGGCAAGCCCGGCAGGTCCCCCGGCGTCCGTGTCTGCCGGGCCTTCGCCCCGTTCTGCGAAGAAATTCGCCAAGCGGCTTCATGCTGCCGCAGATGCTACAGCGCTTTTCATTCAATTGTGCTTGGGAATCCGTATCTAGTGTCGTCATGCCCTCAGTATATCATGACGAGCCTTTATGTCGAAACGACATTCTTCTAATATGAAAGGAGACAGTAGGTGAAAATACGCTTTATCGCAAGCGATATGGCTCCTGTTAAGTTAAGGACTCGGCCACGCGGATCGGAGCTGCTGCTTCCACGATTGCTTCCTATACATATGTTCGGGCATGCTTGTTGTGGCCAAACTTATAGATCGCTAGCAGAGAGAACATCGCCGCGAACGCAAGCAGTGTCAGCAGGTTCATGGACAAGTCGGCTAACGCAGCACCTTGCTGCAGCTTGCTTATCGTATCCAGCAGCCAGCGCTGCGGCAAGAAATCTGCGATCACGCGCATCGCTTGCGGCATCGCATCAATCGGGAACATGCAGCCGGCTAGCAGGCATGAAGTAATGATCAATGAATTCTGCATCGCGCTTGCCGACATGGAATTATTTGCGAAAGCGACGATAACCAGTGACAAAGCAACGGCAACCCAAGCGAACATTAGCAAGACGACAACCAGCTGCCAAATTGGAAGGCCAGGCTCAATGCCAAAGCCGACAATCATCACAACCAGCATAATCGCCATTTGCACCAGCAGCACAAGCATATTCACGGCCACATTGGACGTTACGTAAGCTTTGGCCGAGACGGGAGAAGCCAACACCCTGAAGTACGTACGATTCTCCTTCTCCTTGATCATGAATGCCGACAAATGGACGGCCGAGAACATCATGAAAATGATCAAGTATCCGATCGCGCGGTTTGCCATATCACGCTGTGCCGATGTGTCTGTCACTTCTTCCGACAGCAGCCCAAATTCCGCCGCCTTGTACTTGACGTAGACCGTATCAAAGCTATCCCCGCCGCTTTGAGCCATCATGCCGATTGTCGTCAGATTCCCCATGTAAGAATCCAGATAGGACCGGATATAAGATGCCGCCGCGGAACCTTCAAGAGCGATCAGCTCTATAGGGGATTCCGCCTTGCCAGTCTTAACCCCTGCTGAGAAGCCGCTTGGCAGAATAACTGCCGCATCCAGTTCTCCCGCAAGCACGAGCTCGCGCGCCTCTTCCTCCTGAACGTCACTCCATTCCACTTGACTGATGCCATCCAGAAAATGAACGACATCCGACGCAACCACTTGTTCACCATCCTGGTTCACTACGCCAATCCGAACCGACACATCACCTGGCCCGCTATAGATGAGAAAGGCAAGCCCGATGCCGAGGACCGGCGTGAGCAAATACAGCAGCAAGCTCTTGTAACTCCGCAGCATAGTCAGGGCCGTTCTTCGAATCAACCATATCGTATCTCTCATTGCTACAGCCCTTCCCTTCTTCTCATCATGACAGCCGCTATAAGGAGCATCGCCGCGGCAACGCCAAGATTAAGCGCAGACGCGGTTAAAGCCGTTCCAGTCTCGCCGCCGTATATAATGTCCATCAATGCTTCATTGGACCAAGTAAGCGGGGAATAGGGAGCCAGCTTGCTGACAAAATCCCCGTTATCTTCAATGCGGTAATACGAACCGCCGAAGAAGCATGCCAACTGGATGATCGTCATAATGACAATGCCGGAAGCCTTGCCTTTGACAATATAGCTGATTCCAAGCCCCAAGCTTAGCGCAAAGGCGATCTCCGAGAGCAGCACGAGCCAGACCATAGGGAGATTGTCGCCCCAATTCGCGTTGTACATATATTTGCTGATCAGCATAATTAGCGCGACAAATGCTGCATGGAGCACCATCGTGCCCAAAATCTTGCCCACAAAAATCTCGCCCTTGGAAATCGGAGAGGCTAACAAACGAATAGCCGTATTGCGCGTTCTCTCGCTGTCAATAAGATTCCCTGCCGTTGCAGCGCTATATAAGATAATCATTGTCGTAACCGCAATCGCAAAATAGTCCATCGCTCCCGGCATGTGTGAGCCTTGAAGCAAAGTCTCCTTCACATAGCTTCCTTGCACCATGCTCTCCGGCTCCGGCGCAGCCCCGGCAAGGCTCAGCTTATAGCGATCGGCAAATGCCGACAGGATACCGCTTACCATGCTGTTCTCCACACTGCTTCGGCTATTGCCATAATAGTGAACGCCGGATGGATTCAATGCTGCATATCCGGAGTAGCTGCCGTCTCGCACCCCCTCCATCGCTTCCGAATCGTTCCCCTCGAACTTCTCGAAAACCATATGCTCTGTACCGGATTGGCTCAACCAGAGCTCCCAATTCGCACCGATCGCGCCATCCTCGCTATTGTCCGAATAGATGACTCGAATATCGCCGATCGCAACGCTGGCGTTAAAAGCGCTGGACAACAGCGACCCCATAATCAGCATTAGCAGAACAGGCGTAGCCAGCATGAATACAAGCATCCTCACATCGCGAAACGTCATTAACTCCTTGACTGCTATCCGCCATATGTTCATGAATTCGTCCCTCCTCTCCCGTATCGCCGTTATGAATCCCGCAAGCTTCTGCCCGTCAGCGTCAGGAATACCGTCTCCAGGCTCGGCTGGCTTTCCTCTACCGAGCGTATCTCGATGTTCGCTGCGAGCAGCCCCTGAATAATGCGGTTCAGACTGTTTACTTCTGCATCGGTGCTGATGCTTACGCTATTCTGCTCTTCATTGACGATGACAGCCCGTACACCGGCAATCTCACGCAGCTTACCCGTATCGAGTCCCTCGATAGAACGAACGTCGATGCGGATATCCTTCTGGTCAGTAATAATAGATTTCAGCTGTGCCTTCGTTCCCTCCGCAATCACTTTGCCGTGATCGAGAATGGCGATTCGGGTACACAGCTCTTCGACTTCCTCCATGTAGTGACTGGTGTAGATAATGGTGCTGCCCATCTCGTTCAGCTTCCGCACCGAATTCAGAATATAATTGCGGGACTGGGGATCGATACCAACCGTCGGCTCATCCATAATGATCAGCTTCGGACGGTGGGCAATCGCACAGGCAATATTCAGCCTTCGCTTCATGCCGCCGGAGAAATCTCTCGGGTAGCTGCGATGCTTGTCGCTCAAGCCTGTGAACGCCAGCGCCTCCTCCGCTCTGCGCTTCAACTCCGCGCCTCTTAGTCCGAATAGTCCGGCAAAAAAATGAACATTCTCATATGCCGTCATATCCTCATAAATCGCCAGCTCCTGCGGCACGATGCCGATATTAGACTTCGCGAACTTGCCGTTTTTGGCGATGTTTTTGCCCAGCAGCTCGATCTCGCCTTTCGTAATTGGAATGAGTGAAGCAATCATGTTAATCGTTGTGCTTTTCCCCGCTCCATTCGCGCCCAGCAGACCGAAGATTTCACCCTCTTGAACTGCGAGCGTCAATTGATCGACTGCAGCGAATTCCCCGTATTTTTTGGTCAGCTTTTTCAGTTGCAATACGTTCATCGCTCATCCTCCCGCTTCGTTTTCAACTTACGTTCATCATATAAAAAAGGGATGAACCTGCGTAGTGCACAAGTTCATCCTTTATCCATGAGAATCTTCATGGTCCACCTATGAACCATTCATGCGCTTGCTAAGGGAATAAGCGTCGTGACGGCAAAACCCTTGGACCCGTCCACAATAATCTTGCCGCTTACGGCTGCCGTCCGCTCCTCCATTCCAACGATGCCAAGCCCTTTGATCACCTTGGATGCGCCTGCGCCATTATCGCTTACGCTTGCTTTGATCATCGTATGGAGCACTTGGATATGAATCGATACAACCGTAGCCTCGGCATACTTGACCGTATTCGTCAGCGCTTCGGTTACATTCTGTTGAAGGATGCGCCAGTGGAGCGGCTCAATCCGATCGAGATCCCCCTCATAGGTCAGCTGTGTCTCCATCTCATGCGTCGCGGCGAATTCATCCGCCAGCACTCGCATCCGATTCATGCCGAGCTGCTCATTGAGCGGCTTCATGCTCTTGAGCACCTGGCGAATCTGCTCAATGCCGTCCTTGGAAATATGTATGGCATTCTGAAGCAGCTCAGCCGACCTTACGGCGTCTGTCGCATACAGCCGCTTCGCGGCTTCCATCTGGATCAGCGCTCCGGTCATAGAGTGGCCGATCCGGTCATGAATTTCCTGCGAGAGCCGGTTGCGCTCCTCCAGCTTGAACATATATTCCGACTGTCTCCTGTGCTCCATGCTCTCCTGAAGCTGCTTCTTCAGTCGGTATTGCTCCTCTCGCATCGCTTCCAGCGTGCTGCGGTAAGCCCTGCTCTTGTCGGTGTATGCTGACAGAACCGTGAGAAAGAGATAGCTAAAAGCTGCTGCCAGCCCATAGCTGGTATACAGCTCCTTGGGAAGCAGAAGAATCGGAGCCAGCATCAATAGCAGAACAGGCGCAGGATGCCTCAGCAGAGGTACGGCAAGACGATGCAGGTTCACGGGTATCAACAGCGCCAGGAGCGGATTCAGCTCATAGGAGATGGCGATGATGAACAGGATGGACACCGCGGCGCCTACCCCCTGCATCGTGACGGAGCGCATAATATGAGTGAATAGATCCAGGCTGATATAGAGCAGAACAGCAGCCGTATACCACCCGGTTAGCCCGCTCTCGGACAGGTAGATGGAACCCGTCACGTAGAGCAGCAACACAAGCTTGAACATGAGCGTCCAATTCTCCGGCCGTATCTCGCGCTCCCTCACTTATTTGCCCTCGCCCGTCAAATAATAAATCGCAATCTGTGTCCGATGCTCCAGTCCCGTCTTGCTTAAGATGGAGGTGATGTGGTTGGCTGCGGTACCTTCCGATATGTACAGCTGCTTGGAAATCTCCTTATTGGACAAGCCCTTCGCAATAAGCGCCATAATATCCAGCTCTCTTGCCGTGAACAGGGTTTTGTCGATTTTCTCTCCAGCCGCTGGCGCCTGCTCTTGTTCTCTTGCCGTCATCAAGCCGGATGCCAGCTTGGTCAGCACGACGTCCTGCAGCACATGATGTCCGTGGTAAACGGTACGAATCGCATCCCGAATCCGTTCGGGATCATTATTTTTCAACAGATAACCCTTCGCACCGTTGCGAATGGCATTCTGAATAAACTGGTCATCGTCGAAGGTCGTTAGTATTAGCGCTTTGGTTCGTGTTCGCTCGGTAATCAGCTTGGTCGCCTCCACTCCGCTCATGACCGGCATCTGCACATCAAGCAGCGCAACATCCACCTCATGGGACTCGCAATAGTCGACAGCCTCCCGGCCATTCTGTACCGTTGCAGTAACCTCGAACTCTTCGAATGTCGATAATATGATTTTCATGCCTTCTCTTACAAAGGAATTATCATCTGCGATCAATACTTTAATCTTCATAACGCTTCACTCTCCCGTTCGAAGCTCCTAAGTCTGCTCACAGCTTATCGCACCCTCTAATGGTTTGTAAATAACCGGAATTACTCGTCTCTAGGAAAACCGGCACGAGAGAATCAGCCCGGACAAAGCACCCCCGGTACCCCGCTAGTCCATGGATTTTCACTCCTATCTGCTTGATGATGTGCAAATGTCTAATCCCGCTGACCCCAGATCAACAAAAAAACTTCCGGATAATATCCGGAAGTTTCTCATGAACGTTATTGTTTGATGCGAAGCTCGCCATCATAGGAACCGATAATGCCGTACAGATCTGGACGACGGTCACGGAAGATGCCCCACTCGATGCGCTGCGTCTCCAGTTGGTCCAGATCAAACTCCGCTACCAGCACCGTCTCTTCGCTGCGGCCCGCTTCGGCAATCTTGTTGCCTTGTGGTCCTGCGATAAAGGACGAACCATAGAACGTAATGCTGGAATCCTCATCGGATTCCAAGCCTACGCGGTTCGAGGCAATGACAGGCATCAAATTGGATGCGGCGTGACCCAGCATGCACATCTGCCAATGATCCTTGGAATCGATCGATCCATCCTGAGGCTCAGAGCCGATAGCAGTTGGGTAGAACAGAATCTCGGCGCCCATGAGCGCCATGCAGCGCGCAGCTTCCGGATACCATTGATCCCAGCATACGCCGATGCCGATTTTGCCATAACGTGTATGCCATACTTTGAACCCTGTATCGCCAGGGTTGAAGTAGAATTTCTCTTCATAGCCCGGACCGTCCGGAATATGGCTCTTGCGGTATTTGCCCAGTACTTCGCCGTCTGCGTCAATGACAGCCAGCGAGTTGTAACGCGCGTTATTCTTCTTCTCGTAGAAGCTGATCGGAAGCACAACCTGCAATTCCTTCGCTACTTCACGGAAATGATTGATAGCTGCGTTCTCTTCCAGCTCCGTCGCGTACACGTAATAGTCCGCCTTCTCCTTCTGACAGAAGTACGGCGTCTCGAACAGCTCCTGAAGCAGGATAATCTGTGCGCCTTGCTTGGCTGCTTCACGCACCAAAGCGTCCGCCTTGCGGATGTTGTCGTCTCTATCGGTAGAGCAGCTCATTTGGGTAGCCGCTACTTTTACTTTTCTCATGGTGTTACCTCCTCTTCCCTATTCGATTATGCCCGGCCTGCCGGCATTTGTTGCGTCGTGCAGTGAACGTTGCCGCCCTCGGCGATAATCGCCATGCCGTTCACCTTGCGGATTCTGCGGTCAGGGAATGCTGCGGCAAGAATCTCCTCTGCCTTGCGGTCCGTCTCTTCGGCCGCGCCGCCGAATACCGGCAGAATGATACCGTCATTCACAAAATAGAAGTTCAAGTAGCTCAGCGTTAGACGCTGGCCTTCATATTCGGTATACGGAGGCTGCGGGATCTCAATGATCTCCAGCTTGCGTCCCTTCGCATCGACGGCATCGCGAAGAATTTGCAAATTCTCCTGCGTGATCGCATAGTTCTCATCTGACGGTTCGTCGCATACTTGGATAATGACTTTGCCCGGTGCTGCGAAGCAAGCGATATTGTCGACATGACCGTCTGTCTCGTCGCCGCTCAGACCGCGCTTCAGCCAAATGATTTCATCCACATTCACGAATTGCTTCACATGGGCTTCGATCTGCTCACGAGTCAGCTCCGGATTGCGGTTCTCGTTCAGGAGGCATTCCTCCGTCGTCAGCAGCGTACCCTCTCCGTCTGCATGAATCGATCCGCCCTCCATGACAAGCGGTGCGTCGAACTGGCGAACGCCGACATGCTTCAGCACTTGCGGCGCTACCGCATCGTCCAGATCCCATAGGGAATACTTGCCGCCCCAAGCGTTGAAGCCCCAATTGACCCCGGCTAGCTCTTCTTGTTCACCCAGCAAGAAGGTCGGTCCGTTGTCGCGGAACCAGGCGTCATTGTGCTGGATCGGCAGCAGCCCCACATTGCCATTGCCTGTGAAGCGAGCGCCTACACGCTCCAGATCATCCGGGTTAACGATAACCGTTACCGGCTCAAACTCGGCAATCGCCGTTATAATTTCGGCGTACCCCGCCGTTACTTCCTCATAATGCTCCGGATAGACCATCGAGTCCTGTACGGGCCAGGACATAAAGGTTCTCTCGTGCTTCGCCCACTCTGCAGGCATTCTATAGTTCAAATCTCTAGGATTCATCTTGTCCTCCATTATCATATCCATAATAGGCATGAACGGGACTACCCCCGATTCACCCTCCTATCATATAACAAAAAAACGCCTGTCACAATGGATGTTAACGGGCGTGTAATCGCTGTTTGCCGATGCGGTCGGCTATTCCGATCGAAGCTCCACGAGAAAGCGAATCAAGAGATGATTCACTTCATTCGCATGCTCTATCGTCAAGGAATGACTGGCTCCAGGAATGACATGCGCATGTAAGCCGGGGATAAGGCGTTTCGCCTTCTCTACAACTTCAAGCGCAGGGTATATCACTTCCTTGTCGCCTACAAGAAGTAAGGTGGACACACTGAACCTGGCGAAATCCTCCTGCTTGAATGCTGACGGCATAAGCTGCAGCAAGGGTTTGGCATTCCGGTAGCCGGCGATCACCTGACTTCGGAATACGGGATCAAGCGGCTGGCCCGTTCCCGAGAACCAGCGAAAAGCCCGATCTATCCGTTTCTCAGTCCGCAACAGCAGCGCTGGATAGATCTTGGCAAAGAACTTGAGCGACATTGGATGAAAGCTTCCTGCAGGCGCGAGTAAAGCCAACGAGGTTAGTTGCTCTGGGTGGGCCAGTGCATAATTCAGCGCCAAATAGCCTCCCATCGAATGTCCGGCAAGATCAATCCGGTTCAGCCCCAATCCCTCTAATACAGTCCGTAACCAATGATTTGCTTCCACTCTGCTTTTGATAGGAGCATTAGGCTTGCTCTTGCCGAAATCACCCATTATATCAATGGCATATACACATCGTTCACGTATAAGTTCTTTCACATTGGGATACCACATCGTACTGCTCATCGTCATACCATGCAGCAGTATAAGCGGCTTCTTAGCAGAATCACCGAAGCGGAGCACATGCGTGTCACCGAATGGAGTAGTTATGTAATCGGACTCACAATCCAGCCCGAATTCACCTAGGCTTTTATTGTAACAGGCTAAATATTCATCCTCTGCCACACTTGTTCTAAATATGGATTTTGCCATTCCTATCACTCCTCGCCCTGTTGCTCCCATTATAAAATGACACAGACAGATTAATCACCCGCCTTCTTGCCTGCCTCCTCCAGCATCCCGTCAATAAAATGCTGGGCCGCGACCGGTATCGCCAGATGCTTCATTCGTACGATGCCAAATTCAATGCGAGGGATCTGCTCTTCCAGCTTCACCTCGAACAGGCTGCCCTCCTCCAACTCCTTCTTCACGAACTCCTTAACCACGTAGGAGAGACCCAAATTCGCTTGGGCGAGTCCGATGAGTACATGCAAGCTGCCGATCTCATACTTCGGGGCAAGCGTAACGCCAAAGGAGGCCATCAACTGGTTCATCGTTTGGCGTGACGTCATATGCGGAGGAAATACAACGAGTGGATAGTTCGCCGCCAGCTCCTTCAGCGAAATGGGTAATTCCGACAAATGCCTGTACTTCTCGCCAGCGACAAAACAATCCTGTATCGACAGGAGACTCGTTGTCGTCAACGACTCGTCTTCAATCGGCAGTCGAACGATGCAAAAATCGATTTTCCCTTCCTTCAGCATCTTCAGACAAGCTTGGGTATTGCCGGGGGATACCTTCATATTAATTGTCGGGTATTCCCGGTGGAACCGTTCAAGATGGGGCAGCAGTACATATTGAATGACCGACACACTGGCGGCGATTCTAATCTCTCCACCTCCCATATTCGCTACTTCGTCCAGCTTGCTTTCCGCAGACATAATGAGCTCATAAGCTTGCTCGATGTAAGCGAACAAGGTCTGGCCTTCGCTGGTAAGGGACACGCCCCGCGGCGTCCGGTGGAACAGGTTCGTCTGGAGCGAATCCTCCAGCTGCTTGACGGCAAGACTCGCACTGGGCTGAGCCATGTGCAGCTGCTGGGCCGCCTTGGAGATGCTCCCGGCTTTTGCTGTGTAATAAAAGATGCGGTACAGCTCCAAATTCACCATTGCTATATCCCTCCATTATAGCTGCTATATCTATTATTAATTATCACTATAGCATAGAGCTGGGCTATGATTAGACCCATATTATAGAAAATTTTCACTTGGAAGGGAGGACTTCCTGTACAATGGCACCTTTCTCTTTGTTTGCCATGTTCGCCTTGACCGCGTTCCGCATGAATAGCGTTTACCGCAGCAACACGGTCATCCTTGCTCTTGGCTCGTACCTGAAGCTATTCGTCCTGATGAGCGTGTGGCAAGGCTTATTCCGCGGAAAGGAAGCGATAGGCGGCATTACCTACGACGATATGATGCTCTTCGTCCTCATCAATCTGTTGGTTGGCACCCTGACGTACTCCCGCATCGGCTCGACCATTGGAGACAAGGTCATTAGCGGCTCGATCAGCACCGATCTCATCAAGCCCGTATCCTTCAAGTCGTATATGATTGCGGACCAATGGGGAGAGAATATGTTCCGCTTTCTGTTCAGCGCCGTTCCGGCCTGCGTGATCTACTTCGCCTTCATGAGCGTCCCGACGATTGCTGCCGAACCTCTGCGAATACTGCTTTTTGCCATTAGCGTCATCTGCGGCATCGTGATCATCTACCATATCCATTACTTGCTTGGCCTTACCAGCTTCTGGACAGGCAATGCCTATTATATCGATTGGTTCATGAAGGCCTTCTATGAGCTGTTCGCCGGCACCTTCGTTCCGTTGTGGTTCTATCCGCAATGGCTGCTGCTCGTCGGCACATTCTTGCCCTTCCGGCTCGTCACCTTCGAGCCCATCGCTATCCTGGCCGGGAAGACGGACATGGCGGGAGCGCTCGGCATTATCGCCTTGCAGGGCTTCTGGATTGCCCTTCTCCTGCTGCTGGAGAAATGGGCCTGGTCCAGGGCTCAGCACAAAATATTCGTTCAAGGAGGCTAGCTATGGAATATGCATCGCTGTATTGGACCTTCATTCGTATCAACATTAAGGCCAAGACCGAATACCGGGCAGCCTTTCTGCTGACCTTTCTGTCTCGCGGCATTGTATGGAGCACTGAATTCGCGTTGATCTGGGTGCTGCTCTATCGCTTCGAATCGATAGCCGGTTGGGGGCAATACGAGGTTATGTTTCTGTATGCCTTGAATTTGACCTCCTACTCCATGGCGGCGTTCTTCTGCTTCCATCCCTTCACCAAGCTGCCCGCCAAGGTCCAATCCGGTGAGTTTGACGAGCTGTTAACCAAGCCGATGAATCCGCTGCTCTATCTGATGAGCCGCGAATTTACCGCCTCCTACTTCTCCAACGTCGCATTCGGACTGCTGTTCATCGGCATATGCATCTATCATTTGGATCTGTCATTGGGCGTATGGGATTTTGCTTTCCTGTTCATCACGCTTATTGGCGGTATGCTGATTCAAGCCGCTGCCTTCATCTATACCGCAATCCCGTCCTTCTGGATGGTGCGTAATTCAAGCCTGGCCCAGCTGTTTCTATACGACTTTAAAGACTTCATTCGTTATCCGGTATCCATCTATCCGGCATCGATCCAGATCATGCTGACGCTGGTCGTGCCGTACGCCTTTATTAACTTTTATCCGGCGCAATATTTTTTGAACAAACAAGATTTCCTGCTGTTCCATCCTGTCTTTCAATATTTGACGCTAGCTGTCGGAGCCGTGCTGTTCACCGGCGCGATTCTGCTATGGCGCTGGGGGATCAAGCATTATCACAGCACAGGTTCTTAGAAAAGGAGACTTTACGATGATCGAAGCTCATGACGTATCCAAAGCCTATCGAGTGAACCGCCCGCGTGCGAGCGGCTGGCTCGCTTCTGCCCAATCCCTGTTCTCCCGCGCATATGAGTGGAAGACTGCGGTATCCGGCCTTTCCTTCCATATCAAAGAAGGGGAGCTCGTCGGCTTCATAGGGCCGAACGGAGCCGGCAAGTCCACGACGGTCAAGATGTTGTCCGGTGTGCTCACGCCTACCTCCGGCCGCATTCTGACCAACGGAATCGAACCAAGCCGAGACCGCAAGAGGAACGCCATGCATATCGGCGTCGTATTCGGCCAGCGCTCGCAGCTGTATTGGGATCTGCCTATGGAGGATACGTTCCGGCTGTTTCAGCGCATGTACCGTATCGAGCCCTCCGTCTTTCGCCGCAATGTGGAATTTATGGTGGAGCTGCTGGAGATGAAGGGCTTCTATCGGACACCAATCAGGCAGCTCAGTCTGGGGCAAAAGATGCGGGCGAACCTTGCCGCCTCCCTGCTCCATGATCCCAAAATCCTGTATCTGGACGAGCCCACCATCGGGCTCGATGTCATCGCCAAAACCAATATCAGACGATTTCTGAAGGAACTGAACGCCGAGAAAAAAACAACCGTTATCCTGACCACGCATGATATGGACGATATCGAGGAAGTCTGTGATCGCCTTATGATGATTGATGAAGGACAGATCATCTATGATGGCGGACTGCAATCGTTCAGCCGTCAATATGGCGGAGGAACCTTGCTCGAAGTAGAGTATAGAGGGAATGACGCTATTCTGGAGGATGCCCGAATTCAGGTCGTGGCGCATTCCGGCCATAACGTCACGTATCAATTCGATCGGAGCGACATCTCGTTAGGCGAGGCCGTCAGTTTGGTCACAAAGCAGCATAATCTCCGCGATCTGCGCCTGAGAGAGCCGGAGCTGGAGAGGACAATCGGGATGATCTACGCCCGCAATAAAACAATGCGCGAGCAGGCTTGATCATAGCATTACATGAAAGGGAGCCGAATCGTATCGGCTCCCTTCTCCTATTCATTATGCCGATTAGCCAGCGCCTGAGCGACGAAGCCGGTATGACGCTCCCGCATGATGCGCTCCACATCCGGTTCCAATCCCCAACCGGACAAGCGGGATGCTGGCCGAAGCGCCGCGCACAAATCCCAATAAGGCAAGCATTCGTACGCTAAGTGAGGCATCTCCGCCCGATATTGCCGCGTGAAGGCTTCCATCGCTTCTTCTCCGTACGACCAGAGCAGCTCCAGCCTGGCATTGCCGACATCCGACATCGGGTCGCCCCAAGCTGCGTCCTCCCAGTCGAGAACCGCGGCAATGGAGCCGTCCTTCCACAGTACATTCCCAGGCCAATAATCGCCGTGCAGAATGACCTCTCTGTTCCGTTGCAAATCCGGCCACGCTTGATCGAGAGCCTCGCGAATGCTCCCTTCGTTTAACGAATCGTCCAGCCGTACGGGTGTTGCTTGCAGCTTATCGGCAATAACGACATACATGTCAGCCAAAAAAGGGAGGTCTGAGCGGCTGATCGCCGCTCGATGAATAGCCGCAAGCTGGCTGCCTAACAGCTCGGCATACGGCACAGCTTGCCTGGTGGCTGAAGTTCGGCGCGGCCTTCTATATATGCGGCAACGATGTACGGACCAGGAAGAATGCCGCAGGATTGATCATAAAGCCAGGGCTGCGCAACCGGAACGCCATGCTGCTTCAATAATTGCAGCAGCTCGAATTCATGCCTGGCAATGTCGGAGTCCCTTCTCAGATCCACTTCGCCGTGCTGGCGCACGACATAACGGCTAATCGCGCCATCCTCTGTTGCGACTTCTATATAAGTGGTGGAGGCCGACACGCCTCCCGCCAACGTTCGGCTTTCACGCAGCTCCCCTGCCGGATTCAGCTTCCGTGCAATTTGAACGAATGGCTCGTTTGTGTACTCCTTGCTTTTCGTCATCATGTTCCTCGCTTTCGGCTGCCATGCGGTTGCCTTTCATTTGATCCCTGCTTTATATTATACTTTGCTTGAAGATGAATATAGGAGATGAAACAACCATGTCGATGAGACAAGAGCTGCTTTCCCGGTTTTTCACATATGTAAAAGTCGATACCCAGTCGAATGAAAGCAATGAGCAATGCCCGTCCACACCCGGGCAGCTGACGCTTGGCCGCATGCTGGTCGAGGAGCTGAAGGAGATTGGCATGAGCGATGTGACCGTAGACGAGAACGGCTACGTCATGGCGACACTGCCTGCCAATACGGATAAGGACGTGAAGACGATCGGCTTCATGGCCCATCTCGATACCGCGACGGACATGACTGGTGCAGGCGTCAATCCGCAGGTCGTCGAGAACTATGACGGAAGCGACATCGTACTGAATGAAGCACAGGGCATTATTCTGTCCCCGTCGGAGTTCCCTGAGCTGTCTGGCTACAAGGGACAAACCCTCGTCACTACCGACGGCACGACGCTGCTCGGCGCCGATGATAAAGCTGGCATGACCGAAATTATGACGGCTATGGCCTATCTAATCGCCCACCCGGAGATCAAGCACGGCAAAATCCGCGTTGCCTTTACGCCAGATGAGGAGATTGGACGCGGCGCGCACCGCTTCGACGTCGATGCATTCGGCGCTACTTATGCCTATACGATGGATGGCGGCCCTCTCGGCGAGCTGCAATATGAAAGCTTCAATGCCGCCGGAGCCAAAATCACGATTCAGGGCAAAAACGTCCATCCGGGAACGGCGAAGGATAAGATGATCAACGCGATCAAAATCGCCATCGAGCTGAACAGCAAGCTGCCGGCAGGCGAAGCGCCCGAGCATACGGACGGCTATGAGGGCTTCTTCCACCTGATGAATCTGGAAGGTGATGTGGAGCAAGCATCGCTCAGATATATTGTTCGCGACCATGACCGCGATCTCTTCAATGGACGCAAAGAGCTCTTGACCAGCATCGTAAAAGAGCTGCAAGCCAAATATGGCGAGGGACGCATTCAACTGGAGATGAAGGACCAGTACTACAATATGGGCGAAAAAATCGAGCCGGTGAAGGAGGTCGTCGACATCGCGCATGAAGCGATGGTCAATCTCAGCATCACGCCGATCGTCGAGCCGATTCGCGGCGGTACAGACGGCTCCCAGCTTTCCTTCAAGGGGCTGCCTACGCCGAATATTTTCACAGGCGGTATGAACTATCACGGACGCTACGAATACGTCTCGGTCGATCATATGGAGCTGGCCGTCAAGACGATTGTTGAGATTGTCCGCTTGTATGAGGAGAAAGCTTAACGCCAATATCGTTCTTGTGGGATCGCCTCGCAATGCCGTATTCGGCTTGTGAAGGCGATCTTTTTGGGTCTGCCTCATGATTCGTGAGTCATTGCTTCGTTGAGCCACTGGCGCTGTCTGGTGGAGTGCATTCACTTGCATATCCAGACTCAGCTTCCCAGCCGCCACGCAGCAGATATCGTCAGTATTAGGCGTTTGTCCTATATAGCCCCCTAATCCAGTTGGACACTTTCTCCACTTCAGATACACTAAGAATAGGTGGAGGAGTTATCCATGAAAAGACGGTTTCGGTGT
>NZ_JBHVQB010000018.1:2500-4821 GCF_042887015.1 Paenibacillus sp. NPDC057967
GGATGCAGCTTGCTGTATCTCGTGACTGCGTGCCTTTTGAAGAATGAGCCTGCGAGTTAGCGGTGTGTAGCGAGGTTAACCCGTGTGGGGAAGCCGTAGCGAAAGCGAGTCCGAATAGGGCGATTGAGTTGCACGCTCTAGACCCGAAGCGGAGTGATCTAGCCATGGGCAGGTTGAAGCGGAGGTAAGACTTCGTGGAGGACCGAACCCACCAGGGTTGAAAACCTGGGGGATGACCTGTGGTTAGGGGTGAAAGGCCAATCAAACTCCGTGATAGCTGGTTCTCCCCGAAATGCATTTAGGTGCAGCGTCGTGTGTTTCTTGCCGGAGGTAGAGCACTGGATAGGCGATGGGCCCTACCGGGTTACTGACCTTAGCCAAACTCCGAATGCCGGTAAGTGAGAGCACGGCAGTGAGACTGTGGGGGATAAGCTCCATGGTCGAGAGGGAAACAGCCCAGAGCATCGACTAAGGCCCCTAAGCGTACGCTAAGTGGGAAAGGATGTGGAGTCGCAGAGACAACCAGGAGGTTGGCTTAGAAGCAGCCACCCTTGAAAGAGTGCGTAATAGCTCACTGGTCAAGTGATTCCGCGCCGACAATGTAGCGGGGCTCAAGCGTACCGCCGAAGTCGTGTCATTGCAGCTATAGGGCCAACGCCCGCTGTGATGGGTAGGGGAGCGTCGTGTGCCGGGTGAAGCAGCCGCGGAAGCGAGTTGTGGACGGTTCACGAGTGAGAATGCAGGCATGAGTAGCGATACACACGTGAGAAACGTGTGCGCCGATTGACTAAGGGTTCCTGGGTCAAGCTGATCTGCCCAGGGTAAGTCGGGACCTAAGGCGAGGCCGACAGGCGTAGTCGATGGACAACCGGTTGATATTCCGGTACCCGCTTTGAAACGCCCAATATCGAATCCTCTGATGCTAAGGCCGTGAAGCCGTTCCGGACCCTTCGGGGAAAGGAAAGTGGTGGAGCCGCCGATCCAAGGTGGTAGTAGGTAAGCGATGGGGTGACGCAGGAAGGTAGTCCAGCCCGGGCGGTGGTTGTCCCGGGGTAAGGGTGTAGGCCGCGCGGTAGGCAAATCCGTCGTGCATTGAAGTCTGAGACCTGATGCCGAGCCGATTGTGGTGAAGTGGATGATCCTATGCTGTCGAGAAAAGCCTCTAGCGAGTTTCATGGCGGCCCGTACCCTAAACCGACTCAGGTGGTCAGGTAGAGAATACCGAGGCGTTCGGGTGAACTATGGTTAAGGAACTCGGCAAAATGCCCCCGTAACTTCGGGAGAAGGGGGGCCATCACTGGTGATCGGACTTGCTCCGTGAGCTGGGGGTGGCCGCAGAGACCAGCGAGAAGCGACTGTTTACTAAAAACACAGGTCCGTGCGAAGCCGTAAGGCGATGTATACGGACTGACGCCTGCCCGGTGCTGGAACGTTAAGGGGACCGGTTAGTGACCTTTCGGGGTTGCGAAGCTGAGAACTTAAGCGCCAGTAAACGGCGGTGGTAACTATAACCATCCTAAGGTAGCGAAATTCCTTGTCGGGTAAGTTCCGACCTGCACGAATGGCGTAACGACTTCTCGACTGTCTCAACCATAGGCCCGGTGAAATTGCACTACGAGTAAAGATGCTCGTTTCGCGCAGCAGGACGGAAAGACCCCGGGACCTTTACTACAGTTTGATATTGGTGTTCGGTTCGGCTTGTGTAGGATAGGTGGGAGACTTTGAAGCCGTGACGCCAGTCATGGTGGAGTCGCCGTTGAAATACCACTCTGGTCGTGCTGGATGTCTAACCTGGGTCCGTGATCCGGATCAGGGACAGTGTCTGATGGGTAGTTTAACTGGGGCGGTTGCCTCCTAAAGGGTAACGGAGGCGCCCAAAGGTTCCCTCAGCCTGGTTGGCAATCAGGTGTTGAGTGTAAGTGCACAAGGGAGCTTGACTGTGAGACCGACGGGTCGAGCAGGGACGAAAGTCGGGACTAGTGATCCGGCGGTGGCTTGTGGAAGCGCCGTCGCTCAACGGATAAAAGGTACCCCGGGGATAACAGGCTGATCTTCCCCAAGAGTCCATATCGACGGGATGGTTTGGCACCTCGATGTCGGCTCGTCGCATCCTGGGGCTGGAGTCGGTCCCAAGGGTTGGGCTGTTCGCCCATTAAAGCGGTACGCGAGCTGGGTTTAGAACGTCGTGAGACAGTTCGGTCCCTATCCGCTGTGCGCGTAGGAATATTGAGAAGGGCTGTCCCTAGTACGAGAGGACCGGGACGGACGAACCTCTGGTGTGCCAGTTGTCCTGCCAAGGGCATGGCTGGTTGGCTACGTTC
>NZ_JBHVQB010000019.1:0-1702 GCF_042887015.1 Paenibacillus sp. NPDC057967
TTGGGTAGGGGAGCGTTGTATATAGGTTGAAGTCAGACCGTAAGGACTGGTGGACAGTATACAAGTGAGAATGCCGGTATGAGTAACGAAAAGACAAGTGAGAATCTTGTCCGCCGAAAGCCTAAGGGTTCCTGAGGAAGGCTCGTCCACTCAGGGTAAGTCGGGACCTAACGCGAGGCCGAAAGGCGTAGTGGAAGGACAACAGGTTGAAATTCCTGTACCACCGAAGATTGTTTGAGCAATGGGGTGACACAGAAGGGCAGTGACGCGGACTGATGGAATAGTCCGTCCAAGCAGTGAGGCTAGTTGGTAGGCAAATCCGCCAACTGTTAGGCTGGGCTGTGATGGGGAGCGAAAATTGCAGTAGCGAAGGTCATGTACTCCGGCTGTCGAGAAAAGCCTCTAGTTAGATCTAGGTGCCCGTACCGCAAACCGACACAGGTAGGCGAGCAGAGCATGCTAAGGCGCGCGGAAGAACTCTCGTTAAGGAACTCGGCAAAATGACCCCGTAACTTCGGGAGAAGGGGTGCCTCGGTAGGGTGAATAGCCCGAGGGGGCCGCAGTGAAAAGGCCCAAGCGACTGTTTAGCAAAAACACAGGTCTGTGCGAAGCCGTAAGGCGAAGTATACGGGCTGACGCCTGCCCGGTGCTGGAAGGTTAAGGGGAGCGGTTAGGGGTAACCCGAAGCTGTGAACCGAAGCCCCAGTAAACGGCGGCCGTAACTATAACGGTCCTAAGGTAGCGAAATTCCTTGTCAGGTAAATTCTGACCCGCACGAATGGCGTAACGACTTGGGCGCTGTCTCAACGAGAGATCCGGTGAAATTTTAATACCTGTGAAGATGCAGGTTACCCGCGACAAGACGGAAAGACCCCATGGAGCTTTACTGCAGCTTGATATTGGACTTTGGTACGATCTGTACAGGATAGGTGGGAGCCTTTGAGGCCGGAGCGCCAGCTTCGGTGGAGGCACCGTTGGGATACCACCCTGATCGTATCGGAGTTCTAACCTGGCACCGTGAAACCGGTGCAGGGACCGTGTCAGGCGGGCAGTTTGACTGGGGCGGTCGCCTCCTAAAATGTAACGGAGGCGCCCAAAGGTTCCCTCAGAATGGTTGGAAATCATTCGAAGAGTGCAAAGGCATAAGGGAGCTTGACTGCGAGACCTACAAGTCGAGCAGGGACGAAAGTCGGGCTTAGTGATCCGGTGGTACCGCATGGAAGGGCCATCGCTCAACGGATAAAAGCTACCCTGGGGATAACAGGCTTATCTCCCCCAAGAGTCCACATCGACGGGGAGGTTTGGCACCTCGATGTCGGCTCATCGCATCCTGGGGCTGAAGTAGGTCCCAAGGGTTGGGCTGTTCGCCCATTAAAGCGGTACGCGAGCTGGGTTCAGAACGTCGTGAGACAGTTCGGTCCCTATCTGTCGCGGGCGTAGGAAATTTGAGAAGAGCTGTCCTTAGTACGAGAGGACCGGGATGGACGTACCGCTGGTGTACCAGTTGTTCCGCCAGGAGCACCGCTGGGTAGCCAAGTACGGACGGGATAAGCGCTGAAAGCATCTAAGCGTGAAGCCCCCTTCAAGATGAGATTTCCCAATTTAGTAAGACCCCTTGAAGACGACGAGGTTGATAGGTTCGGGGTGGAAGCACAGCAATGTGTGGAGCTGACGAATACTAATCGGTCGAGGGCTTATCCTA
>NZ_JBHVQB010000020.1:0-1280 GCF_042887015.1 Paenibacillus sp. NPDC057967
GGCACGTCGCCAACAGGTGGTGTGTATGCTCCGAATGCTCAAGTTTCAGTAGCATTGCAAGGCGACTTGGAGAAAGCAGGCCATTCATTCGAGGGCTGGAATACAAAAGTGGACGGAACGGGCGATGCATATGCAGCAGGTGCCATGCTGACGATGGGTTCCGCTAACGTGACGTTGTACGCCCAGTGGGAGCTGATCACGTACACAATCAGCTATGACGGCAATGGCAGCGATGGCGGCGCAGTGCCATCGAGCAAAAACTACGCTCCGGGCACGCAAGCTACACTAGCGACTGCAGGTAGCATAACAAAAACAGGCTCCACTTTTACCGGCTGGAACACGGAGGCCGACGGAACGGGCGATGCATATGCAGCAGGTGCAACGCTGACGATGGGTTCCGCTAACGTGACGTTGTACGCCCAGTGGGAGCTGATTACTTACTCGATCAGCTATGACGGCAATGGCAGCGATGGCGGTGCAGTGCCATCGAGCAAAAACTATGCTCCGGGCATGCAAGCTACCCTAGCGACTGCAGGCAGCATGACAAAAGCAGGCTCCATGTTTACCGGTTGGAATACAAAAGCCGACGGAACGGGCACTGCTTATACAGCAGGTGCAACGCTGACGATGGGTTCCGCTAACGTGACGTTACATGCTCAGTGGGAGCTGATCACGTACACAATCAGCTATGACGGCAATGGCAGCGATGGCGGTGCAGTGCCATCGAGCAAAAACTATGCTCCGGGCATGCAAGCTACCATAGCGACTGCAGGCAGCATGACAAAAACAGGCTCCACGTTCACCGGTTGGAATACAAAAGCCGACGGAACAGGCACAGCCTATGCAGCAGGTTCAACAATTACAATCGGCACGTCCAACGTAACGCTTTACGCGATCTGGACCTTGCTGCCAGAAGCAAAATACTACATCACGTACCAAGGCAACGGGATTACATCCGGTGTAGCGCCGACGGATAGCCAAGGCTACACGTCTGGTTCTACAGCAACGGTACTCGGCAGTGGAAACATGGTGAAGAAAGGTAATACCTTTACTGGCTGGAACACAAAGGCTGACGGAACGGGCACTGCTTATGCAGCAGGTTCAACAATTACAATCGGAACGTCCAACGTAACGCTTTACGCGGTCTGGACCTTGCTGCCAGAAGCAAAATATTATGTGACGTATCAAGGCAACGGGATTACATCCGGTGTAGCGCCGACGGATAGCCAAGGCTACACGTCTGGTTCTACAGCAACGGTACTCGGCAGTGGAAACATGGT
>NZ_JBHVQB010000020.1:1377-1611 GCF_042887015.1 Paenibacillus sp. NPDC057967
GGTGAAGAAAGGTAATACCTTTACTGGCTGGAACACAAAGGCTGACGGAACGGGCACTGCTTATGCAGCAGGTTCAACAATTACAATCGGCACGTCCAACGTAACGCTTTACGCGATCTGGACCTTGCTGCCAGAAGCAAAATATTATGTGACATACCAAGGAAACGGGATTACATCCGGTGTAGCCCCGACGGATAGCCAAGGCTACACGTCTGGTTCTACAGCGACGGTACT
>NZ_JBHVQB010000021.1:0-1309 GCF_042887015.1 Paenibacillus sp. NPDC057967
CGCCGAAGGTGGGGTAGATGATTGGGGTGAAGTCGTAACAAGGTAGCCGTATCGGAAGGTGCGGCTGGATCACCTCCTTTCTAAGGATATACCCGGACCCGCTGAGGTTCGGATCAGGAAGCATAGCTTCCAATATGAAGTTTTCGTCATTGTCGTAAGACAAGATGAAAATTTTCAATCAGGCAGATGTTGCTCGCTCGTTGTCAGTTTTGAAAGACTAATCGTCTTTCTTTGAAGTTTTCGTATCTGCGAAAATCTTCACCAATTCGTTTGGTGGCGATGGCGGAGGGGAACCACGCGTTCCCATACCGAACACGACCGTTAAGCCCTCCAGCGCCGATGGTACTTGGACCGCAGGGTCCTGGGAGAGTAGGACGTCGCCAAGCGGATATTTGTTTGCCAATATAACCGCATAGACTTCCAACATTTACTTGTTGAATGAGTCGAAAAGGTGTGGTAAACTCATAATCCTGTCGTATTTTGCGACATTTGTTCCTTGAAAACTGGATAACGAAAGTAACAAGAAGTGTTTGATTCTTATCTTCGGATGAGAAGAGAATCTTCTGCTGAAACATCCTTTAGCAAATGATTTAGCGTTGGCTATATGCCAGCGATACTAGGTTAAGCTAGTAAGAGCGCACGGAGGATGCCTAGGCACCAGGAGCCGAAGAAGGACGTGGCGAACAACGATACCGCCTCGGGGAGCCGTAAGCAGGCTTTGATCCGGGGATTTCCGAATGGGGAAACCCAGCTGGGGTAATGCCCAGTTACTATTGACTGAATACATAGGTCAATGAGAGGCATACCGGGGGAACTGAAACATCTAAGTACCCCGAGGAAGAGAAAACAAAAGTGATTCCGTCAGTAGCGGCGAGCGAACGCGGATTAGCCCAAACCAAGGAGCTTGCTCCTTGGGGTTGTAGGACATCTCACATGGAGTTACAAAGGTGTTGGTTAGGCGAAGAGGTCTGGAAAGGCCCGCTAGAAGAGGTAAAAGCCCTGTAACCAAAAGTCAGCACTCTCCGAGATGTATCCTGAGTACGGCGGGACACGTGAAACCCCGTCGGAATCCGGCAGGACCATCTGCCAAGGCTAAATACTCCCTGGTGACCGATAGTGAAGCAGTACCGTGAGGGAAAGGTGAAAAGCACCGCGGGAGCGGAGTGAAAAAGAACCTGAAACCGTGCGCTTACAAGAAGTCAGAGCCCGATCAATGGGTGATGGCGTGCCTTTTGTAGAATGAACCGGCGAGTTACGATCCCGTGCAAGGTTAAGGTGGAAAGCCGGAGCCGCAGCGAAAGCGAGTCTG
>NZ_JBHVQB010000022.1:0-1286 GCF_042887015.1 Paenibacillus sp. NPDC057967
ACGCCAGCGGTGACCAATCTTAAATATGCTTTGGGCGGCCAGTCTTGTAGGCTGCCATGGATTCGTTCGTTGTTGTAATAACGGAGGAACCGATCGACCTCCATATAGGCTTCCTCGTACGTCTCAAAACAGTTGCGGAGATAGCATTCGCGCTCTAAGATGCTGTGGAACGATTCGATGAAAGCATTTTTGTTGGGCGTTCGATTCGGTATCCGTTCATGCTCAATTCCCGCCTGTTCGCAGAAGGCGTAGAAGGCCTTGCTGACGAACTGAGGGCCATTATCTGTACGAATAACAAGCCCACTGACTTGCTTGTTCACGTCACGCTTTAAAATCGCTTGCTGGACCGTTCGCAGTACATCTGTTGTGCTGCAAACCTTACCGCGATGGTACGCCACGATCGCTCGATCAAACACATCTATGATGCTGGCCAAGTAAAAGTGACGGCGTTTGCCAGCGACATAGCCATACTTAATGTCGAGCTGCCAGAGCTGGTTGGGCCCCGTTACCACTCGGTTATGGGCCACCTTCTTCGGCACGGGCTTGTTCGTTTCTCGCCTAGGAGCGAGGAGTTGAAGCTCTTTGCAAAGCCGGTAGACTTTCTTCTTGTTAATGACCAAGTTGTATTTCCGACGTAGGAGAATCGTGAGTTTCCGGTAGCCAAATGCGGCGTTAGGCCCCTGAATAAGTCGACGTAGACAACCTTTGATGCGGGCGTCTGAGACCTTGTTGCCTAATCGGTTATACGAATAGCCTGGGATCGGGCGACCTTTGCTTACCGGCTTTTGCCGCTCTGGATGCTGCAAGCGATAATAGTATGTTGAACGAGGCACACCGCAAATACGCAGCACCGTCCGTACGGGATAGCCTCGTTCGATCCAGGCTAGCGCTGTCTCCAATCGGGGTGCTTTTTTTTAACCAGTTCCCGAAGGATGCTCAGCTCCACTTCTTTCTCACCAAGCTGTTTAATTGCGGAGTCATACCTTTGCTGGAGCTCAGCAAGCTTGGCTGCGTCTGCTTTCAACTTTTCTGCTTCGTCTCGTTTTTTCACCATCAGATCGCCCACCTCATCCTGATACTGTCGGACCCACTTACTAAGCGTTGCGGGAGAAACACCATGTTGCCTGGCCACTACTTCCGTTCGATAACCGGAGAGCACCTCTACAACAAACTCCTTCTTCGTTTGAATGGGACACCGAAACCGTCTTTTCATGGATAACTCCTCCACCTATTCTTAGTGTATCTGAAGTGGAGAAAGTGTCCAACTGGATTAGGGGGCTATATAG
>NZ_JBHVQB010000023.1:0-1103 GCF_042887015.1 Paenibacillus sp. NPDC057967
GTAGCCCCGTCAGCACCTGTAGGTCCAGTCGCGCCATCTGCGCCAGTAGCCCCGTCAGCACCTGTAGGTCCAGTCGCGCCATCTGCGCCAGTAGCACCTGTAGCTCCGTCAGCACCTGTAGCTCCGTCAGCACCTGTAGGCCCGGTCGCGCCATCTGCGCCAGTAGCACCTGTAGCCCCGTCAGCACCTGTAGGTCCAGTCGCACCATCAGCACCAGTAGCGCCATCGGCCCCAGTCGGTCCGGTCGAGCCATCCGCGCCCGTTGCACCATCCGCACCTGTAGGTCCGGTCGCGCCAGTCGCACCATCCACGCCCGTTGCACCTGTAGGTCCGGTCGCGCCAGTCGTACCATCCACGCCCGTTGCACCTGTAGGTCCGGTCGCGCCAGTCGCACCATCGACACCGGTTGCACCTGTAGGTCCGGTCGCGCCAGTCGCACCATCCACGCCCGTTGCACCTGTAGGTCCGGTCGCACCAGTTGCACCATCCGCGCCCGTTGCACCTGTAGGTCCGGTCGCACCCGTCGCGCCATCCACGCCCGTTGCACCTGTAGGCCCGGTCGCACCAGTTGCACCATCCGCGCCCGTTGCACCTGTAGGTCCGGTCACACCCGTCGCGCCATCCACGCCCGTTGCACCTGTAGGCCCGGTCGCACCAGTTGCACCATCCGCGCCCGTTGCACCTGTAGGTCCGGTCACACCGTCCACGCCCGTTGCACCAGTCGCGCCATCAGCACCCGTCGGTCCATCGGCGCCCGTTGGCCCAGTTGCACCTGTTACGCCGTCAACGCCTGTTGGACCAGTCGCGCCTGTTGATCCAGTACTGCCTGTCGATCCTGTCGGTCCGGTAGTGCCGGTTGATCCGCTAGTTCCAGTAGCTCCCGTTGCCCCTGTAGCTCCAGTCGCACCAGTTGCTCCTGAACCAGTGGCCCCGGTCGATCCAGTTGCGCCAGTGGCCCCCGTCTCACCTGTAGCCCCTGTAGCTCCAGTTGCTCCAGAACCAGTGGCTCCGGTCGATCCAGTTGCGCCAGTGGCCCCCGTCTCACCTGTAGCCCCTGTAGCTCCAGTTGCTCCAGAACCAGTGGCTCCGGTCGATCCAGTTGC